>JBILLJ010000010.1:0-108965 GCA_044376125.1 Sandaracinaceae bacterium
CCATCCTCGACGGCCACTCGGTCGAGGATGCGCGAACGCAACTCGAGGCTTGGGTAGCGTGGGCGGCCCGGTCGCGCCTGCAGCCGTTCGTCCGCGTCGGTCGAACAATCCGCAAGCACATGGACGGTATCCTCGCGTACGTCCGGACCCGACTGTCGAATGGCCGCTCCGAAGGCTTCAACGGGAAAGCCAGAGTCGTGACCAGACGCTCGTTCGGCTTCCACTCCGCAGCCCCCTTGATCGCAACACTCTTCCTCTGCTGCTCCGGGTTCAAGCTCTCGCCACGTCATGCGTGAATGGCTCTCTCAGACCCACCAAACCTGCTGGAGACCCAACTTTTTTCGCGGCGTGGTGTCGGAAGCGGGTGCGACTGCACCCGAGGCACTGGGCAGGCTGGATGCCGTGGGCGCTCGCATCCGTGTTCTCGACGGTCGCGGGGCTGTGCCTGCTCGTGCTCCACACCGCCGCCTCGGTGCGCCCCGCGCTGCTGGGTCTCTTGCTGTTCGGGTCCTTCGGAGCGCTGTCGGCCGCCACGCTGTGGCTGGTCGTCCTCTGGCGATTTCGCGACGCATCCTTCCGCTGGGTGGCGCTGCCGTGGCTGATCGCGCTCGGCACCTGGCTCGCCGCGTTCCTCTGCTTCCCATCATCCCGCGTCGGCGAGTGGGGCTTCGTGGTGGCCTTGCCGATGCTCATGGGCTTGGTGGCGCTCTCGTCCGCTGCACGAGGCCTCGAGGCACGAGATCAGCTCGCAGCCCTGTCGTTCGGCGCCGGGGCGCTGCTCGGAGCTCCCGCGGTCGGCGGTGTGACCGGCTGGTTCGGTCCCGCCTGCGGCTTCTACTCGCTGTCGCGCTCCGAGTGCGGTGCCGAGCCCACGCTCGAGGCAACGGCGCTCACGCTGGCCTGCAACGTCACCGTCGCCGTGGTGCTCCCGCTCGGGCTCGCGCGCTTCGTTCGCGCGCACCCGCGTGCGCGAAGCGCAGCGACCCCGCTCACCGCGCTCGCCGTCTTGGCGGCGTCACGCGCGGTCGTGTGCCTCTGCTCCGCGCTCGCAGCGCGCGAGGTGGCTCGGTTCGGCGCCGTGGATCACGCCGGTGGCCTCGAGACCTCGAGGCTCGAGCCGCTCGCGCTCGTCGCGGACGTCGTGGGCGGCCTCGGTGTCGCGATTGCCGTTGCGGTGCTCGTGACGAGTGTGCTGGCCGCGCGAGAGAAGCGTCGATCCACGCTCGCGCTGGGGCTCTGGCTCACAGCACCCGTCGCCTGCGTGGCGCTGGTGTCGAGCTCGGCGTGGCTGTCGCCACCCTTCTTCGTGAGGCGGATGCAGGCTTTTGACGGCACGTTGCCGGCGGGGCTCGAGCCGCTGCGGCGCACGCACGGGGCGGGCGATGTGGTGAGCGTCAGCCACACACTGTCCGCGCAGGGAACGATCGCGCGCGTCGAGGGCGCGCGATCGTCTCCCGATCGCGTGGAGGTCCTCCCGGACCGTCGTGCGACGGTGCGTCAGCTCCTGGGCTCGGCGGCGAGCTTCGCGCCGAACCCCGAGATCGTCATCGCGTGGCGGCGACACGCGCTCGAGGATGCGTCCTTCGCGCGTCGACGCTGGCCCTTCGTCGAGCTCTCCGCGAGCGCGGTCTCGGGCCGCACGATCTACCTCGTCGACGACGTCGAGGTGTGTGAGCCGCGCTTCGAGCACGCAGACGCGACGTACACCCGATGCAGGCTCGGTGCGGACCGGACCTTCCGACCGAGAGAGGTGCTCGTCCTCCGAGACGCCGGGCCGATGAGCCTCGAGACCTGGCTCGACTCGCTCGACGCGATGCCGCTGCCGGTCGCGCTCTCGGTGCCTCGCGCCGAGCCAGTGCTGCCCGGAGCGGCCGAACCCTACCGACTGCACCCGCTGCTCTTGCGCTGGGGCTCCGAAGAGCACGAGACCTTCTGGCTCCTCGGCCTCGCCCTCGGCGTGCTCGCCGCGCGACTGGACCGACGGCGTGACGGGCCCGCATGGCTCGCGCAGCTCTTGGGCTCGAGGTCGGACGATCGCGCTCGTGAGGTCGGCGCGTACCGCTCCTCCGCGGCGCACGAGACTTGGACGAGACGAACGCTGGGCCCACGCCGAACGATCTCCTGGAGACTCGTCGTGGCGGTCGCCCTCGTTCTGGGTCCCATGACCCTGGTCTCGATCGCCTGGGTGCTCTCGTGAGTGGCGTTCACTCGCGCCGACACGGAAGCGAGAGCCTCGCGATCTCGTGCATGCTCCGGGGATGGACTCGAACGAGGCGAGCCTCGAGAGGCGCGCGCTCGCGCTGAGGAGCTCGCCGCACCGTCGCGTCGTCGCGTTGCCGGCAGACGGCCTCGGGATCGCGAGAGCCCTCGCCGAGCAGCTCCTGCCCTCAGTCGATCCGTCGGTCGACACATGCGTAGCGTCTCGTGGCCAGCCAGAGGTCTCTCTCGACACGCGACAAGCTTCGGTCGACTCACGCGAACCTTCGTGCGGCGTGCTCGAGCACGAGCACACGTATGGCGGCAGCGTCCCGGAAGGGACGCGCGTCGTGCGGAGCGTGGTCCTCTCCGACGCGCTGATCGAGGCCGAGGCCTACGACAGCGGGGTCGAGACCTACCTCTCGATCTGGGCGAGCACCCCCGCTTCCACGACGTGAACGCAGGGCTCCGCGCCTTCCACAGCGGTCCTTTCCTCGCGGATGTGGCGACTCGGAGCCTCGTGCGCTCGGGAGGGATGCGCGTCCTCTCTCGCGGGCTCGTGGTCTGTCTGGTGGCGAGCGTATGGCGCGCGCACGCTGATCGAACGCGCGCGGCAGCGGTGCTCCTGCCCGCGAACCTCGTCGGCACGTTTGCCCTCGTCTTGCTCGCGCTCGACGTGATCGAGCTCGAAGCGGCGACCTCGTTCGAGCAGTCCTTCATCCCGTTCGATCGCTCCCTCGTGAGGCCCGATGCCGCGTCCCACCTCGACACCCTCGCGGTGATCTCCGAGCTCTTCGGGCTGGTGACGATCGGCGGGCTCGCCTTCGTGGCCGTCCTGGCCGCCTCGATCGCCGCACGCACCCGGAGCGCTTCGTCGCGCACGGCTTGGGGCCAGGCGTGGGCGCTCTTCGTCGTGCTGGGGCTCTCGACGAGCGCACGACTCGCCCCCTCTCTCGACGGTCCGATGCAGACACCCGCGAGCCCGGCGTCGCTCGGCGCCGAGGCCGACTTCGAGGCGCTCGTGCGGCCGCGCGACCTCGAGACACTCGCGCCGCTCGACTTCTCGGGCACGTTCAGAGGCATCGGGCTCCTGACTGCCACCGGCGAGCTCCGCACCGCAACCGGCCTACTCACTCGCTACGCCGTCCCGGTGGGGGACTTTGATTATCCGGGGCGTCCGCACGACCGGATGGCGGCCGAGCTCCTCGTCGATCGGCGCGCCACGCTCGCGCACCTCCTCCGCGCAGCGCGTTCCTTGCGCGCGTTCGACGCCGTGTTCGTGGGCGCGCGTGTCCGGACCGAGCTCGATGGCTCACCGCTCGCGCGCGCGCGTTGGGGCGTCCTCGAGCTCGCGTCACGCGCGGTCCTCGGGCGCGAGGTGCGGCTCGTCGAGGCGAGCACCACGTGTGGTCCACCGATCGAGCTCGCTGGCGCACGCTACGCGGACTGCCTCGATGCCGAGGGCAGCCACGTGCGGGTCCTCCGCGATCCGGGTGGCCTCACGCTCGAGGACTGGCTCGACACGCCGGCCGAGGGCGACGACTGGATCGCGATCGAGATCAGCCGCCAAGGGCTCGTGTCGCCGTTCTCGGCAGAGCTCGTGTGGCCTCACGATCCACCCTCGAGCACGAGCCAGCTGGGCCAGAGCTGGACGATCGCGCCGATCGCCGCGCTCTTGGCCCTGCTCGTCGCGCTCGGCCTGCGCCGAGACGCACCGGCCTGGCTCTGGAGGTGCCGCCTCTTCGATCTGCCGCGACCATCGAGCTACGTGACCCCGAGCCCCTATCGCACGACCCACCACCCCCACGCGGCGCGGCCGCTCACCGACGTGGGCGCCCTCGTCCGCTCGTGGATCGCACCGCTCGCGTGGCTCGCTGCCACGTGGGCCCTCGCGCACCTCGCGAGCTGGATGCAGCTCTGATTCGCGCTGCGGACGAATGCGTTGACGGCGCGCGGGGGGCGGGCAGGATCGTGGGGTGAGCGGTCTCGAGGAGGCGATTCGGGCGCACGAGGACGAGCCGGCGCTCGCGGCGGACGTGCCGACTGGGTGGGGACGGTACGTGGGCTACCGCGAGCTGCTCGAGGGCTTTGCGCTCCGCGAGCGTGAAGGCGCGCGGCTGCGCGTCGCGGGGCGCTCGGTGCGCGGCGAGCCGATCGTGCGCTTCGAGCTCGGGCCGGAGACCAAGGCGGGCTCGGCGATCGTGCTCGGCGGCATCCACGCGATGGAGTGGATCGGCGTCGAGAGCGCGCTCGCGCTCGTGGACTCGCTCCTCCGCGATCGGCCGGCGCGACGCGTGGTGATCTATCCGCTCCTCAATCCGGACGGCTACCGCGTCGCCGAGGCGAACCTCCGCGCGCGACGCTTCCGCTTCGTCCGCGCCAACGCCAACGGCGTGGACCTCAACCGCAACTGGGCGACCGACTGGCGACCGAAGAAGCCCTTGTACCAGCGCTTCGCGTTCCTCGGCACGCCGGGACGACACCCGGGATCGGAGCCCGAGGTGAAGACCGTGCTCGACGAGCTCGACGCCTCGCGCGGCGACTTCGTGCGCGGCACCTCGCTGCACTCGTTCGGCGGCATGCTGCTCCTGCCCTACGGTGGACGCTTCGGCCGACCTCCCGACTACGACACGCTCCACGCGCACGCGCGCGGCGTCAACGAGCGCCTCGGTGGCCGCTACGTGATCCGCTCGAGCTCGCGGTGGGTGCCCGGACAGTTCGCGCACGGCATGGAGCTCGACGACCTCCACGCACGCGGCATCGCGCCGGTGCTCGTCGAGTGCGCGTGGGGCCAAGCGTCGATCTTCCGACCGAGCACGTGGCTCCACCCGTGGCGCTGGTTCAACCCGGTCGATCCCGAGGTGCACGCCACGCGCATCGCCGCGGCGCTGCGGCCGTTCCTCCTCGACGAGTGACGGCTCAGTTGTCCGCCGCGCAGGCGCGGCGAGTCGGGGCTTACCCCCGAACCACTCAGGGCCCGTACTGCCATTCGTTCGCGAGAAACGATCGTTTCTCGCTCTCTCAGGCCTCGTCGCTCGAGATCACGCAGCCAGGGCGTGGCCCCTCGGGGAACGCGCGGCAGCGCGTCGGTCGCGCCTCGTAGATGCGGCACGCGTCGCGGGCATCGAGCATCGGGCAGCGCTCGCCTTCGTGATCGGGAAAGCGCAGCGACGCACCGCCATCGTCGCGCGCGTGCAGCACGAGGGCGACGCCCAGCCGCGTGGCGTGAGCGCGCATGGGCGCGACCTCCTCCGCCGCGAGCACGAGCACCTGCGGCCCCTGGCAGCAGAGCGCGCCACACACGTCGCGACAGAGGCGCTGCGCCTCGAGCACGGTGAGCGACGGCTTGCGGTACACGCGCCCACTCGTACCGCTTCCCACCAGCGCGCGCGATGGTGGATCCTCCGCGCCATGGCGACGAAGAAGAGCACGTCGAAGAAGATCGTGAAGAGCTCCACGACCACGAAGAAGATCTCCGAGGCTGCCGACAAGGCTTCCGCGACCGCGAAGAAGGCCTCCGAGGCTGCCGAGAAGGCTTCCGGAGCGGCAAAGAAGGCTTCCGGAGCGACGAAGAAGGCTTCGACAGGCCAGCCGAACGCTTCGGGGGCCGCCGAGAAGCCCACCGGGCCCGTGAAGACGACGAGCGCGCCCAAGGCCGTCGGTCCCGTGGCGGCCCTTCCGCCGCGTGCGCCAGGCGAGGTGCGCTACTGGCTCGTGAAGAGCGAGCCCGACGTCTTCTCGATCGACGACCTCGCGCGTGATCGCACGACGAGCTGGGAGGGCGTGCGGAACTACCAGGCCCGCAACGCGATGATCGAGATGCGGCTCGGCGACCTCGCGCTCTACTACCACTCCAACGCCGAGCCCTCGGGCGTGGCGGGCATCTGCGAGGTCGTGAAGCTCGCGTACCCCGATCCCGCGCAGTTCGATCCGAAGAGCGAGTACTACGACGCGGGCAGCAAGCCCGAGGACCCTCGCTGGAAGATGGTCGACGTGGGCTTCGTCGAGAAGCTGCCGCGCACGATCTCGCTCGACGAGCTCAAGGCCGAGCCCGCGCTCGAGGGAATGGTCGTGCTCCAGAAGGGCACGCGCCTCTCGGTCACGCCCGTGAGCAAGGCGCACTTCGAGCACGTGCGCGCGATGGCCCGCCGCTGACGCGCTGGGCTGCGCGTGGGCTCACGCGCGCAGGCTCACCAGAGCTTCCACCACGGCTTGGCGGGGCGCGGCGCCTCGTCACCCGTCGTGGCGGCGCGTGCGCGCAGCTCGGCGACGCCGGGCTCGGCGAGCAGTGCCTCGCAGAGCTCCCTCAGCGTCGGACGTGCGGCGGCCTCGACGCGCAGAGCGCGCTCGAACATGCGGCGCAGAGAGCGCGAGAGCTCCGGCACGAGCGGGTCGAGCGGCTCGTGATCGCCCGCGCGGACGGCGCGCATGTACTCCATCTCGTTCGCGAGCGGATACGGCTCGCGACCGGCGACCAGCTCGATCACGAGCAACGCGAGGCAACTGACCTCGTGCGGCGCGCCGGGTGTGCCGCGGAGCTGATCGCAGGTGAACCGCGTGTGCGAGATCCGGCCCCCACCGCGCATGCCTCGGATGCCTGCGTCGTGGTCCTCGGCGAGCCGCGCGAAGCCCGGCGCGACGAAGCGCTCGCCCGCGTCGGTCGTCACGACGAACGCGGGATGGTGTGGGCCGAGCACCTCGGTCCCACCCGCTTCGCGGTGCGCTTGCACGAGCGCGGCGAGATCCACCGCGAGCGACGCGGCGCGGACCGGCGAGATCCGACGAGCCGCACGCGGGCTCGCAGGCGCGAAGCGCAGGACGAGCACCCGCCAGCCCTGCCCCGCGTCGGGCGAGACGGAGTCGCCGATCATCGGCAACGCGGCGGGCGAGTCGAGGGTCGCGAGGCGCCGCTGCGCTCGGCGCGCGAGCTCGTGCCACTCCTCGTCGGACTCGAAGCGCAGCACGGGCGCCCCGCCCTCGAAGGCCATCCACGCCGTGCCGCGCGGGCTCGACCACGCTCGGTCGGTCACGCTCAGAACCTCGCGAGGGGCGCGATGAGAATGCCGCTCGAGCCGCCGGAAGGCTGAGGCGTGGACGCGAACGCGATGCCGATCGCGGCGCCGGCGATCGCGAGCACACCGAGCGAGACGCCCACCCAGAGCAGCGGCTCCTCGTGCAGCGGCGTGGGGGGCGGATCGATCAGGGTCGCGTTGACGACGAGGCGCTCGGCCTGGTGGATCTCGGCATCCATCTCGAACGGCACGCGACCCGGCCGGGTCACTCGCACGTGATGGACCCCGACCTCGACCTCGCGCTCCGCGTCGCCGGTGCCGGCGGTGATGCCGTCGATCTCGATCTGCGCGTCGGGCTCCGGTACGTGCACGACGAGCACCGCTGGCAGCGCGGAGAGCTCCACGCCGAACGTGACCGCGTCGGCGCCGAGCGTGGCGCGGTGCTCGGCGTGGCCCGGCGCGGTGACGACGATCGCGTGAGGGCCCGGATCGAGCGGGATCGCGCGCGGCGAGCCGGTGCCCTCGATCACCTCGCCGTCGATCTCGATGCGCGCGTCGGCGGGCGCGACGGCGACCGCGAGCGTGCGGATCACGTCGCGGGCCGCGGCGCGCAGAGACATGAGGTCGCGCGCGACGCGCTCGTCGAGATCGTCGCGCGCCTCGAGCCGCACGATCATCTCGAGCGCCTCGCGCGCGCGGCCCAGACGCAGCAGCGTCGCGGCGATGTTGAACTCGGTGACCGCGCGCGGCGTGAGCGCCTCCGAGGCCTGGAACTCGAGGAGCGCCTCCGCCCAGCGCTCGTAGCGCGCATGCGTGCGACCAGCCTCGAAGCGCTCTCGCGCCTCGGTCTCCGACGCGCTCACGACCGCCTCCTGCGCGGCGGCGCGAGGAGCCACGACGGCGAGAGAGGCCGCGACGAGCCACACGAGAGAGACGATCGGGCTGAGGGTCCTCATCGCCTTCACCACTCGTGCAGCTGCGGCAGCGCCTCGTCCTGCGCCGCACCTTCTCGTGGGGCCGGCGGTGCGGGCGGCAGGGGATCGACGGCCGCGGGTGGCGTCGCGATCGGCGCGGTCGACGTCGTGCGGCTCGGGCGCGGCGAGCCCTCGACGGCCTCACGAGGCGGGCGACTCGGGGTCGGCGCACCACGCGCGACCTCCCGAGCGCCGTGATCCTCGACGACCTCGGGCGGCGGCGTGGGCGCGGTCAGCACGAAGAGACCGAACAGCGCCACGGCCCACCGGCCCGTGCTCGCATGGGCGAGTGGCGTCGCGGCGCTGGCAGCTCGTGGCTTCGCGGCAGGCGCGACGGGCGCGGCGACTGGCTCGAGGCGCCGTGGGGTGTGCACGAGCGTGGTCGCGAGCTCGGGATCCTCCTCGGCGCAGTCGGAGGTCCCGACGGCGGGCACCGCGAGGCGCGCTGCCTCGGCGCCCGCGCGAAGGAGCGCCGCGAGCGCTGCCGCGCTCGGAGGGCGATCTCGCGGGTCGGGCGAGAGAGCGAGATCGATCGCGCGCGCGATGCCGGCGGGCACCGATGGCGCGACGTCCGCGACGCGTTGGGCGCGCTCGAGGACGATGCGGGCCATGACGACGTTCGGGTTGATGCCGTCGAAGGGAACCTCTCCCGTCAGGCACTCGAAGAGCATCGCGCCGAAGGAGAACAGATCGGACGCCTTCGTCACGGGCTCGCCGCGCGCTTGCTCGGGCGACATGTAGGCAGGCGTCCCGAGGATCATGCCGGCCTGCGTGGTCGGCGTGGGGATGGGACCCGTCGCGACGACGGCGCGCGCCGGCCCGCGCACGCGTGCGATCCCGAAGTCGAGGAGCTTGGGCACGACGCGCCCGTGCTTGTTGCGTGCGAGAAAGACGTTGGCGGGCTTGAGATCGCGGTGCACCACGTCCTGCCCGTGCGCAGCCTCGATGGCATGCGCGTGGGGGAGTCGAGCTCGAGGTCGGGTGCGCCCAGACCGGGCAGCGTGCTGGCCATGACGACGGTCTGACCCGGCCGCACCGAAATGTCGATGCACCGAAATGGCGGTGCCATGTAGGGACGCCGCAACGTTATTTCGGTGCGCCCCTGAACATCCTCCGCGTGTCGGCGCACCGACACGCGCCCCGCGGAGGTGTCGGACCTCGGATTTCACCCATGTTTCCAGGGAATTCATGGAGCGTGCGGCCCTCGCTGAAGCCGGTGCGCACGAGCCGCGTCACGGTCGTCGCGCCGCGCGTGCCGATCGCGGAGACCGTGATCTCGACGCGCGAGCTCGGGTCGCCTCGGCGCGGCAGGACCCCGAACGAGAACGGCAGCGTCGTGCGCCCTTCTCCATTGCCGATCACGGCCTGGCGTGTCGTCGGTGGCGACGAGAAGGGCTCGCCCGGAACGACGGCGATGTGCACCTCCGCCACGTCCTCGGGCGGCAGGTCGGAGCGAACCACCACGAGCAGCTGCGTGACGGGCGTGCACGCCGTCGCCGTGAGCGCCAAGAGCGCCAGGGCCGCGAGGGCACCACGAGCAGCCGTGCACATGCGCCAACGGTAGCAAACTCGTGTGACCGACATCGTCCACGACGCAGGCGCCCTCGACCCGCCTCGGGCCGGCGGGCATCCTCAGAGCATGCGAGCAACCACGTGGATCCTGGGTGCGGTCCTCGTCTGGGTGGGTCTCTGCGCGGGATCGGGCCGCGCACGAGCGCAGGGGACCGAAGGGTCCGCCTGGTCAGCCGAAGGCTTTCGTGCGCTCCTGGCCCCGCACGGCGAGTGGGTGACGACGCGCGCACACGGCGAGCTCTTCGTGCCGCGCGAGGGCCGCGAGCCCGACTTCGCCCCGTATCTCTCGGGCGGCCGCTGGGAGGAGCGCGACGCAGGGCTCGCGTTCGTCTCGATCTACGCGTGGGGCGAGGTGTGCTTCCACCAGGGCCGCTGGGTCCCGAGCGTGGAGACGGGCACCTGGGCATGGATCCCCGGGCGCGAGCACGCGAGCGCATGGGTCGAGTGGCGTCGGAGCACGAGCACCGACGAGGTCGCGTGGCGGCCGCTCGCGCCGCGGGGTGCGACCTCGCTCCGCTGGTTCGTGGCGTCGCGCTCCGAGCTCGGCTCGCCGCGCCTCGCCTCGCTGGCGCGCGTCGTCGACGAGGCGCGTGTCGCGTCGTTCGCGCGAGGCGAGCTCACCACGCTCCGCGATGCGAGCCCGATGCACGAGAGCGACCCGACCGCGATGCCCCGCGTGCCGCCGGGTCAGGTCGTCCTGAGCGGCGGAGGCCGCATCGTCGTGCACGGTCCATCGGGTGATCGTGTGCTCCGCGTCGAGCCTGTGATCGTCTCCCGCGCGACGGCGGAGCAGCAGCGCGCCGAGCGAGCGCGTCGAGAAGAGGAGCGCCGTGAGCGCGAACGTGTCGCGGCCGAGGAGCGATCGCGTCGAGAGGCGGCACGGCGCGAGCGCGACACGCTCGCCGCAGCCGAGCGCGCGGCCGTGGCCGCCGAGCGCGCCGAGCAGGCCGCGGCCGAGGCCTCCGCGCGCAGCGCCGCGGTGAGCGCGACGCCGCGCTACGTGTCGGTCTGGCCGTACGGCCCGTGCAACCCGGCGCTCGGGCCCTGCATCACGGGCTACGGTGTCGGCGTCGCGCGCTCGTACGGATACGGCGCCCTCGCACCGTCGCCCGAACCCGTGGCGCCGAGCCCGCCGCCGCCGCCCCCTGCGCCGCGTCCCGCGCCCGCCGTGGGCGCATCGGCGCGCTCGACCGCCTTCGCTCGCGGCCCCTGAGCGCCGAGCGCGCCGTCGGCAGGAAGCGACGGAACGAAACGAGCCCGCCGCGATCGCTCGCAGCGGGCTCGTCCTCGGTCGCGGATCTGTAGGGGCGCCTCGCGGCGGGGTGAGCGCAGCTCACCCCTGGAGCGGGAGCGAGGAGGAGTCTTCGACGATCGAGCGACGGGGAGCTCGAGGGGCCGGAGGTCCCTCGACCCAGAAGACTCAGCGCGTGGTCGCGTCGAGCGACCAGCTCACGAGGCGGCCCGTGTCGCGCGCGGCACGATCGGAGACCACGAGGCGCCAGTTGCCCTGAAGCTCCTGGTCGTTGAAGCCATCGACCGTGAAGGTGCGCGTGAACATCGACTCGGTCACGTCCTGGCGGTCGAAGAGCACCACCTCGCGGCCACCGACGCGCTGGAGCGCGATGCGGAGGTCGTTGGGGAACTCGTGCTGGATGGTCACGGTCGCCGTGAGGCGGCGGATGGTGCCGCGGTCGGTCGCCTGGATCTCGCTCGTGATGCCCGTGGTGTCGTTGTCCGGGATGTCACGCGCCGTCGTGTTCTCGTAACGACGCGTCGTCTCCGTCGCGCCGCCGCAGCTGCCGGCGCAGCGCGTGATGCGCAGGCCCCAGCTGTTGAACGTGCCCGTGTCCGCGCGCGCCGTGTCGATGACGGTCATGCGCCACACGCCCATCGCCTCGGTGCCGTTGAAGTCGGCGAGCGAGAAGGCCTCCATGATGTTGTCCTCGCCCGCGCCCTGGCGGTCGACGACGGTCACCGTGCGGCCCGCGTGCTCGAGCTGGATCTTGAGGTCGCCGCGGTACGTGTGCGCGATGTCCACGTCGACCGCGAGCGAGGCGATCTGGCCCGGCTCGGTGATGTTGATCTCGCTCGAGACGCCCATCGTGTTCGCGTCGGGGATCGCGGCGCGCGGCGTCGCGGTGGTCGAGCCCATCGAGGGCATCGCGCACGCAGCGGCCATCGTGCAGTCGGTGTCCATGCAGTCGAGGCGGCCGTCGCCGTCGTTGTCGCGGCGGTCGTCGCACACCTCACGCTGCGTGATGCGCGGCAGGCCCGACACGTACGCCTGCATGAACTCCGCGACGTAGCGCTGCGAGATCCAGCCGAAGCCGCCCGGGTGCTCCGTCGTGCCGGGGACCTGCTCGGTCGCCCACGTGTTGTTCCACGAGTTCTTGAAGAGGTAGAAGCCGACGTCGTAGACGGGCTGGCCCATCGCATCGACCTCGGGCTGACCCATCGCGTTCACGCGCTGCGCGCGCATCTCGTTGTCGAAGCCGACGAGGAGGATGCCGTGACCGGCCGGGCGCATGCGGCTGTCGGTCTGATCCTCGGCGCTCGGGTACTGCACGATGCCGCGGCGCTTGTTCTCGGCGCTCGTGGGCAGCATCGAGCCGCCGTGGCTCCACGCCTGGTAGAAGAACGTGCCCGACACGACGACCGGCAGGCGGTTGTTCACCATGTAGCTCTGGATGCTCGAGGCGCGCGAGTTGATCCAGCGACCGGCCGGGAGCGTGAAGCGCTGCGCCATGAGCGCCGCCGCCGGCGGCTCGCCGTTCGTGAAGCAGCGCGTCGGGCGCATCTCCTCTTCGCCCGTGCACATCGGATCGTTCGCGGGGCCCCAGGCCGCCGTCTCGTAGGGCCAGTCCTGCTCGCGCACGACGCCGAAGCGCGAGATCGCCTGGAGGTTGACCTCGTTGTTCGAGCCCTCACCGTCGGTGAAGCGACGCAGCTCGGTCTTGGTCGACCACTGGAGGAACTGCTCGGAGAAGTCGGGGTTCATCACGGTGCCCTCCTGGATGTAGAGGGACTCCATGAGCGCCGTCGTGGAGAAGATGGTGCAGGTGCCGCGGCGGCCCTGGTTGCGCACCGGCGACTGGATCGAGAGGAGATCGAAGCGCGCCGGCAGACGCTCGTCGGCCTTGCCCTCCTCCGCGAGCGTGTCGTTGCTCGGGGCGCCGTCCATGAGCGCCGAGAGATCGGAGACCTGCGCCTCCTCGAACGTGAGCGGGTCGTCGCCGGTGGGCGACTGGTTGCAGCCCGCGACGGAGCTGGCGAGGAGAGAAGCACCGGCCACCGCGAGGAAGCGGAGGCTCACCGGAAGGAGACGAGAGGTCTGCATGTCCGGAGAGCATCGCAGGTCTCGTGCCACACGCGCGAGCTTCTGAAGGGCCCCGGATCACCCTCGAATCCAAGGGAATACGAAGGTCTCTCTCGCGAGGGCGGGAGGTCGGCCAGTCGAGTTGCCGGTCAACGGCCCTGCCAGACCCCAGCGCCCCCTGGCCCAGACGCGGTCGTCCGCCGGCTCCGAGATGCACGCGCGCACGGGTCGCGGTAGACGCGCGCGCCATGCAGAGCCCTCCCTCCACGCCCGCGACCCTGCCCTTCGGTGAGCCGACGCCGCTCGGCCTGCTCGGTCTCTCGATCGGCTGCGGCGCCCTCTTGCCGATCGCGTTCGGGATGATCCCCTCCGAGCCCGCGCGCGCAGCCGCGATGTTCTCGACCGCGGCCTGGTTCTGTCTGCTCTTCGGCGCGGGCTGCCAGTTCCTCGCCGGCATCATGTCGCTCGCGAACAAGAACACGCTCGGCGGCACGCTGCTCACCACGTTCTCGTTCAACTGGGTGATGAACTGGTACGCGCTGAGCGAGGCGTCCCAGGGCCGCGCGGTCGACCCGACGATCGTGCTCTCGGTGGACCTCACGTTCCTCCTCGTGTTCGTCGTGCTCACCTACGCGTTCGGCTTCTTCTCGAAGCTGCTCTTCCTCTTCCTCCTCGACATCGACGTGCTCTACGTCCTGCGCATCGCGCGACACTTCACGGCGCCCGCAGACGGCCTCTTCGGCACGCTCTCGCTCGGCATCGGGATCGCGACGGTGCTCCTCATGGTCATCGCGCTCTACATCTCGTTCGCGATGCTCGTGAACCCCGCCTCGGGCCGCACGATCTTCCCGATCGCCGGCCCGATGTGGCTCCCCAAGCCCCCCGCTCCCCCGCCCCCCACGGAACGCGAAGCGGGTGCGTGAGATCGGCTCGAAGCGCCGAGGTGGGGCTGGGGCCCCGCCTCGGAACGCGAAGCGGGGTGAGTGAGGAGCGGAGCGACGAGCGAATCCCCGAGGGAGTGGGGCCCGGGTTCGCGCAGCGAAACCGGGAGAGGGGCGAGCAGCCCCTCTCGTCGAGCCGAAGGCTCGACGCCAAGGAGCTAGAAAGGCACGTGGAGGCCGCTCTGGGCGATGACGGCGTCTCCGAAGCGGCTGCCCTGCCAGAGGTAGTCGAAGCTCAGGTCGAAGTAGCCGCGCGAGAGGAACGAGAGCGGCGTGCCCGACAGGAAGCCGAGCTGCACGAGCGCGCGGAAGCCCAGGAGGTGGCTCGCGAACGCGGCCATCTTCGGGTCGGCGGTGACGAACGGATCGTCGGACATGAACATGTCCGAAGGCCGCCAGAAGAAGGAGCGCGTCTGGCCGTAGAAGCGGTAGCGCGCGCGCAGCGTCACGGCGTCGCCGATCTCCTGGTAGACGCGCACCTCCGGGTTCACCGCGCCGAGCTCCCAGTCGTCGAAGTAGCTCCGGTACATCAGGTGGATGGCGGTGCGCGTGGGCTCGAAGAAGTACGCGAGCCGGCCCGAGAGCGCGTGACGCGTGCGCGTGCCGGGGTGCGTCTCGGGCACGAGCAGGCCCTGCACCATCACCGAGCGGTACGCGTTGGCGAGGTAGCCCTGCGTGTAGACCAGATCGTAGGTGCCCGAGATCCAGAGGTTCGGCAGGAGGATCTGCTGCACCGTGAGCGAGGCGTTCACACCCTCGAGCTCGCCGATGCGGCCGCGGTTCGAGAGCATGCGGCCCATCGGGTCGACGGCCGTCGCGTTCATGCCGCGAAGGACCGCGCCGACGTCGTCGTGGATGTAGCCGAGCGAGCCGAGCACGATCGTCGAGCGCTGGTTGAGGCTGAGCGCCGCGTTCACGCCGAGGCCCGTCGCGAGGTAGTCGGGCTCGTGGCTGATGCGGCCGAAGGCCCCGAGGCGCAGCTGCGCGTCGCCGAGATCGAACTCGCGACCGATCGTGATCGTCCCCTGGTTGCGCACCTCGGTGAAGCGGATGTCCTCGATGACACCGGCCGCGATCGACGCGCTCGTGATCGCGTCGACGAGGTAGTCGGCGGTGATCTCGACACCGTCGGGTGAGCTCAGGCGGATGCCGACCTCTGGCGCGACGACGCGCGTGGAGGTCTCCCAGTAGTAGTTGCCCTGCACGCTGACCTCGCCGGTCCACGTGCCCGAGGCCTCGTCGGCGGCGAGCGGCGCGCCGAGCCAGTCGGCGCCGAAGACGCCGAGCCCGAGCGCGAGCGAGGCGAGCGCGAGGAAGGCGCGCCAGCGCGCGCGCGGAGTGAGGCGAGCGGAGGCCATCTCAGTTGCAGCCGCAGCCGCCGCCGGTGGAACCGAAGCCGCCCGTCGCGCCTTCGCGCGAGTCGTGCACGTGCGCGCGGAACGCCGTCTCGGTGCCCTCGAACTCGGTGCTCATCGCGGGGCGTGTGAGGAGGCCTCGCTGGTAGGGCGCGACGGTGACGCACGCCGAGACACTCGACGCGAGGATGGCCGCGAGGGCGACCACACACGAGAGGCGAAGGAGTCGCATGGGCGCGGAGGCTAATCGCCCTCGCTGGAGCCCGCCACACGAGCGGCAGGCTCGGGGGAGAAGCGTCACACGACGGGGCTACGGCACGGCGCCGAAGCGCGACCACTCGGCGCCGTCCGGCTCCGCCGCGGCGGTGCGGGCCTTGGTGCTCGCGAGATAGCCCGGCTTGCGGGCGCGCATCGTGAGGCCGAGGGGACGGTGCGTCGTGAGCGAGTGCCAGGGATCGAACGACAGCGTCGAGACGAACGCGTCGAGCTCCTTGCCGGAGCCGCTCGCGGGATCGTCGGCGACGATCGTGAGCTTGCCGACCTCCTTGCGCGGGCTCGTCCACGGGCGCGTGACGTCCTCGATGGACTCGGACGGATCGCCGTGGAGCTGCACGAACACGCCGTACGCGATGCCGCCCGCGGCCACGCGCGGTGCGAGCTCGTGGCGCAGGTAGTCCGGCTCGCGCTGGGCCCTGGCGTGCGGCGAGGCCGCGTGCGTGGGCACGAGGTGCAGGCGCGCGGCGTAGGGGCCCCACGCGTGCGGCGCGACGGAGTGGTACTCGAGGTCGATCACGGAGCCGCGGTTGCCCTTCACGCCCTTCGCGAGCGCGGCGATGAGGCCGAACGCACGGAAGCCGAGCTTGCCGAACAACGTGAACGGCAGCGTGATCGGGCTCTGCGCGCACTGGAGGAACGAGATGAACTCGTGCGGGGTGCGGAACGGCAGCGCGTCCTCGTCGATGAGGAGGAAGTCCTGTGTGTCGTGGGGAAAGAGCGCCTTGTCGCCCTTCACGCCGAGGACCTTGAGGGCGAAGCCGCGCAGATCGGGCTCCTTGTCGTGCTGCGAGCGTGCGGTGCCGTTCGAGAGCCGCACGTAGGCATCGTAACGGCCCGCCTTCGCGAAGAGCCCCTGGGCGTACGGGGTCGGAAGATCCGCGTGGACCTCGAGGCGTGCGCGCAGGCCCGCGTGCTGCTTCACGTGGAGCGCGCGCTCCGCGCCACCGCCCTGGTGCGCGGTGCGCGCAGCCTGGATCGCGGCGAGATCCTCGGAGAGCTTCGAGAGGACGGCCTCCTCGCCTTCGAGGAGCGTCTCTTTCCACGTCGTGATGGGCTCGGTCATCGTGCGCGGAGACTCGCCCGAAGCGCGCGGCGCGTCGAGCCGACGCGCGCGCCCTACTCCCGAATCTCGCCGCGGTTCAGGCGCTCGGCGTAGTCGTAGGCCGTGTAGGCCGCGGCGATGTGGCAGATCCAGCCGAGCATGCCGCCCGAGCCGATCCAGAAGCCGGGCGTGATGATCAGCCAGAAGAGACCGCGCAGGAACGCGCCGTTGTAGATCTGCCCGACGCCCGGGACGACGAACGACAGCACCGCTGCGACGCCGGGGTTCTTCTTGGGCTGGGCCATCTCTCGCCGCTCCTCACGCGGTCGGGGTGACATCGCCCGCGCGAGCATCCTACGCGCACCGGAGCGGTTTCATTTCGTCCGCTCGACGCAGCGCGGCGTGAGCGCGCTTCACAGGGGCGGCGCGCGCGCCCTGCTCCGACGCAGCGCGTCGCGCAGATCGCCCACGAAACGAGGCGATCCGTGCGCGGCACGTCGGCTGCGCTGTGTCCTTGCATGAACTCTCCCCGCTCCTTCTCGCTCTGCACCGTGCTCCTCTGGCTCCTCGTCGCCGTGCCGGCCACGGCCCAGGACGTCACCGATCCGAGCCTCGAGTCGCCCGCCACCGAAGGCGAGACGGCCGAGCCGCGGACCGGCGATCGCGATGCGCTCGAGCGCGAGCTCGAGGCGGCGCGCGGCGAGGGCGCGCGTGATCGCACGATGGAGCACCTGCGCTTCGAGGGGACCCTCGGCTTCCTCGGCGGCTGGGCGCGCTACGGAGATCTCGGCTTCGCCGGCACGTTGCCCGCGAGCGCGTTCGAGGCGGGCCCGATCACGGGCGCACCGATCGCCGGTCTCCGCTACGACCTCCGGCTGGTCGTGGCGTTCGTGCGCATGACGGTGGGCGCCGACCTGGCGTGGAGCCTCTACGACGCGGGTGAGACCTCGCGCACCTTCGTGTTCGACGAGCAGGCGCACACCGTGAGCGACCGCTCGGTGTTCTCCTGGTCTCTCCGTTTCGGCCTCGGCTTCGAGCTCGCCGCGAGCAGCGACGTTCGCGTCTTCGCGGACCTGCTCGGCTCTCTGCGCGTCGTGGAGGCTCAGAGCGCCGTGGCATCGGGCACGACCGCGAGCACCCAGGTCTCGAGCCAGGCGATGACGTTCGTGCCCGGCCTGAGGATCGGCGCGCGCATGCGCGTGGTGGACGCGTTCTTCGTGCAGCTCGCGGCCGACGGCTCGCCGATCGGGCCGTGGGTCACGGGCGAGCTCTCGGTGGGCGGCGCGATCGAGTGAGGGGATCTCTCTCGAGCTCTCAGAGCGTGCGTCACTTGCATTGACTCACGCTCTGACGTTTCTTGCCGGAGGGTCTGGCCGCAGCCCCTCCCTCTCGCCGAGTGAATCGGCGAGAGCCTCCCTCCCGCCGAATCGAGCCCGTGGCACTCGCATCGATCCATCCGAGTGCCACGTGCTCTCACTCGCCGCGCGGCTCGCCGTCCTTGCGGTTGTCGCTCGCGGCATCGAGCGCGGTGATCGCGCCGGTGCTCGCGTCGCGGCGGATGCGGATCGTCTGCACGTTTGCGCTCGTCTCGACGGACACCACCGCGTGCCCACGCGCGCGCAGGCTCGCGACGAGCGCGGGCGCGAGGTGCGCCTCGTGGCTGAGGGTGGTGGGCATGCCCTGGTGGTGGATGCGCGCACGGCGCACGGCCGCGCCCGCGTCGTCGCCGAAGAGCAGCTGGAAGAGGGCGACCTGCTCGGTCGCGGTGACGATGCGGCTGCCGCCGCTGCCACCGACGCAGAGGATCGGCAGCTCGCCCTCGAACACGATCGTCGGCGACATCGTGCTGACGGGCCGGTGGCCCGGACCCGGCAGGTTGGCGGAGCCGCCAGGGAGGCCGAACGCGTTCGGCGCGCCGAGCTCGCGCGCGAAGTCGTCCATCTGATCGTTCATCACCATGCCCTCGACCGTGAAGCGCGCGCCGAAGGGCAGGTTCACCGTGGTCGTGAGCGAGGCGACGTTGCCCTCCGCGTCCACCACGCAGACGTGGCTCGTGCCGTGATCACGCGGCGTCGCGTCGGTGTCCGCGAAGGACTCGCCCGCCACGTCGTAGTCGGCCATCGGCCGTGCCGCGAAGCGATCGAAGCGCCGAGCGCGCTCATCGAGGCGCGCTGCCTCGAGCAGGCGATCGACGGGGATCGTGACGAAGTCCGGATCGCCCGCGTAGAGCGCGCGATCGCGGAACGGTCCCTTCCACGACTCCGCGAGCGCGTGACGGAAGCGCGCGCCTTCGCGCGGGCGCGGCATCCAGCGCTCGAGCAGGCCCAGGCTCTCGAGCATCGTGAAGCCACCCGCCGAGGGCGGCGGCGCGACGACCCAGCGGCGGCCGAAGCGCTCGCCCTCGAGCGGGGCGCGCTCGCGCACGCGGTAGGCGGCGAGATCGGCCGCGGTGATCACGCCGCCGCGGCGATGGACCTCGCGCACGATCGCCTGCGCGATCGCGCCTCGATAGAAGGGCCTCGATCCCTCGGCGCCGAAGCGTCGGATCGTGCGCGCGAGCGCCGCGTTGTGGAGCGTGTCTCCGCGCGGGATCGTCGTCGCGCCCGGGGGCAGGAACGCGCCGAGCACACGATCGGCGCGCAGCGCCTCGACCATCGGCGTCGCGTACATGCTCGTGTAGCGGCTCGCGGGCCAGCCTCCCTGCGCGAGGCGCGCGGCGGGCTCGGCGACACGGCGTCGCGCGACACGGCGCGAGCCAAAGCGCGTCAAGAGCGTCTCGAGGCCGAGCGGCTCGCCAGGCACGCCGACGGCGAGGCCTCCGACCTGCGAGCGCTGCGCCGCGACCTCGTCGGTGTCGCCCTCGCGCCGCGCGAACATCTCCGCGCTGGCCGCGGCCGGCGCCTGCTCGCGGAAGTCGAGGAACGTGATCGTGCGATCCGAGGCTCGGTAGTAGAGCGCGAAGCCACCGCCGCCGAGGCCGCTCGAGGCCGGGCTCACCACCCCGAGCGCGAGCGCCGTGGCCACGACGGCATCGGCCGCGTTGCCGCCCTGCGCGAGCACGCTCGCACCCGCCTCGGAGGCGAGCGGGTGATCGGCGGCGACCGCGTAGCGCGAGAAGGTCGCGGCGTGCGAGCGCTGGACGGGCGCTTCGACGTTGCGCGCGCGCGCGCTCGGCGCGGCGACCGCGAGGAGGAGCAAGAGGGCCAGGCCGAGGGCGCGCCGCATCGTGCGTCAGCCCGCCTCGAGCGCGCTCGCGTAGAGCTCGTCGACCGCGAGGGTCACGTCCGCGCCCGCGACGCTCGCGACCTCGCCCGGGCCGAAGGCCTCGTAGATCCAGCGCTTGCCTTCGCGTCGATACGTCTCGATCGAGCGCTCGTCCTCGCACGGACGCTTCGCGAGCGCGTTGCCGACGAGCCTCGCAAGCTTCGCAGCGAGGCGGCCGTGCTCCGGCGTGCCGCCCGCCATGGCGTAGATCTCGCCGTTCACGTATTCGTGCTTGGTCTCGGAGTCGCGCTCGAGCGCGAGGTACTCCTCGTAGGTCGCCTTGCGGAGCGGAACGGCGGACATTGCGCGAGCATAGCGCACGAGCCCTCGGGCCCGCGCACGCCCCACCGTGTGGAGAGGCGCCCGCGCTGGCGATCGCTCGAGTGCCGGGCGCCGTGTAAGGTCGCGGCATGTCGCTGCGCATCCTCGTCGTGATGGACCCGCCCGAGACCGTGCAGGTGGACGCGGACACCTCGTTCGCGCTCATGGAAGAGGCGCAGGCGCGAGGACACCGCGTCGATCACTGCCTCATCACCGATCTCTTCGCGACCACCGACCCCACGACGGGCGTGCGGCGGCCGGGTGCGCGCGTTCGCCGTGCCTCGATGTTCCGCGACCCCGCGGTGGCGCCGATCACGCTCGGTGTGCCCGAGCGCGTGTGGCTCGACGAGATCGACGCGGTGCTCATGCGCAAGGATCCGCCGTTCGACTCGAACTACCTCTGGGCCACGCAGGTCCTCGAGCTCGCGCGCGGCACGACGCTCCTCGTCAACGATCCGCGCGGCCTGCGCGACGCGAACGAGAAGCTCTACGCGCTGCACTTCCCGGCGCAGATGCCCGCGACGCTCGTCTCGAACGACAAGGACGACATCAAGGCCTTCCTCCACGCGCAGGGCGGCAAGGTCGTCATCAAGCCGCTCTCGGGCGCGGGCGGAGACGGTGTGTTCCTGCTCGTCGAGGGCGACCTCAACGTGAACGCGATCATCGAGACGGTGACGCAGGTCGGCCGCCGCATGGCGATGGTGCAGGAGTACCTGCCGGACGTCGTGAAGGGCGACAAGCGCGTGCTCCTGCTCGACGGCGAGCCGCTCGGCGCGATCCTCCGCGTGCCGCGCAAGGACGACGTGCGCTCGAACATCCACGTCGGCGGCACGGTGGAGAAGGCGCCGCTCGACGATCACGACGGCCGCATCATCGCGGCGCTGCGCGATCGGCTCCGCGCCGACGGCCTGGTCTTCGTCGGCCTCGACGTGATCGGCGGTCGCCTCACGGAGGTCAACGTCACGAGCCCGACAGGCATCCAGCAGATGTCACGCCTCGACGGCGTGAACCTCAGCGGCAAGGTGATCGACTGGATCGAGCGACACGCCGTGCGGTGAGAGGCGTCGCCGCCCTCAGCGCATGAGTCACTCGGACTGACTCAGGCTCCAACGTTTCGGCGCGCGGACGCGTAGCGCACGAGCGCGTCGGCGCCTTCGTCGAACATCTTCGCGAAGCGGGGGCGGATCGCGAACATGAGGGGACGAAACGGCAGCCGCGGCCGAAAGCCCACGGTCCAGACGAGCTTGCTCCGGCCCGCGCCGAGCGGCGCGAGCACGTAGTCCTCGAAGAACTCGCTCACGAGCGGCGTCGTCATCTTCTCCGCGAAGAACGCCAGGCGCGTCCCGCGATCCCACGCCACGAAGTGCTCGAGCACGTCACCCGAGCCCGTGTCCGCGCGGCGCAGCGCGCCGACCTTGCCGCGCTCGGGCTCGGGGCTGATCCAGCGCATCGCCTTCATGTCGGGGAACCACTTCGGCCACTCGGACGGATCGGCGAGCAGGTCGAAGAGCGCCTCGGGCGAGAGCGGGATCTCTCGCTCCATCACGAAGCGGTGCGGTGCCCGCGAGGGGTAGTCGGCGTCGAGCGGCGTGAGCGTGAACCACATGGCCCCGCCTCAGCGGCACTCCTGGAGGCGCGAGTCGGGTGTGGGGAAGCAGGTGTCGGACGGGGCCTCGATGCCGCCTCGCAGCCACTGGCAGCGGGCGAGCCAGAGACTGCTCGAGCCACACGCGGGGATCTCGATCGTCCAGAAGCCGGGCGCAGCGCGCACCGAGGCGTCGGCCGCGTTGCAGGCGAGCTCGCTCGCCGAGGCCGCGGAGCACGAGATGCCGCTGACGCGATCGGTCAGACGCTGCGTCTCGCGGCCATCGCAGTCGAAGTCGAACGCGCCGCAGCCGTTGACGGTCGTGAAGTAGGAGGTCTGGCTGGGGAAGACGCGTCGATCGAAGTCGCAGCAGTCCGTCACGCCCGGGGCTGGAACGCGGTTGGTCGTCGCGCGTGGGCAGCGGCCTGCCTCGGGACGCCCCTCGTCCGGGCAGACGTCGAGCGGCCGCTCGTCGTCGGGGAACGAGTCCTCGTCGAAGTCGCGGTAACACTCGAGCGTCTGGCCCTCGTCGACGCTGCCGTCGCAGTCGTCGTCGAGGTCGTTGCAGACGTCCATCACCGGCTCGATCGAGCAGCCCGACCACGAGCGACCATCCACGCAGGTCTGCACACCCGAGGCGCACTCACCGGGGCGAGGGCATTGGCGCGTCACGCCGGGCGTGCAGATGCAGCCCTCGTCGATGACGGTGTTGCAGTTGTTGTCGATTCCGTCGCACAGCTCCTGCGCGCCCGGCTTCACGCCGTTGGCGAGATCGTCGCAGTCGTTGCCGCAGTTCAGCGTGAGGCCACCGACCACCGCGGGGTTGCAGCAGGTCGCGTCCTCGAAGCCGTCGCCGTCGTCGTCGCGACCACCGCGCGTCGCGAGGTTGCAGTCCTCGTCGAGGTCGTCGGCGTCGCACACCTCGACGTTGCCGGGCGCGCGCCGCATGTCGGCGTCGTCGCAGTCCTCGCCCGTCGGCACGCCACGGCGATCGACGCACTCGGCGTCGCCGTAGCCGTCACCATCCATGTCGGGCGCGGTGTGCGTGCACACGTCGAGATCCGTCGAGCACGCGTCGACCGTGCAGGCCACGCCGTCGTCGCAGCTCGTCACGCCCGGCGCGCACACGCCGGCCGTGCACGTCTCGGTGCCGTTGCAGTAGACCCCGTCGTCGCACTCGTCGTTGCTCGAGCAGGCGACCGCGGGCCCGGTGTCGCCGGCCGCGTCGAGCGCGGCGTCCCGGCGCGACACACGCGCGGCATCGGGCGCCGGAGGTGTGCTGGGCTCCATGTTGCAGCCCGCCATCAGCACGAGGGCTCCCCATGTCGCAACGCTTCGCATGAAGCGAATGCTCGCCTCGTTGTGCGAGCGGTGTCCAGCGCCACGCACCACGTCTCAGGGTGGATGCGAGCGCAACGACCCGTAGCCTGAGGGGGACGCGGCGTGCGGCACGCGTCCCCGCGTCCCCTCGGCGCTCGGGCGGTGCGCGGGCTTCTGAGAACGGCGCCGTTCTGCTACACCCCCGAGCACCCATGCTGGGCATCGGCTTCTGGGAGATGTTGATCATCGCAGGTCTGATCCTGATCGCGGTCGGGCCGGACCGGCTTCCGTCGATGGTCAAGACCGTGGCCAAGTTCTACCGGCAGTTCCGTCGCACGGCCGAGGACCTGCGCGCCTCGACGGGCATCGACGACCTCCTGCGCGACGAGGAGCTCAAGGAGCTCGCCGAGCTGCGCAAGCAGAAGCTGGCCCTCCTCGGCGCGCAGCCCGGCAAGCCCGGCCTCAAGCCTGCGATCGACAAGCCCACGCTCCAGAAGCCCGCGATCGACAAGCCCGCGCTCGACAAGCCCGCGCTCGACAAGCCCGCGCTCGACAAGCCCGCGCTCGACAAGCCCGCGCTCGACAAGCCCGCGCTCGACAAGCCTGCCGTCGGGGCACCGGTCGGCAAGGCCGCCGGCGGGACCGCGGAGCCGAGTCCTTCCAAGCCCGGCCTGTCGGACGACCCGGGCCATGCGATGCTGGGCGCGGCCATCCCGCGCACGCGCGTCGGGGCCGTGCGCGGCGGCCTGGACGACAAGGAGCGCGCGCGCGAGGTGCCGCCCGAGGGCGTCGACGTCTTCGAGGCCCGCCGCAACGAGCCCGAGATCACCGAAGACGAGCTGCGTCTCCGCAAGGCGCGCATCGCGGCGAAGAACACGGGCCGTTCCGTCGAGGACATCCTCGCCGAAGAGGCCGCGCGCACCGCGCGCGAACAGACGGCAGGAGCGAGCTGAGTGGGAAAGCCCGTCGAGAGCCGCGTCGCGGCCATGCCGCCGGACGAGGCGAAGAAGAAGGTCGCGGCCGCCGACGCGGAGGATCCCGAGGACGACGTCGAGATGTCGTTCCTCGATCACCTCCGCGAGCTGCGCACACGCCTCGTGCGCGCCGTCTGGGGCTTCATCCCGGGCATCGCCGTCGCGTGGGTGCTGCGCGAGGAGATCCTCCAGTTCCTCGCCGACCCCTACATGAACGCGTTCCGCTCGCTCGGGATGGGCGAGCCGACGCTCCACTTCGCGAACCCCGCGGACATGTTCGTGAACTACATGATGATCGCGCTCGTCTGCGGCGGGATCCTCGGGAGCCCGTGGGCCTTCTACCAGGGGTGGCTGTTCATCGCGCCGGGCCTCTATCGGAGCGAGCGCGCCAAGGCGATCCCGTTCGTCGTGCTCTCCACGATCTTCTTCGTGGGTGGCGCGTTCTTCGGCTACCGCTTCGTGCTCCCGCCCGCGTTCGATGCGCTCCTCTCGTTCGGCGGGACCGTCGGTGGGCTCCGCATCCAGCCGACGATCATGATCAACGAGTACCTCGACTTCGCGCTGCGCATGCTGCTCGCGCTCGGCATCACGTTCGAGGTGCCCATCGTCATCGGCTTCATCTCGTACGTCGGCCTCGTGAACTGGAAGCAGCTCTGGGAGTTCAGTCGGTGGTGGGTGGTGATCGCTGCGGTGATCGCGGCCGTGCTCACGCCGTCGGGCGACGCGCCGACGATGATGCTCGTGCTCACGCCGCTCGTGGCCCTCTACTACGTGGCCATCTTCTTCGCGTTCCTGGTCGGGCCCAAGCCTCCACCGCCGGACAAGGCCGAGGGAGACAAGCCCGCAGGTGGAGGCGCGCAGCCTGCCTGACGCACGCGGAGCGCTGCTCGACCTCCTGGGCGGGCTGGGCGACCGGCGCGTCGCGGTGCTGACCGGTGCCGGCATCAGCACCGAGAGCGGCATCCCGGACTACCGCGGCCCCGAGACGCAGCGACGCGCCCGCAATCCGATCCGCTTCGCGGACTACATGAAGGACCCGCACCTGCGCGCGCGCTACTGGGCGCGGAGCATGCTCGGCTGGCCGCGCTTCCGCGGTGCACGTCCGAACCCCGCGCACCTCGCGCTCGCGGAGCTCGAGCGCGACGGCGTCACCGAGGGCCCGATCACGCAGAACGTGGACCGCCTGCACCACGCAGCAGGCAGCGCCGACGTGATCGAGCTCCACGGCGCGCTCGCCGAGGTGCGCTGCCTCGACTGCGGTCTGCGCGAGCCGCGCGACGAGGTGCAGCTGCGCCTCGAGGCCGACAACGCCTGGCTGCTCCGCGAGCTCTCCCGCGAGGGTGCGCCCGAGCTCGCGCCCGACGGCGATGCCGATCTCGACGCGACGCGTGCGCTGCTCTCGGGCTTCGTCCTGCCGCGGTGCACACGGTGCAGCGGAAGCCTCAAGCCCGACGTCGTCTTCTTCGGAGAGAGCGTGCAGCGTGAGCGCGTCGAGGCAGCCTATGCGCGCGTCGAGGCCGCGGGCGCCCTGCTCGTCGTCGGCAGCTCGCTCGCGGTCTTCTCCGGCTTTCGCTTCGTGCGACGCGCGCACGAGCGGGGGCTCCCCGTGGCGATCGTCACGCTCGGCCCGAGCCGCGGCGACGAGCTCGCGACCGTGCGCGTCGAGGCGCGGGCAGGAGAGATCCTGCCTTGGCTCCGCGACGCGCTCCGCGAGCGCGCCTGATCGCTCGGCTCGCGGCTCAGCGCGCCGTGATCGTCGAGAGCTCGCGGCCCGTCGCGCGATCGAGCGTGGTCACGTAGGAGAGGCCGGACTCGGTGCCCCAGAGGCGGATCCATCGCGGCTCGAGGGCCATGCGGACCTCGTTCGACCAGCGTGAGTGCGCGATCGGGCCGATGCCGAAGGGGCGCGTCGAGAACGCGAGCGTGCCGTTCGCGAGCGAGCCGCCGTGCACCATGACACCCGTCGCGTTGCTGCAGATCTCGGCGACGATCGCCTCGTCACCCTCGCCGCCCACGGCGAACGCGCGGCACGCGCCGCTCGCGAGGGTGGGGAACGTGAGCCCGCCCGTGATGCCCTCGCGCTGGATCGTGCAGCTCTGCCCCGCGCACGCGATGCGGCTCGGCGCAGGCACCGAGGCGCTCGCGGTGAGCGCCTCCGCGGGGATCTCCATGCGCTCGCGGCGCGAGGCTTCCGGGTGCACGGGGATGTGCGCGACCGTCAGGCCATCGCTCGGGCGCAACACGAACGTCTCGTCGTGATCGGCCGTGCGCATGTGGAGGGCGATGAGGTCGTCCTGGACGCCGAGTTGCGTACCGACCACGCCCTCCCCTCCCGTCGCGTGCCATCGCTGCGTGCCGTCGCTCGCGTCTCGCGCGTCCACCACCCACGACCGCTCCATCGGGAAGGCGACGAGGATCGTCTCTTCGCCATCGGGAGCGCGGTAGCCGCCGATCACGGGCATGCCCGAGATCGGGTCGGCCAGCTGCACGCGCCACGTCTCGGTCTCGCCCGTTCGGCAGATCACCGAGGCCGTGTCGTCGATCGAGAACGTGCGTGTCTCGGTCTCGCTGGTGGCGACGAAGCGACGCTCGACGCCGATCGCGCCGAACTCCGACGGGAAGCCATCGGCCGGCGCGTGGTTGATCCAGCGGAAGGGGATCGCCTCGGCGCGTGCGCGCAGGGCCGCGAGCGCGGCGTCCTCCGGCGGTGCAGGCGTCGCGGGCGGCTCGGTCGTGGCCTCGGAACCCTCGGCGGTCGGGGCCTCCGCGGTGCTCGCGCCCTCCTGCGCCGTCTCGCTCGTCGGCTCGGTGGGGCTCTCTTGGCCCGCCTCGGGCTCGCGCGAGCCACACGCCACGACTCCCAGCGCGAGCACGCTGACACACACCTTCTTCACACCAGACACGAGCATCGACGCTTCTCCTCGGCCGCGACGAGCGCGCGGCGGCGCGATGTTATCGTGCGCGCGATGAGCACGCCCGCGAGCACGAGCCCACCGACCACGCGGGAACCACCGAGCGGCCCGGACGCCCCGAAGCCCGCTCGGCCCTTCTACCTCTCGAGCACCTTCTTCATCGTGCTCGGCCTGGCGCTCGGCATCGTGCTCGGCGGCTTCTTCCCGCAAGACGAGAACCCGTTCGCCTACGAGCTCTTCCGCTTCCTCTCGCGGGCGTTCATCGCGCTCATCAAGGGCCTCATCGTCCCCTTGCTGATCTCGACCATCGTCGTCGGCGTCGCGCAGACGGGCGACATCAAGGCCGTCGGGCGCATGGGCGCCAAGGCCCTCCTCTACTTCGAGATCGTCACGACGCTCGCCCTCTTCATCGGCCTCGGCATCGCGAACTGGGTCCGGCCGGGCGAGGGCCTGCCGATCGATCTCGGCGTGACGAGCTCGGGCGTGGCGCCCGCCGCACCGCAGACGGGCTGGGATCTCGCGCTCCACCTCTTCCCGTCGAACGTCGCGCTCCACGCGACCCAAGGGGATCTGCTCCCGATCGTGATCTTCGCGGTCCTCTTCGGCGTCTCGCTCACGCGCATCGGCGAGCGCGGCAAGCTCGTGCTCTCGTTCTTCGAGGCCGTCGCGCAGGTGATGTTCAAGTACACCGACATGGTGATGCGCCTCACGCCGCTCGGCGTCTTCGGCGCGATGGCCTACAACGTCAGCCACATGGCGGCGGGTCACTGCGTCGGAGGGGGTGCCCTCGACGCGTGCGCCGAGGCCGACGTGATCCGAGGCTGGCCCGCGGTGCTCTACCTCGTGGGCCGCTACGCGAAGCTCGTGGGCTCGCTCTACCTCGCGCTGATCGTGCTCTTCGTCTTCGTCTTCGTGCCGATCATGGTGATCGTGCGCGTGAAGCCGCTCGCCTACCTCCGCGCGATCCGAGAGCCCGCGATCACCGCGTTCACCACGGCCTCGAGCGAGGCCGCCCTGCCGCGTCTGCTCGAGGACGTGGTGCGCTTCGGCGTGCCGCGCCGCGTGGCGAGCTTCGTGATCCCTGCGGGCTACTCGTTCAACCTCGACGGCTCGACGCTCTACCTCGTGCTCGCGAGCGTCACCATCGCGCAGGCCGCGGGCATCGAGCAGAGCCTCACGGATCAGCTCGTGATGCTCGTCGCGTTCATGCTCACGTCCAAGGGCGTGGCCGGCGTGCCGCGTGCGACGCTCGTCATCATCGCGGGCACGTGCGCGAGCTTCGGCCTGCCCGGCGAGGCGGGTGTGGCGATGCTCCTCGCGGTCGACGAGCTGATGGACATGGCCCGCACGACGATCAACGTGATCGGCAACGGGCTCGCGTCGATCGTCATCGCGCGCTGGGAAGGCGTGCTCCGCGAGCCCGGCACCACCGACGAGGTGGGCGACGGCGAGCCGTCCACGCCGTCGGACACCGAGGGTGGCTAGCGCGAGCGTGGTACGCTCCCGTCGGTGATCGGGCCTGCCCAGACGCGCCAGGGTCTCTCCGCCCGCGAGCCCGCGAGCCTCGAGCGGTGCGAGCGGGCGACCGACCTCGTCTGGCGCCTGGGCGAGATCCCTCCAGACGCGACGTGCCGTGGCGCGTTCTTCAACATGCTCGACGAGCGCGCAGGGACGCTCTGCCCCGAGACACAGGCGGAGTACCGCGCGTTCTTCCGCATCCATCGCTTCCCGTCGTTCAAGATGTTCCCCGTCTCCGACTACCTCACGCGCCTCGTCGTGCTCGCGCAGATCCACTACGGCAGCGAGCAGATCTACGAGGGCGTGAGGCAGCTGCAGTCGGGCGCGTTCGACGCGTGGGCCGAGACGCTGCTCGGCAAGGCGGCGCTGACCGTCGTGGACCCCAGCCTGGGGAGCCTGTTGCGCATGCTGGAGCGGGCGTACGCGAGCAGGACGGTCCTCTCCCACGCGCGATTCCGCGTCGTGTCGGAGTCGGACGCCGAGATCGTCACCGAGCTCGAGCAGGAGTACGTCTACATCGAGCACGCGATGGTCGGCGCGATCGAAGGCGTCGCGCGCGTCTGCGGCGCCGACGTCGTGGTGACGGCCGAGCTGCGTGGGCCCTTCGATGGGCTCATCCGCATCCGTCAGGAGGGTCGATGAAGTCGCCGGTCGCGCTCCACCTCGTCGACGTGCTCCGTGACTTCGGCGTCAACGTCGTCTTCGGCGTGCCGGGCGGCGCGATCAGCCCGTTCTACGACGCGCTCCTCGAGCGGCCCGACATCCGCATCATCACGACCAAGCACGAGACGAACGCAGCCTTCCTCGCGATCGGCTACGCGATGGCGACGGGGCGCCCCGGGGTCGTCGTGACGACCGCCGGACCGGGCATCACGAACGCGCTCACGGGGGTCGCCTCGGCCTACTACGAGGGCGTGCCGCTCGTGCACATCGCGGGGGAGGTGGCGCGCTCGGCCTTCGGTCGCGGAGCGCTGCAGGAGGGCTCGTCCGCGGGGCTGGACGCGGTCGCGATGATGCGCCGCGTGACGAAGCTCAGCGTCAGCCTGACGCACCCGGGCCCCGCCGCCTCGATGCTGCACAAGGCCCTGACCACGGCCTTCAGCGGTCGACGTGGACCGGTGTTCGTGACCCTGCCGCTCGACGTGGCCACCGAGCGCCTCGAGCCCCAGCCTCTGGCTGGCATCGAGCGCACGACCTACGAGATCGACGACGACTCCAAACACGACGCGCCCTCGAGCTGCTCGAGCGTGCGAGCCGTCCGCTCATCCTCGCGGGCTCGGGCACGCGCGACTTCGCGAGCCGCCGCGCGCTCCGTCGCCTGGCGGAGCACGTCGGCTCGCCGGTGTGCGTCACGACCAAGGGCAAAGGCGTCTTCCCCGAAGATCACCCGCTCTATCTCGGCGTCACGGGCTTCGGAGGGCACGACTCCGTCGGGCAGTACCTCGAGGCAGGGGTCGACGTCCTGCTCGTCATCGGCAGCGGGCTCAACGACTTCGCCACCAACGCATGGAGCCCGCTCCTGCGCGCGAGCCGCGCCTTTCTCCAGATCGACATCGACGACGCGCAGCTCGGCAAGAACTACCCGATCGACCTCGGCCTCGTGGGCCCTGCGGATCGGGTGATCACGCAGATGCTCGAGCACCGCGAGGAGGGCCGCTCGCCGACGATGACGGCCGCGCAGCCGCCGCTGGCGATCCAGCCGATCCCGGCCTCACCACGGAACAAGCTCACGACCATGGACGTCGTGGCGACGATGAACGACGTCTGCCCCCGCGACGCGGTGTTCACCGCCGACATGGGAGAGCACCTCGGCGTGGCCTTGCACTACCTCCGCGTCCGCGAGCACGGTGACTTCCTCACCTGCCTGGGCTTCGGCTCGATGGGCTCGGGGATCAACGCCGCGATCGGCTACCAGCTGGGGGCCCCGCACCGGCGGACCTTCGCCGTGTGCGGCGACGGTGGCTTCTTGATGTTCGGCAGCGAGCTCGCAACGGCGGTCCAGCATCGGCTCTGCACCACGTTCGTCGTGATCAACGACAGCCGGCTCAACATGGTGCACCACGGTCACATGGGCCTCTTCGGGCGCTCCCCCGACTTCTCCACGCCGCTCGTCGACTTCGCGTCGCTCGCCCGCGCGATGGGCGCCGAGGGACACGTCGTCGAGGATCGCGAGGCGCTCGTGCGAGGCCTCGAGGCCAAGCCAGGGCCCGTGGTGCTCGACGTGCGCATCGACGCGGACGTGCGCCTCGCGGGCAACCAGCGGGTGGCGGCGCTCAAGCAATTCAAGGCCGGGGACGTTCGATGAGCGGACGCGAGGGTGGCGATCTCGACGGAGTGGGCATCCTCGGCGTCGGCGTCGCGCTGCCGCCGCGCGTGCGCGACAACTCGTTCTGGGCGGGCGTGATCGGGCCGCGCGACGAGGCGCAGCGGCGCGGGGACGTGCTCGCCGTCGAGCGCAGCGCGAAGGGCCAGAAGACCGACGTGCCGACCGAGATCGCCGACGCGATCGCGGCGACCGGCGACGATCTCTTCCGCGGCGCGCGTGAGCGACGCGTGATCGACGACGACGTGCTCGTCTCGGATCTCGAGGTGGAGGCGGCCCGCGCCGCGATGCAGGACGCGGGCGCCGCGCCCGACGACATCGAGCTCGTCCTCGTGCACTCGCTCCTGGCCGACGTCCTCATCCCTTCGAACGCGCCCGCGGTGCAGGACAAGCTCGGGCTCCGTCGCGCGGCGGCCTGGAGCCTCGACGTCGGCTGCGCGAGCACGCAGGCCCACCTCGTCACCGCGGCCGCGCTGGTGAAGACGGGCGCGTTCCGGAAGGTGCTCGTCGTGCAATCGCACGCAGGCACGCGCTCGGTCGATCCGAAGACCGTGACCTCCACGAACTTCGGCGACGGCGCGGCCGCGGCGGTGCTCGGTGCCGTGCCCGCAGGCTTCGGGATCCTCGGACAGTGGCAGCGCACCGATGGCAGCCTGCGCGACGGAATCGTGCTCGCGCCCGTCGTGGACGGCCGTGCGGAGCGCCAGTGGTGGAAGACGCCCGTGGTGCCACAGCTCGCCTCGTTCGACGCCGACGTGGGCAAGACGGCGGGGCTGCGTGCAGGGGAGTTCTGCCGCGAGGCGTCGTTCGGAGCACTCGAGCGCGCGGGCCTCCGCCTCGAAGACGTCGATCTCTACGTGGGCAACCAGAGCCTCGGGTGGTTCGTCGATGCGTGCCGACGGGCGCTGGGGCTGCCTCTCGAGAAGACCTTCCACACGTTCGCGGAGGTCGCGAACATCGGTGACGCGGCGATCCTCTTCAACGTCCACGCGGCCCGCGCCGCGGGCAAGGTGAGGCACGGCTCGACGCTGCTCCTCTACTCGCCTTCCGCCGGCTTCACGCGCTCGGCCGTGGTGCTGCGCTGGTATGCGCCCGCGGAGGCCGCGCCGTGAGCGTCGCGCCCGTCTTCGCGTGTGTGGTCGAGGAGAACCCGGGGCTCACGTCGCTCCTCGGCTCGTCGATGGACTTCGCGATCCTGCGCACCTACGACGCGACCACGCCGCTCGACACGCGCGGGGCCTCGGTGCTCTTCGTCGAGGACAGCGACACCGGAGCCGCCGCGCTCGCGCGCACACGCTCGTTCGCGTCGGCGGAGCCGGACGTGCTGCTCGTGTGCGTGGTCCCGCCGGGGCTGACCCTCGAGCGCGACAGAGCGCTCCGCAGCGCCGGTGCCTTCGACGTGATCGAGCTCGGTCCGGGGCTGGACCGCGCGCTCCTGCGCCTGGCCTTCACCGCGCGTCGCATGCTCGTCGCGCGCGAGGAGCGGGCGCAGCTCGCCGCAGGCATCGCGCACGAGGACCGGCTCGCGGCGATCGGCAAGGTCGCCGCGAGCGTCAGCCACGAGATCAACACGCCGATCCAGGCGATCGTCGCGAACCTCGACAGCATCCGGCGAGAGCTCGAGGGACTGCTCGCCCGACCGCGCGCCCAGCACGGCGAGCTCCTCGAGCGCTACGCCTCGAACCTCCTCGAGACGGTGAGCGACTCGCTCACGGGGAGTCGGCGGATCGGCGCGATCGTCCGATCGCTCAAGGAGTTCGCGCGCACGACGGAAGCCGCGCCGCGCCTCGAGCCCACGAGCCTCAACGAGGAGGTGCAGAGCGTGCTCCGCCTCGTCGGCAAGGAGGCGCGCTTCCAGGTGAAGGTCGAGCTCGAGCTCGATCCGCAGCTGCCTCACGTGATGGCCCCGGCGCACACGATGACGCAGACGCTCACGAACCTCGTGGTGAACGCGTTCCAGGCGCTCGATCAGGTCGAGCCGGCGCGGCGCAGGCTGCGCATCCGCACGAGCGCGGACGAAGAGGTCGTGTGCATCGAGATCGAGGACTCGGGCCCCGGCATCCCGAGCCACGTGGTGGCGCGGATCTTCGATCCGTTCTTCACGACCAAGCCTGCCGGACAAGGCACGGGCCTGGGCCTCGCGATCACGAAGGAGCTCGTGCGCAAGGCCGGTGGAGAGGTGCTCGTCGACAGTGAGATCGGTCGGGGCACGGTCTTTCGCATCGTGATGCCGAGGCCGCCGCCGCCCTCGAATCGGCCGCGCCCGCTGAGCGTCCCGCCGCCCTCGATCGCGCGGCTGCGCGTGCTGATCGTCGACGACGACGAGCTCCTCTTGCGCGCGCTCGCCCGCACCTTCCGGCAGGACTTCGACTGCGTCACGGCCACGAGCGGCAAGGTCGCGCTCGATCTGATCGGGCGCGGCGAGCACTTCGACGTGGTCGTGAGCGACATCGTGATGCCCGAGATGAACGGCCACGAGCTATACCTGGCGATCCGTCGGCTCGACCCGGTGCTCGCCGAGCACGCGATCTTCCTCTCGGGAGGTCTCCAGGCCGCCGCGCTCTCGCAGGCCATCGCCGAGACGGGTCGCAGCCTGCTCGAGAAGCCGCTGGCCCCGCGGGATCTCGCGAGGAAGATCCACGAGGTCGGTGCGACTCGACACTGAGTCTTCCGGGTCGAGAGACCTCCGGCCCCTCGAGCTCCCCGTCGCTCGATCGTCGAAGACTCCTCCTCGCTCTTGCTCCAGGGGTGAGCTGCGCTCACCCCGCCGCAGGGCGCCCCGATCGATTCTTTCTAGAGTCTTCTGTCGTCAGCGTGGGTCGCGTGGCTCGGGGCGCGCGCTCGTGGCCGTCTGAGCGCGCCAGCGACGAGGGGCCAGGGCGATCACCGCGTTGACGATCGGGGCCCACAGCGTCGAGAGCACACCCTCGCCGTGGTCGCGGAGGTGCGGCGGAAGGCCGTAGCGCAGGCCCTCGCGCGCCTCGCTCGTGGCGAGCGTGCCCGCGGCCCAGTCCCACACGGCGAACGTCGAGCCGAAGTTCTTGTGGTGCTGCGAGGGCCGATCGCCGTGGTGGATCTGGTGCTGCGACGGACTGATGAAGAGGTGCTCGAGCCAGCGCGGGTAGCCGAGCGGGATCTCGGAGTGGCGCAGCACGCCGCCCGCGAGGTTCCAGAGGAGGCCGAGCGCATCGACGCCGAGGATCGTCCAGCCCGAGATGCGCCCATCGAAGAGCCAGCCGAGGAGGCCCGCGACGAGACCGACCGCGAGCGCACCGCCCGCGCGGTTGAGCACGCTCTCGAGCGGGTGCACGCGGTGGACGGTGAACGGCGTCATGACCTCCGCCGTGTGGTGGACGCGGTGGATCGCCCAGAGCGGCGCGAAGCGATGGCTCGCGTAGTGGATCGCGAAGCGCGTGAAGTCCTCCGCCACGAAGGCCGCGAGCGTGAAGACGGCCGTCACGATCGCGGGATCGGTGCCGCGCAGCGGGCCGGGCCCGAAGCTGCCGCGGAGCGTGATGATCACGCGCGCCGCCACGAGCAGGGAGGACACGACGAGCGGTCCGGTGAGCAGCAGGCGCACGAGCGAGCGCGCGAAGATCAGGCGGTAGTCGAGCAGGGCCGAGGGGTGGAGCCACACACGCGCGGGGAAGACCGTGCGCAGGAACGACTCGCGCCGATCGGAGCGCCACCACACGATCGCCGCGAGCACCAGCGCGACGAGCAGCGCCGGGGCGAAGTGGCGGCTGCCGGGATCCCAGAACGCACGGATCGGGGACACGAGCGCGTGCAGCAGTGCTTCGAGGCCCGGCATGAGGTGCCTCGCAGCGTGACCCGAGAGGCGATGCAGCGCGAGGGCTCGCGACGTTGCCGGCCGGAGACGGCGAGGCCCCGTCAGCGCGTGTCGGGTGGCACGAAGGCTTGCGCGATGTTGCCGCGGATCGCGAGCGCGGTCACGAGCGCGTCGCGCAGGGTCACCGCATCGCACGGCTTGTTGAGCACCGCGCTCGCCCCCGAGTCGTAGAGCTCTCGCTTGCGCGTGTCGGTCACGAAGCCGGTGAGGAAGACCACGCGTGTCTCGGGGCGCAAGCGCCGCATCTCGAGCATCGCGCCGTGCCCGTCGAGCTCGGGCATGTCGAGGTCCATGAGCACGAGGTCGATCGCCTCGCCCTCGCGCTGGAACACGGCGAGCGCCTCGCGACCGTCTCCTGCGGCCAGCGTGGTGTGTCCCTCGCGCGAGAGGAGACGACAGATGCTGCGACGAGAGAGCGGCTCGTCGTCGACCACGAGGATCCGCGCGACGGGTCGGTTCGCGTTCGGCGTGCGCAGGACGCCCGCCGGCGTCCGCGACTCGGTGCGCGCCGCCACCATGAGCGCGGGCACGACCACACGGAACGACGTGCCGAGGCTGGGCTGGCTGTGACACTCGATGGTGCCGCCGTGCGCGGTGACGACGTCCATCACCGTGGCCAGGCCGAGCCCGGAGCCCTTGTCGGCGGACTTGGTGGTGAAGAACGGCTCGAAGATCCGCACGCGTGTCGCGGCGTCCATGCCGACGCCGGTGTCGGCGACGACCAGGCGCGCGTGGTGACCCGCCACGGCGACCATCTCCGACTCCACCTCCGAGGGACGCGCGTATCCGAGCGTCACGGTGAGCGTGCCGCCCTGCGGCATCGCGTCGCGCGCGTTGAGGAGGAGGTTCATCAGCATCTGCTGGAGGTGCGCACGATCGCCGCGCACGTGGACCTGCGGCGCGACGGCGCGCTCGACCTTGATGGAGCGGTCGAACGTGCGGCGCGCGATCTTGAGCGTGTCGTTCACGAGCGCGCTGAGGTCGATCTGCACGTGCTCGGCCGCGCCGCGACGCGCGACCGCGAGGATCCGTCGCGTGAGATCGGCGCCGAGCAGGCTGGCCGCGCGGAGGTCCGCCAGACACTCGTGCACCTCCGGATCGGTGAGGCTCCGGTCACCCAGGCCGAGCACGTAGTCGACGTTCATCAGGATGCCGCCGAGCACGTTGTTGATGTCGTGCGCGATGCCAGCACCGAGCCGCCCGATCGCCTCGAGCTTCTGGCGATGGAGGATCCGCTCCTCGAGCGGGTCGGTGTGCGAGAAGAGGAAGACGGTCTCGCCGATCTGCACGTGGTCGCCGAAGCGAACCGGGTCGTGGCCCGCGGGGCGACCGTTGAGGAGCGTCCCGTTGCGGCTGCCGAGATCGATGAGCTCCCAGCTCGCGCCCTCGGTGCGCTGGATGAGGGCGTGCTTGCGCGACGCCATCGAGTCCTCGATCTGCACCGTGCAGCTCGAGCCGCGCCCGATGGAGCTGTGATCGTCGAGCGGATAGCGGCGGCCGGGCTGGGCACCGCGGAGCACCACGAGCCGGGCCTTCACCGGACCGCCGCTCGAGGCGAGCACCTGCGGCAGCGCGATGGTCGGGACCCCGACGAGGTTGCCGGTGTCGCGCTTGTCCTCCTCGGGCGGGACGGCGGGACTCTCTCTCGTGGGCCTCTCGCGCTCCATGCGTCACACCCAGCGCAGCGGGACGCGGATGGTCCAGCGGCTCGCGTCCTTCGAAACGACCGCTTCGCGCGCGAGCCGCGCCGTCGCCACGCCGATCGACGCGGTGAAGTCGACCGGAGGCGGCGGAGCGATCTCGAGGGCAAAGGCCTCGGGCTCGGTCCGCACGGTGAGCACGTGACCCTTGGCGCCCGACGGAAGGTCGCGCGTCGTCGCGACCACGAGCGCGCCGACCGCGCGGAGCACCTCTGCCGCCGGCAGGCGGGGACGCAGCTCCGGATCGATCGCCAGCTCGACCTGCACGCGTCGCGACAGATGCGAGCGCGCGAGCCGGAGGGCGCAGCGCGTGAGCTCCTCGAAGGTCCCTCGACCGACCGGGAGGCCCACGTAGCCGCGCAGATCGCTGGCGAGCTCGGTCAGTCGCGCCGTGGCCATCTCGAGGTCGTCGAGCACCTCGCGCAGCTCCGCGCGCGAGGCGTCGTCCTCGGCGTCTGCCAGCTCCTTGGCGACGCTCAGGTTGGAGGTGAGGGCCGCGAGCGGGCTCCCCACGTCGTGCACGAACCCTCCGAGGAGCACGAGCGCGAGCTGCTCACGCAGCGCCGCCTCGGCGTCGGGGCCCCCTTCGTCCACTTCTTGGTTCACGGACCGAATCGTACGCAAAACACGAACCGAAGAGAACGCATCGTCACGCGACGCGTGCGGCGCCTCAGCGACCGCGGCGGTGCGGCAGCTCCTTGCGCAGGATCGCGTCCGCGATCGCGAGCGGATCGATGGGCAAGAGGCCCTTGGCGCGAAGGCGCGCGAGCGACTGGATGTACGCCTCGCGGTCGGAGGCCTCGGCAACGGGAGCCGGCGGACGCACGGCGCGCAGCGTCGAGGTCGGGATGCGGATCGTGGTGCTCGCGGGGATGTGGTTCATGTGGCCTCGCTCCACATGTCGGGCGAGCGGGGCCGAACCTTGAGCCAAGATCCTGACGGTCGTGCAGATTCGTTGACGCTGGCGGCTCAGGACGCCGAGCGGAGGGACGTCTCCCCGAGCGCGAAGCGCAGGCGGGAGGTGGCATCGGAGAGGATCTGGCAGACGCGGCTCTCGGTCACCCCGAGGAGACGTCCGATCTCGGCCTGCGTGCACTCGTGCTGGTAGTAGAGGCCGAGCACCTCTTGCTGCCGCGCGGGCAGGCGCGCGATCGCCTGCGCGAGGCGGCGTCGCTCCTCGGCCTCGGCGTAGAGCGTGCTCGGATCCGGCCCACCGCCCGCGACGAGATCGGGATCGGCCTGCTCGCCGCTCGTCATGCCCGCGGCCTGCGACGCCGTCGCGAGGAGATCCAGGTACTCGCCCACGCCCATCCCGAGCGCGGCAGCGACCTCCTCCTCGGTCGGGGCACGGCCCAGGGCGCGCTCGAGCTCCCAGGTGCGCTTGTTGACCTCGGCCATGCGGCGACGGCCGTGCTGGGTCATCGAATCGATCGAGCGCAGCTCGTCGAGGATCGCGCCGCGAATCCGCGTCTCGGCGTAGGGCTCGAAGCGATCGCTGCGCTGCGGGTCGTAGGCGCTCACGGCGCGGAGCAGGCCCTCGGTGCCGGCCCCGACGAGATCACCGATGTCGACGTGCGAAGGAACGCGACGCGCGACGCCGTGCGCGACGCGGCGCACGATGGGAAGGCCTGCAGCGACGAGGGCCTGACGATCGGTGGCGGAGAGGGCGTTCATGGGAGCTCCGGTTCGAGCGCTCGTTCTCGGTGACGAGCGGTTCGGAGGAGCCCTTGAGCACTCGCCGTGCCTGGCCGCGACCGCACGCGATCACTGGGGAAATCCCCGAAACGCGGCGAGCAGAGGCGAAGAACCGCGGCCGCGGACGCCGGGTCGCTGACGCCCCGTCAAAGCGCCGTCGGCCTCCCCATGGCGACGAGCGTCGGCCGCGCACGCGCGCGTGGTTCCTCCGAGGCGCCGAGGCGCGCCCAGCGCACGCGCCCTACTCTTCGTCGGGCCGTGACGTCTCAGCGTTCGAGATCTCGCGCTTCTTGAGCTTCTCGACGAGCGTCGTGCGGTTGAGCTTGAGAAGGAGCGCGGCGCGGTTGCGGTTTCCCCCGACGCGATCGAGCGCCTGCTGGATGAGCGCGGTCTCGAACCGCTCGACCGCTTCGCGGAGGTCGATGCCCTCGTCGGGCAGGAGCGGCGTCGCGTACGGGTGCGCCGTGGCGGCGCGGCTCGCGGCGGCGCCGCGGATCTTCTCGGGCACGTCGCCGACGCTGAGCGAGCCCTCGCCGCGCAAGAGCACCATGCGCTCCACCACGTTCTGGAGCTGACGCACGTTGCCGGGCCAGGCATAGGCGCGGAGCACGTCGAGAGCCGCGGGCTCGACGGACGTCACGTTCGCGCCGCGTCGCGCACACGCGTCGCGCACGAAGGCCTGCACGAGGAGCTCGATGTCGCCGGGGCGACCTCGCAGCGGCGGCAGCTCCACGCGGATGACGTCGAGGCGATAGAGGAGATCCTCGCGGAACTGGCGAGCCTCCACCATCGACTCGAGGTCGCGGTGCGTCGCGGCCACGACACGCACGTCGACGTGCACCGGGTGGTTCTCGCCGAGCGGCAGGATCTCCTTCTCCTGCAAGGCACGCAGGAGCTTGGCCTGCAGCGCCAGCGGCATCTCGCCCACCTCGTCGAGGAAGAGCGTGCCCTTGTGCGCGGCCTGGAAGCGACCGATGCGCGCGGTCTGCGCACCGGTGTAGGCGCCGCGCACGTGGCCGAAGAGCTCGCTCTCCATGAGCTGCTCGGGGACGGACGCGCAGTTGATCGCGACGAACGGTCCAGCGCCTCGACCGCTCGCCGCGTGGATCGCCCGCGCGACGAGCTCCTTGCCCGTGCCGGTCTCGCCAGAGACGAGCACCGAGCAATCCGTCGGCGCGATGCGGCGCAGCACCTCGAAGACCTCGAGCAGCTTGGGCGCTCGGCCGAGGAGCTGCGGCGCGTGCCGCTCTCGCCACGCCTCGGCGGCGCCGAGGTCGGTGACCGCACGCGGCTCGGCGCCCGCGTCGTGCGCGACCACACGCCGCAGCGTCTCGTCGAGCGCCTCCATGGAGAACGGCTTGAGCAAGTAGTCGAGCGCGCCCAGGCGCAGCGCGCCGACCGCCGTCTCGATCGTCGCCTCGCCCGTCATCACGATCGTTGCCGGGCGCTTCGCGCTCGCGGGCATGCGCTCGAGCACCTCGAGCCCGTTGCCGTCGGGCAAGCGCAGATCCGTCACGAAGGCGTGGAAGCTCGGCATGCGCGAGAGCGCCTCGATGGCCTCGACGATCGAGGCCGTCGCCGTGACCTCCGCGCCGGAGCGCTTGAGATGGCGTTCGATGCCACGACGCAGACCCGCGTCGTCTTCGAGGACCAGAACCCGCACGGACCTCGACTGTATCACTTCCATCCCACGGCAGTGGATCGGTCTTGCGACCGGGCGGGCTCAAGGATCGGTGCCGGACGGACGAACCACTGCTCGTCCCCGCGAGCCAGCGTGAGGAGGAGCCCTTGTTGATGATGACCCAGCCCTCGCAGCACCCGGCCCAGGCCAGCGCGCCGAGCCAGGTCCTCGTCGTCGAGGACGACCCCCTCGTTCGGCGAGCGTACGAGCGCGTGCTCGGCTCGTCGTACCGCGTGACCGCCGTCGAGTCGGGGCAGGAGGCGCTCGCGCACGTCGCGAGCGGTGCGTTCTCCGCGATCGTCTCCGACATCGACATCCCGGGCCTCACGGGGATCGAGCTGCTCAAGGCCGTTCGCAAGACCGACCTCGACATCCCCGTCGTCCTCGTGACGGGGTACCCGTCGATGGAGAGCGCGCAGGACGCCGTGAACTTCGGCGCGTTCTCGTACCTCACCAAGCCCGTCGAGCCCGCCGCGCTCCGCGACGTGGTCTCCCGCGCGAGCGGTCTGCGCTCGCTGCTCGCGCTCCAGCGCGCCGCCGACGACGCCCTCGGTCGCACGAGCGAGTTCGGTGATCGCGCCGGGCAGGAGGCGCGCTTCGAGAACGGGCTCCGCACCCTGTGGATGGCCTTCCAGCCGATCGTGTCCGTGAAGGAGAGGCGCGTCGTCGGCTACGAGGCGCTCCTGCGCACCGACGAGCCCACGCTCAAGAGCCCGCCTGCGCTGCTCGGCGTGGCGGAGCGGCTCCACCGCCTGAGCGAGGTCGGTCGCACGACGCGCATCCGCGTCGCCGAGGCGATCCCCGATGCGCCCAAGGACGCGAAGATCTTCGTGAACCTCCACGCGCACGATCTCCACGACGAGCTCCTCTACTCCACACGCTCGCCGCTCGCGCCGTACGCGAGCCGCATCGTGCTCGAGATCACCGAGCGCGCCTCGCTCGAGGACGTGGAGGATCTGAGCGAGCGCATCGAGCGGCTCCGAGGCCTCGGCTACTCGCTCGCCATCGACGATCTGGGCGCTGGCTACGCGGGGCTCACGAGCCTCACCAAGCTCGAGCCCGAGGTCGTGAAGCTCGACATGTCGCTCGTGCGCGGCGTGGACGTGAGCCACAAGAAGCAGCACCTCGTGTCCTCGATGGTCCGCGTGTGCGTGGACCTCGGCATGATCGTGGTGACCGAGGGCGTCGAGACCGTGCCCGAGCGCGACACGCTCGTGTCGCTCGGGTGCGACGTACTCCAGGGCTATCTCTACGGCCGGCCCCAGCGCGGCTTCGCCCCCGTCGTCTTCTGACGCAGCCAGATGAGGAATCGGCGCGGATCCACCGCGCGACGAAGGAGATGCGTATGACGTCCGAACCCCGCTACGTCGAGGCCAGCCCCGCGAGCACGATCGATCGCCGTTACACGGTGCGCCGCGAGATCGCACGCGGCGGCATGGGCATCGTGTTCGAGGCGGAGCACTCGCTCACGCGCAGCCCCGTCGCGGTGAAGGTCCTCACCACCGCCGCGCTCGGCTGGCCGATCGTGCACGCTCGCCTCATGCGCGAGGCGCGCGCGCTCGCCATCGCGAGACACCCCGGCGTGGCCTCCGTGCTCGATGCGGGCGTGTGCCGCAGCCACGGCCCGTACCTCGTGCTCGAGATGATCGAGGGACGCTCGCTCGAGAGCTTCATCGTCGCCCGCCGCACGCTCGACGTGGACAGCACGGTGGCCGTCGCGCAGCAGCTCGCGGCCGCGCTCACCTACGTGCACGGGACCGGTGTCGTCCACCGCGACGTCAAGCCCGGCAACGTGCTCGTCACGCGCGAGGCCGGCCGCGAAGGCGACGTGCTCAAGCTCCTCGACTTCGGCATCGCGCGCGTCGGCGAAGGCGACGACGTGGTCGAGCGCAAGCTGACGCAGCAGACGGACGTGCTCGGCACCATCGAGTACATGGCCCCCGAGCAGATCCTCGACGGTCTGCCGCCGACGCCCGCCACCGACGTGTACGCGCTCGGCGTCACGCTCTTCGAGTGTCTCGTGGGCGACGTGCCCTTCCCCGGCACCATGACGCAGGTGATGAGCGCCCTCCTGGCAGGCAAGCCCGTGCCGTCGATCCGCGAGAGCCGCCCCGACGTCTCGCCCGCCCTCGAGTCCGCGATCCTCCGCGCGATGCGCCGCGATCCCGCACAGCGCCATGCGAGCCCCGACGAGCTCGCGGCCGCGTGCGTCGCAGCGATCGGTCACGCACCGCGACGCCTCGACCTGCTCGATCCTCCTCGCGCGCCCGCCGACGGCAGCTCGCGCCGCCAGTTCACGCGCGCGCCCTACGTCACGCCCGTGCGCGTGCTCGGCCAGGCCGGCGCCTGCGACGGTCGCACCGAGGACATCTCCGAGCAGGGCCTGCTCGTGGTCACCTCGGGCAGCTGCGTCGAGGGCGACGAGGTCACCGTGCGGCTGCCGCTGCCGAGCTCGGGTCGGGTCGTGACGCTCCCGGGCATCGCGCGGTGGGCCAAGACGCAGCGTGGTCAGCGCGCGATCGGCATCGAGCTCGGTGCCATCCCCCCCGACGCACGCGCGGACATCCGCAACTACGTGGCGCTCATGACGGGCCAGACGCCGAGCTTGCGTCCGGCGCCCGCGCCGAGCGCCTCGGTCTCGAGCGCAGCTCCGGGGATGCCGTGAACGCGCGACCCGCCCGCGCACTCGGCGCGGTGGCGGGCATCGCCTTCGCCTGTGCGAGCGGCGGCGTCGCGCACGCAGACGACGACGCGTCCGGCGCCCGCGCGCTCGCCTCACCCTTCGTGCCCGACGCCGACACGCCTCGGGCCGACGAGGCCTCCCGCACCTGCGGAGAAGAGCCGGCCCAGCCCGAGTTCGCGCTCGACGTCTCGGCGATCGCGATGCTGCCGCTCACGGTCGGCGGCCGCATCGCGATGGAGGTGCCCGGGCACTTCGTGCTCTACGTGAACGCAGGCCTACTGCCGGTCGCGATCCTCGACGGGATCAACGACGTCGGCACGGGCTGGGCTCTCTGGTCCGAGACCGACGCGCAGATCGCGCGCACGATGCTCGGCGACGCGACGTGGTTCGAGGTGGGCATCGGGCTGCGCCCCTCGGGCACGCCCGGCATCGAGATCTCGGCCGGCTACGCGCTCCTCTGGACGCACCGGCTCTCCACGCTCGGGTCGATGGCCCCGGGCGCGAGCGCGCTCGTCGGCCCCTCCGACAGCGACGTCATCGGCATCGACGTGACGATCGACACGATCCACGCGGAGCTCGCGTGGCAGACGGAGATCTTCGACGGCATGTCGTTCCGCGCAGCGCTCGGCTGGATCCATGCATTCCGACACGACGTCTCCATCGTGACCGAGTCTCGCGACGAGCTCGTCGTCACCGCGATGCAGGAGCTGGGCGCCGCGCTCGAGCGCGAGATCGGCAGTCGCGCCTTCGGCCCGACACTGAGCTTCGCGCTCGGCATCCACCTCGACTGAGAGCGTGCGTCACTTGCATCGACTCATGCGCTGAGCACGTCGATCGGACGCCTCGATCGAGCCCCTCGAGGATCGCACGAATCAGGACGACTGATTCTGCGGTCCTCGCGGCGTTCGTGCCGCGCGCACGACCGAGGGGCTCGCGGTCTCCCCGCGCGGGCGATGCCCGCAGCCCCGCCTCGTCGCGCTGCGCGGCGAGTCTGGGAGGTCGTCGATCAGCGCAGCTCGCGCAGCAGCGCGCGGGCCCGGTCGAAGAGGGGTCCCGTCGCCGGCACGGCGTCCGCTCGCACGTGGAGCGCCTTGGCGATGCGCCACTCGGGCACGGGCGGATCCTCGGTCATGGCACAGGCGACGATCTGCGCGACGCGCAGCGCGGAGGGCAGGCTGCTCGCGTCCGTCTCCTCGCCCCTTGCGGGCTCGACGCGGACCGGTGGTGCGTCGGCGTGGGCACCGAGCGCGAGGCGCACCTCGGCGCCGAGGCCCCAGCGCGCCGCGAGCAGGACGCCGATCGAGCTCTGGTAGGCGCTCGCGAGCTCGTCGAGGCGCGTCGGAGGCACGCGCGGCACGCGATCGGCGAGCGTCGCGAGGTAGAGCCGCCCGAGGCCGTGGAGCAGCCCTGCCAGGAACAGATCCTCGCGCGCCGGTCCCGTCGCGAGCTCGGCGGCGAGCTCGCCCGCGAGCTGACACGCCATGCGGATCCGCTGCGTGCGTGCACCGAGCACGCGCGCCTCGAACGAGCGCGCACGCACGATCGGCGCAGTCGCGATGCGGTACACGCGCCCGAGACCGACACGCACCACGGCCTGCTCGAGCGTCGCCGGCGGGCGACCGAACGCCGCGGCCGAGCCTGCACGCAGCACGGCCCGCGTGATCGCCTCTTCCGGCTCGATCATCGCGGCCACCTCACGCGCGGTGGTCTCCTTCGAGATCGCGTCGCGCAGCTCGAGGGCGAGGCCCGGCATCGGCGCCACGTCCTCGAGACCGCGCGCCACGGCCTGCTCGAGCTGCGCGAGGAGCGCCGCGGTGGCCGCGTCGGCTTGCGCGCGCTCGTGCGGCAGCGCCTCTGCGAGGCGCGAGGCGATCTCGTTCGCGGTCGTCGCGATGGCCGCGCGATCGCGATCCCACGGAAGGACCGCCCAGCTCGCCTCGCCGCTCGTGCTCGGCTCGGCAGCGTCACCCGCCTCGCTCGGGCGCCACCCGGGCACACGGCACGACGGACGCGTCGGAGCATCGAAGGCGCGTGGCGGCGGCCGCGAGGACGTCGTCGTCGGAGCGCTGCTGCCCTGACCGTCCAGGCCCGCACGCACCCACGAGACGAGTCGGCTCAGACCGCCGGAGGCGCCCGGCGCGGTCGGACGCTCCGAGGTCGTGCGCCTCTCCTCGGCCGGCGGGGCACGCACGATCGCGCGTCGTCGCACGAGGCGGACGAGGGCCGCGGCGATCTCCGCACTGCCACGGTCGATCGGCACCACCGAGAACGGCGAGGCGCCGTCGGCGAGCGCGGCCAGGGCCGCCTGCTCGTGTGCGTCGCCATCGCGCGCGCGCGCTCCTTCGGCCGGGCGATGGATCTCCGTCGCATCCGCGAGGACCGAGAGCGAGACGAGCCGCTCGTCTGCGATCTCGGCCGCGCGATGCAGGACGACCGCGGCGGGGATCGCCGCGCACGGGCCGCCGCGGCGTGCGCCGGGGATGATCGTGATGTGCGGCCGGGGCCACGCCAGCAGCTCGGCGAGCGAGGCCGCCGCGACGACGAGATCGTCCGAGCAGAGGATGCGCCCACGGTCGAGCCAGATCTCGCCGATGCGCGCACCGCGGTCGAGCAGCACGAGCGCGGTGCGTCCGCTGCGCGCGATCGCCTCGATGGCCTGTCGCGCGCCCAGCGTCGCCAGGAGCCTCGGATCGAGCGGCGCGGTCGAGACGGGGGCAGGACGCACGCTCCGCAGGAGATCGCTCATCGCGGCCTCACGGTGCCGACTCGAGGCTGCGCACCTCGGGCGAGATCAAGCGCTGCACGCGTGCGGCGCAGCCGGGCTCCAGCGCGAGACCGAACGACTCACGCGCGGCGTGACGCACGATGCCCGTGAGGGTGATCTCGCTGCCGGCCTGCGCGACACGGATCTCGACGCGATCGCCGACGCGCGCGCCGAGCCCCGAGGAGATGCGGGCGCCCCCCGAGGACAGGTCGACGATGACGCCCTCCGCCTCGCCGCGCGGTCCACGCACGACGCAGCCGAGCGAGACGGTCACGCGCGCCTCGCGGCGCTGCCTGGCGCCGAGCTGCGACGCGAAGCCCGCGGGTGGCTCGACGTCCTCGGGGCTCGGGTCGGGCCCCGGCGCCTCGACCGGACCCGGATCGCGCGCGCCGCGCTCGCTCGTGACGACGTGCTCGGCGAGGCGCGCGAACGCGCGTGCGAGGCTCGGATCGGCGTGCGCACCGAAGACCACCGGACGCCGACGCTGGACGCTGTCGAGCACGCTCTGCGAGATCGGCAGGGTCGCGACGATCGGCAGCTCCACCTCGAGGAACTCGCGACCGAGGCGCGAGAGCGCGAAGAGCGCGTGGCGCTCCGAGGGCGCGCCGATGCGGTTGCCCACGAGGCCGGTGCCCGGCGCGGCGAGGTATCCGCGGATGCGCGCCGCGAGCGCGGGCTCCGTGCCTTCGAGTCGACCGAGCCAGCGCGACATCCGGCTCGTCTCGCCGTGATCGAAGGCCTGCGTCCACGCCTCGAGCTTGCCTTCGGACTTCGCGAGCGCGGCGATCTCGCGCAGCACCACGGCCTTGCTGAAGACATACGCGTTCTGGAGCGAGGTCAGCTCCGGCGTCGCGACGATCAGACGCACCTGCCCCGCGGTGAAGAGGTCGAGCGCGTTGTACGAAGTGCCGGCGCCCACGTCGATCACGACGGCGTCCGCGTCGAGCGAGGCGATCTGACGAAGGAGCTTGAGCTTCTCCTGGTGACCGGGGTTCGCGTGCCCGGGCACACCGCTGGCCCCCGCGACGAGCGAGAGGCGTGGGATGTCGGTGCCCACGAGCGCCTCTTCGATGCGGCTGATCCGGCGCTCGAGGAGCGCGTGGAGCGTCGGCCCCACGTTCGTCACGCCCAGCAACGTGTGGAGGTTCGGGGCGCCGAGATCGCCGTCGACGACGACGGTGCGGAGGCCGAGCGCCGCGAGCGCGCACGCGAGGTTGGCGGCGACGATGCTCTTGCCGACTCCGCCCTTGCCGCCGCCGACCGAGACCCGGATGGGAGCGTGCTTCATGGTTCCTCTCGCTCTGGCGACCGCTGCGCCGTGTCGTGGGCCGCCGTGTCGTGGGCCGCCGTGTCTTGGGCCGCCGTGTCGTGGGCCGCCGTGTCGTGGTGCTCGGCACCTTCCCCGCCGGAGGGCGGCGCGCTGGCCCTCTCTCCGGCCGCGTGCGGACTGCCACCTTCCGGAGTGCCGACTTCGGGACTGGCACCTTCCGGAATGCCTTCTTCGGGATGGGCCTCTTCCGACCCGGCCGCCTCGAGAGCGTCCGACGCCGGAGGATCGCCTCCGGGACTGACGTGCTCCGAAGACGACCCTTCCGGACTGGCACCTTCCCGCCCAGCCTCGGCCGCGCCGTCGACGGTCAGGCCTTCTCGCTCGGCGCGTGCGCGCAGCGCCTCGCGTGCGGCCTCCGCCGCGGGGAGCTCGGGATCGCCCTCGGCGACGACGCGGCCGTGCGCGGCAGGGCGCTCGGCGCCGTGGCGCACGGCCAGGATCGACAGGCGGCGATTGCGTGGATCGAGCGGATTCTCGGGCACGAGCAGGTCCGAGTCGGCGTGGGCGAGCACACCGACGATCTGGTGCGGGCGCACGCCGTGTCCCTCGAGGAAGCGTCGCGCGGCGTCGGCGCGTGCGAACGAGAGGTTCCAGTTGTCGTAGCTCGAGCCCTCGGGGAAAGGGCGCGCGTCGGTGTGGCCGTGGATCTGGAGCTCGTTCGACAGGCGACCGAGCACGGGCCCGAGCGCGGCGAGGAACTCCGCCAGGGCCGGCGTCAGCTCCGAGGAGGCCAGGCCGAAGAGGATCTCGTCGCCGCCGTCGGAGATCTGGATGAGCAGGCCGGAGTCGTCGAGACGCACGTCGATCTGCTCGCGCAGCGCGGCCAGGTGCGGGTCGTCGGCGGCGACGAGGTCGAGCACCTGCTCGAGCGTCTGCGCGGTGGCCTCGAGCTGTTGCTGCGTCGGCTGGCCGTGCTGACCGTTGATCTGCGTCTGACCACCACCGACGGTGGGGCCGCGGCCGCTCGGCACGCTGTCGCCGATCACGTGACCGCTGCCCGAGAACACACCCGAACGGAAGTAGCGGGCGAGCTGGCTTCTCGTGGTCTCGTCGGTCTGGGAGACCAGCCAGAGCACCATGAAGAGGGCCATCATGGCGGTCACGAAGTCGGCATAAGCCACCTTCCAGGCGCCGCCGTGGTGGGCGTGTCCTTTGCCCTTCTTCTTGACGAAGATGACCTTGGCCTTGCCGGCCGATTTGTCGGGCTTTCCGGCCATCAGCCACCTGCCTTGAGGCTCTTGAAGGCCTCTTCCATCTCCTTGGCCGAAGGCCGCATGTCCGTGAAGATCGAGCGGCGCGCGAACTCGACGGCGAGCTCGGGCGTGTTGCCGCGTGCGGCCGCGAGCACTCCGTCCTTGATGCAGAGGAGATAGCGGTGCTGGGCCCCACCGATCATCTCGATCGCCGTCGCGATCGGGCCGATCATGCCGTAACAGAAGAGAATGCCGAGGAAGGTGCCGACGAGCGCGGCCGCGACGTGGTGGCCGATCTCCTCGGGACCGCCGTCGAGGTGGCTCATCGTGATGACGATGCCGAGAACGGCCGCGACGATGCCCAGGCCCGGGAGCGCGTCACCCGCCGTGCGGATGAGGCCGATCGGCTGGTGCTCTTCCTCGTGCAGCGTCTCGAGGTCGGCGTCGAACAGGAGCACGAGATCCTCGGGGCTACAGCCGTCCACGAGCTGACGCAGCGAGTCCGAGAGGAACTCGACGGCGTGGTGGTCCTTGAGCACCGCCGGGAACTTCTGGAACAGGCTGCTCTTGTGCGGGTCGGAGACGTGCTGCTCGAGCGCGAGCACTCCGTCTCTCCTCATCACCTGGAAGAGTGAATAAAGGCACTTGAGCAGCTCCACGTAGTCGGCGCGCATCGGCGGCTTGCCGGCGAAGGCCTTCTTGAACGCGTGGCTGATGCGCTTGAGGCCACCGCCGGGTGCCGAGATGATCACGGTGCCGATGGCGGCACCGCCGATCACGACGATCTCGTTGGGTTGGATGAGGACGTCGAAGGGGCCCCCGGCCATCGCATAGCCGCCGAGGACCGCGCCGAACACCACGAGAAGGCCGACGATGGTGGTCATGCGCCAAGGAGCGGACGCGTGGGCAGATCCCTTGAGGTGAGGTGTGTGCGGAGGGATCGATCTCGCGACCTCGACTTCGTCCTCAAGGTCCCGGGCACGGTGGCCGCTGCCATGCTCGATGGAGCCGCTCACGCTGCCGCCCCTGTCCGATCGCGCCGCCCGCATCCTCGTGTGCATGGGCGAGGGCGGGGAGCGTGACCGCATCGCGAGCCTGCTCGAGGAGGAGGGCCACGTCGTCTGCAGCGTCGGGCACCTCGACGGAATCCTCGAGACCGTCCGGCTGACCCTGCCGGATCTGGTGCTGCTCGCCGTGGAGCTGCCGGACGGCTCGGGCCTCGAGGTCCTGGGCGACCTGCGGATGCTCGATCCCATGCGACTCATGCCGATCGGGCTGATCGCCGAGCACGGCCTGGACGAGCAGCTCCTGGCGCAATGCCTCCTCGGCGGCGCGGACGACGTGCTCGATCCCACGCGCTTGCTCGAGCTCACCGCGCGCGTCGCCGTCCAGCTCCGCAACCGACGAGACCGTGACCTCCTGCGCCGCGCGCAGAAGGAACGCGTGCGGCTCATCGACGACATGCACACCGATCCGCTGACGGGCGTGCGCAACCGACGCGCGGTCGACGGGGCCCTGCAGGCGCCGCTCGAGGAAGAGTCGAGCACGCTCCTGCTCGTGATCGACATCGATCACTTCAAGAAGGTGAACGACACCTACGGTCACGCGGCAGGTGACGAGGTGCTGCGCGCCGTGGGGCGTCGACTGGGCCGACTCGCGCGCGACGGAGACGTGGTCGCACGCTACGGCGGCGAGGAGTTCGTCGTCGTGATCCGCGACGCGCCCACCTCGATCCACCGCACGATCGCCGAGCGTTTCCACGAAGGAATACGCTCACTTCGCCTGAGATCGGCCTCGGGCCCGCCACGCGTCACGGTGAGCATCGGGGCCATCTCGCTCGGGCCGGCCGAGACCGACACCGAGCGCGCTGCGCGCCCTCTCACGCTCGAGCCTCTCTTCGAGGCCGCCGATCAGTGCCTCTATCACGCGAAGCGAACGGGCCGGGACCGCGTGGTCCTCCTGCCGTTCGGAGAGCCCCTGCGCCGCGAGTCGGGTCGACCCTCCGCGGCCCCGCTGGAGCGCGCGCCATGAGCCCCCCTCGACCCACGGATTCTCCCGGAGATCGCAGCATGACCGACGCACGACCTGCCGAGCCCGCACGCCCCGCGCGCGCGAGCACGTCCTTGCCGCTGACGTTCCGACGCACGAGCGCCGGCACGAGCTCGTACGGGCAGAGCCCGCTTCCGCGTGCACCCTCGAGCCCCTCGCTGGAACGGGGCTCTCAGCCCGGTCAGGAGCTCGATCTCCTCGAGGCCACGCGCCTGCACGTGCTCGGCCCCAAGGCCGATCTGCCCGTGCTCCCCGCCGTCGCGATGGAGGCGCTGCGGCTGGTCCGCAACCCGCGCGTCCGCACCGACGAGCTGCTCGCGGTGGTCGAGCAGGATCCACCGCTGGCCGCGCGGATCCTCGCGGTGGCGAACTCCTCGTTCTACGCGCGAGGCGCCTCGATCTCGGGCCTCCGGCACGCGGTGGTCCGGCTGGGGCTGCACACGCTGCGCGACGTGATCTACATGGCCGTCTACGCGAACACGGTCTTCGACGCGCCCGGCCTCGTCGACGTGGTGCGCGCGACCTTCGACCACTGCGTCGTCGTCGCGCGCCTCTCCCAACGCCTCGCGCCCCAGGTCGGTGTCGACCACGAGACGGCCTTCCTCGCCGGCCTCCTGCACGACGTCGGACGCGCGCGCTGCATCAAGGTCCTGGCGAAATTGCCTCAAGCCCGAGGACGCCCGCGCGCCGAGCTCGAGGCCGTCGCCGACCAGCTCCACGAGCCGGCCGGCGCCGCGCTCGCGACCGCGTGGAACCTGCCCGTGGAGGTCGTGGACGCGTGCGCGCGCCACCACGAGCCCACGACCACGGTCGGATCGCTGGTCTGCGCGGCCGATCTGCTCAGCCATTTCCTCGAGGACCCGCCCACGGTGAGCCGCGAAGAGGTCGAGACCGCCATGGCGCGGATCGGCGTCACGCCCACCGAGGTCGAGGAGCTCGTCGTCCCCCTCAAGAAGGACCTAGAGGCCCGCATCAGCGCCACCACCTGAGCCCCCCCGCACCGTCGCGCGCCCGTGCCCTCGTGCACCCGCGCCCCGCCGTGATCCCGCCGAGCCTCGCTCGAGGGCCGTGATCACGGGCTCGTTTCCGTCGGCCGCCCCGTGAGGGGCGTCGTGCCCGGCTGCGCCACGCGCGGCCCGTGCACCTCCTCGTCCGCGCGCTCGCGCGTGGGCGCTCGCCTCCTTGCGTCCCGTGCCTGCGCGCGGGGCGACGACCATGGGCTCGCTCCGTCCTCGCGAAGGACCGGGGCGCGATCGCATTTCTCCTCAAGACCCCTCGGCGCATTGCCGAAGCAAGGGTTGTCGACGGCGCATCGCGAGAGCGGGGGACGCCGGAGACGGTGGGCCAGGAAGGCCCATCCAATCGCTCAAGGAGGAGTGACCCCATGATCAGCATCAACACCAACGTCGCCGCCATCAACGCCCAGCGCAGCCTCAGCCAGACGCAGGGCCGTCTCGAGAGCAACTTCGGACGCCTCTCCACCGGCCTCCGCATCAACCGCGCGGCGGACGACGCCGCAGGCCTCGCGATCAGCGAGCGCCTCAAGTCGCAGATCCGCTCGCTCGCGCAGGCCGAGCGCAACGGCAACGACGGCATCTCGCTCCTGCAGACCGCGGAGGGCGCGATGAACGAGGTGTCCGGCATCATCACGCGCATCCGCGAGCTCGCGGTGCAGTCGGCCAACGGCACGCTCGGCACGACCGAGCGCCAGTACATCGACGACGAGAAGACGGCGCTGCTCGCCGAGATCGATCGCATCGCGGACTCGACCGAGTTCAACGGCACGCAGATGCTCAACGGTGGCGCCGGTGGCGTCTCCTTCACCTTCCAGATCGGCTCGCACGGCACGGCCGCGGATCGCATCACGGTCGCGGTGACCGACATGACGACCGCCACCCTCGCAGCCGGTGCCCTCGCCGCGGTGGACCTCACCACGCAGGTCGGCTCGCAGGCGGCCCTCGCCACGCTCGACACGGCCATCGACGACGTGTCCACCGCACGCGCCAACCTCGGCACCGCGCAGAACCGTCTGCAGATCACCATCGCGAACCTGGGCAACGCCCGCGAGAACCTCTCGGCCGCGAACTCGCGCATCCGCGACGTCGACGTCGCGATGGAGACGGCGGAGATGACCCGCAACAACATCCTCACGCAGTCCGGCGTCGCCGTGCTCTCGCAGGCGAACCAGATGCCGACGATGGCGCTCAAGCTCCTCCAGGGCTGACGCGCGACACGCCGCCCGCGCGGGCGAGGGCACCCCCCTCGCCCGCCCCGGAGAGGTCGAGCCCGCGAGCGAGACTGCGCGAGCTCCCCCGGACACACCGAGCTGAGAAGACGATGACTCTCCACGCTGGCCACGAATGTCGCTCTCCACTGCCACTCTCGAGGAAGAGCGACTGACACTCTCGACGACTGACGTCCTCCAGACCGAATGACACTCTCACCCACGACTACACTGTAGGACAAAAACGACGTTCCTCCTCGTGCCCGACTCATGCTCTGAGAGTCGAGTGTCGAGAGTGCCAGTGGAGACTGCGAGTCTGTCAGCACGACTGACATGCTCACAGTCCGACTCCGAGCCCGGTTGGCCCGGAGTCTCGACTGACATTCTCAAGGAGGAGAGTCATGGCCATCAGCCTCGGAACGAACACCCAGTCCCTCAACGCACAGCGCGCTCTCACCGGCACGCAGAACCGCCTCGGCGGCAATCTCGCGAAGCTCTCGACCGGCATGCGCATCAACACGGCCGCGGACGACGCCGCAGGTCTCGCAATCAGCGAGCGCTTCAAGGCGCAGATCCGCTCGCTCTCCCAGGCGGAGCGCAACGCGAACGACGGCATCTCGCTCACGCAGACCGCCGAGAGCGCGATGAACGAGATCGGCAGCGCGCTGACGCGCATGCGTGAGCTCGCGGTGCAGGCCTCGAACGGCACGCTCGCGACCGCCGATCGCGGCTACATCGACGACGAAGCGCAGGATCTCGTCGCCGAGATCGACCGCATCTCCGAGGTCACCGAGTTCAATGGCACGAAGCTCCTCGACGGCAGCTTCAACGCCGACATGCAGGTCGGCACCAAGGACACTGCCGACGACCGCATCAACATCACGATCGCGCAGAACGACTTCGCGACCATCGCGGGCGGCACGATCGATCTCTCCACGGCCACGGGCGCCCAGGCGGCGCTCACCACGCTGGACACGGCCATCGACGCGGTCTCCGCGAACCGCGCCTCGATCGGCACCGTCCAGAACCGTCTCCAGGTCTCCATCTCGAACCTCGGCTCGGCGCGCGAGAACATCTCGGCCGCGAACTCGCGCATCCGTGACGTGGACATCGCGTCGGAGACGGCGGAGATGACCCGGAACAACATCCTCATGCAGGCGGGCGTCTCCGTGCTCGCACAGGCCAACCAGGCGCCGTCGGTGGCGATGTCGCTCCTGCGTTGATCCCGGAGGGCTCTCCCTCCCCCTCTCGGTCCGTGCTCCGGCCCCGGCGTAGGTCTCCTGCGCCGGGGCTGGCGTTTCCGTCGTCCGCGCCCGCGCGCGAGGACCACGACGTCGGCTCAAGGTCCGCGTTCGATCGACCGATTCGCGAGACGGACGTCTCTCTCGTCCGCGGAACCTCCACCTCGGAGCGCTCATGATCTCCTTCAGCGGCCTGGCCACGGGCCTCGACACGAGCACCCTCATCAGCCAGCTGGTGAAGGCCGAGAGCGCGCCGATCGAGCGCCTCGCGGCCAAGCAGACGCTCATCGACGCCAAGAGCAAGAAGCTCACGTCGCTGCGCACCAAGCTCGACGATCTGCGCAACGCGGCCCTCGCGCTCGACTCGCGCAAGGAGGCGCTGCCGGTGACGCTGACGAGCAGCGACACGACGCGCGTGCGAGGCACCGTGCAGGGGGGCGTCTCGCCGACCCGCTTCGACCTCGAGGTCATCTCGCTCGCCAAGGGCGCGCGCATGTACTCGAGCTCGTTCGCGTCGGACTCGACGACCGGCCTCTTCGGCACGGGACAGCTCGAGATCACCACCTCGAGCGGCACGAGCACGATCGCGGTGGACTCGAGCGACACGCTCGACTCGGTGCGCGAGAAGATCGAGGACCTCGACCTCCCCCTCTCCGTCAACATCCTGAACGACGGATCCGGCTATCGCCTGCAGATCGTCGGCGACGGAGTCGGCGCCGCGAACGCCGTGACCGTGAACGAGGTCGGCACGAGCTTGGGCCTCAGCACGCCCGCGAACATCGTCTCGAGCGCGAGCGACGCCAGCTTCGAGCTCGACGGCATCCCGATGACGCGCGGCTCGAACACCGTCGAGAACGCGTTCCCCGGCGTCACGCTCGAGCTCCTCACGCCCTCGCCGACGGGGCAGAAGACGAGCATCGAGATCGGCCACGACCCCGCCGCCCTCGAGACCGCGGTGAAGAAGGTGGTGGACGCCTTCAACGCCGTGAACTCGTTCGTGCAGGCCGAGTCCACCTGGACGGGCCAGCAGAAGCCGCTCGACTCGCTGAGCGGCGACTCGACGCTGCGCTCGATCCAGAGCCGCCTGCGCGGCGTGCTGACCGCGCCCGTCGCGGGGACGAGCGGCGCGCACACGACCCTGGCCAGTCTCGGCGTCTCGCTCCAGCGCGACGGCTCGCTCTCGCTCGACACGGCGAAGCTGCGCTCGGCGCTCGCGGCCGATCCGAACGGTGTGGCGAAGGTGCTCGGCACCGAGGGCACCGGCGCGATGGCGCTGCTCGCGGAGCAGGCCGACTACTTCACCGACGGCAGCGAAGGCGTGCTCTCGCAGCGCCTGACGTCGATGAAGAACGAGCGCCGCGGGCTCGACGATCGCATCGAGCGCATGCAGGCGCGCCTCGACAAGTACGAGGCGCAGCTCGTGCAGCAGTACGCCAAGCTCGAGCAGCTCGTCTCGGGCCTCCAGAGCCAGAGCTCGCAGCTGAGCGCCGCGATGAGCGGTCTCCAGTGAGCCAGAGGCGCGCCGTGACGAGCCAGAGGCCCGACGGACGCGAGCACGAACCGCTTCAAGGTCTCCGATCCCCGGCCGATAGCGAGAGCACGATGTCGTTCGCAGCCCTGCAGTACCAATCGGCTCGTGTTCGCACCGCGAGCCCGGTCCAGGTCGTCGTCTCCCTCTACGAGGGCGCGATCCGCTTCCTCCGGGAGGCCCAGACGCACCAGGAGACGAAGGAGATCGCGCGCCGCGGCGTGGCGCTGTCCAAGGCCCACGCGATCGTGAGCGAGCTCCGCGCGACGCTCGATCACGACCGCGCGCCGGAGCTCAGCCAGCAGCTCGACGGCCTCTACGACTTCGTCATCGACCGCATCAACGCCGCGACGCGCGCGGGCGATGCGACGCTCGTCGAGCCCGCGATGCGCGTCTTGACGAGCCTGCACGGCGCGTGGCTCGAGATCTCGCGGAGGACACCATGACGGGAGTGTTTCGTTCGGTTCGCGGTCTGGTCGAGGATCTCGAGGCGCTCGCCGGGCATCTGCCCGAGCAACCCTCGCTCGACGAGCTCGTGGCGTACGTCGCCGCGCGGCAGGAGCCCGCCGAGGCGCTCTCGAAGCTCGACCCCAAGGGGCTCTCGAGCGCCGAGAAGCGCGACCTCCGCGAGCGAGTGCAGAAGATCCTCTCGCGCGATCAGGCGCTCGTCATGGCGCTCTTCGCCCTCAAGGAGGACGTGGCCGCGCGCATCTCGTCCCTGCCAGCGGCGCGCCGCACGGTGAAGGGCTACGCGACCGGGCGCTCCGGCTCCCGCGTGCTCCGCAAGGTCGCCTGACGACGCCGTACGCGCGCGCTCCTCGGCGCGCGTCCAGCCCGACGATCGCGCCCCGCGAGACCGCGTCGGGTCGAGGCCGGCGCACGTGCGCGAGCACGTGAGGCTCGACCCGAGAGGCGACGATGCGCGACGACGAGCTCGTCTCGCACGGCGCACGCACGCCGCACGACGCGCGCGGCAGGATCGTGCGTCGCGTCGCGACGTACTCGTCGGCTGAGGGCGAGAGGCAGGCACGAGCCGTGCTCTTGGCGGGGGCATGCGCAGGCCCACACCACCACGAGATCGAGGATTCTTCGGCCGATCGGGGACATCGGCCGCCGCCGTGACGAGCCTGAGCGCGCTCGTCTTGACGGCGAGCGTCATCGCGCCGACATCGGCCCACGCCGACCGTCGCTTCGCCGTCGAGCTGCGCGGCGGCAGCGGCGTGTCGGTGGGTGGCGGAGACGGTCAGGCCACGGCGCACCGCACACCGACCTACGTCGAGGCCGGCGCCACGTCGTGGCTCGACGACGAGGCCAACGTCCTCCTCGGAGGCTCGGTCCGCGTCGAGGTCGAGGATCGCGTGAGCGTGGGCGGCGTGGTGCGCGCAGGCCTCCGCGCCGACCTCGGCCCGCTCGAGCTGCGACCATCGATCGGTCTGGCGGCGATCCTCGCGCCGTACACGCTGATCGGCCCCGAAGCGGGCCTGGTCGTGTCGGTCGAGCTCGTCGCCCCGATCTCGCTCCTCGCCTTCGTCTGCGTCGACGGCTGGCTCTACGGCAGTGATCTGCCGCCCTCGACGGTGCTCTTCATGGCCAACGGAGGACTCGGTGTCGAGATCGCGCTCTGAACCTCGCGTGGGTGCCCTCGCGGCGCTCGTGCTCGGCCTCGCGTCGCTCGTGGGCTGCGAAGAGGGCACGTGCGTTCGCGAGAGCGACTGCCGCGGTGGCACCGTCTGCCGCGTCGGCCGCTGCGTGATCGGCGAGGACGCCGGACCGGTCCCCGACGCGCCGAGCTTCGACACCGGTGACGCACCGGGCCTCGACGTCGGTGTCGATGCGCCGACCAACGATGCGCCGACCAACGATGCGTTCTCGAGCGACGACGCGTCCTCGAGCGACGACGCGTTCTCGAGCGACGACGCGTTCTCGAGCGACGACGCGTTCGGTGCGGACGCCTTTGCAGACGACGCGTTCGTCGACGACGCGGGGCCGTGAGCTGGACGTCGGGGCCCGAGCGCGCGCCGACGTCAGGGCCGCAGCTCGCGCCAGAGATCACCCGACATGACCCGCAGGACCTCCGACAGCTCGCGCACGCTCTCGGGCGGCATCGCGTCGAAGGACAGCTGCAGGCCCGCGCGCCCGCGGCCTCCGGGGACGCGGTGGCCCGCGACGGTGGCCGTCGCATCGATCACGCGACCCGTGGGCAGCTCGACGCGGACCGAGACGTCGGCGCCGATCGGGCGCTGGAGATACGTGGCGACGAAGGCACCCCGGGCACCGAGGCTCTCGGTGTGCCCGACCCAGCGCTCGCCGTTCGACACGAGCTGGACGTGACAGGTCACGTCGACGCGACGGGTGTCTCCGCGAGGCATCGCCGTGGCCCACTCGACGAGCTCGTCCTCGATCGCGCGCACGATGGCGCGAGCGCGCGTGTCGAGCAGCGGCTCGGGTCGAGGCGGACGGCCAGTGACACGCGGGCGCTCGAAACGAACGAGCGCCGAGACGAGCGCGGGCGACGGATCGGAGCGGAGCGCCTCGCTGGGAGCGGGCGATCGATCGGCGTGCATGATGAGTTCCTTCCGAGGTCGTCGCGCCGATCCGTGGCGTGACCTGGCGCTCCGCGCCACGTCGACCTGCTCTGTGCCCGTGGAGAGCGGCCGAATGCGCCGCGACTTGAGGTCCCGGGGCCGCCCACGTGTGAGAGGGAGCGAGCTCGCACCTCGCTCGGGTCGGGTGCGCCCCAGGCGCTGGACGAGCCCTCGGTGTTCGCACGGTCGGACGCGAATTCCGGCTCAGGATCTGGCCGTTCCCGCCGATGACTTGGGGAATCCGGAGCGAGGTACGGCCCATGGTCATGAAGTCGGAGCTCTCTCATCGCAGCGCGCGCGTCGGTCGTCCCCCCGCGATGGAGGAACGACAGGCGATGGCGCGCCTCTCGTACGCGCTCTCGCACGTGCTGCGCCTCTTCCGCATGGCCTCGGCCGGCAGCGGCATGGCGACCAAGGACGTGGTGTCTCTCGAGGAGGCGCTGTCCAAGGCGCAGATGCCCGAGGACTACATCGAGGTCGCGCGCACCGTCGTGCAGCTGCAGGCGCCGCCCGTGGGGCCTTCACAGGGCATCTCCCACGGCATCCACGGCCAGTTCGTGCAGCTGCTGCGCGAGGTCGCCCGCGCCCTCACGATGCCGAAGCTCGAGGCCGAGATCCACGAGCTCGGTCTCGTGCCCGCCGATCGGCCGATCGATCCGAGCCCGCTGCTCGAGGTCGGCAAGCGGCTCGTCGCCTCCGTGCTCGTTCACCAGAGCACGACCGAGGTGCTGGACGAGTGTCTCAAGAACGTCGATGGCGGCATCCGCAAGCTTGCGGAGGAAGAGGCCCAGGTGGGCAGTCGCGTCGTCGAGGTCCGCCAGCGCCTGCAGCGCTCGGACGCCGGTGAGACCGAGCTCCTGCGCCGATCGCTCCTGCACGCAGCCTCGGAGCTCGAGCACCTCGTGCAGGAACGACGCGAGCAGCTGCTCGAGCTCCAGCGCAGCTCTCGCATGGCGCAGCGACGCGCCGAGCGACTCTTGTCGGCGCTGGCGGACGCGACGAGTGCCGCGCTCACCGATCCGCTGACGGGGCTCGGCAACCGGCGCGCCCTGGGTGAGCTCGTCACGAAGATCGCGGCGACCCCGTCGACGACGGGCATCCTCGCGTTCGATCTCGACCACTTCAAGCGCATCAACGACGCACACGGGCATGCCGGCGGCGATCGCGTGCTCGTGCACGTGGCGGAGATCCTTCGCGGCGAGCTCCGTGGCCACGACGCGGCGTTCCGCATCGGTGGCGAAGAGCTCCTCGTCCTGCTCGCCGACTGCGACGCGGGTGGCGCCCTCTCCACCGCCGAGCGAATCCGCCAGCGCATCGCGCACACCCCCGTGTCGCTGGCCGGCGGCAAGACGATCCAGGTCACGACCTCGGTCGGCGCGACGCTCTGGGGCGCCGGCGCGAGCTTCGAGACGCGCCACGATCTCGCCGACGAGGCGCTCTATCAGGCCAAGTCGCACGGACGGAATCGCACCGTCGCGCTCTGATCGGAGAGCGCGCGGCACCGCCGCCCTGCCCGAGACGTCGTTCCTTCGCGGCGCGGAGAGCCCTGGAGCTCCCCGCGCCGCAGCGGCGTCGTCGGCCTCGCATGGCCCGCAGCGCGCAGGAATCCCGAGCCAGGCACGCCGCGCAGCGCGGAGAGACCGCGGTACCGAGAGGGCGAGTCGCGCCGAGAGGGCGAGTCGCACTGAGTCGCGCGCACAGAGGCCGAGTCGCGCACACACAGAGACTGAGTCGCGCGCACAGAGGCCGAGTCGCGCACACACAGAGACTGAGTCGCGCACAGACCGAGTCGCGCAGACCGCGCGTCGAAGCCCCCACGGGACGACGACGCCGACCGGTCCTGTTCGACCGATCGGCGTCGTGCGGGCGCTCGGTGCGCTCGGCGCTCAGCTGGCCGTGCGCGGCAGGTGGAGCTCGAAGCTCGCGCCCTTGCGCTGCGACGGCGCGACGCAGAGGTCACCGCCGTGGCGGCGGGCCATCGCACGCGCGACCGTGAGGCCGATGCCGAGCCCGTCCTCCTTGGACGAGCGGAAGGGCTCGAACACGCGCTCCGGGTCGCCGGGGCCGAGGCCAGGACCGTCGTCGTCGACGCGCACCCACGCCCCGTGCGCGTCGACGCCGTAAGCGAGCACCACCGTGCTCCCACGCGGCGAGGCCTCGGCGGCGTTCGCGAGGAGGTTGAGGAGGATCTGGCAGATCTCGCTCGTCGTGCCCCATGCCTCGGGCTCGCCCTGACCCGCGATCGAGAGCGCGATGCCCTTCTGCTGCATGTGCCAGCGGAAGAGGCGGACCGCGCAGTCCACGATCGGCTTGAGCGCGAGGCGCCGCGGCACACCGGAGCAGCTCGCGTAGGTGCGCAGCCCGTCGAGCACACCCTCGATGAGGTCGCAGGCCAGGCGGGTGTCGTCGAACATCGACTGCGTCGTGGACGAGAGGTGGCCGCTCTTGCGGATGTCCTCCTCGAGCACGCGCAGGTTGAGGACGAGCGCCGTGAGCGGCGATCGGATGTCGTGCGCGACGCTCGCGAAGAGCGCGCTCGCCGCGAGGATCTGGTCGCGCGCGATGCGACGACGCTCCGTGTCCGCGGTGAGGCGCTCGGCGTCCTTCTGTCGCTCGAGCGCGTCGAACGCGATGGCACGCGCGGCGCGGAGCTCCATCTCGTACGCGATGCGCGAGGTGCGCGAGCGACGCTCGGTGCGCGCCTGATCTTCCACCACCCGCAGGCTGTTGCGCTCCTCGGCGCGCAGGCGTGCGAGCTCGATCGACTGATCCACGAGCTCGGCGCGCGTGCCGTCGAGGTCGGCCTCCCACGCGATGCGAACCCAGCTCGCCCGTCCGAAGACGGCCAGCTCGACGCAGCGCTCGGTGAGGCCGTGTACCTGGAAGACGGCCGGCGGCTGCTCGAGCACCTCGAGCACGCGGAGCCACGGCTTGCCGTCCAGGGCGGGCAGCACCGTGAAGAGCTCGCTCGCCACGGGGCTCTTGGGCCGGATCGACGAGGTCGGCGGTCGCGTGACCCGGGCGGTCATGCGGGAAGGAGCCTCACGGAGCGCGCGGGGCGCGTGACTGAGTCGTTGGGTCACGGGGATCTCCTCGAGCAGGTGCTCGGCCGATCCCCGGCAGACCTTGAGGGCGGTTTCTCGACGCCGCCGACGGGCCTTTGACGGTCGAGACGTGGCGGGTCCCGACCCGACCTCGCGGAACACAGAGGAAACGACGTGGCGTCTCGGGACACCGCAGGGGATCGACCACGCTACGGACGGGCACGCTGGTTGCTGTAGGGGGTTCTCGAGGATTTCGTGACGGTCGGTTCCATCTTCCGCGGCGTCGAGGTCGGCCACCGCGCCCTCGACTACCACCTCGAGCGCGCGAACGTGCTCGCGGGCAACGTCGCGAACATCGACACGCCGGGCTTCCGGCCCCGCGAGCTCGTGCGACCGAGCGAGCCGCGCACCGAGACCCATCTCGCCCTGACGATCTCGAGCCCCGAGCACCTGCCCTTCCCTCACGGTCACGCGCCCGGCGCGCTCGAGGTGGTGGAAGAAGGCGTCGCGACGCCTGGCAACGACGAGAACGCCGTGAGCCTCGAGCACGAGCTCTCGAAGATCTCCGCCAACCAGCTCCGCTACGACAGCGCTGCACGCCTCGTGCAGCTCCAGCTCGCCCAGCTCCGCTACGCCGCGAACGACGGCAACGGCGGTTGATCCGTTCGACCTCAGCCCAGGAGGCCCCCATGAGCATGGACTTCATGACTGCGATGGAGATCACGGCGTCCGGCCTCGGCGCCGAGCGCATGCGCATGAACGTGCTCGCGTCGAACCTCGCGAACGCGCGCACCACGCGGACCGCGCAGGGCGGCCCCTACCAGCGCATGGACGCCGTCTTCCGCGCCGTGCCCGTGGCCGATCGCATGCGTCTGCACGCCGACGATCCGACCGCGCGCTTCGCGTACCTCGTCGAGGTCCCCGAGATCCGACAGGACGGGACGCCCGGCGAGCGCGTCTACGACCCGGGCCATCCGGACGCCGATGGTGAGGGCTACGTGACCCTGCCCAACGTCAACGTGGTCTCGGAGATGGTGAACATGATCACCGCGTCGCGCGCCTACGAGGCCGGCGTCACGGTGATGGACACGCTGCGCACGATGGCGCGCTCGGCGATCTCGATCGGAGGCTGATGATGACCGCCCCGCTCTCGCTCGGAAGCGCTCTGCCCTCGTCGCTGACGAGCCAGCTCACCCAGGGCCCCGCGATGCCGTCGAGCACGCCGCTCGAGCCCGGCTCGGCGCTCGGTGGGCTGGGCCGTGCGGGCGAGGCCGTGCGCGCACCGGGCGCGCCGGACTTCGAGCACCTCGTGCGCGACGCGGTGGGAGAGGTCTCCGCGATGCAGGATCGCGCGGAGCTCGCGGCCGACGGCTACGTCTCGGGTGATCACCAGGACGTGCACGGCACGATGATCGTCATGCAGGAGGCGGACATCTCGCTGCGCCTGGCCGCCAACGTGCGCAACCGGGTGATCGAGGCCTACCGCGAAGTCATGCGGATGGGAGCCTGATCGGTGGCCGAGATCACGCAGCTCTGGACGCGCTTGCGCGAGCGATGGGCCGCGCTGCCGTTGCCGTGGCGTGTCGGCGCGCTCGCGGGCCTCGCGATGCTCGTCGCGGGGGCGGTGCTCTACTACGCACGCTCCTCCACGCCGGAGATGGAGGTCCTCTACGCCGGCCTCGAGGAGGCCGACGCGGCCGAGATCGTCGAGCGCCTGCGCGCGCAGCACACGCCCTACGAGATCGGGCCCGATGGCACGACGCTGCGCGTGCCCGCGAGCGTCGTGCACGAGACCCGGCTCTCGCTCGCCGCCGAAGGTCTGCCGGTGGGCAGCGGCGTCGGCTTCGAGATCTTCGACACGCAGCGCTTCGGCGAGAGCGAGTTCGTCGAGCAGGTCCAGTACCTCCGCGCGCTCGAGGGCGAGCTGTCCCGCACGATCGGCGCCCTCGACGGCGTCGAGTCGGCGCGCGTCCACCTCGTGCTCCCCGAGCGCACGCTCCTCGGCGGTCGTGGCCGCAACGCGCGCGCCTCGATCGTCGTGGCGATGCGCGGCGTGCGGCGCCTGCGCGAAGATCAGGTGCGCGGCATCGTCCACCTCGTCGCGGGCAGCGTGCGGGATCTCGACCCCACCAACGTCACCGTCGTGGATGGCGAGGGGCGCCCCCTCTCGGGCAACGAGGAAGAAGAAGCGGGCTCGGCGGACGACGCCGAGTCCCTGCGCGAGCGCATCGAGCGCAGCCGCGAGCGCGCGATCCAGGACATGCTCGATCAGACCTTGGGCGCAGGCGCCGCGGTCGTGCGGCTGAGCGCAGACGTCTCGTTCACGCGCGAGGAGCGCCTCGAGGAGCGCTACGACCCCGAGCAGATCGCGACGCGCAGCTTCGAGCTCACGACCGAGGGTGCGGATCCGAGCGCGACGGGCACCACCGCGGGCATCGCAGGCGCAGTGTCCGCGCTGCCGGGCGGGCCGGGCCCGGAGACCACGACGACGCCGCTGGCCGAGGGCGGACGACGCACCGAGGTGCGCAACTACGAGGTGACCAAGACCGTGCACCGCGCGGTCGAGCCGATCGGTCGCGTGACGCGGCTCTCGGTCGCGGTGCTCATCGACGGCCACTGGGAGGGCGAGGGCGAGGAGCGTCACTTCGTGACGCGCCCCGACGAGGACCTGGCGCGCATCCGCTCCGTCGTCGCGAGCGCGGCGGGCATCCGCGAAGAGCGCGGCGACACGCTGAGCGTGGAGTGCGTGCCGTTCGTGCTGCCGCCGGCCGCAGACGACGAGGCCGCGGCGATCGCGGCCGCCTCGACGCAGACGACGCTCGTGGCCGTCTCGGTCGCGGTGCTGGCGGCGACGGTGATCGGCGCCTGGCTCTTCGTGCGACGTCGCCGGGCGCAGCGCGAAGCGGCGGAGAAGGCCGCGCTCGCGCTCGCCGAGGCCACCGCCACGAACGAAGAAGCGGAGCGCAAGGCCGAGGAGGCGAAGGAGGAGACCTCCACCGCGCTCGCACCGGCCGAGAGCGGCGATCCGGAGTCGATCCGTGTCCGCGTGATCGACTTCGCACGCCGCGAGCCCGAGCTGGCCGCACGCGTCGTTCGTGCGTGGCTCGCCGCCGATGCCGCCGCGCCGAGCCCCGATGCAGCGGGCGCAGAAGAGAGCGCGGAGACGGAGACGGCCGACGCGGCCTGACGCGCGGACGAACGAGCTCGTGAGCGACGGGTCGAGGCCATGCGTCTCGACCCGTCGTCGCTTCTCGTGCGCGCCGAGCGGGCCCAGCGTCGCGCGACGACGACACGCGCTCGTCCGGCCGCCACCCCGACGAGCACCGCTGCCGGGAAGGTCCACCGAACCCGGCCTTCCGGGCCGCGGTGCTCGCGGACGACTCGTCGCGCGTCAACGCGTCGGCGCGGATCGACGGTTCCTCGACGCTCGCGAGCGCGCACGGCGCGAGCGAAAGAGCGTCCTCGTTCCTCAGGATCCGCGAGATCACGGCCGATGTTCGTGTCGATGGCCCAGCCGCCAAGTCGGAACGGCGCGAAGACTCCCGCTCGGTCGCTGGCCCGCAGCGTGCAGAGCCCGTCTCGCATGCCGAGCACCGCGACCGACGACGACCTCCTCCTCACCGGCTCGCAGAAGGCGCTGCTCTTCCTCGTGAGCATCGACGAGGACGTCGCGACGCGTGTGATCGCGCACCTCGAGCCCAAGGAGCTCGAGCGCCTCCGCAGCGCGTCGGCCGCGACGCACAGCGTGCCCGACGCGGCCGTGACGCGGGTGCAGCGCGAGTTCCTCGGCCAGGTGAAGAACGGCGTCGCGACGAGCCTCGCGGGGAGCGACCGCTACCTCCAGCGCCTCGTCCGCAACGCGCTCGGCGACAGCAAGGCCTCCGAGATCTTCCTGCCTTCGCCCAAGACCCCCGAGGACGAGCTGCCCGCGTACAAGCGCCTGCCGCCGCCGGTGCTGGCGTCGGTGCTCGAGACCGAGCATCCGCAGACCACCGCGCTCGTGCTCTCGCAGCTCACCGCCGAGCGCGCCGCCGAGACCCTCAACCTCATGCCCGAGGCGATCCGCGCCGAGGTGGTGCTGCGCATCGGTCACCTCGAAGAGGTCCCGCAGCAGATCCTCGCCGAGCTCGACGTGGAGTTCCGCGGCCACCTCGAGCGCATGGAGTCCGAGCTGCAGACCAAGGTCGACGGCAAGGAGGCCGCGACTGGCATCCTCAAGCGTCTGGCCCAGGACCAGAGTCAGGCCCTGCTCGAGGAGCTCGCCGCCACCGACGCGACGATGGCCGACAAGCTCCAGCAGGCCCTCTTCACGTTCGCGGACCTCAACCGCATGGACGCGCGCGGCATGCAGCAGCTCCTCAAGGAGGTGCCGACCGATCAGCTCGTGCTCGCGCTCAAGTCGGCGAGCGAGGAGCTCAAGAACAAGGTCCTCTCGAACCTCTCGTCCCGCGCCGCCGACATGCTGCGCGAGGACCTCGCGCTGCTCGGCCCGACGCGCATCGCGGACGTCGAGGCGGCCCAGCGCTCCATCGTCGAGACAGCGCTCCAGCTCGAGCGCGACGGCCGCGTGACCATCGCCCGCGACGGCGGAGGTGAGTATGTCTGAGCGTCGACCCGAGGCCGTTCCCGTGGCCTTCCGCGTGATCGAGCGCGACGCCGTGCAGACGGCCGACGTGCTCGCGTGGCTCGCGCCCGCGTCCGACGACGTGCGGCCGGTCGAGTTCGCGCACCGCTCGGCGAGCCCCCGGGCCTGGATCCCCCGCCAGGTGGGCGAGCGGGACGCCCGACGCCACGACGGCGCGGGCGGGCGAGGTGAGGAGTCGCCCGAGGATGGCCGCGACAACGCGCGCGTCGCGAACGTGCCAGTCGCACGAGCCGCGAGCGCGTCCGCGGCCAACGTGGCTCCTTCGAGCACGCCCATCTCGGGCGCCGCGAGCCTGCCTGTCGCGAACGTGCCTGTCGCGAACGTGCCTGTCGCGAACGTGCCTGTCGCGAACGTGCCTGTCGCGAACGTGCCTGTCGACGAGCCGCCTCGGGCGGTCGATGGCCTCGAGGGCGAGCCACGCAGCGACACGCATGCCCTGCGCCCGAGCCTGGCGCCCTCGAACGAGGCGCCGCCGCTCGCGACCGGTCCCAGCGCGAACGAGCGTCCGTCGCTCGCCGCACCGGCGGTCCCCGCGGCGCTGATCGAGGCCACGGAGGCGCTCGCCACGGCGCGGACCGAGCTCCTGGCGCATGCCGAAGGAGAGCTGGTGGAGCTCGCCGTCGAGATCGCTCGATCGATCCTCGGCGCGGAGCTCGAGTCTCGCCCCGAGCTGCACCGCGCCCTCGTCCGGGCAGGCCTCGAGCTGCTCGGCGGCGAGACGACACCGCGCGTGCGCCTGTCGCCCGAGTCGTTCGACGCGATCCTCACCGCGACCGGCAGCCGCACCATCGAGGCCCACGGACAGCGCATCGAGCTCGAGCCGGATCCCTCCGTGCGTGGTGCAGGCGCGCTCCTCGACGCCGGCAGCGCGAGCGTCGATGGACGGCTCGACACGCGCCTCGAGCGCGTGCGCGCGGCGCTGCTGGTGGCCCGCCGTGGTGGCGTGATCGGAGAGGCGGCATGAGCGTCTCGCTGCTTCCGCCACGCGCGTCGCGGCCGCCCAACGCGCGCCCGTCGAGCGCCGGCGGGCGCTCGCTCCGCAGCGTGCCGCCGGAGAGCGGGACGCCCCTCGACGCGCTCGCGCCCGCACGCGCCGGCGGCATCCAGCGCCTCGCCTCCGTCGCGGCCGCGGCGAGCCGACCGGTGCTCGAGGGGCGGCTCACCGACGTCGTCGGCCTGCTCTTCGAGGCGCGCGGCGTCGTCGCGTCGCTCGGCGACGTCTGCGAGATCGAGACGGGTCGCGCCGCCGGCCACGATCGCGGCGCAGGCTGGGGCCGCGCGATCGAGGCCGAGGTCGTCGGCCTGCGGGGCGACCGCACGCTGCTCATGACGCTCACCGATGCAGCGCCCGGGCTCGCGGTCGGCGCGCGCGTGCGTCGCGTGGGCCGCGGCGCGATGGTCGACGTGGGAGACGCGCTCCTCGGTCGCGTGCTCGACGGCCTCGGTCGACCCATCGATGGTCGGCCGGCACCGCAGACGTGGGAGAGCCGCCCGCTGCACGCCGCACCCCCCTCGCCGCTGGCGCGCGCACCGATCGACACCGCGCTGCCGACGGGCGTGCGCGCGGTCGACGCGATGCTCACGCTCGGCAAGGGCCAGCGCATCGGCATCTTCGCAGGCGGCGGCGTCGGCAAGTCGACGCTGCTCGGCATGATGGTGAAGAACGCGGCGGTCGACGTCGCGGTCGTGGCGCTCTGCGGCGAGCGCGGCCGCGAGGTCGAGGAGTTCGTGCGCAACACGCTCGGCGACAAGGGCTTGGCGCGCAGCGTCGTCGTCGCCGCCACGAGCGCGGACGCCCCGCTGGTCCGCGCGCGGGTCGCGCTCCAGGCGACGGCGATCGCCGAGCACTTCCGCGACGCGGGCAAGAACGTGCTCCTGGTGATGGACAGCCTCACTCGCTACGCGATGGCCCTGCGCGAGATCGGCCTCGCCACCGGCGAGCCCCCGACGACCAAGGGCTACACCCCCAGCGTGTTCGCGGCGCTGCCCCGTCTGCTCGAGCGCGCGGGCACCTCCACCGGCAAGGGCTCGATCACCGGTCTCTACACCGTGCTGGTCGAGGGTGACGACCTCTCCGATCCCATCGCCGACGCGGCGCGCGCGATCCTCGACGGCCACATCGTGCTGCGCCGCGCGATCGCCGAGCGCGGCATGTTCCCCGCGATCGACGTGCCGGCCTCGATCTCGCGCGTGATGAGCTTCGTGGCTTCGCCCGAGCGTCGCAAGAGCGCGCAGCGCGCGCGCGCCCTCCTGGCCGCGCACCGAGAGGCCGAGGACCTCGTGGCGATCGGCGCGTACAAGGCCGGCGCGAGCGCGCGCCTCGACGAGGCGATCGCGCGCATGCCCAAGCTCGAGGCCTTCCTCGCGCAGGACGCCGACGCGCCGGCGGCCAAGGACATCGACGCGGCGCTCGCGGCGATCTGGAGGGATCGATGATCGGCAGTCGACGCATCGCGCGCTTGCTCGCGCTGAGAGAGCGTGTGCGCGAGGCCGAGCGTGCGAGCGAGGAGGCGCACCGACGCTCCCACGAGCTCGCGGTGGTCGCGCTCGAAGAGGCCCGCAGCGCGAGCCGTGACGCACTGAGCGCGCTCGAGACCGCGAGCGCGATCGAGCTCGGCTCGCTCACGCTGCTGGCCCAGGCCCGCGGCGAGTCGCTGGTGCACGAGCGCCGCGCGGAGGGCACGGAGGAAGGGGCGCGTGCGGCGCACGAGGCCCAGCGCGCGCGTCGCTACGACGCCGAGCGCGACGTGAAGCTCGCCGAGCTCGCGCGAGACCGCGCGCTCCGAGCGGAAGCACTGGAGGCCGAGCGCCACGAGCTGCGCACGGCCGACGACAGGACCGCCAGCGTGCGCCGCCGAGGCGCCGACGACACCGAACGGAGGACAGGATGATCGGCAGCGCGATCAAGAGGACGCTCGTGCAGGGTGGTGCGGGCCTGGGGCGAGACGCTCGCGAGGGTCGACCGCGCGACGCTCTCGGCGACGGCTTCGCGGACAGCATCTCGAGCGCGCTCGAGCGCCTCGTCTCACCGACGACGCGGACGCGCACGGTGCCGTTCGGCATGGAGGCGAGCGTCGCGCCGATCGTGCAGGCGACCGACGACGAGGCGGGGAACGAGCCGGCCGCGAGCGGCGACGCGAACCTCCTCGAGGCGCAGGAGCGATGGGGCGCGAGCGCGCCCTGGGCCCGCGACGTGCGGAGGCTCGAGGCCAAGACGATCTCGACGCCGAGCCAGATCTACGCGGCGAGCGCGGGTGGCATGGCGGTGTGGGAGGGCGCGGGCGGCGAGGTCCACGCGCCGTTCTCGGAGCCTCCGGTCGCAGCGCCGTTCCTCGAGGGCACGGCGAGCGAGCCTCTCGCGACCCTCGCGACGCAGGTGGTGCGCGAGCTCGATGCCGAGCCGATGCCGCTCGTCACCAAGCGGGCCCACCTCGGTGAAGACGGCATCCGCACGCGCCCGACGCGGCCCGAAGAGCTCAGAGGAGAGCCCGCGCTCTCGGGCAGCGGCTCGCCGGTCGCCCGCGTGGGCACCGTGCGCGTCGGCTCGCCCGACGTGCGCGAGCGCGTGGCGCGCCTTCGCCCGCCGAGCGCGGACGTTCCCTCCCCGCTGCCGAGCGAGCTCGCCCCGACCCGCGTCGCGAGCGCACGACACGACGAGCGCGAGGTCCCTGCCGAGCGCCGCCGTGGTGCCGAGCGCGAGCACGGCACCGAGCGCATGCAGTCCTCGAGCGGCTCGCACGCGCGCGCATCCCGCGACGAGCGCGACGGGCGCAGCGAGGGCTCGGGCCACGAGCGTGGACACCGCGACCCTGCGAGCGCGCGTTCGGGACGTGGCTCCGAGAGCGACGCCGAGCGTCCGTTCGCCAGCGTGCACACGGTGCCGCTCGTCTCGATCGGAGACACGGGCGGTGCGACGAGCACTGGTGTCACGGCCGCGCCGCTCGGCGCGATGGAGCCCAACCGTCTCGGCCTGCCCATCGAGGGCGCCGCAGCCAACGGTCCGTCGGAGGCGGCTCGCACCGAGACCGTTCCGTACCAGGTCGTCCGACTCGACGATCGCACCGCGCGCGTGGAGCTGATGCATCCGGAGCTCGGCCGTGTGCAGGTGGAGGTCCACACCGATCAGGGCCGCGTCGACGTCGAGCTCCTCGCGCGATCCTTGAGCGCGTCGATCGCGCTCCGCGCGAGCGAGCCCGAGCTCCGCGGCGATCTCCGACAGCGAGGCGCGAGCCTGCGCAACTACCGCGTCCGAACCGCGTCCGATGAGGCCGCGCGGGCGCTCGACGAGAGGCAGCGATGACGACGATCTCGAGCAACAACACCGCCGGGCGCGCCGACAACGGCCTCGGAGCGCCCACCTCGCAGACCACGAACACCGGGCTCGACGGCGAGTCGTTCATGCGCCTGCTCGTCGCGCAGATCCGACATCAGGATCCGCTCCAGCCGATGGACACGACGCAGATGATGTCCCAGCTCACCCAGCTGACGTCCGTCGAGCGCCTGGTCGCGATCGACGATCGCCTCGGCGAGCTCTCCATCGCGACCGCGAGCGTCGCCAACGCACAGGCGACCGACCTCGTGGGCCGCACCGTGGAGGCCGACACGAGCCAGGTGATGCTCACCGATGTCGGCAGCGCGAGCGGTGCCTTCGAGCTCGACGGTCCGGCCGCCACGACCCGCGTGGAGATCCGCGACGACAGCGGACGAGTCGTGCGTACGCTGGAGCTCGGCGCCGAGGGCCCGGGCCCCGTGACCTTCGAGTGGGATGGCGACGACGACGTCGGCCATCGCCTGCCACCGGGGCGCTATCGCCTGTCCGTCACGGCCGCCGACGAGGAAGGTCGCCCGGTGGACTCCTCCACGCGCCTGCGGGGAGAGGTGGACGCGATCTCCTACGAGAACGGCTTCCCCGAGCTCCGCATCGACGACGCGCGCGTGCTCCTCGGCGACGTCCGCAGCGTCGAAGAGACACCCACGCCCCCGCCCACCACGCCCCCGCCGACCACGACCGCGCGCTGACCGCCGCGCCTCGACGCTCACCCCCGATTCGAACCCGAAGCAGCCAATCACGACCGGGCAGGACTGCCCACAGGAGACACGATGTCGATCATCCGAACCATGACCACGGGCGCGAGCGGCATGCGCGCCGAGAGCGAGGCCCTGAGCGTCGTCAGCGACAACATCGCGAACGTCAACACGATCGGCTTCAAGCGCTCACGCGCGGTCTTCGAGGACGTGCTCGGTCGGTCCGTGATGGGCGGCAATGCCCTTCCGGTCGCGGGCGGCGGTGCGCGCGTCTCGCACATCACCCAGATGTGGACGCAGGGCGCGCTGGTCACGACGGGCGTTCCGACCGATCTGGCCCTCTCCGGTGACGGGTTCTTCGTCGTGAAGGGTGGTGTCGATGGTGTGGACTCCCAGTTCTACACGCGTGCAGGCCAGTTCCGCGTCGACGCCAGTGGCTACGTGGTGAACCCCGACGGCCTTCGCGTGCAGGGCTATCAGGCGGATGACACGGGCGCGATCACGGCGACGATGGGCGACCTCCAGGTGGACGGGATGACGATGCCGGCCACACCGACGGACATCGTCGAGATGGGCGCGAACTTGAGCGCAGAACCGCCGCCCGTGCCCCCGACCGTGTGGGATCCCTTGGACCCGGCGGGTGACGCGTCCGCCACGGTCACGTTCTACGACTCTCTCGGCGAGGCCCACCAGGGCACGGTCTGGTTCATCAACAACGGCGGAGGCAACTGGGACTGGCACGTGACGGTGGACGGTGGTGAGGTGACGGGCGGCACGGCGGGGCTGCCCTTCGAGGGCGCCAACGGCTCCCTGACCTTCAACACCGACGGCTCGCTCCAGACGGAGACCACCACGGCGAGCAGCTTCGACTTCATCGGGGCGACGCCGGGTCAGGCCATCGCGTTCGACTTCGGAACGTCGATCACCGAGGGCGGCACCGGCTACGGCGGCACCGTCCAGCAGGCGGGCGACTCCACCGTCAACATGACTCGCCAGAACGGCTTCGCCGGCGGCACCGTGCAGGGCATCCGCGTCGAGGCGGACGGCACCATCACGGGCGTCTTCGGCAACGGCCAGGATCGTTCGCTCGGTCGCGTCGCGGTCGCGAGCTTCGCGAGCAACGAGGGCCTCGCGCGGGCGGGGCACAACCTCTGGGCCGAGACGCAGGCCTCGGGCGAGGTGCTCCTCGGCACGGCGGGCGCCGGCGGTCGCGGCAGCATCGTCGCGGGCTCGCTCGAGAGCTCCAACGTCGACCTCGGCAGCGAGTTCGTCGACCTCATCTCCTACCAGCGCGGCTTCTCCGCGAACTCGAAGATCATCACCACCGCCGACGAGATGTACCAGGAGCTGGTGAACCTCCGTCGCTGAGCCCGCTGCCCCGAGGTCGGGGCCCCGTCCGACTCCCCACGGCGCCCGTCGCGATCGACGAAGAGCAGAATCTTCGTCAGGTCACGGCGGGCGCCGTGTCTCGTTTTCGTGCTCACTGGCACAGAGCGGATCCGACGCGGCACGGGCGCCGCACCCGGCTGTAGACCGGGAGCCCTCGTGGGCACAGGGGGTTCGAGGCCCTCCGGATCCACGCCGCTTCGGGATCGTCCAACGGCAGGACGCTTGGCTCTGAACCAGGCAATCGGGGTTCGAATCCCTGTCCCGAAATCGCCCGCGGTCGGCACGCGCCGCTCGCTGACAATCGAAGAGGTTTCGCACCGCGCTCGACGAGCGCGCGTGATCTGCCTCGTGATGCGACGGGCGTCGCAGTCCGCTTGTCGAGCGGATGAGAGGGGTTCGAGTCCCCTACGAGGCGTCGCACGACGCACCCGCGAGGGCCGTCGGCGTTGCCGCGATAGCTCAGCAGGTAGAGCGCTCGGTTGAAGGCCGGGGCGTCGTCGGTTCGATCCCGACTCGTGGCATCTCGTTTCTTCGGGTCTGTAGCTCAGCTGGGAGAGCACTGCGCTTGCAACGCGGCGGTAGGGGTTCGACTCCCCTCGGATCCACTGTTCCTTCACGTTGGTCGTAGCTCATCGGCGAGAGCGCCCGAATGTGGATCGGGAGAGACGGGTTCGATTCCCGTCGATCAACCTCGCTCGCAGCGCCGGCGAGTGTCCGTGCCAGACGGTCTGGTCGACCTGCCTCGTCTGATACACGAGGCGCTCCGAGGTTCGATTCCTCGTGGCACGAGCTTCCTTTCTCTTCTCGATGTCGTCCCCACGACGCGGTCCCTCTGGCCGAGGGCACTGGTCTGCAACACCGGTCGAGGTGGGTTCGATTCCCACCCGCGTCTCTCTGCTCTCTACCCGCGTAGCTCAATGGAAGAGCGCCAGTCTACGAAGCTGGGTCCTGTGAAGGTTCGACTCCTTCCGTGGGTGTGTCCGACGTCTTCGTGGTGAAACGGACATCACGCGTCCGTCCGAAGGACGCATTGCTGGTTCGACTCCAGCCGAAGACGTTCCCTCGGGCCCTGGGTGACCGATGCCTCTCATACGGGCAATCGCGACGGTTCGATTCCGTCACGAGGGACTCGACACCAAGTCGACTCGGGGTGTGGCGCAGTGGAAGCGCGCTCGGTTCGGGACCGAGAGGTCGTGGGTTCGACCCCCACCACCCCGATGGATTCTTCGCATGCGCACGGGTAGCTCAGCCGGAAGAGCGGCGGTCTTACAAACCGCAGGTCGTGGGTTCGAGTCCCTCCCTGTGTATCGGTGCACGCCTCCGGCGAAGGCACGAAACGCGGATGTGGCGTAATGGCAAACGCGCCAGCTCGAGGTGCTGGTGGTCTTGGTACCGTGAGGGTTCGAGTCCCTCCATCCGCATGCAAGACACTCTCGCTCGTCCAGGTGGCGAAACTCGGCAAACGCACCGGTCTCAGAAGCCGGCGGTCTCTGCACCTTGAGGGTTCGAGTCCCTCTCTGGACAACGCACACGAAGGAAGGAGGTAGTCCGTGACCCGCTCCACGCTCGTTCTCGACCAGGGCTACCAGCCCCACCGCGTCGTCTCCTGGCAGCGCGCGGTGCACATGCTCTTCGACGGCAAGGTCGAGGTGGTCTCCACCTACGACGACGACATCCGCTCGGTGAGCATCACCATCAAGATGCCGGCCGTCGTGCGCCTGCTCTCGCGCGTGCGCGGCAAGCGGACGTCGGTGAAGTTCTCCCGCATCAACGTCGCCACCCGCGACGAGATGCGTTGCCAGTACTGCAGCGTGCGTCTGCCGCTCTCCAAGCTCACGTACGACCACGTCGTGCCCCGCGCCCAGGGCGGCCGCACGGTCTGGGAGAACATCGTGATGGCCTGCTATCCGTGCAACGAGGCCAAGGCCAACCGCACGCCCGCACAGGCCGGCATGACGCTCCGCAAGGCGCCCGTGAAGCCCGCGTACCTCCCGGTCGTCTCGCTGCGGTTCTCGCTGGAGGACGTCCCTTCGGCGTGGGCGAGCTGGCTCTACTGGAATGGCGCGCTCGAAGAGGGGTCTTGAGCGCGCGCACCGACCGCCCGGGCACGTTGGCCGGGAAGGGGCACTCGTGCCCGGGCGTGTCTCCTACCCTGTTTCTCGCGCCTTCGGCGCGGTCGGGGGAGTCGGCAACTCCCCCGAGCCCCCTGCTCGACGCTCCCCGAGCCTCGCTTTCTCGCGCGCTCCTGGGGTCTGCTGCGCAGCCCCCGCCGCGTGGCGCCCCGACGTGCGCATTCTACTCCGCTCCGCGAAACAGCATCGCCTCGACGCGGATGATCCAATGTCTCGGCGATTCTGTTTGGCTCTGTCCGTGACCTGAATTGCAACGGAGTGTGGCGCAGCGGAAGCGCGCTCGGCTGGGGGCCGAGAGGCCGCAGGTTCGATCCCTGTCACTCCGAACGACGCCCCGGAAGAACAAGCCAACGGGCGATGGCACTCCGCTCGAAACGGAGCGAGCCCGAGAGGGCCTTGGGGGTTCGACTCCCTCTTCTTCCATCTCTTCGCGGATGTAGCTCAGTGGAAGAGCGCCACGTTGCCATCGTGGAGGTCGCGGGTTCGACCCCCGTCATCCGCTCTCTTGCCGTCGCAGACTCGTTCGGAGTGGGTCACTGGTTTCTCGAACCAGGTGCAGCGGGTTCGAATCCCGTCGACGGTGCTGTGGCGCGATCAAGCGATCGCGCGGTCACGCCTCCGTAGCTCAGGGGAAGAGCACCCGTCTCGTACACGGGCGGTGTCGGTTCGACTCCGACCGGAGGCTCTCGCAGACGCGTGCGCCCTGCGCGTCCTCTGCCGTCGCAGACTCGGTCGGAGCGGGTCACCGGTCTTTCCAACCGGGTGCAGCGGGTTCGAATCCCGTCGACGGTGCTCGTCAGCGGTGCTCGTGAGGGGGCTCGTCAGGGGGCTGGTCAGCGGGTGAGAGCGCCGCGCACGCCCTCACTGCAGCGAGAGCGAGCCGCCGCCGAGGCTGAAACGGTTGCGGTCGCCGAGCATGAGCGCCGGACCGTCCTCGCCGCCCTCGCCCGCCGTGCCTTCGGCCTCGTCCTCGAGCGCCTCGTCCTCGAGCGCCTCGTCCTCGAGCCCTTCCTCGCCGGTGGCCGGCGCGGTGGAGCCAGCGAGCTCGGGCGCACGCAGCGTGAGCTCGCCCGCGCCCTCGGCCTCGATCGCCGCGAGCTCCTCGTCGGTGATCGGCTCCTCGTCGGGATCCTCGAACGCGGTCGAGCCGAGGCGGCGCGAGAGCAGCTCGCGCAGCTGTGCACGACGCGCCTCGGGCACGAGCTCGAGCACGGCGTTCGCTTCGCGCCGCATGTCGTCGTAGCGGCCCGCCTGTCGATAGATCTGCGCGGCCGCCAGGCGCGTGTTGAAGTCCGGGTTCAGCTCGACCGCCCGCTGGATCTCCGTGACCGCGCGCTCGAGATCGCCCTGCGCGGCGTAGAAGCTCGCGCGCAGGGACGGCAGGATGTAGAGGTCCGCGTCCGCGTGCTCGGCCGCCTCGAGCTCGGTGCGCGCGAGGTCGGGCTCACCATTGGCCATGTGGATCGCCGCGAGCGTCGCGTGCGCATGCGCGTAGTCCGGGAACTCCTCGAGCGCCGCCGAGGCCTCGCGCTGCGCTGACTCGAGATCCTCGCGCGCCATGTAGAGGCCCGCGATGAGGTTGCGGCGCGGGCCGTCGGCGCGGATCTGCTGCGCGGACTCGAGCTCCGCGAGGGCCTCGTTCGGGTTGCCCGCCACGAGGAGGATCGCGCCGCGCACCGCGCGCACCGCGGGCGAGCGCGGACAGAGCCGGATGGCCTGCGAGCTCGTCTCGAGCGCACGCTCCGGATCGTTCTCGCGCACGAGCAGGTGCAGCGCACGCACGTTCACCGCAGCGCCCACCGCCTCGACGTCGTTGAGCACGCGGTAGTCGTCCTCCTCGGGAGCCGACTCGTGGCCACCCCACGGATCGAAGAGGTGCGGCGTGCCTTCGCCGGGCTCGTCCTCGTAGACGGCCACGCCGTAGTAGCCCATCTGTCCCGACGGATCGGGCGGCGCGCCGTCGCCTGGGAAGCGGTGGATCTCAGCGACCATCGCGCTCACGCCGCGGCTTCGCAGCGCGGCGACCGCGATCGCGGCGACCTCGATCGGATAGAGGTGCGCCGCGCCGCCGGCCTCGCGCATGTCCTCGTACGCTTCGGCCGCGGTGCCCGGTGCCGTGTCCCTCGGCACGCCGAGCGACCAGCGCACGAAGTTGCGCTCGCTCGCCTTCTGCCGCACGGCCTCCTGCACGCCCTCGGCGATGTCCATCGTCTCGTCGCGGCCCTGCGCCGCGCGCGTCGCGAAGCCCTCGATCGCGTCGTTGGCCGCGAGCAGACCGCGCAGCTCCCCCGCGTCCGCCCGCAGACGACGAAGGTGGCCCTGGAGCGTGTCCTCCGAGAGCGGCGCCAGCGGGATCTCGTCGCCGACCTGCTCGGGCGCGTTGCTGCGCCACACCGCGTACACACCGACGACCGCCGCGAGCGCGACCGCGACGAGGCCGGGGACGAGGTAGGGGTTCTTCGCCGCCTGCGCCGTCTGCACCGCGGGGGACTCGATCTTCTCGAGGCCCGTCACCCGCATGCACTTGGGACAGCGGAGCTTTCCCTTTCCTTCTTCGTGCTCGAAGCGCTCTTCGCAGTTGAGGCAGAGGTATCGCATGGTGCTCGTGGCGCCTTTCGCGGAGGCCGTACGTACCACAGCGCCGAGGGCGTGGCCCGAGACGGACCGCCTCTGCGCCCGCGGGCTTGGCCTGCGCTCGGAGCATGAGTCACTTGGATTGACTCATGCTCTCAGACTCGCTTCGAGAGCCGCGCCGCGCGACGATCCTGGGCCTCGCGGGCGCGACGCTCGTCCTCGGCCGTCTCCGCCAGGAGAGGCGGCACCTCGGTGGGCTTGCCCGCGTCGTCGACCGCGACGAACGTCATGAACGCCTCGACGCACGCGCGCCGATGCGCGGTGACGCGATCCTCGACCTGCACGGTGACCGTGACCTCCACCGAGGTGCGGAAGGCCGCGTTGATGCGGGCGCTCAGGATCACCACGTCGCCCACGCGGATCGGCGCGACGAAGCTCACCTCGTCGATCGACGCGGTGACCGACACGCGGCCCGAGTGCCGCTGCGCACAGATCGCGCCGGCGACGTCGATCCAGGCCAGGACCGTCCCTCCGAACGCACTGCCGAGCACGTTCGAGTGCTGGGGGAGCACGAGCTCGGTCATCTCGGTGAGGGACACACGGGCAGAGCGCGGCGCGAGCGACATGCCGGGCCGCATACCACGCGCCCGCGAGCGCTTCATGCACCTCCCCCGACCCGGACGGCGAGCGCCGCTCGCACGAAACGCATCCGTCTCGCGCGAGGGCCGGGTATCGTCGGCCTGTCATGAACGACGTCGCGGCCGAGGCGCTCCATGCACGCTTCGCGCGCGAGAGCGAGGAGGTCAACCTCCGCCGCGCGCGCCAAGAGCGTCGTGCACCGCGACGTCAAGCCCGCGAACATCCTCCTCACCGAGACCGGTGCCGGGCTCAAGCTGCTCGACTTCGGCATCAGCAAGATGCGCGAGGCGCGCGGCGAGCACGCGACGCTCACGAAGGAGGGTCTCGTCGTCGGCACGCCCGCCTTCATGGCGCCCGAGCAGATCACCGAGCCCGATCGCGTGGGAGATCGCACCGACGTGTACGCCGCAGGCCTCGTCGTCTATCACGCGCTCGCGGGGCGATCGCCCTTCGCCGCGACGAGCGCTTCGCTGCTGCTCGTCGCGCAGGTCACCGTGGATCCCGAGCCGCTCGCGTCACTCGTGCCCTCGCTGCCCGAGTCGCTCACATCACTCGTGCACCGCGCCCTCTCCAAGAGCGCGGGCGATCGACCGAGCGCCGAGGAGCTCGCCAAGCGCCTGACGGAGATCGCCGACACGCTCGAGGCCGCGCCCCTGCCCGAGCTCGTCCGCGAGGTGGCGCTCGCGCCGGCGCGGCCCGCGCGCGCCGCGGAGATCAGCATGATGGCGACGCGCGATCAGGGCGCGGCTCGCCTCGCCGAGCGCTCGCGCGGCTGAACGGTCCGTGGGCAGGGTGCGCGAGTCGGGTCAGTGGCCCGCGGCGAAGTCCTGCGTCCAGTACTGGCCGTAGGGCGAGCCCTCGACGTACGCGTACCCGATGCCGATCGTGCGGTAGTCGGGGTTCATGATGTTCCGGCAGTGGCCGGGGCTGTTCATCCAGCCCTCGACGACCTCCTCCGGGCTCGACTGTCCCGCCGCGATGTTCTCGCCCCACGGCGAGGCACCCATGAAGCCCGCCATCCTCATGCGATCGGCGAACGTGCGGCCATCGAGGCTGTCGTGCTCGAAGTAGCCCTGCGTGCCCATGTCGAGCGAGTGCGCGCGCGCGGCGACGCGGATCACGGAGTCCATCTCGAGCGCCGGCGCGGGGCCGAAGGCATCCGCAGCACACGTGGCGCCCGCAGCGCGGCGCTGGTTCGTCAGCTCGAGCACGCGCCACTCGAAGTCCTGGTAGGCCATCGGCCAGTCGTCGGTGCCCGAGCACGTCGGCGAGAAGCAGTCCGTGTCTGCGCAGTCGGCCGCGCCGTCTCCGTCGTTGTCGCTGCCGTCGTCACAGACCGTCTCGCGCGTCGAGACGTGCAGCTGCACGTCGCCCATCTCCATGCCGCTGAAGCCGTCGACGACGATCACGACCGTCTCGCAGGCCTCGAGCTCGACCGTCACCGCCGAGCGTGTCTCCATGCCGGGCCGCGCGTCGTCGTTGCACACGATCTCCGCGCCGTCGCAGCCGCGACGCACGCTGAGCACGGTGTCGAACGACGAGCCGAGCGTCGTGATGTCGTAGCGGCCGGCCTCGGGCGCCGTGAACTCGAACGCCACGTCGCGACCACCGCCGCCCGCCATGCAGGTCGGGGCGAAGTCGTCGGCCTCCATGGCCGTGCTCGCGGTGAGATCGAGGGGTACGCGGCTCCCGCTCTGCGCGGCGCACGTCGCGCGCGCGGGCAGCATGCATGCGCCTCCACCGCCGGGGCTCGAGCTGCACGCGGGCAGGGCACCGAGCGCGAAGGTCAGACCGAGGAGCGCGAGCCGAGACCGAGACGTCATGCGACCACGATAGCAGCCGACGCCGACCCGGACCCAGTCCGCGACCGCTGACGTGCTATCTCCGCGCGCATGCGCGCCAAAGCACGGTTCTCCTGCTTCGCTGGTTGTGACGAGCACTACGGGCTCGACGAGATCGTCTATCGCTGCAAGCGGTGCGGCGCGCTGCTCGACGTGGAGCACGACCTCGCCGCGCTGCGCGAGCGCTCGGGCGCCGCGTGGATGCAGCTCTTCGACCGACGCTGGATGCGCACCGAGTGGCCCTATGGCTCCGGCGTGTGGGGCAAGCTCGAGTGGGTCTATCCCGACATCGATCCCTCGAGCATCGTGAGCTTCGCCGAGGGCGGCTCGAACCTGCTCTGGGCCGAGCGCTACGGTCGATCTCTGGGTCTGTCCGACGTGTGGATCAAGCAGTGCGGCAACAGCCACACGGGCTCGTTCAAGGATCTCGGGATGACCGTGCTCGTCTCGGCCGTGCGGGAGATGAACCGGCGCCACGAGCTCGCCGGCAAGGGCGCGCGCGTGCGCGCGATCGCGTGCGCGTCCACGGGCGACACCTCCGCCGCGCTCGCGGCGTACTGCGCCGCCGCCGAGATCCCCGCGCTGGTCCTCTTGCCCAAGGACAAGGTGTCGGTCGCGCAGCTGCTCCAGCCGCTGGCGAACGGTGCGATCGTCGTGTCGCTCGAGACCGACTTCGACGGCTGCATGAAGATCGTCCAGGAGCTCACGGCCGATGGCTCGATCTACCTCGCGAACTCGATGAACTCACTCCGCATCGAGGGCCAGAAGACGATCGCGGCCGAGCTCGTCCAGCAGTTCGACTGGGCAGTGCCCGACTGGGTGATCATCCCTGGCGGCAACCTCGGCAACGTCTACGCGCTCGGCAAGGGCTTCCTCCTCATGAAGGAGCTCGGCCTGATCTCGCGGCTGCCGCGCCTCTGCGTCGCGCAGGCCGCGCGAGCGAACCCGCTCTACCTCGCCTACCAGAAGGGCTTCGAGCACTACGAGCCCGTCAAGGCCCAGAAGACCGCCGCGAGCGCGATCCAGATCGGCGACCCCGTCAGCATCGACCGCGCGATCCGCGTGCTCCGACAGTTCGACGGAGTCGTGGAGCAGGCGAGCGAAGACGAGCTCGCCGACGCCGTGGCGCGCGCTGATCGCACCGGCATGTACAACTGCCCGCACACGGGCGTCGCGCTCGCGGCGCTCGAGAAGCTCGCGGCTGCCAAGAAGATCGCGCCTGAGGAGCGCGTGGTCGTCATCAGCACCGCGCACGGCCTCAAGTTCACCGAGTTCAAGCGCAGCTACCACCAAGGTGAGCTCGACGGCACGAGCGCGCGGCACGCGAACCGCCCCATCGAGCTCCCGCCCGATGTGGACCGTGTGCGGGCGGCGATCGACGCGCGCCTCTCGGCCTGACCTCACGGACAGCGGTCGGCGTCGAGGCAGTAGGGCAGCTCGAGACGCGGCAGCACGCAGCACGCGGAGCCGCGACACGCCTCGCACGGACAGCTCGTGCATCCGGTCGCGAGGGAGACGTCGCGACACTCACCGCCCTGACACGCCTCGTTCGCGCGACACGCACGGCCACACTCACCGCAGTTCGTCGGATCCGTGCGGAGGTCCACGCATGCGTCGTCGCACGATCGCGTGCCGTCGGGGCAGCCGTCGAGACAGCGCCCCATCGCGCACACCTCGCCGCAGCGCATCCCGGGCATGCCGCAGTTGTCGGGATCGGTGAGAAGGTCGAGGCAGCGATCGCCGACGGCGACGAGCGGCGGACGACAGGTGCACGCGCCCGAGACACAGAGCTGATCGTCGCGACAGCGCACCGCGCTCGGTCCGCAGCGCGAGGGATCGCCCAGACCGGTCACGGGTGCGCACGCGGGATCCGAAGGCGGGCACACGCACGCGCTCGCGACGCACTCGCGGCCCGCGCCGCAGGCCCTGCCGCAGCCTCCACACGCGCTCGGGTCGCGCGTGGTGTCCACGCAGCGCCCGCCACAAGCGACGAGCGAGCCCGGACAGGCCGCATCGAGTGTGGGGTCGAGCCGCGCATCGAGCGCGCCAGCACCCGCGTCGTGCCCGCCTCCGAGGCGGGTCGGGTCAGGCGACACGACGGCCGAGCACGCGCCCAGCGTGAGAGCGAGAGCCAGCGACGAGAAGCGAAGCTGCGACGATGTCATGCGCCCGCACGCTGCCAGTTGCGTGCCGCGCGTCGATCAGCCCTCGTCGTCGTCGCAGTCGACCGAGAACCGGCGCAGTGCGCTCCGGATCTCCGACACGACTGCGGGCGCGCTGCGCTCGTCCACGACGATGAGACCGTCGATCGGTGCGGGCAGCTCGCGCTCGCGCAGGACGTGCGCGACCGCCGCCATGTCCACGCGAGCGTCGAGGGTGAGCGTCGCGCCCGCTCCCAGCTCGAGCGGCACGTCGCACCGGCCCTCGATGCGGAACGCGCCGCCGAGCTCGACACGGATGTGCCGTTCCGGCTCGCGCAGTTCGACCAAGAGCGCCGGTCCCCAGGCGCCTTCGGCGAGATCGAGCTCGATCTCTGCGTACACGCCAGGGGTCGCGTCGGTGAGCATGATCTCCACGGGCCCACCGACGAGCTCGTAGGCCTGCGCCGGTACGGCCTCGAGCCGCCCGCGATCGTACGGCGCGTGGATCGCGGCCAGACCGAGGACCGCGTGATCGAGCACGGTGTCGTCCTCGAGCGCTTCGAGATCCACCGACAGATGCAGCGACACGCGCGCAGGCGGGACGCCGGGCGCGTCGGTGGATGCATCCGCTCGCGACGCGTCGGTCGTTCCGATCGGACCGCCACACGCGCTCGCGCAGAGAGCCCCCGCGAGCGCGAGCACGCCGAACCACGCGCTCGGCGCGTTCGGGGGTGGTGCGGCCTCGGTGGAACGCATGGGCACGTTCATCATACAGGGTCTCGACCCGGCGCTTCGCTCGAGCGCAGGACGAGCAGGCCCTGGGGCAAGTTCCGTGCGCGTCGACCCGAATACGAAACTCGGGGCGACGCCGATCATCCAGTGCGCAGTGCGCACACGCATGCGCAGTGACGGGAGCGCACGGCGCAAGACGCATCGCTCGATCGGCCGCCAGACGTGGGACGATGGGGCGCTTCGCTGCGGCACACGTCGTGCGAGGTCTGCATGCATGGAGGTCTTCATGCGCATGGCTCCCGTCCTCGTCTTCTGCTCCCCGCTCCTGCTCCCGCTCGTGGCCTGCAGCTCCGCCGCGCCAGGGCCGGTTCCGTGCACCGCTTCTCAGTGCAGCTGCACGGGCGCGGCGTGCGCATGCGCAGGTGGCTCGAGCTCGATGACCTGTGGTTGGACGACGGTCTCGAGCTGCAACGGTGATGGATCGAGCTGCAACCTCGACTGCGCCGCGGCCTCGTGCGCGGCGACGTGCACCAACTCATGCAACGCGGACTGCACCGACGGCGCGAGCTGCGAGGTCGTGGCGGGCGACAGCTCGAGCCCCGAGTGCGTCGCTTCGACGTGCGATTTCACGGTGGGCCGCTCCGCGAGCGTGAGCTGCCGCGAGAACGCGACGTGCGACGTGATCGTGCGCGGCGAGTCGAGCACCGTGAGCTGCACGGGCTCCACGTGTCGGGTCACGTGCGAGGTCGAGGCGTGCGGAGTCAACTGCGGCGCGGGCTCGACGTGTACGCTCCAGTGCCCCGGCGAGACCAGCGGGACGTCCGTGACGGGCGAAGCGCGCTGCGGATGAGCGCGCTCTCGTCGATTCATCCCGACCCCGGAGGAACGAAGATGACCCATCGAGCCACGATCCTCTCGATCGCTCTCGGCCTCGGCCTCCTGGCCGCGTGTGGACAATCCGTCGGCCGCAGCGGCGACGTCGTCGGTGGGCCGTGCACCGGGAGCGGAGGCTGTGCAGCAGGCTCCGTGTGCGAGACCGCGAGCATGTACCCGGGCGGCATGTGCGCGGTGCAGTGCGACTCGCAGGCCGATTGCCCTGGTGGCTCGGCGTGCATCACCGAAGGCGGAGGCCGCTGCGTGCTGCGTTGCTCGAGCGCGAGCGACTGCCGCGACGGCTACGGCTGCAACGAGAAGAGCACACCGGGCGACGGCCAGGCGATGGTCTGCATCCGCTGACCGCCACGTGCTCTCAGCGAGACGTCGGATAGGTGATGCCGAGTCGCTCGAGCTTGTAGAGCAGGGTGCGGCGCGCGATGCCGAGGCGCGCCGCAGCGTGCGTGCGATTGCCACCGGTGGCCTCGAGCGCCGCGAGGATCGCCGCGCGCTCGGTGTCGCTCACGGCGCCGCGCAGCGGGCCCGAGCCTCGCGGATCGGGCGCGGGCAGCCCGAGATCCTCCACGCGGAGCACGTCACCGGAGCGCAGCGTGAGCGCACGCCCGATCACGTTGCGCAGCTCGCGCACGTTGCCGGGCCAGTCGTGGAGGGCGAGCGCGCGCTCGGCGCCGGCGTCGAGGCGGATCGAGCCGCTCGGGTCGAGCTCGGCGAGGAGCTGCTCGACGAGCTCGGGCAGCTCGTCGAGGCGCTCGCGCAGGGGCGGCACGCGCACGCGGATCACGTCGAGCCGATAGAGGAGGTCCGCGCGGAAGGTTCCCGCGGCGACCATCGCGTCGAGATCCCGGTGCGTCGCGGTGACGAGGCGCGTGTCGATCGGGGTCGGACGCGTCGCGCCGACGCGTGTGACCTCGCGCTGCTCGATCACGCGGAGCAGGCGCGTCTGCATCGCGGGCGGCAGCTCGCCGACCTCGTCGAGGAAGAGCGTGCCGCCGGAGGCCGCCTCGAACACGCCCGTCGCGCGCGCGAGCGCACCGGTGAAGGCGCCCTTCTCGTGGCCGAAGAGGATCGACTCGGCGAGCGTCTCGGTGATCGCGCCACAGTTCTGCGCGACGAAGGGCCCCGAGATGCGCGAGCCGCCCTCGTGGATCGCGCGCGCGAGCAGCTCCTTGCCGACACCGGTCTCGCCCACGAGCAGGACCGGCAGCTCGCTCTTGGCGGCGCGGCGCACGAGCTCGCGCACTCTCTCCATCGCGCTCGCGCGTGGGCTCGAGGTGCGCGCCTCGGCGACGTTCGGCAGGAGCACGATGAAGCGACGCGGGCCGACGCGGATCACCGAGCCGTGTCCGACCTCTCGCGGGGCGGTGAGCTTCTGCCCGTCGACCTCGGTGCCGCGTCGGCTCTCGTGATCCGTGACGATCACGCGATCGCCGCCCTTCCAGGCGATCGTCGCGTGGAGGCGGCTCACGGAGGCGTCGTCGATCGCGATGCTCGAGGAACGGCTGCGCCCGATGGACAGCTCGTCGCCCGCGCGGAGCTCGACCGGCGTGCGATCGGGGCCATCGAGCGGGACGAGCCACGCGAGCGTGCGATCGATCGACAGCTCGTCGGAGCGCGGCTCGGGCTCGAGGGTGGTGGACTCGAACGACACGATCGCGAGCATGCCCGCTCGGCGCGCCGAGCGCGAGCACGACGCTCGCGGTGTGTGATGGACCGCGAGCTCGCATCGACGCGAATGACACGTGCTCTCACTCGGGGCCGCGCGGCGGGACGTACGCGAGCACCAAACCATCGCCCACGACCAGCACCGATCGATCCTCGAGCCGCGTGAGCGCGCGCGCGGCCGCCTCGATGGGGAACGAGCCCGTCGGGACGACCTCGCCTGGCAGCGCGTCGAGGCGCACCTCGACGAGCTCCGCGCCCCGCACCGGCGCGCCCGTGCTTGCCGTGCCCGACACGAAGATCGCGAGGCCCGGTCCCAGCTGCAGCGCCTGCGCGTGCGAGCGCGGCGCGAAGAGTGGGCTCGGAGAGGGCGTCACGCGCGCGACCGGTGGATCGCGATCGGGCCGGACGAGGAAGAGATCGACGGCGTCACTCGCTGCGCCCAGGCGATCCATGCCACCCGCCGCGACCACGAGCCCGGTCCCCACGGCGACCCAGGCGCGCGCGTCGAGATCCTGCTCGTTCGGGACTTCTGCGATGGAGCCCGCGTAGGGATCGAGCAGCTCGAGGCTGGCCGTCGCACCTCCACCGCCCACGAGCGCGACGGCGCGGGTGTCGGTCCCCACCTCTGCGGAGACGAGCACGAGCTCGGCGTGAGCCCGCGCGTGCGCGAGAGGCGTGAGCTCGGTGCGCACGAGCAGCCCACCCTCGAGCTCGAAGCGGCTCACCGCATCGCTCACCGCGCCGCTCGCATCCACGCCACCGGCGGCGAGCGCGAACGCGCCGTCCTCGGTGCTCGCGAGCGCGATGTCCGTGCGCACGTCGGAGGCGTCGGGTGGCAGCGACGCGACCGTCGCGCCGCGCGTGTCGATGACGCTGGCACCGCCATCGAGACCACCGACCCCGAGCAACGCGGCGGCGCCCGTCTCGTCACGGAGCGTCGTCCAGCGTGCGCCGCGCCGAGCGGGCACCGAGCCTCGCGACACCAGCACGGCGCTTCCGTCGGCGCCGCCGTGAGCGAGGTACGCGAAGATCTCCCCGTCGTCCGCGACCAAGATGGCGCCCTCCGCGCTCGGCGCCACGGCGACGAAGGAGCGACTCGACTCGAGCGTGCGCGTGAAGCGACCGAGCGTCACGAGCAGCACGTCGGGCGGCGCGGGAGGCGCGCCCGGGCTCGCGTAGTCGAACGGCAGCGAGCGACCACGCGCGAGCGGCACCTCGCCCGCGAAGGCCTCGACACGAAGCGCGAGCGCGCGGCCGAGCGGCACCTCGGGCACCACGAACGCATCGCTCGGCAGAGGCACCCGGATCTCGGCGCCCTCGATGGGCGCCCCGTCGGCGAGCACGCTGACGACGAGCGAGCTCGCGCCCTCGAGCGGGGTGTCGTCGAGGCCGCGCACCACGCGCGGCGCGAGCGGCGGCGGGCTCGCACAGCCCGCGACGAGGAACGCTGCGACGAGCGGTGTCGGTCCCGTGTGCCGTCGGCGCTCGAGCGCACGTCGTGCGTTCGCGAACGTCACGGCACGATCGTCCCTCGCAGCTCGAACGACGCGGGTGGCTGAGCGAGCACGACGGTCAGCGCGATCACGCCACCGAGCAGCACGGCGCCGCCGATCCCGAGCCCGATCCACGGCCACGGATCCCCACCGTCGTGACCCGTGGGTCCCACGATCGGATCGGGCGAGGTGAGCACCAGAGCGGGCTCCGGTGGCGAGGCTTCGTCGTCGACCTCGCGGTCGGAGGGGCTCGCCTCGAGGCGGGCCGCGAGCGCAGCCCGTCGACGCTCGAGCGCCTCGAGCAGTGGCGGCGGATGGAGCGCGGGATCGAGCGTGAGCGACGCGTCGAGGGCCAGCGCGCGATCGAGCACCGCGTCGCTCGCGGTGAGATCGCCCCGCGCCCGCGCGATCGACGCTCCCAGCACGTACGCGCGCACCCGCGTCTCGCGAGACACCGGGTCGGCGCCGCCGACCTCCAGCGTCGCGAAGACGCGCTCGATCTCGGCCCACGCGTCGTCCAGCCGCAGCTCGGCATACGCCCGCGACGCCGGCTCGAGATCCACCTCTTGCGCGCACAGCGACGCGGGAGCCGCGAGCCCCGTCATCGCCAGCAACGCCACGGTGAAGGCGAGCAGGGCGGTGACGAGGTACGATCGTCGCTGTCTCCGCGATGCGCGCTTCGCCGATGGCACGATCCGACGATACCAACCGCACCGATCGTCGTCATCCGTCCGAGACGGATGCACGACCGACGCGCGTCGGTCGCTACGTGGTGCTCGGCACGCTCGCGCGCGGCGGCATGGGCGAGGTCCTGCGCGCACGCGCGATCGGAGCCGCAGGTGCGACCAAGGAGGTCTGCATCAAGCGGATTCGCGCGTCTCGCCTCGGAGATCGACGTGCCGTCGAGCGCTTCGTGCACGAGGCGCGGCTCTCGCTCTCGCTCACACACGCGAACATCGTCGCGACCTTCGACTTCGGTCGCGCGGACCACGACTACTACCTCGCGATGGAGTGGATCGACGGCGCCGATCTCGGCCGGATCCTGGCGCGCGCGACCGACGAGCGGCTCTCTCTCGGGGTGATCGCCCACGTCGGCGCCGAGGTCGCGCGCGCGCTGCGGCATGCGCACGGAGCCAGCGAGGCCGCGATCGTGCACTGCGACGTCAAGCCCTCGAACGTGCTCGTGTCGCGCAGCGGCGACGTGAAGCTCGCGGACTTCGGCGTGGCCGTCGCGCGACTCGAGGACCACCGCGGGGGCACGCCGCGCTACACGGCACCGGAGGTTCGCGACGGCGGTCCGGTCACGCCCGCGGCCGACCTCTACGCGCTCGGCATCGTGCTCGGTGAGCTCCTCGAGGTGAGCGTGCGAGTCGAGGCCGAAGGCACGCTCGGAGAGGTCTCGCGCGCTCTGCACGAGCTCGCGCAGAGCCTGCGCTCGCCCAGCGCCGAAGCGAGGCCGCGCGCCGCCGAGATCGTCTCGCGCCTCGAGGAGCTCGGTGCGCGGGCGCGGGTCGCGGGAGAGCTGTCGCCGCGCGACGACCTCGGTGCACGCGCCGGTCGCGTCTCTCCGTCGATCGAGCGCGAGCCGCAAGAGAGCGAGCTCGACCCGGACGCCAGCTACCTCCGGGACGGCGACAGTCAGCTCGAGACACGGCTCACCGCGACGGCCACCTCTGCGCCCGAGACGCCCACGCGTCCCCAGCGCTCGCCGGTCCTCCTCGTCGTCGCGGCCCTGGCAGCTGCGATCGCCTGGCCGAGCGGCGCACCGGACCGCACCGGAAAGGCGAGCACGAGTGTGCCGGTCGGAGCGACGCAGGCCGCAGCCGATCCAGCGAGCGGCACCGTCGAGCTCGCACCGACACGAGCGCTCGACTCCGAATCGACGACGCTGGCCCCGACCACGTCGACGGAGCCGACCACGTCGACGGAGCCGACGAGCGTGGGCGCGGGCACTGCGCACGAGACCACGCGTGCGCCCGCGACCGAGACCGACTCGACGGAGGCTGCAACCGTCGGCGCGTCGACCGAGAGCGCTCTGGCCGCGCGATCGCTCGCGGCTCGACGCGAGGCTCGCCGCCCCCGCGAGACCGGGTCGAGCCCGAGCGCGGAGGCCGAGGCCACGTCGCCGACACCGAGCGAGGTCGCGCCGGTGGATCAGAGCCCGGCGACGCTGCGGATCAACGCGACCCCGTGGGCGAACGTGGAGATCGATGGGCGCCTCGTCGGGCCGACACCGCTCGTGCACGTCGAGGTCGCACCGGGCGAGCACACGATCGTGCTCACGAACCCAGTGCTCTCTCGGTCTCGCACGACGCGCGTCGAGGTCCGCGCAGGCGAGGTGCGCGACGTGATCGTCGCGATGTGATCGTCAGCGGCCGTAGATCGCGGTGGCGCGACCGATCGCCACCGAGTGCTGGCGCAGCATGAAGCGCGCGAGGGCGCCCGTCGCGCCCGCAGGCACGCCGAGCGAGGGCACGTCCACCGCGTAGACCGTCACTTCGTAGCGGTGAGGCGTGCCCGGCGGCGGGCACGGGCCGCCATAGCCGTTCGCGCCGAAGTCCGTGTACGCCTCGACGGTGCCCGCGGGCATCGCGCTGCCGCTCGCACCCGCAGGCAGCGAGGTCGTGCCGGCGGGCAGGTCGAGCGCGATCCAGTGGAAGAAGCCCACGCCCGTCGGCGCATCCGGATCGTGGATCACCACCGCATAGCTCTGCGCGCCCTCGACGGGCGTCCACTCGAGCGCGAGCGAGCGGTTCTGTCCCTCACACCCGAAGCCGCCGAACACGCTCTCGAGCGGGACGCGGCGCTCGGCCTCGAGGCCGCCGATCGTGACGGTGATGGACTCGGGCGCGGTCGTGGGCTCGCGGAGCGTGGCCGCCGCGCTCGTGGTGGTGGACTCGGGGCAGTTCGCCTGCGAGCCAGCGCAACCGACGAGCGGCATCGCGCAGAGGGCAGAGAGAGCGATCGATGAACGGAACGAGTGCATGAACGAACCTCGAGTTGGAGCGGTTGCGAGACGAGGGATCAGGCCGCGCCGAGCACGAGCTTCGTCTCGACACGAACGAGGGAGCGGACACGAGGGAAGCGCTCCGCGCGCAGGAGCGAGCGGGCCGTCTCCTCGAGCGGTGTGCCGCGGAAGATCGAGAGCAGGATCGCCACACGACCGTCGGGGTGGAGCGTCACGCTCAAGGTCTCGTCGAAGCGCTGCACCTCGCCCGCCGCGAGCTCGCGCAGCGCTGGGAGGTGACGCTCGACGAGCGCGCGTACGTGAGCCTCGGGATCAGCGGCACCCTCGTCCGTCGCCTCTCCGATGAAGCGAGAGAGCGGCGCGCCCGCGAGGATCTCGTCGAGCTGCGCCTCGGTGATCGAGGGCACGCCTGCCTCGAGCGCGTCGATCGCGTCGTCCTTGTAGCCTGGCCCGAGCACGAGCAGCGAGGTGCTCGCCGAGGCCCGCTTCGCGAGCTTGGCTCCGCGCTGCTCGAGCTCGCGCGCGAGGGCGTCCTTGGTGCGTGTCCGCACCTTGCCGCTGATCACGATCGTCTGTCCCGCGAGCACGTTCGACGCCGGCGCCGCGGGTCCCTGGCCACCGTCGACCGCGATCGCCTGGGGCAACGGCCTGCCGGCGAGCAAGGCCTCGAGCCCGACCTTTCCGAGGATCGGCTTGTGGAGCGCACGCGCCTTCTCGAGCACCGCGGCCGCACACCCGTGGCCCGCGATCACGACGTGCGTGCGTCGCCCGACCGACGTCTCCGCGATGCCGCCACGCGCGATGAGCGCCCAGCGCGCGTCGTCGTCGCTCACGAAGTCGAACGTGCCGGCGAGGAGGAAGCGAACGCCATCCATCGTGATCTGGGTCATCGCTGCGGGGCGCGACTCTACGACGGGTGCGGGCCCTCGCCACGTGGACCGGACGATCCATGTCCTCTGCGCGCATCGGCGTGGGAATCGCGCACGTTTCCGTTCAAGATCGACGCATGCAGCCGCGCGCGTCGCTCGTCCTCCTGCTCCTCGGCCTCGTCAGCACGAGCGCCTCGACGCTCGGCTGCGACGAGCGGCGCACCGCGCGCGATGCCGGCGACGAGCGCGACGCGGCGAGCGTGGACGCGCCCGACATGGACGCGCCTGACGCCGCGCGCCCCGACTCCGGACGACGCGACACGGACCTCAACCCCGACGCCGCGCTCGACGCGAGCACGCCGCGCGACGCCGGCATGGACGCGCCGAGCGCGATGGACGCCGCACGGCCCGACGCAACCGCGCTCGATGCGCCGATGCCGATGCGCGATGCAGCGAGCACCGGCAGCGACGCGGGACCGCGCGGCACGGTGATCGAGTGCGCGCCCGTCGTGCCGTCGAGCGCGAGCGCAGGCCTCGTCTTCTCGCGCATGTTCTGGCCGGGCTTCCGCTTCGAGGTGACCGGCAGCACGCGCGCGACGCGTCTGGGGCTCCAGATCGCGCCCGAGCGCGCAGGCGTCGTCCAGGCCGCGATCGTGCGCCTCACGGGCCCGAGCGATGCGCCCGACGTCGCCGACCTCTCGGGCGCCGACGTCGCCCTGCGCGCAGATCTCGCGATGCCCGCCTCCGCCACGGCGCTCGTGCTCGGCGTCGACGTCGACGTCGCGCTCACGCCGGGCTGGTACGCGCTCGTGTTCGGGACGAGCGACGTCGGCGGCTCGCTCCCCAGCGCTGGTGGTCGTGGCTGCATCTCGTCACCGGGCTCGAGCTTCCCGTTCTCGATCCGACAGTCCGACGGAATGCTGATCCTCCAGGGCGCCGAGCCGCACCTCTTCGTCGAGCTCTCGCCCTGAGCACGCGGGGAGCGTCCGCGCCGGTGACGAGCGGGCGAGGCTATGCTCCGCGCATGTCGACGAGCACGACCGACGAGACCGAAGACCACGCGCTCCTCACGCTCACGGGCCCCGATGGCCGTGAGCGCAAGGGCCGCGCGTCCGTCGTGAAGCTCAAGGACGCGTGGTTCATCGCGTGCGCGCGGAGCGAGCTTCGCGACGCCCCGCTGCCGATGGTCATCCAGGATCTGCCGCTCGTCCTCTTCCGCGACGAGCACGGCGCGCCGGGCGCGCTCCTCGATCGCTGCCCTCACCGCAACGTGCCTCTCTCGGGCGGCAAGGTGCAGCGCGACGGAACCATCGAGTGCCCCTACCACGGCTGGCGCTTCGACCGAGGCGGTGTGTGTCGCAAGATCCCCTCGCTCGTCGGCGATGCGGCGCACCGCTCGCGCGACGCGGTCGCGTTCCCCGTGCTCGAACAAGACGGCTGGGTCTGGGTGCACATGACGCCCTCGATCGGCGGAGCGCTGCCCGCGAGCCGCCCGCACCGCTTCGCGCACTTCGATGCCCCCGGCTACACGACCGTGCACCAGACCGTCGAGGCCACCTCGACGATGTTCTCGCTGCTCGAGAACGCGCTCGACGTCCCCCACACGGCCTTCCTCCACAAGGGCCTCTTCCGCTCCGACAGCCGAGGGATCGAGCTCCGCGTGAAGGTGCGACGCACCGCCGATCGGGTGGAGGCCGAGTACGTCGGAGAGCCGCGTCCGCCGGGCCTGGTCGCGCGCATCCTCTCGCCGAGCGGCGGCGAGGTGCAGCACTGGGATCGCTTCCTCCTGCCCTCGATCGCGCAGGTCGAGTACCGCATCGGCACCGAGAACCACTTCCTCGCCGACAGCGTCGCGACGCCGGTGAGCGACTTCGTGACGCGCATGCACGCGATCGTGAGCTTCAAGTCGCGCCTCGCGGGCGTGCTGATCGCGCCTGCGGTCAAGCCGCTCGCGATGCGAGTCTTCCAGCAAGACGCGCAGATCCTCGCGCAGCAGACCGATCGCATCCGCCGGCTCGGCGGAGAGTCGTTCGTCTCGACCGAGATCGACGTGCTGGGCAAGCAGATCTGGAAGCTCCTGCGCGCGCGCGAGCGCGGTCAGGTCCTGCCCGACGAGAGCAGCGAGGTCCGTCTCGTCGTGTGAGGCGCGTCCCTCGTGAGGCTCGCGTGGCGCTCACGGGAAGCGGTCGACGATCCGCGCCTGCACCTCGTCCGTCACGCTCCGGCGCTCCGCGTCGTAGACGCTCGCGCGCACGAGCACGTCCTCTCCTGCGATCTCCTCGGCGCTCGAGATGGAGAAGATCGCGAAGTCACCCACGCGCTCGAGCGCGCCGTCACGCTCGACGAAGGTCCCCTCCCGCACGCCGAGCGGCAGCATGCAGACGAGCTCGCCGTCCGAGAGGCGCGTGATCTCGTAGATCAGGCCCGTGGGCGCGATGCCGCGCGCGCGAAGCGACAGATGCACGTGCCAGCCGCCCTGCGGGCCGTGCACGAGCTCGAGCTCGGCGCCCTCGTCGGGGATCGGGACGAACGCCTCGAGGCCCGTGCCGAGCTCGAGGCTCGGTCCGCTCGGCGCATCGAGCGCGCCGTCGACCGCGAGGCCCGCGTCGTCGCTCCTCACCGCGGGCGTGCAGGAGGCGAGCACGAGCGCGACGAGGCCCGCGATCCACCCACGCCTCACGGGAGGCTCACGGTGAGCACGCTGCGCACGGGCACGTTCGTGCGCGTCACGGTCGCACGACCCGGCGCGCTCACGCGGACCTCGGCCACCTCGCCCGCGAGCTCTCCGAGACCGAAGTGCGCGACGCGCTCGCTCTGCCCCTGGTAGTGCGTGCTCTGACCGATCACGTACACGCGCTCCGGTCCACCCGCGCGCTCGCGGATCGTGACGCGCGCCCCGAGCCCCTCGCGCAGCGCGCCCGATCCGCCGCGCACCACGACGCGCAGCCACGCGTTGGTGTCGCCGCAGCTGTTGCGGTAGAAGCGCGGCGCCTCTCCGTAGCGCGCGACGAAGAGGTCGAGGTCACCGTCCTCGTCCGCATCGAGCACCGCGACGCCACGGCCCTGTCCGCGATCGTCGATGCCCACACCAGGCGCGACGTCGACGAAGCGCGCGCCGCCCTCGCCCCGATAGAAGCGCATCGCGTCGTCCGCGTGCGGCGCGAAGTCCCAGCCATTCGCGACCGCGAGGTCGTAGTCACGGTCGTTGTCGTGATCGAAGAACGCCGCGCCCCACGCCCAGCCCGCCTCGAGCACGCCCGCGGTCCGCGTGATCTCCGTGAAGCGCCGCGCGCCGTCGTTGCGAAAGAGGCGATTGCCCCAGTCGGGCCCCGCGATCATCCAGATGGAGGTCACGAGCCAGTCGAGATCTCCGTCGTCGTCGAGGTCCGCGAAGCTCGCGCCCATCGCGTTGGTCTCCGTGCCCACGCCCGCGGCCATCGTCTCGTTCACGAAGGTCCCGTCGCCGCGACCGAAGAAGAGCCGGCTCGTCCGGAAGTCACCGTTGAGCGCGAGATCGACGCGACCGTCCGCGTCGAGGTCGAGCATCGCGGCTGCATAGACGTACACGCCCGGCATCGCGACGCCGCGCCACGCGTCCTCCATCGACACGCCGGCAGCGCTCGTCACGTCCTCGAAGTGGCCCGGCATCGAGGGGCCGCGGTTGCGCAAGAGGCGCGCCATCGACGGTCCGTCGTGCACCGTGTGGAAGCGCCACTCGCCCACGTAGAGATCGAGATCGCCGTCGCCGTCGTAGTCGCCGAAGGTCACGCTCGAGCCGAGCAGCGGCTGGCTCGACGCGAGCGCCGCCCCGCGCGCCGCCGCCACGTCGCGGAACGTCCCACCGTCGTTGAGGAAGAGGTGGTGCGCACGCCCCCCGAGCACTGCGACGTAGAGGTCGAGATCGCCATCGCCATCGACGTCGCCGAACGACGAGGCCGCGGTCGGCTCGGTCAGCGCGAGCCCGCGGATCGCCGCCTCGTCGGTGTAGTGCCCGGTGCCGTCGTTCACGTAGAGACGCGGCGGGCCATCGACGCGCGTGACGAAGAGGTCGTCGTGCCCGTCTCCGTCCGCATCGCCCACCGACACGCCCGCGAGGCCCCACTCCGCATCGCAGTGATCGCCCGCGCCGGCCGTGGCGGGGTCGTCGAAGAGGCAGTCGGGCGCACGTCGGTACGCACCGAAGCTCGCCCCGAGGCCTGCCTCCGTCGCGACGTCCTCGAAGCAGCGCTCGACGCTCGGCACCGACGCATCGGTCTCCTCGAGGCCCGGCGCATCGAGGCCCGGCGCGTCCGGCCCGGGCGCATCGAGCCCTGCGGCATCGAGGCCACGCGCGTCCTCGCGCACACCTCCATCACGACGAGGCCCCGCGTCCGCTCGCTCCGGTACGCCGCGACACCCGAGCGCACCCAGCGCGAGGACGAGTGCGAGGACGAGCCACCACGAGGACCGAAGGCGCACCCCGTCATCGTACACGCCAGCACGCCACGAACGCGTCAGGACCGGCAGACCCCGCGCGCGAGACGCGCGTAGGCGGACCCGTGGACAGATCTCGAGGTCGGCGACTCCGTCTCACCGACGACGGCGGCGGCGCGGCGGGGTCGCGGGCGCGCCGCCTCCGCCGGAGAAGTCGTAGGTCTGCGTGCCGCCGGTGGAGGGCACGATCTCCTGCGGCATGCCGTTGTAGATGTTGATGATCCACACGCCCGGCAGGCCCACGTTGGACTGGCGGCAGAGCGAGAGCACCGCGTCGCTGCGCGAGCCCGGCAGCATGCGCGCGATCTGGCCGTCACCCGCGTTGAAGCCCGCCTGCGCGGGCGTGCCGCCGCGTCCACCCTGACCGCCGCTCGCGTCGCCCGTGGTCCACTCGCAGCGCGCGTAGCGCAATTCCACGCGCCAGATGTGATCCTGATCGAGGATCTCGTTGCTCTCGATCACCAGCTGGAAGGAATTCTGGTGGTCGTCGTGGCTGCCGTAGTAGCCGACGTTGTGCCAGGTCACGACCACGCGTCCGGGTCGCACGTCCCAGTAGACGCCGTTGTGCGCGGGGCGCCCGCCGCCGCGCGTGTCCACGTCGCCCCAGAACGGCGCGATCATCCGCGTGCCGACGATCGGGAAGGCCTCGGGCGTGAAGCTGCCGACGGCCTGACCGAAGGTCACGTTGCCGTTGTTGTTGACGAAGAAGCTCGTGAAGCGCTGCCCGAAGTACTCGAGGCCGTTGGGGAACGCAGGGCGGAGGTCGATCTCCGCGCTCGAGCCGTCGTCGTTGTAGTCGAGCACGCCCGTCCCGAAGCCGGCCTCCCCGCCCAGGCCCGTCAGCAGCTGCGCGTGCGCGCTCGAGGCCGCGCCCCCGACCCACACGGCGGCGAGACAGGCGAGCCCCAGAGCGAAGCGGAGGAGGACGGAGCGCGTGGACGGTGAGCGCGTGGACATGCGAGCTCCATGGACGGACGAGGCGTCGCGATGTTCTACGGACCGCGCCTCGGCGATGTTCCTTGGTCAGGCCGAGACCGCGCGCGCGCGCCTCGCCGCGAGCCAGCGACGGAGCTCGTCGAGGCTCCGGGTGTTGAGGACGTCCTCGGCCGTGAGGCCCGCGCGTCGCGCGATGCTGATGCCGAAGACCAGGTGATCGAGCTCGCCCGTCGCGTGCGCATCCGCCGCGATCGACACGAGCACACCGCGCTCCTTGGCCATCGCGAGGTGCGCGGCCGAGAGGTCGAGCCGATGCGGGCTGCCGTTGAGCTCCACGGCGCAGCCGCTCGCCGCACACGCGTCGAGGAACGCCTCCATGTCGAAGTCGTTCGGGGGTCGACCGAGCAGCAGACGCCCCGTCGGGTGACCGACGATGTCGGTCCGCGGGTGCCTCGCCGCCTTCACCATGCGCGCCGTCGTCTCCTCGCGCGAGAGGCCGAAGCGGCGATGACCGCTCGCGACGACCACATCGAGGCTCCTCAGCTCGGCCTCGGGATAGTCCAGGGATCCGTCCGCGAGGATGTCGCTCTCGACGCCCGTGAGCAGCGTCGGTCCCGCCGGGTCGCGCGCGTTCTCCTCCGCGATCGCCTGCTCCTGCGCGCGCAACCGCTCCACGCTGAGGCCACGCGCGTAGTCGGCGCTCTGGCTGTGCTCGGTGATGCCGAGGTACGAGAGCCCCGCCCGCCGCGCGGCCTCGCGCATCTCCTCGAGCGTCGCGCTCCCATCGGAGTCGATGGTGTGGTTGTGCAGGGCGCCGCGCAGATCCCCGAGCGTCACGAGCGGCGTCGTGACCTTGCCGATCCCCACGAGGGGCACACCGTCCTCGCGACGCTCCGCAGGTGTCGGATGCAGCTCGAGCGCGCGGTACACCGCGGCCGCGTCGTCACACGCGATCAGACCGCTCGGCCCCGAGAGCCCTTGCTCGTCGAGCGCGAGGCCGCGCGTGCGCGCGTGCGCGATCAGCGCGCCGAAGTGGCCGGGCGAGGACGTCAGCACCAGCTCGGCGACGCCCATCGCGTCCGCGTACGCCGGGTGGATCACGACGCGCGTTCCTTCGAGCATGCCCGCCGCCACACCGACCTTCGCGAGGGCCTCCGAGGCCGGCCCGACCTCGCCGAGCACGAGCACCTCGAGGCGATCGATCGTCTCCTCGCCACGCACGAGGCCGCCGACCGCGCGGGCCTTGATCCCCGCCTCCCGCAGCGCGCCCACGAGCATCGCCATGCGCTCGCCCGCGCCGTCGCGCAGCAACGTGCCTTCGTGCGCGCGCAGCTCGGCGATCGCGCTCGCGACGTTGTCCTGTGTCTTCTTGCCGAAGCCGCTCAGCTCGATCAGCCGGTTCTCGGCACAAGCCTGCTCCAGCTCCGCGAGGCTCGTGATCTCGAGCCCCTTCCAGAGCGCGCGGATCTTGGCGGGCCCGAGGCCCTTGATCTGCCGCAGCTCGAAGAGCGTCGGAGGCAGCTTCGCCTCGAGCTGCGTGAGCTCCTCGGGCACGTCCCCACCGAGCACCGTGCCGATGACCGCGATCGTCGTCGGCCCGAGGCCGCGCACGCTCGCCAGCGCGCCCGACGCGTGGAGCGTCGCGAGGTCTCCGTTCAGCTGCCACACGGTCCGCGACGCCGCCGCGTACGTCTTGCTGCGCTGGCTCTTGTCGTCGAGCAGCTCGTGCACGAAGGCCAGTCGCCCGAGCACGTCGGCCACGGTGCGCTTGTCGGTCATGCCCGAGACATACCCCACCCCCACGCGACCTTCAGGCCGAGCCCCGTCGATCGGACCGATCAGGCGAGGTGCTTCCAGCGCTTCAGGTCGAGCATCGTGTCGAGGATGCTCTGCCTCACCGGACGAAAGCCGAGACCGAGCTCTCGCTCGATCTTGCCATGGTCGAAGCGGGGCACGCGCCCGACGTGCGTGCGGAGGTACGAGCCGATGCCCGTCGGCTGGAAGTGGCTCGTGAGCTTCACGATCACGTCGCCCAGGCCGTTGTCCATGCCCATCGAGGGCAGCTTCGTGCCCTCGGCATAGCCCTTGGCGCGCAGGAGCCCGACCACCTCGCGCATGCTGATCGTCTCGGCCGCGCAGAGGTAGCGCCCCTTGGCCGTCGGCGTCTCGAGCGCGAGCTGGTGCGCTCGCGCCACGTCTCGCACGTCCACCATGCCCCACGTGAGGCTCATGATCCCGGGGTAGACCCCCTTCAGCATGTCGACGAAGATCTGGTTGCTCGCGTTGAGCGACGGCGCGATCGAGGGCCCGATCACCACGAACGGGTTGAACTACTCTTATTCATCGAGTTCATTTCGTCAATCCACCCGCCCGCGTCGGCGTGCTACGAATCGTCTCCAGATGGCCAGACGCCCCCCGACTCCCGAGGCCGCGCGCAAGAGCCCCGCGCGCGAGGCGCGATCCGCCGCCACGCGCGCGAAGGTCGTCGAGGAGGCGACCCGCCTCTTCTCGCTCTACGGCTTCCGCCGCACCTCCGTGGACGAGATCGCGGCCGCCGCGCAGCTCGCCAAGCCCACGCTCTACGTCTACTTCCCCGACAAGGACGCGATCCTCGGCGCCGTCGTCGAGCACGTGCTGGGCTGCATCCTCGCGAGCGCGCGTGCGGCCGCCGACGCGCCCGGCCCGATCGAGGCGCGCCTCTCCGCCGTGCTCTCGGCGAAGTTCACGTACCTCTTCGGCCTCGTCGATCGTTCGCCCCACGCGAGCGAGCTGCTCGGCTCGGGCAACCGCGTCGGCGCGGCGTCGGTCGAGGCGACCGACAAGGAGTTCGCGACGATCGTGCGACGCCTCGTCGAGTCCGCGGACGCTGCGGGCGAGCTCGACCTGTCGCGCGCGGGGCTCTCCTCACGCAAGCTCACCGAGGCGCTGCTCCGCGCGGGGCACGGCGCCTCGTACCACTCGAGCACCGCCGACGAGCACGCCAAGCACCTCGCGGAGCTCATCCACCTCGTCGTCGCCGGCTGCCGCCGACGCTAGAGCACCGTTCCGTTTGGTTCCCGTAGGAATCAAGCGGTTCGGGGCTCCTGGGGGAGTGGGGCCCCGACGAATTCACTTCGGCGGGGCGAGGGGACACGCGTCCCCTCGGAAGACACAGCGGCGATCACTCCATGAAGCACGCGATGCCGCCCTCGGCATCGCACGCGACGAGATCGGTCGTCGCCCCGCGCCACGCGAGCCCCGTGACCTCCGCGGGCATCGACGCGAACGCGACCGGCTTGTTCGACTTCTTGGGCTCCCACACGAAGATCGAGCCGTCCTGGCTCGCGCTCGCGAGCAGGCCCTTCTTCGGATGGAAGGCGAGCTTCGTGATGGGCTTGCCGTGGCCCGCGAGCTGCACCGGCTTGGTGCCCTCGGGGCCCTTGCCCGTGAAGCTCCACACGATCCCCGTCGCGTCGCCGCCGGTCGCGAGCATCGTGCCCGAGGCGTCCCACGCGAGCGCCTTGGGCTTGGCGGGATAGCCGCTCATCTCGGAGTCGTTGCCCGTCGCGAGCCGCCAGAAGTGCACCGCACAGTCCTGCGTGCCGCAGGCGATGACCTTCTCGTCGCTGCTCCACGCGATCGAGACGAGCGAGCCCTTCCACGCGAAGTACTTGGCGCGCGCGCCCGTGGCGGGTCGATACGTGCGGAGGCCTCCGTAGGCGGCGACGGCGAGCTCGGTGCTCTTCTTGTTCCACGCGAGGCCCGCGATCGTCGAGGGCGCGGCCTCGATGCGGTGGAGCACGACGCCGTCGCGATCGACGAAGCGGAGCACCTTGCCCGACGCCATCGCCACGACCTTCGCGTCCGGCGAGAACGCCACGTGCTCGACCCACGCGCGTGGCTCTCCCTCGATCACCGCGCGCTCGAGCCCGCTCGCGGCGTCGAAGAGGCGCGCCTTTCCATCGTTGCCACCGGAGACGCCGAGACCACCCGCGAGATCGATCGCCTGCACGCCGCCGGCGTGCGCCTCGCGGCCGAACCGCAGCGCGCCGCTCGTGCCGTCGAGCACGGTCAGCCCACCGGCACCGTTGCCCACGGCCATGTGCGCGCCGTCGTCGGAGACCGCGAGACAGGTCGCGTAGTCGGCGGCATCACCTCGGAAGCGATAGCGGAGATCCTCCATGCGCCCGCTCCTACCACGCGGCGCCGTGGACGCATCGCATCGGGATCACAGACACGGGTAGGTTGCTCTTGCAACACGCCTGCGATAAGCACCGTGCCATGTTCCGATGCGAGCGCGCGCGTGCTGGCCGCTCCGCCCACCGCGGCGGTGCGTGGCTCGTGCTCGCGGCGGCCCTCGCGACGGCTCGCCCCGCGCACGCACGTGCCCAGGAAGCGGGAGCCCCGCCCAGCGCCGAGCTGCCGCCGGGCGAGACGCCGCCCGCCGGCGCCGACGCGGACGGCGCGGAGCACGAAGGCCCGGACGAGGTCGCGCCCCCGACGCTCGTCCCGCCTCGCCTGGTCGAGGCGAGCGCGCCCGCCTACCCCGAAGACCTCGAAGACGAGCTCGTCGAGCCCACGGTGCTCGTCCACTGCGTGATCGAGCCCGACGGCACGGTGAGCGCGGCGCACCCCGAGACACCGCACGACGAGGCCTTCGATCGAGCCGCCGTCGAGGCCGTGCGCACGTGGCGCTTCGAGCCCGCCACGCGCGGCGGCGTGCCCATCCGCGCGGCCGTGCGCGTGAGCGTGCGCTTCGAGTCGCCCATCCCGCACTTCGATCTCGCTGGCACGCACAACGAGTACGGCGAGGGCGAAGAAGCCCACAACACCGACGACGCGCGCCCGCACGTCGACCCGTCGCACGAGTCGCCGACGCCTCCGCGCGACGAGGCGCCCGCCCCCGAGACGCCGGAGGCAGTGCCCGAGTTCTCGGCGACGGGCACCGTCGATCCGATGGCGCAGGCGCGGGCGCCGCGCGCGTCCTCGACCTACGAGCTCGATCGCACCGTCCTCGATCTCGCACCGCACCGCGACGCGAGCGACATGCTCAACGTCGCGCCGGGCATGTTCGTCGCGCGCGCCGAAGGCGACGCCGTCGCGCCGCGCATCTTCCTCCGAGGCTTCGACGCCGAGCACGGACAGGACATCTCGTTCTCGGCCGCGGGCGTGCCGATCAACCAGCCCTCGCACCTGCACGGACAGGGCTATGCCGATCTCGGGTTCGTGATCCCCGAGGCCGTGCGCAGCGTGCGCGTCACCGAGGGTGTCTACGACCCTCGTCAGGGCGACTTCGCCACGGCGGGGTCGGTCGACTTCGATCTCGGCGTCGCCCGGCGCGGCGTCCTCACGTCCGCCGCGTATGGCATGTTCCACGGGTTCCGCGGACTGGCACTCTGGGCGCCGAGTGGCGAGCGCGAGGAGACCTTCGTCGCGGTGAGCTACCGGCGCACCGATGGCTTCGGTGCCGGGCGAGAGGGCCAATCCGGAGGCCTCCTCGGACAAGTGGTCTGGGGCGACGCGCGCTCGCGGTTCCGCCTGCTCGCCGCGGTGACTGCCGCGCGCGCAGGCATCGGCGGCACGCTGCGACGCGACGACGTGAACGCCGGTCGAGTCGACTTCTACGGCCTCTATCCGGTGCCCGCCGCACAGGGCCAGTCGGCCTTCGCGGTGCGCGCCCTCACGGCCGCCTCGGTCGAGCTCCGCGGCGATCGCGGCAGCTTCGGCGAGGTGATGGTCTTCGGTGGCTGGACAGGCTTTCGCTACCAGGCGAACTTCACGGGATACACCGAGATCTCCACGTTCGACCCCGACTGGCGCGGTCGCGGCGACATCGTCGAGCAGACCGACGAGGCGTTCCAGATCGGCGCGCGAGCACGCTATCGCACCGCGCGATTCGATCCCTTCGACTGGCTGTCGGGCTTCGTCGAGCTGGGCGTGGACGGTCGCGTCGATCTCCGCGAACAGGACCAGAATCTGCTCCAGGCCCCCCTGAACCAGACGTGGGACCAGCGCGTGGACGCCAGCGTGCAGGGCGTCGACCTCGGTGCCTACGTGGACGCGGATCTGCACCTCGGAGAGCACGTGCGCGTGCGCGGTGGTGCGCGCGCGGACTTCCTCTTCTACGGAATCGACGATCGCCTGGGCAACTTCATCCCTCGCTTCCGCCGCGACTCGTACATCCTGGGTTTCCGCCGCAGCGCGGCCGGCGTCGCCGTGGGCCCGCGCGCGACCGTGGAGTGGACACCCGTGCGCGAGCTGACGCTCTCGGTGGCCTACGGCGAGGGCTATCGATCGCCGCAGGCGCGTCAGCTGCAAGACGGCGAGTCGGCCCCCTACGCCAAGGTCTGGTCCGGCGACGTCGGGGCGCGCGTGCGCCTGGGTGATCACGACGAGCTCACCGCGTCGGTCTCCGGCTTCGTCACGGCCCTCTCGCGCGACATCGCGTTCGACCCTGGCGAAGGGCGGCTCGAGCCGCTCGGCCCCTCGACGCGCATCGGCGCCGCCGCGCAGGTGCGCGCGCAGCCGTGGCCCTGGCTCACGGGTCAGGTCTCGGTGACCTACGTGCATGCGACGCTCGATGCACCGCCGGTCCCGACGATCGAGGAGCCCTATCCTGCGTACCGCCCCGGTCAGCTCCTGCCCTACGTGGCGCCCTTCGTGCTGCGTGCCGATCTGGGCGCACGAGAGCGCCTCTTCGACCTCGACGGCGTGCCCTTCCGTGGTCGCATCGGGGCAGGTGTGTCGGTGCTCTCCTCTCGCCCTCTCCCCTACGGCGAGCACTCCGAGCCCGTGGGCCTCCTCGACGCGAGCGCGGGTGTCGAGTGGCACGGTGTCGAGCTCGGGGTGGACGTCTACAACGCGACCAACAGCCGCTACGCGGCGGTCGAGTATGCCTATGCCTCCGACTGGCAGGACGCGACGTTCTCGAATCAGCCCGGTGCCGTGACCTCGCGCCTGCCCGCGCGTCACTTCACCGCAGGTCAGCCGCTCACCGTCATGGCCCAGCTCTCGGTGCAGATCCCATGAGCGCACCTCGACTCACGCGCTGGGCCCTCGCCGTCAGTGCCCTCCTCGGAGGCTGCGGGGACACCGGGCAGGCACGCACGACACTGCCGATCTCCGCGGCGGGGACCGCGCCGGAGACCGTGTCGGTGGGCGAGTGGGAGGTCACGGTGACCTCGGCCCGCCTCGCCTTCGGGCCCGTCTACCTCTGCAGCGCCCAGAACGCAGGGCTCGAGAGCTGCGGACAGGCTGCGGCGGAGCACCTCGGGGCCACCACCTTCGACGCGCTGGCCCCGACGCCGACGCCGATGGGCACGATGACGGGCATCACGGGAGTCACCGTGCTCTCGGGCATGTGGGACTACGGGCGCACCTGGCGCCTCTCCGAGGTGGAGCCACACCCGCTCCCGAGCGCCGTCGACGGCCAGCACTCTGCGATCCTCGAGGTCGCGGCGAGGCACGAAGACGGCACGAACCGCTCGTACCGCTTCGTGCTCGACGTCGACGGGCGCACGCAGCCGAGCGGCAGCACCGCGGTGCGCGCACGCCTCTCCGCGCACGCGCTGTCGCCGAGCGACAGGGGCCTCGTCGTTCGGTTCGATCCGACGCTCTGGGCCTCGATGATCGACTACGACGCGCTGGCGCTCCTGCCCGAGCCGAGCCCGGGCGCGACGACCGAGGTCCCCGCCGACCACGCCGCCGCCGACGCGCTGACCATCGCCCTCACCGCGACCGCCCTGCCCTCGTTCGATTGGCAGTGATCCACGGAGCCACTCGGCGCTTGCCAGTGGCTCTTCTGCGCCCCAGAGATGCAACGGAGATGCATATGAATCGAGACATGATCACGACTGCCTCCCTCGCCACGACTGCGCTCGGCCTCGCGTCGCTCGCAGGCTGTGGTGGCTCGAGCACACCCACCGGTGAGCTCACGGTCGCCATCCAGGCCGAAGACACGATCTCCGGCGGCCTCGCCGCCGGCACCGGCGACGAGGACATCGTCGACGGCTGGAGCGTGACCTTCGACAAGTACATCGCCGCGTTCGGCGAGGTCCACATCCACGCGATGGCTGCGGGCGGCTCGGACGTCCATGCCGATGCCAACACGGTCATCGACCTCCGCACCGTCCCCGAGACCGGCCGCGTGGTCGGGATGGAGACCCTGGCCGAGGGCCGCTACTCGTTCGAATACGGCATGCCCGTGGCCACGGCCGAACTCACGCGCGACAGCTCGGTCTCTCAGGCCGACTTCGACCGCATGGTCGCCGAGGGTTGCAGCTACCTCATCGTGGGCTCGGCCACGAACGGCGCGCGCACGATCGACTTCGACTTCTGCCTCGACGCAGAGGCCGTGTACGAGTGCTCCTCGACGGACGGGATGGAGGGCGTTCTCGTCTCCGCCGGCTCGAGCACCGCGTTCATGACGGTGCACGGCGATCACCTCTTCTTCAACGGCTTCCCGGCCGGCGACGAGGGCGTGGTGACGCGCCGGGCCGGATGGCTCGCGCTCGTCGACGACGCGACCGGCGCCGACGGCACCGTCGACAACGACGACCTCGAGGCGACGCCGATCTCGATCCTGCCCTCCGCGGACTACTCGCTGAGCGGCGCGCCGATGGTCGAAGGCATGGCGGTCACCAACATGTCCCTCTACGCGCGCGCCCAGCTCCAGACGCAGGGTCACCTCAACGGCGAGGGCGAGTGTCTCGCCAACGGCGTCGGCCACATGCACCTCGACCGCGGCCTCTGAGCATGTCCGCTTCGACCACTCCCGCCTCTCGACCGCTTCCGTCGTGCGGCTCGACGGTCGCGATGATCCTCGCGATCGGCCTCGCGGCATGGGGCTGCGGGGGCGGCGCGCCCATGAGCGACCCGTGCGCACCGCATGGAGAGTCTCACGGGGATCACTGCGACTGCGAGGCAGGGTACCGAGACGAAGGCATGCGCTGCGTCTCACGGTACCCGGACGCGGGGCCGATCGATGCGGGCGCCGTCGATGCGCCCTCAGCTTCTTCGCCCGACACGGGCGGGGCGCTCGACTGTGGACCGCACGGGCAGGCGCATGGAGACCACTGCCACTGCGACGCGGGCTACGTCGAGATCGACGGCGTCTGCTCGGAGCCACCTGCCTGTGTGGGGCCAGACGATGCGCTCGAGGACAACGACACGCCGGAGACGGCCTCGCCAGCGCCGACGAGCGCTGCCTCTCTCTACTCGTGCACGCTCGACGATGACTGGTACTCCGTGGAGCTTGCCGCAGGCGGCCGCGTGGACGTCTCAGTGGCGTTCACGCACGCGCGCTCCGACCTCGACGTGTATCTGTTCGCACCGGGCGCGGACCCACGGCACGACGAGCCGCTCGCAGCGGGCAACTCGACCGACGACGACGAGATGCTCTCGTTCACCGCCACCATCGCAGGTCGGTACAACCTGCTCGTCTACGGCTACGACGCCAAGGAGGCGCCCTACACACTCACGGTGAGCACCACCTCACCCTGAGCTCGTTCTCCCGACGAGACCGAAGAAGGCCATGGCACGACCCGCCATGGCCTTCTGCCTTCTCGTCGCCTCGCTCAGGCCAGCGCGAGCGGTCCGTGGTGGTCGCAGTGCTCGCCGTGCGGGTGGTGGAGGTGGCCGTCCACGAGGTAGTCGACGTGATCGCCATGCGGGACCGCCGGGTGCCCACAGCCGGGGCCGTGCACATGGTCCTTCGCGTGGCCGGCGCAGGCATGGCTCGGCGTGCAGTCGGCCGGGTTCGCGGCGTCGACGCCAATGGCGCACTCGTCGATGTGGCCTTCGTGGGCGTGGTGGAGGTGCCCATCGTGGAGGTAATCGACGTGGTCACCGTGGCGGACGGCCGTGTGGCCGCAGCCCGGGCCGTGGACGTGGTCGTGAGGCTCGTGCGTGGAATGAGTCATCGGGGCGTTCCTTTCTTCCGAGGCGAGAGCTCCTCGGCGTGATCGATCGCGGCGCGCGCCAGGGCGCGAACGTGCTCGTCCGCGAGCGCATAGCGGATGTGCTTGCCCTCGCGTCGGCGCGTCACGAGGCGCTCGGCGTGGAGCACGCGCAGCTGCTGGGAGAGCGTGGACAGCTTCGCGCCGGTGGCCTCCGCCAGCTCTCCGACGCACTGCCCACCGGCCTCGAGTCGGAGGATCAAGGCGAGCCGCGAGGTATCGCCGAGCGCCCGGAAGAGCGCCGCCGCGCGCTCGAGCTCCTGGACCCCGGGCAGGTGGACGGTCGGAGGTTCGTGATGCGGACCACACGAGGGATCTCCCCCAACGTCTCGCGTCGCCGCTTCCGTCGGCTCTTTCACCCGGCCCTTCGCGGGCGCGAGGCGAGGCCGCGCCGCGACGCTCGCCTCGGAGCGGCCACGGACGGTCCTGGCTCGTTCACTCGATCGCACAGTTCAACGACTATGGAAGTGTTGTACGTCGAAGTCCAGCGACGACACCTCTCGCGATGCGGATGCGGATTCACCTCGACGTCATCTGCATCGCGATTGCATTTGCACACAGGCTGAGGTAACTCCGCCGGATGCGCGACAACATCCAGCTCGTCTCCACCGCCGGCACCGGCTACGCGTACGTCACCAGCAAGAACAAGCGGACGACGCCCGAGAAGCTCGAGAAGAAGAAGTTCGACCCCATCGCTCGCAAGCACGTCGTCTTCGTCGAGAAGAAGATCTCGAAGGGCTGAGTCGATGACGACCACCGACGCACGACTGCCCGTCACGGTGCTCTCCGGCTTCCTCGGCGCGGGGAAGACCACCCTGCTCAATCACGTCCTCACGAACCGCGAGGGCCTGCGGGTCGCGGTGATCGTGAATGACATGAGCGAGGTCAACATCGACGCGCGACTCGTGGCGGACGGAGGCGCCAACCTCTCTCGCACCGAAGAGACGCTGGTCGAGATGTCCAATGGTTGCATCTGCTGCACCCTTCGTGACGACCTGCTCGCGGAGGTCGCCAAGCTCGCGCGCGAAGGTCGGTTCGATTACCTGCTCGTCGAGTCGACCGGGATCGGAGAACCCTTGCCGGTCGCGCAGACGTTCACGTTCCGCGACGAGAACGGCGTGAGCCTCGCGGACCTCGCTCGCCTCGACACGCTGGTCACCGTGGTCGACTGCCACAACTTCCTCCGTGAGTACGAGTCGACCGAGACCCTGCCGGACCGCGGAATCGGCCTCTCCGACGAGGACGATCGAAACCTCGTCGATCTCCTCGTGAGCCAGCTCGAGATGGCCGATGTGGTGGTGATCAACAAGGTCGATCTCGCCAGCCCGGAAGAGCTCCACCGCGTGGAGGGCATCGTGCGCGGCCTCAACCCATCGGCCCGCATCGTCCACGCTCGCTTCGGCGCCGTGCCGCTCCGCGAGGTGCTCGACACCAAGCGCTTCGACATGGAGAAGGCGCAACAGAGCGCTGGCTGGCAGAAGGAGCTCGAGGGCGAGCACACGCCCGAGACCGACGAATACGGCATCACGAGCTTCGTCTGGCGTGCCGAGCGGCCGTTCCACCCAGCGCGTCTCGAGGCTGCCCTCGAGGCGGACTGGCCCGGTGTCCTCCGGAGCAAGGGCTTCTTCTGGGCGGCGACGCGACCCGCCGAGGTGATCGGCTGGAGCCAGGCGGGCCGCGTGGGTCGCCTCGAACGTGCCGGGTGGTTCTGGGCCGGCGTCCCGAAGGAACACTGGCCATCGGAGCCCGATCTCGTCGCGAGGATCCAGACGGACTGGCACCCTCGCTGGGGCGATCGCAAGCAGGAGCTCGTTGTCATCGGGCGCGTCGGCGCGATGAACCGCGCCGACCTCGAGGCGCGCTTCACGAAGGCGCTGCTGACCGACCGGGAGATGAAGAACGAAGCCTCCTGGGCGAAGCTGCCGGACCCACTGCCGCGCTTCGACGCGGGCGAGTCGGATGACTCGGACGAGCCCACCGAGGCACGGGCGTGAACACCGTCGGTCAGGCGCCGGTCCTCCGACGTCACTTGCCCGTCGTCGAGCCGTGGTCGGGCCTCGACCCGATCACGCAGGATGGGATCAACGTCGTTCACGTGGCGCGCCCGGTCGCGCTCGAGGACGAGCTCGTGCCGTGGCTCGCTGCCACCACATCGACGGGCTGGGAGTGGAGTGGCGCCCCCGAGAGTCTGGTCGGCACCGCGCTCGACACCCTCCTCGAGGCCCTTCCACCGCGGACGCGCGTCGTCGCCGGACGAGACGTGCCGGAGCTCGCGCGCCGCATCGCGCTCTACACGCATCGCAAGCACGTCCGCGTCCGCTTCGACGTCGTTCGGACGGACTCGTGCCGCAAGTTCCACCAGGACTACGTCGCGCTCCGGCTGCTCGTGACCTACGCAGGCGCCGGGACGGAGTGGGTCGACGACGGAGACGTCGTACGCAGCGAGCTCGGTCGCGTGGATGTCCCGCTCGGGGAGGCCAACGCGCGCATCGTCCCCGATTGCCGCGCGATCAGACGCGCGTCGGCGGGTGACGTCCTCGTCCTCAAGGGCGCGTCGTTCCCTCGCAACGAGCACCGGGGCGCGGTGCACCGCTCTCCACCCATCGAGACCGCCCCGGGCCACGCGCGTCTGGTGCTCCGCATCGACGTGGCCTCCTGTTCCTGTTGATCGTCGCCTCACCCTCGTGCTCGACGACTCGCCGCCGCGGAGAGAGAAGATGGACACTCGCATTCCCGTCACCGTGCTCACGGGCTTTCTCGGCTCGGGCAAGACGACCCTGCTCAATCGCATCCTCACCGAGAAGCACGGCAAGCGCATCGCCGTCATCGAGAACGAGTACGGGGAGATCGGGATCGACCACGCGCTGGTCGTCGGCGCGGACGAAGAGGTCTTCGAGATGAACAACGGCTGCATCTGCTGCACCGTGCGCGGGGACCTCATCCGCATCCTGGGCAGTCTCGTGCGGCGCCGCGACAAGCTCGATCACGTCCTGGTCGAGACGACGGGCCTGGCGGACCCGAGCCCCGTCGCGCAGACCTTCTTCGTCGACGACGACGTCCGGGAGAAGTTCCGGCTCGACGGCATCGTCACGATGATCGACGCCAAGCACGTCGAGCTCCATCTCGACGGCTCCGACGAGTGCCGCCAGCAGATCGCGTTCGCCGACGTCCTCGTCCTCAACAAGGCCGACCTCGTGGCCCCCCGGGCCCTGCAGGCGCTCGAGACCCGCATCCGGTCGATGAACGCCATGGCCGTCTTGCACCGGGCGATCCGGGCCGACGTCCCCATCCGCAACGTCGTCGAGATCGGTGGCTTCGACCTCGGGCGCGCGCTCGAGACGCGTCCGACGTTTCTCGAGCCCGAGTATCCGTTCGAGGGAGTCCAGATCCTCTCGCTCGACGAGGGAGTGACACAGCTCGAGGTCGTGGGAGGCCGAGATCCGAGCCTCCGAGTGCAGCTCGTCCCCGTCGCCTCGGCCACCGACGACGATCTCCGCGGCGCGAGCGAGCGCTGCGTTCGCACGTGGTCTCGCGAAGCGAGGCGGGCGGTCGATGGCGACGTCGTCACGCCGCTCGAGGGCGCCTGTGAGCTGGTGCTGGCGCCCGAGGACCCGCGTGGCGTTCGCTTCACGATCCCCATTCCCGCTGCGGGCTACTACGCGCTCGTCACGGAACATGCGCCGGAGGAGATGAGTCGACTGGCACTCTCGCAGCGAGGGCGCGACGTCCCTGTGCTGGCCTCCGTTTCGCACGAGGCCGGGCACACGCACGAGGAGTCCGTCGGCTCGGTGGGCCTGATCGAAGATCGACCGCTCGACCGCGCGCGCCTGGACGCCTGGCTCTCTGCCCTTCTCCGCGAGCGCGGCACGGACCTCTATCGGATGAAGGGCATCGTGCGACTGGCAAGCTCGGACAAGCGCTTCGTGTTCCAAGGGGTCCACATGCTGGTCGACGCCGTGGAGGATCGCCCGTTCCGCGAAGGCGAACCGCGCCGGACGGAGATCGTGTTCATCGGCAAGAACCTCGACCGCGAGCTGCTGCGCCGCGGCCTCCTCGAGTGCGTCGCCTGATCAGCCGACTGCGTCCAGCGTCCACATCACGCGGACTGCCCCCCTGCAGTCGGGCGAGCGATGCACGATTCCCCTCCCG
>JBILLJ010000332.1:0-3061 GCA_044376125.1 Sandaracinaceae bacterium
GATCCGCTGGCCCGACGCGTCGCTCTCGACGCAGACCTTCCACCTCGTCGCAGGCCACCGCTACCGCGTCGTCCAGGGCATGGACCCCGAGCTCGACGATCCGCCCGCGCCGACGGTGATGCCCTGACGCGGCGTCGTGCGTCGCGACCGCGCCCTTGATCGCATGCTTGGGTCCTGGGTTCCGAGCGCGGGTGCGCTGCTCATCGAGGGCGATCCCGTCACGGTCAGCGTGTACGGCGCTGGCGGGTTCGCCTACGGGGAGCCTGCTCTGCCGCAGCAAGCTCCCGCCGGAGCTGCTCGGAGGCCGCGGTGTCTCCCGCGGCTTCCGCCCACCGAAGTCCACTCGACAGCAGTAGGCGACGGTCAGCAGGAGCCCGATCCGCTGCGACACTGCACGTATAGGCGAGCGGTGTCCACGTCTCTCGTGATGCGCGACTCCTCGGGAGCGAGCAGAGCGAACTCAAGAGACTTGCGCCGCGTATCTGCGTGCTCCCCGTGTCATTGATGGTTCGGTCCGCCACGGTGCGACATCGATCGTGAACATCCCTGTTCAGCACGATGGTCCCGGTGACCCATCGCTCACACAGCTCGAGTCGGGCGAGACGGATTCGCGCGAGACTCTCTTCGGCCCGAACGATCTGCGAACTGGACTGAGTGAGTCTTGAGACGACGCGTGCTCTCTCGGCAAGTGGTTCGAGCGCCACTGTCACCTCGAAGCTCTCCTGGAACTCGTCGGTCTCTAGTGATTCGAGCGAGATCAAGATGGCATTCTCGCAGAGGCGCTGCGCGACCTCCGCCTCTCGACTGTCTGCCAACCGTGGCTCCCAGAGACACAGTCGCCGACTCAGCGTGATCAGGCGATCGTCGATGGGCCGAACGGATCGAGCGTTCGCAAGGAGTCTGGTGCAGTGATTCAAGACATCCGCCACGCGGATCGTCGACGGGTCTGCTTCCAAAGACAGACTGCAGTACTCGAGGAGGTCAGGAAGCGGGCTTGTTCGGCCCCGGCTCGATCGAGTCGTAGAGCTCTCGAACGTGACGGCTCTCAAGAGGTGCGCCCGGCGCCGAACCGATGCGTCTGCGCTCTCTACCAAGGAAGCTTGGAGTGCGCGCTGTACACAGTCCTCGCGACTCCTGCGATCGAGCAGTCCGTCCGGAAGTCGCATGCCCGCCGCCTGCCGCCGTTCGAGAGCGTCTGCAACCAGCAGGCAGCCTTCGGCATGAGGCCCCTCGCACACGAAGCGACCGCCAGCATTCAGGCCGCCCGCGCACGCGCGTTGTGCCAACTCGAGGCCGCGATCCAGGTCACGCGGCACCCCTGCTTCGTCGCCACCCTCCAGATACAGAGTCGCAAGCGTTGCGCACGAGTCGGCTGCCCCTGGGTTCACCCCGGGAACGCTCGCCTCGCATTGATTCCTGAGTACGCCCGCCTCCGAAGAGATTGGTCGACAACCATCTCCATGTCTCTCGAAACCGGTCGCGCAGCTTGGCTCCCCCACGCAGGAACTTCCATCCCATCCCTGTTCTGGCCAACAGCAGGCGCCTTGCTCTCGTGGTTCGCGCCCGTTCTCGCAGCGACACCCCCCGGCGCCGTCTCTTTCCAGCCCATGACCACATGTACGGGGACTGACGCACGTGCCGTTGGGCCCGGGACTCAGACCTACAGGGCAGCATCGTTCCCCGATGGCCCACTCGCCGTCATCGCAGACGAGGCGAGGCAATGACCCGACGACAGTTGCGGCGGTCTCCAGGTCAGCGAGTGCGGCACGCGCCATCGACCGTACGTCTTCGCATTCGGGGTCGTTCATCGGAGAGGACGCCAGCATTTGATTGATCTGGTCCGTGGAGACCGAGGTCCCTTCGAGCGCGGAAGCCCGAGCCGAGCGAATCTCATGACCGACATCGCGGCCAGGGAGGCAGGCCGGACGAAACGACGCGAGAGGGCACCCAGAGCCTCGAAGCAGGCACTCCGCTCGTACGACCTCTCCCGCGCGTGTGTACCAGTCGGCAGCACGTGTGGACTGCCCTGCGCTTTCGAGCGTGAGCGCCGCATTGAATGCGTGATCCACCGAGCCCGACAAGCACCACGCCGTGCGGGAAGCCTCGAAAGCTCCCGGCGACGGTTGCGCCGTCGCAGCGCCGTGAACGAAGCTCGAGAGGGATAGCCGGCAAAGTGACTCGACGGTCGGGACCGCCAGCGGTGCCAGACGGTCTCTCCACTGTTGGATGGTGGTGCGATCAATCCCTGCAGGGAGAGCGTCCAGGCTTCGGTCGAGAATCGCGACCGTTCCCTGCACGTCACCCTGGTGCTCCAGCACCTGCGCAAGCAGCAGACGCGTGGTGATTCTCGGCCTGATGCACTCTGCGAGTGCGTACTGGCGGGCGGCCAGGTCCCACCGCCTGAGACGTGCGTTCTGCGCGGCGAGCGAGAGAATTCTTTCCAGTCGGGCGCTGGCGCCGCTTCTGCTGACGCTGGGGTGGCGACGGTCGAGTCGTCGAGGTGCGCGTGCTCTCGCGATCTCCGCTTCAAGTCGCTGTTGATCCCTAGGAGGAAGTCGCGTGTCACGCGCCTCGCGTTCAGCGACGTCGAGTTCCCCAGAACTGATGAGCGCGACGACGTAACCCGCCTGCGCGACGCCCGCCCTTCCTGTGGACCCCGCGCTCTCCCGGGCTGACAGGAATGCAGTGCCTGCCAGGGCAAAGTTGCCCGTATCCAACGCGCGCTCGGCGCGGGCCAAGTGCAGATCCACGATGTCAATCTCGGATCCGGCTCTGACGAGTTCCTCGCACTCCTGTGCGCCAGCGGTCGCCGCGATGGCGAGCGAGAGAACCGCGGCGAGCGCAGTTGCCATCCGTTGCATGTCCGAACTCTACACGGGATTGCGGCACCGACCCTGAGTCCCTCCGCTCTCGGCATCTCGACTTCGACGCCGACGGCTGGCAGCCGAGGTGCCGCGCGGCGAGGGCATCGATCACAACCGCAGCCACGGCATCGCGGTCGCGGACTTCGATCGCGACGGCGACCTCGACGTGGTCGTGGGCCACTCGCGCGCGCGCTGCG
>JBILLJ010000090.1:0-36071 GCA_044376125.1 Sandaracinaceae bacterium
GAGCGTGCGCGATCGCGAGCGCGACATGCGCGCGGAGCGCAAGGCCGAGGGCGAGCATCGCGCGCTGCCGAAGCCGTCGTCGTACGCGAAGACCAACCCGTACTCGCGGCCGGCGGGCCCCCTGAAGCGAAAGCCCAAGCCGTGGGCGCACGGCTCGAAGAAGGCCGTCGAGGAGTACCGCGAGCGCTACTCGCAGACGCGCGCGATCCACAAGGTCGCGTCCGAGAAGTTCCGCGCGACCAGCAAGCCCGTGAAGTTCCCGGCGGGCACGTTCGCGCCGTCGTCGTGGGACGTGACGCGTCGGTAGCGACTCGATCCCGATCCCGAAGCCGTCCTGGTCGCGATGCGCGACGGGACACGTGTGCCCGCCGACCGAACGGTCGAGCGGGGTAGACGTGTTTCCGTCAGCGCGATGTGCGCGAAGGTGAGTCGAGGGCCGCGGGAGGGGGAGCGAGGCGAGGAGAGGTGTGCGCGCCGAGGTTCGAGCGTCGCGTCGCGCGCGAGCAAGCGAACGATCCAAGGTGAGGTCCGACACCTCCCCTGGTCGCGGGGGCATGCCCGAGCACGCTGTGAGGAGGGAGGACGAGATCAGCGCGCGGCGCAGGCCTGCGCGAGGCGATCCCAGGCGAGCGCCTCGGCGACGGTCACGAGCTCGGTCGCATCGCCGCCGCTCACGCTGACACGACACCGATCGTTCACCCACACCGAGACCGTCGCGCCGCCGCCGACCCGTGACTCGACGCAGCCGGGCCACCCATGGAAGTCGTGGGTCGTGCGCGTGCTGGCGCTCCCTGCAACCTCGTGATCGCGCAGTCGCGCGCCGTCGCCCGGCGCGAGGCGGCAGACGTGGACCAGGTCCGCGAGGTTCGCGATCAGACGGTCAGTCCCATGCGTGAGCTCCACGTTCAGCTCCGCCGAGGCGTGGCCTGCCATGCCTCGCCGGATCGGCGTGACACGCCCTATCGTCCACCCCGACGGAGCCGCCACGACGTCGCGCAGTGCGCTCCACTCGATGTCGACTGCACCGGGCGGTGCGATGCTCGGGCCCGTGCCGCCGCGCGGCGTCGTGTCGGCGAGCACGGGGCACATCGAGGCGAAGTCGATCGGCAGCGGCACCTCGTCCTCGCTCGTCGCGCTGGGTGTCGGCTCGCTCGCCCGGTCTTCTCCCGTGGCCGGATCCGCGGAGGCGCCGTGGCTCGTCGCGGGATCGCTCGTCGCCGCGGAGCTGCAGCCAGCAAGCGCCGCGGCGACGAAGACGAGGGTGCGCGTTCCCATCGATCAGCTCGCCTCGAGCACGGCGCGGATGGTCTCGTCGATGTCGTAGCGCGGGGTGAAGCCGAGCTCCTTCCGCGCGCGTGTGTCGTCGACCATGCAGACGTAGCGGATGTGATCGACCTCCGGGCTCGGAAACGACGTCATGCGGTACCGGAACGCACGCGCGAGGCCCGCCTCGAGGAGGCCCGCCGGCACGGGGACGGGCTTGCGTCCGAGCACGCGGAAGACGTGGCTCAGCGGCACCTCGCCGGGCCCACGCACGTTGAAGATGCCGCGCACGCCGCGGCGCAGCGACAGGCGCACGGCCTCGGCCACGTCGCGCTCGTGGATCACCTGCACCATCGGGTCGAAGCCCATCGCGCGGAGCGGACGCTCGAGGCGGAGGTAGTTCGAGGGCGCGTTCCGCACGCTGCCCAGGATGTGGCACGGCCGGAGGATCACCGTCTCGACCTGCGGGTTCTTCCAGAAGAAGCTCTGCGCGAGGTGATCGACCTCGACGAGATCGCGGATCTCCGAGAAGTGCTGCGCGCCGAGCAGCGGCGCGTCTTCGGTGAGGAACTGCGGGTTCTCGGGGCTCGGCCCGTACACGTTCGCGCTCGAGAGCACGACGAGCTTGGGCACGCCGTACTGGGTCATGTACTCGAGCACCTTCTGGAACCCGACGACGTTCCAGGTGTGGTGCTCCTTCGGGCTCGCGCGGAGATCGTGCATCACGCCCAGGTGCACCACCGCGCGGATGCCACCCGCGCGGAAGACGTCGCGCGTCTTCTTTCGTCGCAGATCGAACTGGTGGTGGACGATGTCCTTGGGCTTGCCGACGAACGGGCGTCGATCGATGCCGATGACGCGATCCTCTCTGTGGAGCAGGCGCGCGACGAGGCGCCCGAGCCGCCCGCAGATGCCCGTGACGAGCACCGCCCCGTCCCAGTCGTTCGGGATGCGCGGGGTCAGCGTGTCTCCCGCACTCGATCCCCGTGGAGGCGCCGGCCAGGAGCCACCGCTCGTCGGGTGCGTCGGGGGCGAGAGCGGCCCGCCGTCCGGCAATGGCTCGAAGAACGCGCGCAGCTGTCCGCTCGCGCTCGGCACGAGCGTCGCCGGCACGTCGATCGTCGGCGGGCGCGGCGCCGCGAGCGAGCCACTCGCGGTGGTCTCGCCCGGCTTGCGGGCGCGTGCAGCGGGGCGCTTCGGAGGTGCGTCGCTCATGGTCCCTCGTGAGTGAGCCGCGTGGTTCGAGCCACCGTCACTCGAGGCGACGATAGTAGATGTCGCCGTTGGAGCACGAGGGGTCGCCGGCGGTCCCCGTGGGACAGCCCGCGCCGCGGCGGTGATCCGTCCACGCCACATGCACACGGCTTCCCACCACGGCGACGGTGGGCTCCTGGCTGTCGCTCGCGCCGAGCGTCGAGCTGTCGAGGCGGTAGTCCTGCGGCTGCCAGGTCACGCCCTGATCGAGGCTGAAGTTCGCATACACGTCGAGCAGGCCCGCGCGGTCGTCGGACCACGCCATCGCGACGAGGTTGCCCGCGCCCGCGAGCGCGATGTCGTAGCTGCCCGACGCGCCCGAGGGCGTGCCCGTGTCGACGCGCGTCGGCGCCGCGAAGCTCGCACCGGCCGTCGTCGAGCGCGTGACGTACGGATCGGGGAAGCCCGAGCGGTAGTCGGTCCAGCCCACGAGCACGTCGCCCACGTCCGGCGCGATCACGTGCGGATCGATCGAGTCGTGATCGAGCGTGTCGCCATCGAGCTTCACCGCACCCGCGAGCCACGTCGCGCCGCTGTCGGTGGAGCGGTTGAGCCAGATGTCGAACGACCCGCGATCGCGATCGTCCACCCACACCACGTAGGCGTTGGTGCCCTCCGCCGCGACGTCTGCCGAGAAGCTCGAGGAGCTGCCCGCCACCGTGCCCACGTCCATGCGCTGCTCCGCCGCCACGAACGCGCTCGTGCCCACGTTCCAGACGCGCGTGAACACGTCGAGCGAGCCCGAGCGGTTGTCGCGCCACACCACGTAGACACGCGAGCTCGTCGCCGCGATGCGCGGCTGTGCGGCCACGAAGCCGATCACGCTGCTCGAGGAGACCTGCGTCGGCGCGCTCCACGTCGCGCCGTTGTCGCTCGAGCGCGTGAGGAAGATGTGGCGGTTGCGCGCGGTGGTGAACGCCTCGTAGGCCGCGAACATCGACGTGCCTGCGAGCGCGATCCGCACGTTGTAGGAGTCGGTCGTCGCCGTCGCCCCCGAGCCGTTCGCTCGGACCTCGGTGGCCGCGGGCGTGGCGCCGGCCGCGTCTGTCGAGCGGCGCGTCCAGATCTCGCGGTAGCTCGTGCCGCCGCGGAAGTCGGCCCACGCCCAGAGCACGTTGGTGGCACCGAACATCACCTGCGGTCCGAAGGTGTCGCCGTTGGTCGTGTTGAGTCGCGTCGCGGCGGCGAACGTGGTGCCGTTGTTCGTCGACCGCGTGAAGTAGACGCGCGCGTCCCAGTCCGGGTCGCGGAAGAGCGTCTCGGTCCAGATGAGCTGCACGTTCGAGCCACTCGCGACGATCACCGGTCGCAGCGAGTTCGTCGTGCTCAGTGCGTTCTGGTCGTCGATGCGCACGTCTGCACCCGTCGGCCGGAGGCAGCCCTCGTCCTGCGTGCCGTCGCAGTCGTTGTCGAGCATGTCGCAGCGCGTCTCGACCATCTGGTAGAGCGCGGGCAGATCACAGGCCCAGCCCGCCGCGCCGCGGCAGGTCGGCGTGCGGCCCGCGCACACGCCGCGCGTCTCCGCGCAGCTCGGCACCGAGGCCGGCGCCGGCGTCGTGAGGCTGTCGTCCGTGGCGCCGTCGCAGTCGTCGTCGAGGCCGTTGCAGCTCTCGGTGCCCGCCGTCACGGCGCCCGCGCACGCGAGGGCACCGCTCACGCACGCGACGGCGCCGTACGCGCAGATGCCCACGTCCGTCGCGCCGCAGCGATCACCGACGCCCGGGATCGGGCTCGGGGCGACCGACTCGTCCGTGCGGCCGTCGCAGTCGTCGTCCGCGCTGTTGCAGAGCTCGCTGATCGGGCCGATGCCACCCACACAGGTGAGCGCGCCACGCACGCACGCCGTCGTGCCGGCGTCGCACGCGCCCATGGCCGTGCCGCACGTCGTGCCGACCATCGGCTCCGCCTCGTCGATCGCGCCGTCGCAGTCGTCGTCGACGCGGTTGCAGGTGTCGGCCGCGCCCGTCGGCGTGCACATGTACTCGCAGCCGGTGCGCGGATCGCCGTCGACGTCGAAGAAGCCCGGATCGCAGTCCGCAGGCCCGAAGGTGCACGCGCTCGCGACGCAGCGACCCGTCGCGTTGGGGAAGCTGCACGTGCGTCCGCAGGCGCCGCAGTTGCTGGGATCGGTCGTCGTGTCGAAGCCGTCGTCGATCATGCGATCGCAGTCGTCGTCGACGCCGTTGCAGACCTCGGCGCCACCGCTCGCGGTGCACGCGTACTCGCAGCCGTTGCTCGGATCCATGTCGACGTCGACGTAGCCGGCGTTGCACGCCTCCATCACGCACACGCGATCGACGCAGCTCGCCGCGCCGTTCGGGAACTGGCACTGCGTGTCGCACGTGCCGCAGTGCGCGATCTCGCTCGTGAGGTCGAAGCCTTCGTCGGTGCGGCCGTCGCAGTCGTTGTCGCGCTCGTCGCAGATCTCGTCGCCGTCGGGCGGGCAGCCGTACTCGCAGCCATTGGCCGGCACACCGTCGAGATCGACCCAGCCGATCTCGCAGCGCTCCACCGCGCACTCACCCGCGTTGCACTCCGGGAACGCGTGTTCGAGCGTGCACACGCCGCCGCAGCGGCCGCAGTTGCGCGGATCGCTGTCGAGGTCGAAGTCCTCGTCGGTGAGACCGTCGCAGTCGTTGTCGATGGCGTCACAGAGCTCGTCACCCGATGGCACGCAGCCATCGACGGTGCCGCCACCGCCGCCGGAGTCGGGTCGACCCGCGTCGGGCATCGCTGCGTCGAGGCGCTCCTCGTCGCAGCCCGAGAAGCAGAAGGGATCGACGCCGCAGCCCTCGAGCGTCGCGGCGCCCACGCCGATCGCCAGGAGGGCGAGCGCCCGCGGCGCGAGCCTCCGCGCCAGCCCGGCGAGCTCGCGGCCGCGCCGCCGCGCGAGGCCCAGCCCGAGGAGCGCCAGCACCACGAGCGCCGAGCCGCCGCTGCTCGAGGACGCGGGCGTGCCTGCCGCGCTGCAGAAGCAGCCGCCACCACCGGCGGCCAGCCCGCGCATCGCGTCGGGGCGCGGGAGGATCGACGGATCGATGCACTGGCCGTCGTCGCAGACGAGCGTGTCCGGGCAGCTCACGCGCAGGCACGGATCGTCGATGCAGGTTCCGCCGCGACAGACACGGCCGCGCCCGCAGCCCGAGCCGCACACGTCCGCCACGCAGCGGCCCTCGACGCACGTCGAGCTCGCGCCGCAGCTCCCGTCGCACGGATCGTCGACGCACGCGCCGTCGACGCACACGTTGCCCACGTCGCAGACCACGTCGCACGTCGCGATGCACGCGCCATCGCGGCAGAACTCGCCGGTGCCGCAGCTCGTCGTCGCGCACGCGTCTTCGACGCAGCTCGGCGTACCGGTGTCGTCCATGCGGCAGATCTGTCCGCTCGGGCAGCCGCGCCCGTAGCAGTTGTCCTCGACGCAGGTGCCGCGCACGCAGCCGAAGCCCATCGGACACGTCACGTCGCTGCAGAGGTTCTCGCACTCGCCGGTGTCGGGGTTGCAGACCGACTCCATGTCGCAGGTCACGCCCGAGCAGCGCCCCGCAACGCAGTAGCCGCGGATGCCCATGCCGGGATCACCGAGCGACTCGTCACACACGCGACCGGGCGGGCAGGGGAATTCGCCCGGATCACAGGGCGACGCGCACGCACACTCGGTCGCGACGCACGCGCCGCCGGGGCAGAGCGGATCGGCGGCCGTCTCCTCGTCCACGCGTCCGTCGCAGTCGTCGTCGAGGCAGTTGCAGAGCTCGCTGCCGCCGCTGGTCGCGCCCTGACACACGAGCTCGCCCATGAGGCACCGGATGCGGCCCGCGGTGCAGATCACGCCGCCACCGCTGCCCATGCCGGCGTCGGGCGGAGGCTCGAAGCCGCCACCGGGCAAGGGCACGCACTCGCTGCCGCCACCGGGGTTTCCGTCGTCGATCACGCCGTCGCAGTCGTCGTCCACGTTGTTGCAGGTCTCGTCGGCGGGCAGCGGCGCATCGCAGTCGACGAACATGCCAGCCACGCAGCGCGCGGTGCCCACGCCGCATGCGGTCGAGCACGCGCGCGTGAGGCCCTCGTCGATCGTCCCGTCGCAGTCGTCGTCGAGGTTGTTGCAGGCCTCGCCGCCGGCGGCAGGGGCCGTGCAGCCCGAGAACACGCCGCCGCGGCAGACCTCGGTGCCCGTACCGCACGTGTTGCTGCAGTCGCGCACGAGGCCCTCGTCGACGCGACCGTCGCAGTCGTCGTCGTCTGCGTTGCACGTCTCGGTGCCCGGCATCGGCGCGCTGCACGCGCCGTAGGTGCCCATCGAGCAGGTCTCGACGCCCGCGCCGCAGTCGCTCGCGCACGCGCGGGTGAGGCCCTCGTCGACGCGACCGTCGCAGTCGTCGTCGGCGTTGTTGCAGCTCTCGAGCGCAGGCGTGCGCGCCGTGCAGCCACCGAAGGTGCCCGCGATGCAGATCTCGGTGCCCGAGCCGCACGAGCTCGTGCACGCGCGCATGAGACCTTCGTCGGTCGAGCTGTCGCAGTCGTCGTCGGTGTTGTTGCAGGTCTCGGTGCTCGGCGTGCGGGCGCTGCACGCGCCGAAGCTGCCCGCGGCACAGGTCCGCGTGCCAGCGCCGCAGCTCGTCGAGCAGGCCATCGTCAGGCCCTCGTCGATCAGCCCGTCGCAGTCGTCGTCGTCGTTGTCGCAGGCCTCGGGGCGCGGCTCGCAGAACGGCACGAGGCCCGAGCCGCGCACGAGCATGTCCTCGTAGTCGTTGTCGCCGCCGCGGAAGAGATCCTCGAAGCCGAAGTAGTAGGTGTTCGCGCGCGTGGCGCTCCGGTACACGAGGAAGTGCACGAAGTCGCCGTCGTCGTTGAGCGCAGCGCTCGTGAAGTAGATGCGGTTGAGGAAGTCGTTGCGGCCACCGCACGAGTCGTCGACGTTCGTGCCCGCCGGGTCACAGCCGACCGCCATCGGGCAGCCGCTCGGGAACGTGCCGCTCTCCCGCGAGCCATCGAGACGCTCGGGCGTGCGCAGCCAGAAGCCGATCTGACGCCCCACGCTGAAGCCGGGCTGGAGATCGAAGTCCACGCTCACCGTGCGCGTGGTGGCGCACGGGCAGTCGCAGGTGGGGTAGGTGCGGCAGCCGAAGACCGTGTGGAGGTTCGCGGGGTCGGTGACGTCCTCGCCGATCCAGAACCAGCCGAACGAGTTGCGGAAGCCCGCGCCCTCGCCGATGTCGGTGAACGACACGCGGTAGCGGCCGCTCACCGCGTCGAACACCGGGCGGTATGCCTCGGGCAGGATCGTCGCGTCGGCGACCGCATCGACCGCCAGGGCCGATCCCTCGGAGAGGTCGAGGCACTGCTGCAGGCGCGTCGTGAGCGGGACGACCGTCCCGTCGGCCTGGTTGATGTAGGCGTGACCGTGGCTCGGTCCGAGGACGACGGCGGCGAGCAGCAGGAGAAGGAAGACGACGATACGGCGCATGTCCGCATCGTATCGAATCGGCCTGCGCGGTGCGCCGGGGATCCTCGCCACCCCAAAAGGGACGAGCCCCGCGGGAGGGCGGGGCTCGTCGTTCAAGCAAGCGTCGGTCGGTCGGTCGGAGTCGGAGTCACGTTCGGTGGGCGCGGGTGGGGCCGCGCCCGTCATCGCTCAGCTGCCTCGGCACTGGCCGTTCACGCAGTCGCGGCCGGTGCCACAGTCGGCGCCCGTGCGGCACTCGGGCGTCACGAGCTCGGACATCGCGAAGCAGAGGAAGTCGCCGGTCGCAGCCATGCGGCAGAGGGGCAGCTGCGAGTCGATCGCCATGCACTCGGAGTCGGTCGTCGTCGCACACGGGGTGCGGCAGACACCTTCGCGGCAGACACGGCCGGACGCGCAGTCGCTGTCCATGGTGCAGAAGGGCGTGCGCTCCCAGCTCGGACGGCAGAAGTCGTCCTCCGCGCAGTACGCGGTGCTCTGGCTGCAGGTGCCGCTCGCGCGGCAGTCCACGAGGCAGCGGCCCTCGACGCAGTGCTCGCCGCTCATGCAGTCGGTGCTCGAGGAGCAGTCCTGGCGCGGGCGGCAGAACGAGCCGATGCACGCGTCGCCGGTCGCGCAGTCCGAGTCGCCCGCGCAGACGACGGTGCACTCGTTGTTCATGCAGACCTGGCCACCGGGGCACTCGCGGTCGAGCTGGCAGGTGGTGCCGGTGTCGACGCACGAGTTCTCGATGCAGAGCTGGTTCGACGAACAGTCGCCCGTCGTGCGGCAATCCGTCGGGCCGTGCGGCACGCACGTCGAGCGGAAGTCACACCAGAAGCCGCCCGTGCAGTCCGCGTCGGCGGTGCAGGTCGTCGAGCCCGCGCAGCTGGCGTCCTCGCAGTACGCGCCCTCGGCGCAGTCACCGTTCGTGCGGCACGTCTCCTGGGGGATGCACGAGCCACCCGCGCAGATCTGACCTGCATCGCAGTCATCGGTCGTGGAGCAGCTCACGTCCGGGATGCAGGAGCCGTCCGAGCAGACCTCGCCCGCGGCGCAGTCGGGGTCGACGTCGCACTCGCGACAGCGGCCAGCACGGCAGCCCTCTCCGTCACCCCAGTACACGGGGCAGCCCGTGAGCAGGGAGCCAGCGAGCCCCATCATCGCGAGGGCCATCATCGGGCGGATGAGACCGGGCCGTTCGTGGGTACGCAGGGTGCGCATGGTCGACTCCTTCATGGGTGGCGCGGCAACCAAAGCGATGATCGTGCCACGAGGGAATCGTGCGCGATCCGCGTCGGAATTGCTTCGTTTCCGGACCGATTCGTCTTGACCACGCGGCGGCACCCCCTGCCCCGAGTGAACCTGGGTTCACGAGCAGGGTGCGAACGATGACCGGCCTTCACGGCTCGGCGTCGTGCTCGGTGACCGCCGGCGGCTCGGTCGGGCTCGCCTCGGGCGACTCGACGGGCTCGGGCGACTCGACCGACTCGGGGGCCACCGCCTCGACGCTCGGGTGCTCCTCGGGCTCCTCGTTCTCGTCGATGCGCGGATCGGTCGTGCGCGCGGCCCGCGCGAGGGGCGGCAGCTCGGGGATCTCGGTGAAGCGGCGGTACGGGTCCACGGTGTGGCCGCGCTCGCGGTACTCGAAGTGGAGGTGCGCTCCGTGGGCGATGCCGGTCTGGCCAACGGCCGCGATCACCTCGCCTCGTCGCACGACCTGGCCGGCGACCACGTAGGTCTCGACGCAGTGCGCGTACATGCTGACCGCGCCGTCGGCGTGTACGAGGAGCACGGCGTTGCCGTACCCGCTCATGCGGTTGTCGCTGTAGGCGACGAGCCCGTCGGCGACCGCGACGATCAGCGAGCCCTGGTGCGCGCCGATGTCCACGCCCTGGTGCATGTGGCGGCGGCGCGTGCGCACGAGGCCGCGACGTGTGCGGCGGAAGCCCTGGCGGGGTCCGAAGCCGCGCCAGAGTCGCCCTTCGGGCACGGGCCAGAGCAGGTCGTCGGTCGCGCGGGCCCCACCGGCGCGGGCGGCCTCCACCCACTCCGCGGGCGGTACGCCGGCGGTCGCGAGGCGGGCGACCCGAGGTCCCACCAGGCCCAGTCGCTCGGCACGACGCAGCGCCTCTCCGTCGAGCACCGGCACCCGACGGGGCCCTTCGCACATGCGTCGGCCGTGGAAGACGTGGCAGTCGCGGCCGCTCGAGTCGGCCCAGCGAATCCCCTCCGGCCGCGTGGGCGTCGGTCGGGCCGTGGCGGTGCTCGGTGAGGACGGCGCGCGGTCCTGGGCGACGCTCGTGGCGCTCGTGCCGATCGCGATCGCGATCAGCAACGAGGCGCTCGAAGCGAGCAGGATCCACGACACCCGCGTCATGCAGGCCGGAGACTCGCCTCGGACGATCCCCCGTGCAACCCCCGATCGTCACCGGATTGCCTCATTTTTCTGGTGGATCAGCCACGAGACGGGCCCCGGAGAGCGCCCCCGCCTGGCGTAATGCCTCGAAAACAACGACGGAAACCGCGTTCGAGAGGTTCAGCGAGCGCACGGCGCCAGCGGTCGGAATGCTCCACGTCGAGCTTGCAAAACGCGCGCAGAGCGAATTCGGCAAGCCCACCGACTCGCGTCCGAAGACGAGCGCGTCGCCTCCACGGAGATCCGCTTCGAAGATCGAGCGGGTGCCATTGGCGCTGAGGAGGTGGATGCGGGAATCGGGATGCGCGGCCTCGAACGCCTCGAACGAGGCATGCACGTGGAGATCGACGAGGTGCCAGTAGTCGATGCCCGCGCGGCGCACGGAGCGCTCGTCGATGCGGAAGCCCAGCGGCTCGACGAGGTGCAGCGCGCTCTGCGTGGCGGCGCACGTGCGCGCGATGGACCCCGTGTTCGGCGGGATCTCGGGCTCCACGAGCACCACGCGGAGCGGCGGCGACAGCCCGGGAACACGCAACTTGCTCGCGCTCGAGCGCTCGTAGTCGACGAGGTGGTCGTGCTTCCTTGATCCCGACATCGGCAGGAGGCTAGCCTTTATGGTCGCTCGCGCTTCCTTCGAGGTCCCCATGCGCACGTGGTGTGTCGTCTCGCTCCTCACCCTGTCCCTGACCCTCGGGGCGTGCGCCAGCGGTGGCGATGGGGGTCGCGACGCGGGCCGCCCGCCGACACCGGTCGACGCGTACGTCATGGGCATCGACGCGCCGTTCCCGCGTGACACCGGGCCAGTGCCGGACACCGGGCCGATGCCGGACACTGGTCCGATGCCGGACACGGGCGGACCTCCGCGTGACACCGGACCAGTGCGCGACACCGGCGCCACGATGTGCACGCCTGCGTGCGACATGGGCGAGACGTGCGTGTCGGGCACGTGCCGCTGCGGCGCGGGCGCGGCCTGCACCGGCACACAGACGTGCTGCGGCGGCGGCTGCGTCGACACGAACACCAACGCGGGTCACTGCGGTCGCTGCGGCAACGCGTGTCCCGCGGGCCGCTCGTGCGTCGGTGGATCGTGCACCGTGCCGTGCACGGTGAGCTGCCCCGCAGGCACCACGTGCATGGGTGACCAGTGTCTCTGCGGCACGGGCGCGAGCGCGCGTGCGTGCGGCGGTGGCGAGAGCTGCTGCGGCGGCAGCTGCACGCGCACCGACACCGTGGCGAACTGCGGCGCGTGCGGGCGCGTGTGCTCCGGCTCGCAGGACTGCTGCTCCGGGAGCTGCATCAACACCGACAGCGACGAGAACAACTGCGGTGGTTGCGGCAACTCGTGTGGCGACACCGCCGATGGGTGCACCAGCGGCTCGTGTACCTGCGGGGGCGGGCCCGAGTGCCTCATCATGTGCGCGCCGCTCATCGGCTGCTTCCCCATCTGACCGATGGACCCCCGCTCGCTCCGTCCGCACTACCGCGCGTTCTTGCGCGACGACCGCGTGCTGCTCACGGGCCACTCGCACCAGGCGTGGCCCGACGTCGCGCGCGCGGCGCAGCTCGAGGCGTTCGACGACGCCGCGGCACACGTGGATCACAAGTGGGGCAAGGCGTTCGAGGCCGCAGACGCGGTCCGCGCCGCGGTCGCGTCGCGCATCGACTGCGCGCCGGGCGAGGTGGCGCTCGGGGCGAGCACGCACGAGCTCGTCACGCGGTTCCTCTCCGCGCTGCCGCTTCGTACGCGTCCGCGCCTCGTCACGACGGGCGGCGAGTTCCACACGATTCATCGCCAGCTCTCGCGCCTCGCGGAGGAAGGGATCGAGGTCGTGTGGGTCACGCCCGATCCGGTCGGCACGCTGGCCGAGCGTCTGGCGGACGCGCTTGACGATCGCACCGCAGCCGTCCTCGTCTCGAGCGTGCTCTTCGAGACCTCGAGCGTCGTGCCCCACCTCGCCGAGCTCGCCGCACGCGCGCGGGCGCGCGCCGTCGCGATGCTCGTCGACGCCTACCATGCGTTCGCGGTGCTGCCGTTCACGGTGCGCGAGCTGAGTGGGCTCGAGGGGGGCGGTGACGTGTTCGTCACGGCGGGCGGCTACAAGTACGCGCAGTGGGGCGAAGGGAATTGCTTTCTCCGGGTGCCTCCCTCGTTCGAGGGGCGTCCCGTGTACACGGGGTGGTTCTCCGACTTCGCTCACCTCTCCGCGCCGCGCGACGGACGTGCCGTCGGCTACGGCACGCGGCCGTGTGATCGCTTCGCAGGCAGCACGTACGACCCGACGAGCCACTACCGGGCGCGCGCCGTCGCGAGGTTCTTCGACGAGCGCGGGCTCGACCTCGCGACGCTGCGCGCGATCTCGCTGCGTCAGACGGCGCGGCTCGTCGCGGGCCTCGAGGGGCTCGATGTCGTCACGCCGCGTGACGAGCGACGCGGCGGCTTCGTCTCGGTGCGCGTGGCCGAAGCGAGCCGCGTGGTGTCCGAGCTCGAGGCGCGCGGCGTCATGACCGACGCGCGCGGCGCGATGCTGCGGCTGGGCCCGGCGCCGTACGTGACGGACGACGAGATCGATCGCGCCGTCGCGATCCTCCGCGACGTGCTCAGCCCACGATGACGTGGGCCACGAGCTTGAAGGCGCCGCTTTGGACCCACTCGCCGAACACGTGCAGCGGGCTCGCGACGGCGTCGACGCGGCTCTCGCGCGGCAGCGCGTCGAACGTGGGCTCCGACCACACGCGACCTTCGTCGGGCAGGTAGAGCCGCGCAGACGCGCTCTGGAGCACGGCGACCGCGAACTGCGAGCAGAACATCGAGCCCACGTCGGGGGGGCCTCCCTCGCGGTCGAACGCGTTCGCGAACGCGAGCGCGCGCTCTCGTGCGTGATCGCCCCAGCGCGCGTCCTGGACGAAGACCTCGAAGGGCGGCTCGTAGCCCATGCGACCGTTGGCCCAGCGACGCGCGACGTCCGCGATCACCGCGCGGAGGCGCCGATCGCGGTGCCGAAGGACGCGCCATGCGGTGCCGAGGCGAGAAGGCGCCGTGATGGACCAACGCGCCACGCGCGCGTCGTCGAGCGACGTGCCGAAGGCCTCGGCCGTCTCGCCACCACCCAGGTAGATCGCCACGTGCACGGCGTTCGGCTCACCGCGTGAGAACGCGCGCTCGAAGCGCGACTGGTCTTCGCCGAGCACGCCACGGACGGTGAGGTCGATGCCCTCGGCGGCGTCGGCGCTCGCCTGCACGGTGATCTGACCGCTCTGGATGATCGCGTTCGTCACCTGCGCGTCGAGGGGGTCGTTCGGGTCGACGTAGCGGAAGAGGAAGTCTCCCGGCTGGAGCGTCTCGTCGAGCTCGCTCGGAGCGACACGCCGCATCGCGAACGAGCCGGGCGCCCACGTCGCCGGAGCACAGCCCAGAGACGCGCAGAGAGCGAGAAGGAGCGAGAGGGAGACGGTGATGCGGAGGTCGCGCGCGGACACCCCGAGTGACTTGGGCAGCTCGGTCGGGCTGTCCAGAGCGCGTGATACCGTGCCTCGCATGAGCGCGCGTTTCGTGTCGATCGACAGCCCCTTCCTCGTTCCGTTCGACGGGAGCTTCCACATCCACGAGTGGGACACGGCCCCGTCCAAGAAGAAGCGCGACGACGCGGCCAACGACGCCGCCCTCGATGCCGCGATCGAGCGCATGCAGAAGCTCCAGGCGCGCCTGCTCGCCAACGACCGCAAGGCGCTGCTCGTCGTGTTCCAGGCGATGGACGCGGCGGGCAAGGACGGGACGATCAAGGCCGTCATGACCGGCATCAACCCGGCGGGTTGCGAGGTGTACTCGTTCAAGAAGCCGAGCGACCTCGAGCTCGATCACGACTTCCTCTGGCGCATCCACCACCGCGTCCCGGAGCGGGGCCGGATCGGCATCTTCAACCGCAGCCACTACGAAGAGGTCATCGTGGTGAAGGTGCACCCCGAGATCCTCGGCTTCCAGCGCCTTCCCGATCTGCCCTCGCAGAAGAAGGTCTGGAGCGAGCGCTACGAGTCGATCCGAGACTTCGAGAGACACCTCGCGCGCAACGGCACGACCATCGTGAAGTTCTTCCTCCACGTCTCGAAGGACGAGCAGAAGAAGCGCTTCCTCGAGCGCATCGCCGACCCCGAGGCGAACTGGAAGTTCCAGTCGGGCGACGTGCGCGAGCGCGCGCACTGGGACGAGTACATGGACGCGTATCAGGACGCGATGAACGAGACCTCGCGACCGTGGGCGCCCTGGTATGCGATCCCGGCGGACGACAAGCGCTTCATGCGTCGGGCCGTCGCCGAGATCCTCGTCGAGACGATGGCGGGGATGGACCTCGCGTACCCCGAGCTGCCGGAGGCGGAGCGCACCGCGATGGCGGAGGCGAAGAAGAAGCTCGAGAAGGAGTGATCGCTCCGCTGACCGCGCCGAACCACTCGACCTTCGTCGCCGAACCCATGCTCGCCGCCATGCAGCTCCACGTGCTCTACGCCGGTGCCGATCGCTTCGTCGCGTCGATCGTGCCCAAGGTCGGTCGCCTCGCGCGTGACGCGTTCGACACGCACCTCGCGAGCGACGACGATCTCGCACGTCTGGTGGCCCCGGAGGTGCGTGGCCTCGAGCTCGGCGAGCTGCGCGCGCGCGTGCGGGCGCGGCTCGAGACACGGCCCGTCGAGGACTTCCGCATCGACTTCGAGGACGGCTACGGCGTGCGGGCGGACGCCGAGCACGACGAGCACGCGCGCGCCGCAGGACGCGCGATCGCCGAAGGTCACCTCGCCGGCACGCTGCCGCCAGGCCTCGGGATCCGCGTCGCGCCGCTCGACCTCGAGACACGCTCGCGAGGCCTGCGCACGCTCGAGCTCGTGATCGAGGCGATGTGCGCGGGCGGTGGCGCGCGGCCGCTTCGCATCACGCTGCCGAAGGTGCGGAGCGTGCGCGAGGTGGACGAGCTCGCGGGCGCGCTCGAGGCCCACGAGCGCGAGAAGGCGCTGCCGCGCGGCTCGCTCGCGATCGAGCTGATGCTCGAGGACCCGGCGGCGTTCCTCGACGCGAGCGGACGCGTGCCGATCCGCGCGCTCGTCGAGGCGGGCCGCGACCGCGTGAGCTCGTGCCACCTCGGGAGCTACGACCTCACGGCTGCGCTCGACGTGCCCGGCTGGGCGCAGCGCGCCGATCACCCTGCGTGCGCGACGGCGCGCATGCTCGCCAAGCTCGCGCTCGCGGGCACGGGCGTGCCGCTCGTCGACGGAGCGACCACGCGGCTTCCACTCGCCACGAGCCGAAAGGGCGCGAGCGAGGCCGAGCGCGCGCGCGATCACGAGGAGATCGTCGGTGCGATGTCCGAGCACGCGACGAACGTGCGTCGCGCGCTCTCCGAGGGGATCGACGCGGGCTGGGATCTCCACCCGGCGCAGATCCCTGCGCGTCTGGTGGCGGTGTTCGCGACGTACCTCGGCGCGCGGACTGCGATGACCTCCCGCCTCTCGCGCTTCCTCGACCAGCACGCGCGCGCCACGGCCACGGGCAGCGCCTTCGACGACGCGGCCACGGGCCGAGCGCTCGTGTCCTTCTTCGATCGAGGGCATGCGTGCGGCGCGCTCGACGCGGCCGATCTCTGCGCGGTGGGCATCGAGCGCGCGCCCATGTCGTGGCGCTCGCCGCGCCTCGGCGGCTGAGCGCCTCGTCCTCTCGGTCTCTCAGAATCCCACGGCGACTGGCACGTTGCTGTCCGCAAACGAGCCGTCGCCGAGCTCGCCGAACTGGTTGTCACCCCAGCACACGACCTCGCCGTTCGCGCGTAGCGCGCACGAGTGCATGGTCCCGCACGAGAGATCCACCGCGTCGTCGAGGCCGACGACACGCCGCGCCCGCGTCACGCAGCGCGCGCCCCCACAGAAGACGTCCGGCATCGAGCCGTCGCCCACCTGGCCGCGCTCGTCGTTGCCCCAGCACCACACACCGCCGCGGTTGTCCCGCGCGCAGACGTGCCAGAACCCGGCGTCGATCTGGACGATGTTGACGAGCGACGCCTCCGTGTCGTCGCGCAGGACCGGCGCGGTCGGGCCTGCGGGAGCGCCGCGCCCGAGCTCGCCGTGGGCGTTGGAGCCCCAGCAGACGACGCGCCCCGTCGACGTCAGCGCGCACGAGCTCGCGTCGGCGAGGGCGAGGCCGATCGCATCCGTTTCGCTCGTGAGCTCCGACACCGCGACGGGGCTCGTGGAGTTGGACGTCATGCCGTTCCCGAGCTCACCGCTGACGTTCTTTCCCCAGCACCAGACGTTGCTCGCGTCGTCGATGGCGCAGACGTGGTTCCATCCGGCTTCGACGAGCAGAGGACTGGGCGGCAGTGGGCTCGTCAGGTTGACGGCGAGTCGCGCCCCGGCCGCCGGCGGCGTGCCGCCGATGCCGAACACCCCCGCGCCCTCGTGGTCCTCGCCGACCACGAACGCAGACGAGATCACGAAGGCGATCGGGTAGCGGAGCGAGATCTGCCGCGAACCGCGCATGCCACGGATCCCCGTGATCTCGGCGAAGCCCGCGGCGCCCATGGCGGTGATGTTCGTCCCCCAGCACACGGGGGTCATGTCGGCGACGAGCGCGCAGAAGGTGCGCTCGCCTCCCTCGATCGCGCGTACACCCGCGAGTCGCGCGCTCGGATCGCTGACGAGCGCGGGCGAATTGCGGCAGTCGCGTCCCTCGACGTCACCCGGACACCCGGTGGTTCCCATCGAGTTGCCGAGGACGCCGTTCTCGTCGAGGCCCCAGCAGTGGACGCCGTCCGCACGGATCGCACACGTACTGAATCCGCCGGCTGCGACGGTGTCCGCGCACGTCTCGGTCACTCCACCGCAGGCGGCTCCCGGCCCCGCATCCGGTGTGGGTGCGTCGCTGCGACTGGCGTCGAGCGGGGCATCGTCAGGCGAGAACGCATCCACGGCAGGCGCGTCTTCGCTGGCGGCATCGATCTCGAACGCATCGAGACCCGGCGCGTCGAGGCCGGGCGCATCGTCGCGCGCTGCATCGAGGGGCCCCTCGAAGGCATCGAGGCCGGGCGCATCGTCGCGCCACGCGTCGAGCACGCCAGCGTCCGACGGCAGCGCGGCGTCCGTCGTCGGATCGTCCGGCGTCGAGTGGCAGCGCCCGTTCGCGCGACACACGAAACCCGAGGGGCAGTCGCTGTTCGTGGTGCAGGCGAAGCGTCCTTCGGGCACCGAGCAGGCGAGCTGTGAGAGGCCGGCGAGGGCGCTGAGCACGAGCGCGAGGCGTCGGAACGAGCGCATCACAGCCCCCACTGGATCGAGAGTCCGCGCGCATCGAGCCGTGCGCTCGTGCTGCTCGTCGGGCTCGAGGGAGTCGACGACGGCCAGACCAGGGCGCCGACCACTGCGAGCACGGCACCGACGCCCAGGGTGACGCCGCCCGAGATCGCGAGCGCGTTCGCGGCGTCGTGGTGACCAGCCACCAGGTTCCAGCTCGAGCCGTCCGTGGCTCCCTGCACGATCGCATCCTCGCTTGCAGCGACGCCGAGCAGCACGGCGCCGCCGACGAGCACCACACCCCCGGCGACGAGCAGCGCGATGGAGACGGTTGCATCCGGTGGCGCCGCATCGGGTGGCCGTGTCTCGCTCGGAGACGTCGTGGAGCTGTCCGCGCTGTGATCCACCGCTTCGCTCGCGAGCGCTCGCCGGAGCGCTTCGACCCTTGCTTCGACCGCGGGGCGCTGGGCCTCCTCGACGGCGCCCGACGCGAGGTAGGCCTCGAAGGCTTCGAGGGCGCGCTGATCGTTGCGAAGGCGGTCCGCTCCGGTCGGTGGCTCAGCTCGTAGGCGCGCTCGAAGTACTCGAGCGCACGCTCGAACCGTCCCGCCTCGAACGCGGTCTGCCCGGCCGCGAAGAGGTTGCGGGCCTCGAGGTCGTCGGCCGACAAGGGCGCGTCCTGGGCGACGAGAACCGAAGGAAGGGTGAGGAGCGTGGCGACGAGGCAACAAGCGAGTACGGCCGTGCGCATCAGCACGAGTATCCGACGACCGGGACGTCGACCACAACGGCTGTTCGGTCTCGGAGGGTCAGGCGAGCGTGAAGGGCTCGCTGTAGGTGACGAGCGGCTGGAAGCAGTCCCACGCGATGACGTGGAAGCGGTACCGACCCGCAGGCGCCGGCGCGCAGCGAGTGCAGTCGCACTGCGCGTCGCCCTGCATGCCGTCCCACGGGACGATCGTGAGCGAGCCCTCGCGCTCGATCGTGACGGGGTCGGGCGTGGTGCCCTCGCAGCGCGCGCGGAGGTACAGGCCGGCCACGTTCACGGCCTCCCAGCGCCCGTTCACCTCGCGCTCGACGTGTACCTCGCGGTGGAGGTGGGCAGCGAAGTCACCGGGATCGACGTTCACGATGCGCAGGCCCATGCCGCGCGCGCCATCGCCGCGCGGCACGAGCTCGAGACGGACCTCGGCGCAGGCACGCTCGGGGACCGAGGGGCGAATCGGCTGCGCACCGAGGACGAGTGGCGATGCGAGCACGAGCATCGCGGTGATCGCTGCGAGGGTGAGACCGCGCGTCATCCCGTGACGGTGCGCGGATCCGACGTGCGACGCAAACGTGAGCGGGCCGTCACGTGCTCGGCGGCTTCGTCGGTGCGCGCGCGACGAGCAGCGTGCCCACGAAGACGAGCGCGGCGCCGGCCCACGTCGTGAGCGTGGGGATCTCGCGGAAGAGGAGCACGCTGAAGGCCATGGCGAAGGCGACCTGCGCGAAGCTCACGGCGGTCGCGCGTGCCGCGGTCTCTTGCTGGAGGGCCTCGGTCATCTTCACCTGGCCGATCTGCGTCGCGACGCCGACCGCGAGGAGCACGAGCCACTCGAGCGGTGTGGGCCACGTCCACACGGGCCACGCGAGCGGCAGGGTCAGCGGGATCACGAGGAGCGGCAGCTGGAAGACGACGACGCGCGCGTCTTCGTCCTTGAGCTTGCGGACGACGAGGTAGACGAGCGCGCTCACGAGCGCGCCGAAGAGGCCGACGATCACGCCGGTGCTCGAGAGGGCGACGTCGCCCTCGGCGCCGCCGAAGAGCGTCGCGGGCCGCGCGATGAGGAGCACGCCGGAAAAGCCTGCGAGCGTGCCGAGCACATCGCGCGGGCCGGGCTTCTCGCCGAGGGTGAAGGGCGCGAGCGCCGCGACGAGCACCGGGTTCAGGAACTGGATGACCGTCGCCTCCGCGAGCGGCAGCGAGGTGAGCGCGTAGTAGTAGCAGTGCAGGCCCACGCACCCGAGGAGGCCGCGCACGAGGAGCCAGCGCGTGTCCTTGCCCCACGGCGAGAGGCCTGCGCGCCGGAGCGCGACGCCGCTCAAGACGAGCGTGATCGCGCCGCGGAAGATGGCGATCTCGGGGCTCGGGATGCGCGAGCCCGCGAGCTTGACCATCGCCGACATCACGCTGAACGCGAGCGCGCTCCACAGCATCGCGCGCACACCGGGCGAGAGCCGCGAGGGCCGAGCAGGCGTGTCGGAGGGCGAGGACATCCGCGGACGCCGCGGTGTCCCACGAACCGCAACTCACGCCAGGTTCCAAGCGAGCCGACCTCGATCCTCCTTCCAGGCCGAGGCTGAAGCTCACGGCCCCGTTGTCGATCGCGGGCTCGAGCGCTGGGGCACCTACGCCGGCGTGGCGGACCGGAGCGCCTCGCGGCTCTCACGCAGGAACTGCTCGAGCCCATTTCCCGAGCCCCGCCTCTCCAGGATCTCCAGCGGTGTCTCGAGACACGTCGCTCGGCGGTCTTGGTCCGCCCGCGTCAGGTGCTCCAGCAGCTTCTTGGCGTCGCGGGCGGTCCCGCCAGTGAGTCGTTCGCTCTGCTCTCTGGGGTCGAAACCGAGCTGCTTTGCGGCGTGCGCGAGCTCGCGCCGCTCCTCCGCATCCATCGGATCGAAGCCAGGCATCCACCACGCTTCGACCTCCTGCGTCGCGATGGCGCGAACGATGAGAAATGGGGGCCATCCTGCCGCACGTGGACGCGGAACGGCCCGCGCTGCGTGTGCGGCGCGGGCCGTCGGGGCTGCGGGGAGCCGAGCGATCACATCGCGGGCTTGTAGTAGAAGCGCTCGTGCACGACCTGGCCGTCCTTCCAGCGGCGCACGCCGACCTGGCGCATGCGGGTCGCGAAGCCGCCCTTGAAGACGACGTCCCAGTCCCACTCGGAGAAGCCCGCGCCGGTCTTCTCGTCGTAGCTCTGCGCGAGCAGCTCGGCCGACTTCACCTGCTCGACCTTGCCGAAGAACTCGTACTCGCGCTTGCGGTTGGCGTCCTTGCCGACGCATGGCGCGTCGAAGTTCTCGCTCATCTCCACGCCGTCTGCGTAGAACTTCTCGAAGGCCTCCATGGCCTTGCCCTGACAGATGAGGTCGTTGACCTCGCGATCGAATGCTGCGGACATGTGCGTCACCTCGTGGGAGAGGGCGGCAGCGTAGGGCGGAGGCGGTGCGCTTGCGCGTTGCGATGCCGCGACGCTGCGTCGACGAAACGCCCCGAGAACGAGAAAGGCCCGCGCAGCGAGAACGAGAAAGGCCCGCGCAGCGAGAACGAGAAAGGCCCGCGCAGCGAGAACGAGAAAGGCCCGCGCAGCGATGGCTGCGCGGGCCATGACATGGGGGAGGGGCCGCTCGGCCCCTCGGGAGGATCAGCGCGCCTGGTGGACCGAGAGCGTGCCGACGTAGAGGAAGCCGACCATGAAGAGCAGCACGAAGGGCACGCTGGCCCACGCGCCGATGAACATGCCGATCGCGATCGTGCTGACGAAGTAGAGGCCCAAGCCCACCTCGAGCCAGGAGAAGAGCTCCTTGCTCGCGCGGTACTTCTTCTTCGTCCAGCTCTCGCCGTTCTGCTGCGTCACGCCGTGCTTGGGCGTGCGGACGAACTCGCTCTCGCTCCCGAAGAGACCCTCGACGACCGCGCGCGCGTTGTTGAGCGAGAGGCCGATGCCGAGCGCCATCATCAGCGGCAGGCGCATGAGCGCCTCCCAGAGGTTGCCGTAGAGGGCGCGGTGCGTGGTCAGGTAGAAGAGGACGATCGAGCCGCTCGTGAGGGCGAAGAGCGGCACGTCGAGCAGGAGCAGCTCGGGGCGGTTCATCTCCTGGCGCAGCACCATGTTCGGCAGCTGCAGCACGGCGAGCGCGAGGAGGAAGAGGTACGCGAAGTTGTCCGTGAGGTGGAAGATCACCTCGAGCTTCACCTTCCACGGGATGTCCGCGCGGAGGATCGTCGGGATGAGCTTCTTGGCGGTCTGCGCCGAGCCCTTGGCCCAGCGGAACTGCTGCGTCTTGAAGCTGTTCATCTCGCAGGGCAGCTCGGCAGGCGCGAGCGCGTCGGGCACGTACACGAAGCGCCAGCCCTTGAGCTGCGCGCGGAACGAGAGGTCCATGTCCTCGGTGAGCGTGTCGTGCTGCCAGCCGCCGGCGTCGACGATGGTGCTCTTGCGCCAGATGCCCGCGGTGCCGTTGAAGTTGAAGAAGCGGCCCGAGCGATTGCGCGCGATGTGCTCCACGACGAAGTGTCCGTCGAGCATCATCGACTGGACGCGCGTGAGCATGGAGTAGTCGCGGTTGAGGTGGCCCCAGCGCGCCTGGACCATGCCGACCTTCGGGTCGGTGAAGTGGTGGACGAGGTCGAGCACGATGGAGCGCGTGGGGACGAAGTCCGCGTCGAAGACGAGGAGGTAGTCGCCCTTGGCGACGTGCAGGCCCGCCTCGAGCGCCCCCGCCTTGAAGCCCGTGCGATCGGTGCGGTGGAGGTAGACCGCGTCGTAGCCGCGCTCGACGAGCTCCTCGACCTTGGCCTTGGCGATGCTCTGCGTCTCGTCGGTGGAGTCGTCGAGGACCTGGATCTCGAGCTTGTCCTTCGGATAGTCGATCGCGGCGACGCTCTCGATGAGGCGCTCGGCGACGTACATCTCGTTGAACATCGGGAGCTGCACGGTGACCTTGGGCAGCTCGGCGAACTTCGAGGGAGCCTGGGGCGCGCGGCTCTTGTGCTTCCAGTAGAGGTAGAGCAGCTGGGCGCGGTGGAAGCCGTAGACGGCGAGGACCGTCAGGATTCCGAGGTAGAGGGCGATGACGACGACCTGCAGGATCTCGGTGGTGGACATCGGTTCCTTCGTGTCGCTCGAACATCCCCACGGCGCGGGTGCGGGTGGGGGGCCAGGGGAGTCCTGGCGAGTCGCGAGCTGGCGCCGTGTCTCACGTCTCGTGAACGGTTGGCCAGCAAGGTGTCGAGCGCGCGACCTATGCCACGGCGATTGTCACGCGAATGTATTTCCTCGTGATTCTTCGTCGAATCGGGTCGAGTCTTGATCACGACCGTCGCGAACCTCGTAGGTTCGCCGTGTGACCGTCAGCGAGGTTCTCGATTCGTCCCGGACGCCGGATGGCAAGCACATGATCTTGGCGCGCGAGGGGGAGGCGCTGACGATCTACGTCGAGGAGCGCGTGCTCATGTCGAGCCGGCTGCACGGCTCGGAGGATGCGCTCGCGGAGGTGGGCTGCGAGCACCTGTTCGAGGGGCACGCGAGAGGGCGACGACGCGCGGGGGCGCGCGTGCTCGTGGGTGGGCTCGGCCTCGGCTACACGCTGCGGAGGGCGCTCGACCTGCTGGGGGAGCGTGACGTGGTGGAGGTGGCGGAGCTGATGCCGGCGATCGTGAGGTGGCATCGCGAGGGGCCGCTCGGCGCGTTGGCGGGGCGGCCGCTCGACGATCCGCGGAGCGTCGTGGTGCTCGGAGACCTCGGGGCTCACCTGCGTGCGGGCGAGGAGGGCAGGTACGACGCGATGCTGCTCGACGTGGACAACGGGCCGGAGGCGCTCGCGTCGCGAGCGAATCGCTGGCTCTACGGAGCGGAGGGCCTCGCGCGAATCGCGGCGTTGCTCGCGCTGCGGGGGCGAGTGGTGTTCTGGTCGGCGTTCGAGGATCGGGCGTTCGCGGCGCGGCTCGAGGCGACGGGGCTCGAGACGCGGGTGGTCAGGGTGGGGCAGGCGGACCGGCGGGACCGAGACAAGCACGTGCTCTTCGTGGGCGAGCGCTCCTGAGGTCGCTCTGACCCCGATCCTCTTCGTCGCGCGCGGCTCGCGCACCCCCGTGCCGGTGAAGTGAGCTGAGGGCGAGACCGGGCTCAGGACTCGCTCGCGGCATCACAGCGAAGGCGGCCGCGGAGCGCGTCTTGGCGCGCGGCCAGCTCCTGATCCTCGAGTCGCATCCTGCGCGCAGAGCGGGTCGCAGCCGCGCGGCCTCGAGGCTCGTGCCACGCGCTCAGATCCCCGTGCACGTCCCACAGCTCGTCGCCCGAGGCCGCGAGCTCGCAGTTCCGCGCTTCGATCTCCGCGAAGACTCGCGGCATCGCCTCCACCACCCAGCGGTGCGTGTCGTGGAACACGACCACTCCACCTGCGCCCCGAGGCATGTGCTCCTGACGGTCGAGCGCCTCGCGGAAACCCTCCACCACCTCGTCCGCGCCTCGCGCGTGACCGTCGCTCGTCGTGATGTTCCACAGCACCTGCGTGTACCCGCGGCTCGCGAGCTCGAGATCCACGGCGTCCGAGTGCCGCCCGTACGGCGGACGGAAGAGCCACGGTCGCGCCTCGAACACCTCTTCGTAGATCCGCTCGGACCGATCGAGATCGCGGCGAAGCGCGGCCGCGTCGAGCGTGGTGAGGTCGTCGTGGCGATACGAGTGCAGCCCGACCGTGTGCCCTCGATCGACGATCTGCCGGGCGATGCGACGACCTCGCTCGTGCTCGAGCTGCCGCGCGACGAGGAAGAACGTCGCACGCACGCCGTGGGCATCGAGCGCGTCGAGCAGCGCCGGCGTGTGCTCACTCGGTCCGTCGTCGAAGGTGAAGTGGAGCGCGTGGTGCGAAGCGAGACCACTCACGATGCGGCCCCCCGCGAGGTCCCTCGCGAAGGGGTCGGGCGCGATCTCCGGCGCGGGCGTCAGCTCCGGCCCGCTCACCTCGGGCGCGATGTGCCGTTCCACCGTGGGCGCGATCGGTGTTCCCTCGGCGGTCGCGTTCGCGGAGGCAGCGGCGCTGGTGCTCGTGGCCGGCAGGGCCGGGGTCGGCGTGGCGTGCGCGGACACGGACCCGGACACGAGGGCCATCACGAGGCAGGCGAGCGCGGCGCGCGAGCGGGGGGTGGTGGGAGCGTTGCTGGGCATGCTCTGGCCCCAGTCGCAGCCTGCGTGCCTGGCCCGTTTCCCTCGAAGATCCCAGATCGCCAAGCGCCGACCCCCCTGGCACCGTGGACGCCGCGCCACGCGCACGTCCGACCCCAGACACGTATCCTGCGTCGGTGCGACGTCGCCACGTGTGCCTCGCGCTCACGCTTCTGCTCGAGGGCTGCATCGGCCTGCCGTTCGCCAGCTTCGGTGGGCGCGGGCGGGTGACGGCCGCAGGCGCGATCACGTCTCGACCGGAGCGAGACCCGAGGCTCGTCGTGCAGGCACACGTCGGAGCCGCGATCCTCTCGGTGGTCGATCCCGGGGAGCGCGACTTCGACGTGGAGGTCGGCTACGCGCTCGACGCGTACCCCGGCGACCGCGCGTCCGATCGCCATGGCGGCTACGCGGGCCTGGTCTGGTTCCCCTGGCACGAGGACGGTGCGCGTGTGGCGGTCGGCGCGGACGTCGATGCGCTGTGGTGCTTCGACGAGCGACTCGCGCTGGGCGCGACGGTCTCCGCCGGGATCGAGGGCTGGGTCGCCTGCGAAGGCGCGATGGGAGCTGGCGATCTGCTCGACGCCGGTCTGCTCGGCTGGGGCCGCGGAGAGTGGGGCCTCGGCGTCCACGCCCAGGCGTCGTATCGCTTCGTCGATGGCCAGCACGACGCGACGTTCGGGGCCACGCTGTCGCTCCGCTTCCCCGCAGGCATCGGCGTCGGCTACGTCACCGCCATCGCCATCGCCGACGCCGCCGGGCGCACGAGCAGCGCTTCGTCGTCGAGCACCACCTCGCAGCCCTCGAGCGGTCCTTCCTCCACGGGCTTCGGCTTCTGCGAGCGCCCGATCCCCTACGTGTCCCCGGACGCCGCGCCTGCGCCCTCCGAGCACGACCTCTGGCGATGCGACGCACGCGCCGGCACCGAGCTCGAGAGTGGTTTCGTGCGCGCGTCCGATCGCGCCGCGGCCGTGCGCGCGTGTCGCGCGGACTTCGTCGTCGCGCGTGCGGACGGCTCGAGCTGCGTCTGCGCGCGCGAGCCGTGAGCCCGAGCACCACCAGCACGACGCCGAGCGCAGCGTGTCGCGCGACGTTCGAGCGCACGCTGCAACCGCCGCGCTTGCCCGCGCTCGCGCCCGCGCCCGTCGCCCTCGCAGCCGACGACCGTCGCGACCGCAGACACCACGAACCATGCGCTCGCAGCCGCGAGCCATGCACGACCCCACGCGCTCAGCGGACACGCACCTGTCGCGAGCGCGGGCTGACGCGACCCCAGAGATCGTAGAGCGCGACGCGAACGAGCGAGCCGGAGGGCGGTGGGCCCTGACCGGGCGCTTCGTACCCGCAGCGTCCGGGGCTCGCGTACACGTAGTGGCTCGAGCTCGTGCCGTTGAGCGCACGCGCGGCGATCGCGATCTCCGTCGTGGCGCCCGTGGCCTGGAATGCGACGAGGCCCTGCCACGTCGGCGGTCCCGCCTGTGCACGCAGCGTCGCCATGGTGCTCGTGAACGAGCCCGAACCAGGACCTGCCGTCACGACGTTCGTGCTCGTCGCGAGGCTCTCGAGCTCGGGCGCCGCTGGCATCGGAGGTGCGGTCGCCGCACCGAAGCTCACCTCGACCGAGCCGTGTGGCGACACCACCCGCCAACGACCGGCGTCGGGCCGACGCGCCGGCACGAGGCGAGCGACCGAGGGCCCGATCTCCTCGACGCGCAGCGCGATCGCCGCATGCCCCTCGCGCTCGAGGCGGGCGCCGAGCGCGAACATGGAGGCGGTCCCCATGCCCGTCTGCGGCTGCGCCGGCCCCAGGCTCCGATCGCTGAAGCCCACGATCTGCACGAGCACGTTGGCGTCGGCAGGCAGGACGTCCTCGGCAGTCGGGACGACCGCGACGATCGGGTCTCCCGGTCGCGCACACGCGCCTGCCTGTACGAGCTCCGAGGGCACGAGCGCCGCGAGCGCGACGAGCGCCCCGGCGAAGAGGAGCAGAGCGCGCGTTCGTTGCATGGGCCGATGGGACACGCGTGCCATGCGCGTACTTGGGCGGTCAGCGACGGCGGCGGCGACGCACGAGCGCGCCGAGCACCAGCGCCGAGATCGCGAGCGCGCCGCGCGCATCGGTCGCGCGCGCGACGCTGCAGGCGCAGCCACCGCTCGTGCTCGAAGGACCGGCGTCTGCGCGCACGGTCGCGCCGCTGTCGATCTCCGCGGTGCTCGCCGCGTCGGTCATGCTGCTCGTCGCCGCGTCGGGGCTCGACACCGCCGCGTCGTCCTCGCTCGGCGGGCCCGCGTCCACGACGACGTCACTGATCGAGAGATCGGCGCAGTGGTAGTAGAAGCAGGGTGCGCCGTGATCGCGCATCCACTGCACGATCTGGAGCGTGCAGTGATCGCACGTCACGCCCTCGGGCAGCGTGACCTCCATCTCCTGCACGCCCGACAGCGGCGCCGTGTGCGGGATCAGGCCGTCCGCGAGCACCGGGAACACGGGCGGATCCATGATCGGAATGCTCCCGCAGTCGGAGCGGGAGTCCGGGGTGACCGTCGGCATCGGCGGCAGCTCGCTGCGGTCCGTCGTGGCGAGCGCCACGCGGAAGTGGCCCGGGTGGTAGATGGTCTCGCGGAAGCGGATCGTGATCGTCTGACCCGTCTGGTACGCGGTGATCGCGCCGGTCGGGCGGCCCGGCCCTTCGTCTCCGCACGGCGCGGTCTTCTGCGGATCGCCCAGCGTTCCTTGTTCGACCCAGTTCTCCGGCTCCTCGAGGAAGAAGTGCGCGGCCGCGAGAGAAGGAGTCGCCGCGACGAGGAGGCCAGCGGCCACACTCCAGGCGATTCGGCGGGGGGTGCTCGTGGACATCGCCGCGCAGTGTCGCACGCACGGCGTCCCAACAGAACGGCTCCGTGCGCTCACCTCGAGAGGCCGGCTGCGATCACGGCCAGGTGGTGGTGGGCAGGCCGTCGGTCGCGAGGAGCGCGGCCATGTCCATCGAGATCGCGACGCTCACGTGGATGAGGAAGCCGCTCCAGATCGAGCGCGTCTTCATCGAGAGCGTGCCGAGCACGATGCCGGCCACGATCGCGGCCATCGTCTCGAGGAAGGGCTTTCCGAAGTGGATCATGCAGTACGGCACGACCATCGCGAAGATCGCGTAGCTGCCCAGCGAGGGCTTCATCGACCGCAGCCAGAAGCCGCGGAAGAAGAACTCGAGCGAGAAGAACTGCGCGGCGTAGAGGACCTCCCACATCCAGAAGTCCGCCCAGCTGCGCGACGCGTGGCCGTAGAACGGGTAGTAGGTCTGGAAGTGCGCGTCGTGCCGCGACACGAGGATCACGCACACGAGCACCACGACGTAGCTGATCGCGTAGATCCACGCGTGCTCGAAGAAGCCCGTCGTCTCGAGGCCGTGATCCCGGATGCGCTCCTTGAACACGAACACGACCACGAGCGCGGGCACCACGAGATAGCCGAGCACGCGGAACGCCGACCACCACGCGAAGCCCATCAGCTCGAAGTACGGCGAGCTGCGCAGCGTGGGATCCCACTCGTCGGCGTACGCGTTGAAGTGCACCGTGTGCCCGAAGTACTCCATCACCGCGAGGCAGACCGCGCCGACCGAGAGCGCGATGAGCGGGTGATAGTCGTAGGAGCCCTTCGCGCGCTCTTCTCGATCCCGCACCGACTCGGCGTCGAGCTCGTGCCAGGTCGCGAGGAAGAAGCTCGCCGGGTGGAGGTACGCGAGGCGCGGGTGCGCGGCGGGCACGAACGTCGCGAGGAGCACGAGCCCGGCGATGAGGCCGACGCCGAGACCGATCTCGAAGACGGCGCCCCGATCCGTCGAGACCCCGAACAGCGCGACGGCCACGGCGATGCCGACGACGACCATCGCGGTCGTGCGGAAGTGGCGCACGGCGCGGGCGACGCTCGAGCTCGGGTCGGCGCCCGCCTCGACCGCTGCGCTCGCCGGCGCGGGCTCGTCGCTCGATGCGCCCTTGGGCCGATCCGTCGCGCCTCGCTTGCCCTTGCCGCGCGCCTCGGTCACGTCGCAGCCGCTCGCGAGGCCATCTGCACGCCCGCGTCCAGACGCGCGAGCACGCGATCCTTGCCGAGCACCTCGAGCACCTCGTAGAGGCCGGGGCTCTGGCTCTTGCCCGAGAGCGACACGCGCGCCGCCTGCGCCACGTCCTTGATCTGCAGGCCCTTGTCGGCGAGCCACGCGGTGGTCGCTGCCTCGAGGCTCGCCCGATCGAACGCGGCCTGCGCCGCCAGGTGCGCGCGGAAGTCGGTGAGGACCGGCGCGGCGGCGGGCACGAGGAACTTCGCCACGGCCTTCTCGTCGAACGAGAGCGTGTCGCGGAAGTAGAAGTCGACCATCTCGCCGACGTCCACGAGGCTCGTGGCGCGTGTCTTCACGGTGCCGATCGCGGCCTCGTAGCGGGCGTCGGAGTCGATGCTCACGCCGGGCTTGAGGAAAGGCCGGGCGAGCTCTCCGAGCTTCGCGTCCCCGAGCGCGCGCAGGTGCGAGCTCTGGACGAACTGGAACTTCTTGAGGTCGTACTGCGCGGCGGTTCGCCCCACGTGGCCCCAGTCGAACTTCTCGATCATCTCGGCGCGTGTGAAGATCTCCTGGTCCCCGTGGGACCAGCCGAGGCGCGCGAGGTAGTTGAGGACCGCGTCGGGGAGAAAGCCCATGTCGCGGTACTCCGCGACGCTCACGGCCGCGTTGCGCTTGCTGAGCTTCTTGCCGTCGGGGCCGTTGATCATCGGCAGGTGTGCGAACTTCGGCGGCGTCCGGCCGAGCGCCTCGTACACCAGGATCTGCACGGGCGTGTTGACGACGTGATCGTCGCCGCGCGCCACGAGCGTGACGCCCATCGTGATGTCGTCGATCGCCGCGCCGAAATTGTAGAGCGGGATGCCGTTGCCGCGGATGAGCACCACGTCCTGTTGCTGCTCGTTCGGGACGTCGATGCGGCCCTTGACGAGGTCGATCCAGCCCGTCGAGCCGCTCCTCGGCGACTTGAGGCGTACGACGTACGGACGGCCGTCCGTCGGCCAGTCCTTGGGGCCCTTGTCGCGCCACCAGCCGGGGTATCTGAAGTACGGGTTTCCAGCCTTGTTCTGGCGCTCGCGCTCGGCGTCGAGCTCTTCCTTGCTCGCGTAGCAGCGGTACGCCGTTCCGCGCTCGATCATGCGGTCTGCGAACTCCTTGTAGATCTCGACGCGCTCGGTCTGGAAGTACGGCCCGTTGGGCCCACCGACGCCTGGCCCCTCGTCCCAGTCGAGGTCGAGCCACTTCATCGCGTCGAGGATGACCTGCGTGCTCTCGGCGGTGCTGCGCTCGGTGTCGGTGTCCTCGATGCGGAGGATGAACGTGCCCTTGGTCTGGCGGGCCCAGAGCCAGTTGTAGAGCGCAGTTCGGACGCCTCCGATGTGGAGGTAGCCAGTGGGAGAGGGCGCGAAGCGGACGCGTTCGGCGGTCATAGAGGCCGCGAGGGGTAGCACGGAGCGGTCGGTCCGGGGATCGCCGCTGGATGCGCGCGCGGCGCCGCGACCGCTCGTGCGCGGTGTGGCGGGGCCTGCCGCCGAGGGACGGAGCGCTGGCGCGGCGGGACGAGCGCGGGCCATGCTGCCCGGGTGCTCGCACGCGGCGCGTCTTGGGTTCTCTGCGGCTGTCTCCTGGCCTCGTGCGACGTTGGCGCGCCAGGACGTCGCGACGCGGCGCCCGACGACGACGCAGGCGCGGTCGGGGACGACGTGCGCTCGCCCGAGGACGCGCCGACCTTCGACGACGCGCCGGTAGAGGACGCGACGCCTCACGACGGCACCTTCCCCGACGCCAGGATGCCTTCCGCGTGCGACGGCGCGCCGGGGCGCAGCCTCTCGGTGCTGTTCGTCGGCAACAGCCAGATCGACTTCTGGAACATGGCGCGGCTCGTCAGCTCGCTCTCCGAGAGCGCTCCGCCGGGCTGTCCGCGCATCGTCGGGACCAAGCACACACTGGGCGGCGCGAATCTGCGCGACCTCTGGGAGCGCACCGACCTCGCGTCGCACATCGCGACGGGCGGCTACGACGCGGTCGTGATCACCGAGTCGATCGATCTCGCCGACATGAGGCCGCCGTTTCCCGAGCTCTTCGAGGAGTACGCACGCCGCGTCGTCGACGCGACGCGCGCGACGGGAAGCGAGCCGCTCTTCTACGCGACCGCCTACGTCGAGACTCCGACGCGCTTCGGCTTCGCGGAGATGGCCGATCCCCAGCTCGCGCTGGGCGCCGAGCTCGGGGTGCCCGTGGCCACTGGCGGGCTCGCGTGGCTCCGCGCGTGGGAGCGGACGCCGGAGCTGGACCTCTACCACCCCGACCGCGGCCACCCTGGTTACCTCGGGAGCTACCTCTCGGCGCTCGTCCTCTGGGGGGACTCTTCTCGAGGCGAGCCCCATCGGGCTAACGAACGCACCGGCCACGGACTGCACCGACGGGCCCTGTCTCGAGATCAGCCCCGCGCTCGCGGCCGAGCTGCAAGCGGTCGCCGACGAGGAGCTTCGCGCGCGCTGAGGGCACGCGCCAGGCGCGCGGCTCGAACGCGACGGAGGCATGCGCGAAGCGCCCGACCCATCGCCGCGAGCCAGACCGCGGAGAGCAGCATCCATGGCGCGCGGCTGCGGGGCACCGCCCGGCACACGCAGCTCACGGGCTCGGGTGAGCCGCTCGCGCCGGCGTCGGCGAGGACCGATGCGTCGACCTCGGGGGCTTCGCCGGCGTCCGCGTCGACGGCGGCGAGACGGTCCTCGAAGACCACCTCGGCGAAGCTCTCGGGCTCCTTGAACGCGCCGACACTCCGGGTGAGCTCGAGCCAGCCCTCACGCCCCGTTCCATCGCGCGTCGCGGATCCGTCGTCTTCGTTGACGAGCATCGAGAAGCGCAACCGCGCGCCGGCCGCGAAGGCGCGCTCGGGGATCGCCGCGCGCGGCATCGCGATCTCGTAGCTCGTGATGCGCCCGTCGCGGCTCGTCGCGCACACGACGCCCGCTCCGTCTCCGGCGAACCTCTCGGTGCCGCCCTCGCGGGCGATGCAACCCCACTCCTCGTCGTCGCCGTCGTAGCCGCGGCCTCCCGTCGCGGCCGGGTCGAACGCGATCTGCACGGAGTCGTCGAGGTAGAGACGCGCGTTGGGCTCGCGCGCCACGTGCTGGTCGTCGCTCACACGGATCGCGAGGAAGAGCGTCTCGGTGTCCCAGCGCGCGAGGAGCTCGGCGCCGAGGTCCGAGGCGATCACCGGCCCGAAGGCGCCGATGTCGGAGGCGAACCAATCGCCGACGCCGAGCGTGACGGCCTCGTCGCGGCTCCACTCCTCGAGTCGACCGTCCACCCGCACGGGCGAAGGATTCCTCAGCGCGACCAGGGCTCGACGCTCGGGCTCGCCCGTCTCCGAGTCGTCGATCTGGCTGAGGCAGCCTCGATCGGCGAGATCGACGCGGCCGTCGCCGTCGTCGTCGTCGCCGTTTCCGCACGCCCGCGCGGGTCCCTCGCCGAGGAGCGCGGGCTGTGCGTCGAGCATCTCGCGGACGGCCCCGAACGCAGGCTTCTGCCGGTAGTCTCCGGGCCAGCTTCGCGGTCCGCTCGAGCTCGGCCGGCTCGGCCTCGAGAGCCCGAAGCCGTCGATCTCGCAACCCGGCTGCTCGACGCCACAGTCGACGATCTCGTAGAAGAACGTGTTCGTCCACCAGCCCACCGAGAGCTGGATCCCGAGCACTCCGGTCAGGTACGCGCGCTGTGCCTCTTCCTCTGCGTCGTCACCCACCGGGATGGCGCGGTCCCCCGTCTCGCTGATCCAGACCTCGCGCTCGATGCCGTGCAGGTCGAGCAGCTCGCGCAGGCTCGCGCGAGAGATCGGCGACCGCCGCCTGAGGAGCGCGTTGCGAAACGAATCACCGCCACCGCCGGCCTCGAGGTCCTGGTAGATGTGGTGCGTGACGATGTCCCACGTATCCGAAGTGCGCGAGAGGATCACGTCGAGCGCGACGTCGCTGTCTCCCACGTTCGCGAGCTCGGGGCCGAGCACACGGCAGTCGCTGCAGGCAGCCCGCACCGCCTCGGCGCCCGGGAGCGCGATCTTGTCGACCCAGGCGTCGAGCCCTGCGGCCTCCTCCCAGAACCCGTCGAGGTTGGCCTCGTTCCAGAGCCCGAAGTGCGTCACGCCCAGAGGCCGCATCCGCCGAACGAACGCGTCGACGAAGGCCACCCACTCGACCGAGCGCGCGGGCTCGTCGTTGCCGGCGTAGGAGTCGCTCCGGGCGCGTTCGACACGGGGCACCCAGTCCGGCGTGTAGGCGAGCGTCATGAACACGCGCAGCCCGCGCGCCCGTGCCGCGCGAGCGACCCGCTCCATCTCGGAGAAGTCGAAGCGTCCGGGGCCGCGGTGGAGGTCGCGCCAATTCGCATCGACGCGCACCCACGCCACGCCGAGGTCCACGGAGGCGTCCAGCACGTCGTCGCTCGGGACGTGGGTGTTGACCCCGACCGACTCCGAGCCGATCTGGGCGCCCACACGGCAAGGCCAGAGCGCGAGACCGAGGAGCACGAGCGTGAGGACCCGGACCACCATGGAGGAACGGTACCAGCGGAGTGCGCCTCGCCGCGACACGTCAAGGGCTCCGGGCAGCCTCGTAGAGTTGCTCGCTCAGCGTGACGACCGACATGAAACCGCCGCAGTTCGTGAGCACCGCGACGCCGACCTGAGGTGAGGTGGACCAGAGCAAATACGCCGCATAGGAGGAGGTGTTGCCGCCCTTTCGGTAGCGGACGACTCCCGCGAGGTTCTCGATCTCGATCGCGTAGCCCATCTCGCGACCGTCCGGACCGGCAGCGAGAGGCGTCGTCGCACGCGAGATGGCCCCCGCGAGCCCCGTACGCTCGAGGCCCGTGAGCGCGCGGAGCAGGAGCCGCATGTCGCGGGCGCTCGTCACGATCTCGCCCGCGCTCGCGAGCACACCCATCTGACCCGGGATCCCGATCACCCGCGCGTCGCCTTCTCTCGCATGACCGTCGGCCAGCCGAGCCCGCGCCTCGGGCGGAATCGCCGAAACCTCTCCCCAGGTCTCGCGCATGCCGAGCTCCGACGTCACCGTCCGCCGGAGCGTCTCGTCGTGGCTCTCGAGCCCCAGCTGATCCTGGAGCGCCAGCCCGACGAGGCCCGAGCCGACGTTCGAGTACGAGTAAGGGGCGTCGGAGGGCGAAGTCCAGGAGGCCAGCGCGGCACGGAGATCTGCGCGTCCATAGCCGGCGGCGGGGCTCCGAGGGTCGATGCCGGGGTCTCTCCGCCCATCCCCGTCGCGGTCCACCAGGTTGCTCGGGTACGCGGGCAGGCCCCCGTGGTGCGTGATCAGCGCGGCCATGGTCGGCCAGCTCGCGCTCGCGCCCCGCAGGTCCTCGGCGAGCAGCTCGCCCGCGCGGGTGTCGGGGCCGAACGCACCCTCCTCGATCCGCTGCGCCATCGCGAGGCCGGTGAACACCTTCGTGAGCGAGCCGATCTGGAACAGCGTCGATGCGTCGGGCGACACCGAGCCACCGAGGGTCGTCGCGCCCCAACCGCCCATCCGCTCTTCCGCCGGCGTCACGATCACCGCGACGCCGCCGACGCACTGCGCGAGGCTCGAAGGCGTCGGGTCGAAGGCTGGCTGCATCAGGGCCTCGACGCGCGCGGCCAGAGTGGCCGTCGCCGCGTCGTTCCGGGCGACGTCGGCGCTCGAGGCATCCGGCAAGGCAGCATCGGGATCCGGTGGTTCGGTCGCCGCACGATCCTCGAGACCTGCGTCGCCAACGGTGCCTGGCCCTACGCAGGCGAGGCCCGCAGCCGAGAGCAGCATCGGAGCGAAGCAAGGGGCAAGGACCGCGGCCAGCGAACGGGAACGAACCAGGCTCATCAGAGACTCCTCTCGCCGACGTCGTGTGGGTCGCGCTGTGTCCGCGCAGTCAGCCATCGCCTCCTTGCGGAAGTCTGAACCTCGCTCCGAAGCTGGAGCTGGCACCCACGTCGCCGGGACATGTTCTGAGCTGCCGTGTCGGAGGTGTCGCGTCCGCCGCACCCGTGACGTGCGAGCCCGTCGCGGCCAGAGGGCAAGCGTGGCACACCGCTCGCTTGCTAGAGTGCACCATCATGCCGCTTCGTGCCGTGTCTTCTCCGTCGCCTCGTCTCGAGCCCGCGAGTTCGCGCAAGATCGCGCTTCTCGGGGCCCTCTGCGCGGCATGAGCGGTGTCGGAGCTTGGTTTGAACGAGACCTCGGAGGGGCGGTGTGCAGGGTTCGTCCGTCCCAGCGCTGGAGCGTCTGAGCGCCTGAGCTGTGCTGATTGCCAGTGGCGCCGCGTCACGAACGAGTCCGCGCCCCCGCAGCGACGGAAGCGCCTCTGCCCCGCTCGACCTCGTGGTCGGCGGGTACACGTCTCCCGTCGCGGGCGCGACAGTGGCAGTCTCGGGATCAGGCCGAGTGGCTACGTGGCAGTCGGCACCTCCCAGGACCAGGGCGCGAACGTGCCGGCGGGGAACACGCCGAGCTTGCCAGTCCTGCGGAACTCGGCCGAGGCCACCTGGTAGACCTCGAGCATGTCCGAGTAGGACTTCCGATAGGCCTCCACGGCCTCCGCTGACCCGTACGCCCATGGCTGCGGCCCGCGCTTCACGGGTCCGCTCGGGCGCGAGAACGGGTCGATCTTCGCGTAGTGCGAAGGCTTCGGCAGCGAGCGACGCTCACCCCTCCGACGCTCGGCAGACTTCTCACGCTGCCGATCGCGCACGCTCAGCTCGTGCGCACGCCGCGCCGCGCGGAGCTCGTGCGCAGACAGGCCCTCCCACTTCCTCGGCTTCGAGAGAGGGATCGAGATGGTGCCCGTGAACGCCGCGATCGCAGCCTCGTCACCGCCCGCCTCGCGCCAGGCCGCTTCGTCGAAGTGCGGGACTTCAACGCTGGCCTTGCCGTCGCACACCGCGCGGAAGCTCGAGAGGCCGAGCCACTCTTCGGCACGCTCCACGAGGCCGTGATGCACTGCCTGCGTGTGCGTGTAGGTCATTCGGCCGAAGAGGGCCGTGTCGTCGAGGATCGCCGTGATCTTGGGCTTGCCGCGGAAGAAGTGGCCACTTCGCCCGAGGAGCTCGTTCAGTGTCTGGGCGATGGTCTGGTTCAGTGTCTGGAGGAACTTGCTGATCTTCGGCGCGTCACGGTCGTCGAGGATCTCGACGACCATGTGGTAGTGATTCGAGAGGAAGGTGAACGCGATGACGCGGATGCGAGGGTGCTTCTCGCAGGCCTTGGCGAGCGCGAGCGCGATGAGCGCAATGGCCATCGGGCTCGGCCGCATGAGCATCTCGTCGCCGCAGCACTTGCCGATGATCTCGTAGGCGTAGACGCCAGGCTGGTAGTGGCGGATCTGGTGTCCCATCGTCGTCGAGCTCCGTGCGCGCCGCTCCGCCTCCGTGGCGTCGGCCGCGCATGGAGCCCCACTGC
>JBILLJ010000333.1:0-3047 GCA_044376125.1 Sandaracinaceae bacterium
GCACGGGCCTCGCGGAGGACGACTTCTTGGAAGAGGCGCGCGAGACGAGCGCACGAAAGGCAGAGCGCAGGGTCACGCCGCGAGGATACAGGAGGTGAACGCGATGCCGCGACAAGCAGGGGATGCCGACACTGGCACCGTCAACCCGAGCTGCGGCAACGCCAGGTGTGATTCAGAACCTCTCGAGGTGCCAGGTCAGGGTCATGCCAGAGATCATTCTCGCCGCGTCGGCTCTACAGGTCGCAGTCTGCGTCAACCCTGTGAACCAGCTGGTCGCCGCTGGCGCTGCGTTGAAGTAGCAAACGCCATCGTCGCCTGGCGAGTCATCATCCCAGACCTCGAAGCAGGAACGCGTCCAGAGCGTCGGCCCTGAGATCGGGGACTTGGTTGGCGGTGGAATAGGTGATCGAGAGCGTGTCATCGGGACCGTCGATGTAGGTGGGCGGGTTGGTTTCGCTGCCCACCCGCACCCCGATGTACGGGTCCGGGCCACTACCAAAGTCCCATGCTGCGCCGGAGTAGTCGGTCGGGTCGAAGCGGACCGAGTCAAGGACCAGAGTCCACCGCGACGCGCCATCAACCGCGCGGCTTCCGAGGTTGCGTGCGTGCCGTTGGGCGGCGGATCGCGGAGATCCGACGGCTGCGCGGCCTCACGCAAGAGGGGCTCGCCGACAAGGTGGGGATGGGGACGAAGAATCTCCAGCGCGTGGAGGCAGGGCAGAACCTCACGCTGCGCACGATCGGGCTACTGGCCGAGAAGCTTGGGATTTCGCCGCACGAGCTCCTGCTGCCCGTGGGCTCGTCGGTCTCGGGCTCGGCCGCTGACGTGCTGTCCGGGCTTCGTCGCGTCGGTGTGGACCTCGTCGTTGGACGCGAACGGCCGAGCCTGCGGTTCGTGCCGGTACTGCCCCTGGAAGTGGCGGCCGGCTACCTCCGCGACCCGGCGGCGGTCGAGGCGCTGGCGTGGTGCGAACTGCCCGGACGGCGCGCGCGGCCGCGGCGCGGAACCTTTGTCGCGCAGGTCGTTGGCGACTCGATGCAACCGCGAATCCCGCGCGACGCTTGGTGCGTCTTCGGACCGATCGCAGACGATCGACTGGTCGGTCGAATCCTTCTCGTCGAGCACCGCGGCCTGGTGGACCCCGACACTGGCAGCTCCTTCGGCGTGAAGAGGATCGCGGCTGTCGACACACTCCGCCCCGGGCGTCGTCGCGTCACCCCACTCAACGGCCGCTACAAGCCGAGCGTCATCGAGGTCTCGCAGGACGAAGAGCTCCGGCCGATCGCCGAGTTTCTTGCCGTTCTCCGTACGACTGACGCGAGGCGCTCAGCTACGGCTTGAGCACGAGTGCACGAAGCGATCAGCCTCGTGGCCCTCGACGAGGTGCATCGCGCGGAGTCCGCGAGCACGGTGCGTACGGGGCTCAGCGCATTCGTCTGCTGCGCACGCGACCGAACGCGATGCGCGGGTGACGGCTTCTTCGCGGAGGAGCGTACCGCGAGGATGGACGAGGCTCCGGCTGTGACGTGCGCGGCGGCGACGTGCTCTCGAGCAGGGTCTGATTCACCTTCCGGACTGCCTCGAAAAGGCGCACTGCCCGCAGGACGCGTGCAGGGACAGGCCAAGCCCCCCGACCAGGGGCGCAACCGAGAGAGTGATGATGACTGCACCCACGGTGAGGCGCAGAACTGCGCCTGCGAACCATCCTACGACCGCGGCCAAGACCTCCGCCAGAACCACCCACGGAGGCGACGGATCCGCCAACAGCCTCAACACCGCCACAGACGCGCTCAACCAGTCGCTTGCCCACGCGGAGGCTCGCCTCCGATCGCTCGCCGTCGAGGGGGAGATCCAACTCCAGTCCGACCCCGACGGCACCCTCGTGCTTCGCTTCGCCAAGAGCAGTTCGTGGAGGCTCGAGCTTGCTTGGGGCGACTTCGGCGGCAATCGCGAGGAAACGACAGCGCTACTCAAAGCATCGCGGGAGCACCGGCTGCTCGCTGCAGAGAAGCTCCCTGAGCTCGTGGCGTCACTCCGGCAGAAACACGACGAGCTGCTCACGCGGGCGCAACGAGCGATTCAGATCGTGAACGAGGCCGTTTCTTCGTTGCCCGATGCAGAGGAACCGCCGGCCGATGAAGATCCGCAAGGCGACTTCTCGGACGACATCCCGTTCTGACGAGGTCGCAGATGAACTACGACCGACTCGTCGTCGCCTATCACGGGACATCGCGCGCGATTGCAGAGCGCATCTTCGCAGGAGAGCCTTTCGGAGTCAGCAGGAACGACCACGACTGGCTCGGCGCGGGCATCTACTTCTGGGAAGGCGGGGCCGATCGGGCGCGCAAGTGGGCGACCGAGAAGCACAGAGCCGATGCCGCCGTCGTCGGCGCGCTGATCCAGCTCGGCCGCTGCTACGACCTGATGGACACCAAGTACACGCGCGACCTGGCCGAAGGTGCGAAAGCCTTCGACCAGATCGAGTTCCCCGGCACCGGAGGCCTCGGAATCACGGAAAGCGCCGCCTGCGCGACTGCGCCGTGGTGAACTGGTGGCTGACACAACTCGAGCAAGTGGGAGAGCGTTTCGACACCGTTCGCTATGGGTTCGAGGAAGGAGAACCCATTCACCCGGAGATGGCGATCCGAATGGAGTCACACATCCAGATTGCCGTTCGAAACCCGGCCGCGATCATCGGCGTGTTCCGGCCGCGCGCTTCTTGATCGAAGGGGCGAGGTAGGCCTCCGACAGCTCGTGATCCGGCGTGAGGATGCCAGCCTCGACGAGCGTCTCGGTCCGCTCGTTCGGCGTCATCTTGCGAAGCCGCTCCAGCGCGCGCTTGGTCGCTGCGTGGTGCGGAGCTTCGGACGGGGAGCGAGTGGACATACATCGGATGATGCTGCGCGCGCCCGCTCGGATCAACTCGACGAGGCGCGCGAGACGAGCGCACGAAAGGCAGAGCGCAGGGTCACGACCGCGAGGATACAGGAGCCGTCCTGGCCCCTCCCAGCGCGGGAACCACCTCCGACGTCGCTTGTCTGGCATC
>JBILLJ010000212.1:0-11354 GCA_044376125.1 Sandaracinaceae bacterium
GCTCACGCAGGTCCCCTTCGTGGCGCGGACCTCCACGTGATCGCTCGCGATGAAGACGAGAAACGCGACAGCGCCGAGGCTCACGCAGGTCCCCTTTGCGGCGCGGACCTCCACGTCATCGCTCGCGATGAAGACCAGAGACGCGACAGCGCCGCGCTCACGCAGGTCCCCGTCGCGGCGCGGACCTCCACGTGATCGCACGGGATGAAGACGAGAAACGCGACAGCGCCGCGCTCACGCAGGTCCCCTTCGCGGCGCGGAGCTCCACGTGATCGCGCGAGATGAAGACCAGAGACGCGACGGACACTGCATGCGCCGGGCAAGGGCACGGGCACGGGCACGGGCGAGGTTCTTTCGCGATCTCTCAGCGCAGCACGAAGTCGATGCCTCCGCGCACCGCGGCGATCTGCGCTTCGTTGCACTGCTCGGGCGTCGCGAGAGGGCTGTCGGGGTAGACCTCGGTCGTCGTCGTGAAGCGCGCGTCGGTCATGCCTGCGCAGAGGCCGAGGCGCTTGCACGCGTAGCGGATCACGCCGCGCGCGGCGAGCGGCTCGCCGATGATCGTTCCGTCGGCCTCGGCGGGCGCGATGTGCGTGACCTTCTCGACGGCCTCGAGGATCGCGGCCTGGAACTCGGGCTCGGGCTTGTCCGCGTCGTCGACGAGGTAGAAGCCATCGGGGATCGCGCCCGGCTCGAACGGCTTGCCATCGCGCGCCGCGAGGGCCGGGCGGAACTCCGACTCGTCGGTGTCGGTCGTCTCGTGGAGGTCCACGTGCATCACGAAGCGACCCTGCGTGCCCGCGACGAGACGCATGAGCGCGGCCGACTCCGGCGCGGGGCTCTCGGCACGAAACGATCGGTTCGGGTCGATCGCGCTCGCGTTCCAGCGCTGGATGCGCTCGTAGGCCCACGGGCTCACGCACGGCGCGACCAGCAGGTTCGCGCGCCCACCGTACGTGTCGCCATACTGGTCGAGGAAGCCGAGCGCGCCGTGCACGCCGCTCGTCTCGTAGCCGTGCACCCCGCCCGTCACGAAGAGCACCGGCAGGCGCTCGTCCCACCGCCGCGTCTGGATCGCGTAGAGCGGGAACACACCGTCCGCGCCGCAGTCGATGCGCCCGTACTCCGTCACGTCGAAGCGCCCTCGCAGCCGCTCGATCCTCGCGATCACGTCCTCCGCATAGCTGCGCTGCTTTCGCTGTCGCGCGCGCCACGCGGCGCGCTCGGCCTCCGCCCACGGCGTGCCCGGCGTCCCGATCGGATACGTCATCCGCGCGATGCTGCGGCGTCACCGCGCGGCGCGCCAGCCGGTCGATGGCCCTCGATCTGGCGGATCAGAGCGCGAGCCGCACGATCAGCGCATCGCTCGTCCCCTGCACCGACGGGGTCGTGCGGGCCCCGAACGAGACCTGCGAGTACGCCGGGCCCACGGCGATCAGCTCGGTGGCCGCGATCGTCAGCGCCCGGAAGAGGCCCGTGCCCGTCGAGGCGCGCACACGCCCGGCGGCGCCTCCGCTCGTGTCATACGCGAGGATCATCGGCGTCGGTCCTGCGGCAGCGCCCGCCGCGGCCGCCCCACCGACGATCACGCGGTCGCAGCGATCGAGGACCAGGGCGTGCGCCTCGTCCCGCCCCACGTCGTCTCCCGTGACGGCCCACACCACGCCCAGCATGCGATCGAGGCGCATCACGACGATGTCGGCGTCGGTGCCCACATCGAGCGTCGCACCGGTCACGGCGCCGGGACCGATCTCACCTGCGACGTAGATCGCGTCCGGTGCGAGGGCGATCGCGCGCAGGCTGCTCGGGCCACCCGCCGCGCGGAACGCGACACGCAACGTCTCCTCGAGCTCCGTCCCCCCGGATCCGAGGTCGAGCCTCGCGACGAAGGCCGCCCCATCGTCGGTCCCCGCGATGTAGAGCGTCGAGGCGTCGTTGGACGCCACCGCCCACACGATCTGATCGCCAGACCCACCCAGGACGAAGGCCCCGCCGTACGACCCGCTCGAGGTCCAGCAGCGCACGAACGCATCGGAGCCATCCGAGGCCACCGTCATGCCCGCCGGATCGAACGATCCGCGGAACGAGCCGCCGACGCACACGCGATCGCCCAAGCGCGCGATGGCGTTCGGCCGGACGGACGCGGCCCGGTCCGTGGTGTCGAGGAGCGTCGTCTCGCCGCTCGCGGTGTCGAACCAGAAGCCTGCGGCCGCCGCGTTCACGGTCAGCGCTATGTCACCGATCATCGCCCTGCCGGTCGCGCCGACGACGAGCTCACCGTCCGGGCTCATCCCCGTCACCACGCTCGCCGCGGGCCCCGAGATCCAGAGCTCGCGAAGGAAGGATCCCTCCTCGCGCCGCGCGACGAGGGCGTCCTCGGCGATCGCCGCCATCGTCTCGAGCGTGCCCGTGTACGTGAGCGCGATGCGCTCGTTGTCAGGGCCGAACGAGTGAAGCCCAGCGATGTCCTCCGCGCCGGCTTCCCCGTAGAGATCGACGGCCGTGACCTCGAGCCGACAGACCGGCCCTGCATCCGCGGCCGCGTCAGGGCTGCTCGCGTCGATCCCGCTCGCGTCGATCCCGCTCGCGTCGAGACCACTCGCATCGATCCCGCCTGCGTCGATCGCGCCCGCGTCGATCGCGCCCGCGTCTCGCCCGCTCGCCACGCGCACGCAGAGGCCCTCCGCGCCGCACACCATGTCCGGTGGGCACGCCTCACCGCGCGAGCAACCGAAGCGCCCGTCGGGGATCTCCACCGGACAGCCCGCGAGCACCGCGGCCATGGCCGCCGATGCCGCGACACTGCTCACCCTCGTCGTTCGCGTCACCATCGCCCCACCACCTGTGCACCTGCGCCGAACGGCAGCACGGCCACCTGGCTCTCGTGCGGCCCGTCGATCGCGAGCAGCACCGCGCCCGTCACCGCGAGCGCCGCGCCGACACCGAGCGCCGCGCCGCCCGTGCCCTCAAGGATTGGGGCGATCTCCGCCGAGCCCGCGTAGTCGCTCCACGGCGCGCCCATCGTGGCGTTCGCGACGCGCGCGCGCTCGCTCGCGCCCACGCCGACGAGCACAGCGCCACCGATGGCGAGCACGCCACCGCTCACGAGGAGCGCGATGCCCGGCACGCTCACGCCTGCGCTCGTCGCAGGCGCGTCACTGCGCGTGTCCTCCTCGCGCGTGTCCTCGCCGCGCGTGCGGGCCGCGATGGTCTCGCGCAAGACGACGAGTCGGCTCTCGACCTCCGCGCGGTTGGAGATCTCTTCAGCGGGCATGGCCGCGAGGTACGCCTCGAAGGCCTCGAGCGCTTCGTCGTCGTGCCGCAGTCGGTCGGCGGCGACGCCGATGTTGTAGAGGAGCGCCGGTCGGTGGCTCAGCTCGTAGGCGCGCCGGAAGTCCGCGAGCGCATCTTCGGTCCGCCCCGCCGCCATCGCCGCGCGTCCCGCCTCGAAGCGCGAGCGCGCCTCGGTGTCGGCGAGATCGACCTCCTGCGCCGCCACGCGGCACGCCGAGCCCACGCTCGTCCACACCGCGAGCGACAACGACACGCACACGAGCCATCGCATGCGCGCAAGGTCCCGCTCGCCTCCCCCGCTCGCCAAACGCGAACGCACGCGCCACGCGGCCACGGCGTGGTGCCGCCGAGCACGAGCCGCGCAACGAGATCGCAAACTGCGAGACCTGACGCTCAGTCGCGAACGTCGCCCGGTCCGTCGGGCTCGATGCGCCCGTGATCATGGAGCGGTTGCGCGTGCTGCTGGCGAGCCGCGACGATTGGCTCGCCGAGCAGGCTGCCGAGGCGCTCCTGTCATTCTCGGGTCTCGCGGATCACGTGAGGCGCGAAGCAGAGGCCACGCTGCGACGGATCTGGCCTGAGGGGTCTCCTCGGCGTCACAGCGTCGAGCGAGGCTACCCGCGCCGCGTGAAGTCGTAGATGGCACCCAGAAGCGAAAACGCCCGCCGCGGGGTTCCGTGGCGGGCGTTTCGACGCGCTTTTGCGGGGGCAGGATTTGAACCTACGACCTTCGGGTTATGAGCCCGACGAGCTACCAGACTGCTCCACCCCGCGTCGTGTTTGGGGGACGCGCGTTCTAGGAGATGCTGACGCGTTTGTCAACGGTCGATCTCGCGCGCGTCGCGCTCGCTCAGTCGTCGACGGCGAGGGGGCCCTTCTTCTTCGGGGCGGCGATGTCGCGCGCGCGGCGGTAGGGCGTGAGGTAGTTCTTCTTCAGCTTCTCGAGCTCGGTCTCGCTGAGCTCGCGCAGCTGGCCGGGCCGCAGGCCGTCGGTCGAGATGCCCGCGAAGCTCAGGCGCGCGAGGCGCAGCACCGGGTGGCCGACGGCCTCGCCCATGCGGTGGATCTGGCGGTTCCTGCCCTCGTACAGCGTGATCTGCAGCCAGGTGTTGCGGTCCTCCTCGCGGAGCACGAACACGTCGGCAGGCTTGGTCTTCTCGCCATCGTCGAGCACCACGCCGTTGCGCAGCGCATCGAGCGACTCGATCGACACCATGCCGCGCACCTTCGCGACGTAGATCTTCGGCACGTCACGACGCGGATGAAGGAGCGCGTCCGTCAGCTCGCCGTCGTTCGTGAGGAGCAGCGCGCCGCTCGTGTGGAAGTCGAGGCGACCCACCGGGTACACACGCGCGCCCACGTTCTTCACGATGTCCGCGAGGCTCGGACGCCCCTCGGGATCGCTCAGCGTGCTCACCACCGCGCGCGGCTTGTGGAGCACGAGGTAGATCGGCTTCTCGAGCACGATCTTCTTGCCGTCGACCTCGATGCGATCGCGGCGCGGGTCGGCGCTCGCGCCGAGCTCGGCGACGATCTTGCCGTTCACCCGCACCTTGCCCGCGGTGATGAGGCCCTCGGCGGCGCGACGTGAGGCCACGCCCGCGTGCGCGAGGATCTTCTGCAGACGTTCTTTCATCGAGCCGGGAGCCGTTCGGGTGAGAGGGGAAGTGTCGGCCATTCGCGCCTCTCGCGCGCGACATCGCGGAGGACCGAGAACGAGCTGCGACGAGGATGGTGCGAGAAGAGAGTCAGCGAGCCAGAGAGCGCGAGGCCAGAGAGCGCGAGGTCAGTTCCAGCCGCGTGCCTCGCTGCCCGCCTCGGTGCCCTCGACGTTCGTCTCGTCGGCGTTGCCACCGAGGCCGCTCTCGCCTTCGCCGGGCGGGGGAAGCCGCTCGTGATCGCGATCCCAGCGATCGACGCGCCCGTCGCCGTCGATGTCGGTGCCCATGCGCACCATGCGGCCACGCTCGAAGTACTCCCAGCGATCGGGGTGCCACTGCGTCGGCGTGCTGCGGCCCGCGAGATCGCGCTCGGAGCGGAGCGGCTGACCGTCGTCGTCGAAGAAGAGCTTCATGTCGACGCGGCCATCGGCGTTGCCGTCGATCTCCTGCCGCACGATGCGGCCGTCCTGGAAGAACGTGATCGTGTCGATCTGCCCGTCGAAGTTGCGGTCGGCTTCCTCGCGGAGCGGCCGCCCTTCGTCGTTGTAGTAGCGGACCACGTCCTTGGTGCCGTCGCCGTTGAGGTCGGCCTCGCGGCACGTGAGCACGAGCCGGATGAGCGGCGGGTCACCCGCGCGGCGGAACACGCGACGCACGTCGGGCACCTCGTCTCCCGAAGTGTCGTACTCGGAGACCTCGCGGTCGGCGCCGTTGGTCTCGCAGCGGCCGCGGTCGTCGACGTGCTCGCCGGGCGAGGTGGGCCGCGTCGCGCGGCGACGCGCCGTGGTGCGACGCTGGTCGTTGCCGCCGCAGGCGCCGAGCGAGACCGGCGCGAGCGCGAGGAACGCGAGGGCGGTGATCGCGAGGACGGGCGAGCGCTTCACGGCGTGCCTCCAGTGCTCGTCTCGGTGCCACCGGGGACACCTTCAGGCGCCGTGCCGCCCGCAGCCGAGTCCCCAGAGGCCGGCGTGCCGAACGGCGTGACGGTACCGTCCACCGCGCCGGAGCTCTCGAGGGCTTGCGTCGTCGCCAGCGCGGGAGGCGCCGTGGTCTGAGGCGCGGCGGGCGGCTCGGGCGGCGGCGGCGGCGTCGAGCCATCGCACGTGAGCACTTCCTGCGTGCCGCCCGCGGAGTCGGGCGGGATGTCCTCGACCAGCGGATCACCGCCGTTGGGGTTCTCGCGGCGCACCTGCGAGAGGCGACCCGCGTTGAAGATCTCCCAGCGATCCGGCTCGCCGTCGTTGTTCTCGTCGTAGCGCGCCTCGGTGATGAGGCCCGCCTGGAAGAACTCCCACGTGTCGGGGCGACCGTTGTGACGACGATCGCGCTCGCTGCGCTCGAGCAGGTTCGACTGGCACCAGAGCCACGTGTCGATGCGGTTGTCGAAGTTCGTGTCGAGCTCGCTGCGGACGATCTGACCGCCCTCCCAGTACGAGATCTGATCGAGGCGACCGTCGAAGTCGAAGTCGTGCTCCTCTCGCACGATCGTCTGGCCGTCCTCCGCGAAGAAGCGCGTGATGTCGACCATGCCGTCGAAGTTCATGTCGAACTGGATGCAGCGGTCCACGCCGCCGCGCGCGACGTGGCGGATGTCGGGCGAGCCATCGTTGTTCACGTCCACGGCGCGACCTTCGCCGTTGCACTGCTCCCGGATCGCGGTCTCGCCGCGGCTGCCCTGCGGCACCTCGCTGCGGGGCATCTCCTCGTCGCCGCCGCCGCACGCCGCGAGGCCCACGAGGCACGCCGCCCACTGCCACTGGCCTCGGCGCGAGCGCGAGGGCCTCCGTCCCGTCGGGTGTCCGTGCATGAGAGGCGGCAGCATACGGGACGGGCCGCAGAGGGGGCAACCCGCCGCACCGCGTCGAAAAGGCCCGCAACATCGGCGATCTGCGCATTTGACATTACGTGCGGTGGCATGTAACTTCACGTCACGTCAGCGGCGATGGTCGTCGTGCGCGTGAAGGCCACCGAGCGTGGCCCCGCGAGGTGGTCGAGATGGCGCGCAAGAAGGTCTCCACCACCATCTACATCACGCCCGAACAGGCCGACCGCCTGAAGCTGCTGCACGAGCGCACGAAGGTGCCCATCGCGGTCTACATCCGCGAAGGCATCGACATGGTGCTCGACAAGCACCAGCACGAGATGCCCGGACAGCTCACGCTCGACGCGCGGCCGCCGCCGAAGAAGTAGCCGGCGGCCTCGCGGCCGTCGCAGAGAGCCCGAGCGCACACGGACGACCGAGCGCGAGCGCACGCGTGACCGCGCGCCTCGCCCAGCCTCGAGAGTTGTGCGACACCTCGCGCCTCCATGAGCTTTCCCGTCGAGCGCATCCGCAACTTCTCGATCATCGCGCACATCGACCACGGCAAGAGCACGCTGGCCGACCGGCTGCTCGAGTTCACCGGCGCGCTCTCGGATCGCGAGAAGCAGGCGCAGTTCCTCGACAACATGGACCTCGAGCGCGAGCGAGGGATCACCATCAAGGCCCAGGCCGTTCGCCTCCGCTACAAGGCCGACGACGGCATCGAGTACGAGCTGCACCTCATCGACACGCCCGGCCACGTCGACTTCAACTACGAGGTGAGCCGCTCGCTCGCCGCGTGCGAGGGCGCGATCCTCGTCGTCGACGCCTCGCAGGGCGTCGAGGCGCAGACGCTCGCGAACGTCTACCTCGCGATGGAGAACAACCTCGAGATCATCCCGGTCTTCAACAAGATCGATCTGCCGGGCGCGGACATCGACCGCGTGAAGCGCGAGGTCGAAGAGGTCATCGGGCTCGACTGCTCGGAGGCCGTGCCCGCGAGCGCGAAGGAAGGCATCGGCATCAAGGAGATCCTCGAGGCCGTCGTGAAGCGCGTGCCGCCGCCCAAGACCGCCGGGCCGACCGAGCCGCTGCGCGGCCTCCTCGTCGACAGCTGGTACGACGCGTACCGCGGTGCGATGGCGCTCGTGCGCGTCGTGGACGGCACGCTGACCAAGGGCCAGAAGATCAAGTTCATGGCCACCAAGGCCGAGTACGAGGTCACCGAGATCGGCGCGTTCGCGCCGTTCGCGCGCTCGGTGGATTCGCTCGGCCCCGGCGAGGTCGGCTTCTTCTCCGCAGGCATCAAGTCGGTCAAGGACTGCAAGGTCGGCGACACGATCACGGAGATGCGCCGCCCTGCGGCGAGCGCGCTCTCGGGCTTCAAGGAAGTGAAGCCGATGGTCTTCTGCGGCATCTTCCCGACAGAGGCCAACCAGTACCCGCAGCTGCGCGACGCGCTCGAGAAGCTCCAGCTCAACGACAGCGCGATCTCGTGGGAGCCCGAGACGTCCGAGGCCCTCGGCTTCGGCTTCCGCTGCGGGTTCCTCGGCCTGCTCCACATGGAGATCGTCCAGGAGCGGCTCGAGCGCGAGTACAACCTCGACCTCATCACGACGGCCCCGAGCGTCGTGTTCCAGGTCTATACGACCGATGGGAAGATGCAGCTCTGCGAGAACCCCTCGCGCCTGCCCGATCCGATGCGGATCGATCACCTCGAAGAGCCCTTCTTCAAGGTCTCGATCCACGTGCCGAGCGACTACGTCGGCGCAGTCATCAAGCTCTGCGAGGAGCGTCGCGGCGAGCAGAAGGCCATCCAGTACGCCTCGCAGAACCGCGTGATCATCATCTACGAGCTGCCGCTCGCGGAGGTGCTCTTCGACTTCTTCGATCGCCTCAAGAGCGCGACGAAGGGCTACGCGTCGATGGACTACGAGCTCGCGGGCTACCGCACGAACCCGCTCGTGAAGGTCGACATGATGATCAACGGCGACAAGGTCGATGCCCTGTCGATCATCGTGCACAAGGAGAAGGCCTATCACGTGGGCCGTCAGCTCGCGGAGAAGCTCCGCGGCATCGTGCCCAAGCAGCAGTACGAAGTCGCGATCCAGGCGGCCATCGGCGGCAAGATCATCGCGCGCGAGACGATCAGCGCGATGCGCAAGGACGTGACCGCCAAGTGCTACGGCGGCGACATCAGCCGCAAGCGCAAGCTCCTCGAGAAGCAGAAGGAAGGAAAGAAGCGGATGAAGGCGGTCGGCTCGATCGACATCCCGCAGGAAGCCTTCCACGCGATCCTCAAGGTGGAGTGACCGTCCGCGCTCGGACCTCGTGCGCTGCCCTTCGGGCGCCCTCCATGGCACCTTGCGGGTGACGCAACAGGAGGTCTCTCGTGCCGAACACCAAGCCCATCGGAGGTCGTTCCATGAGTGGCGAGGTGAGCAGCACGCTGAAGGTCCTGATGCAGATCCGCGATGAGCAGGCCGCGATGCGGGCCAGCGAATCGCAGCGCTCGAGCGTCGCGTGGGCTGACGCTGGCGGTCACTCTGCGGCGACGACGCTGCGGAGCGGCCACTGATCGCGGTCGACCGCGGGCGCGCCGTCGTCGCAGCCGCGCTGACGGTGCTCGACGAGCACGAGCCTGTCGCTCCCGACGAGCCGCGCTCGCACGCGGCGGCCGCAGTCGCCGAGGCCGCGGTCGTGGCGCTCCTCGGTGAGGAGATCGCCCTCGACCTCCACGCGGGCGACCTCGAGCGTGCTCGCGAGCGTGCCCTCGTCCGAGACGATCGGGAGCGCGAGCGGGCTCACCTCGCCACGCGCATCGACGACCGCGAGGCGTGCGCTCGGCTGGTAGGCGGCCTCGAAGCAGACGACGTGCGCGAGCCATGCACCGCCCTCGGGGAACGGCCACACGGTGGACGAGATCGAGGCCAGCGACACGTCCGCGCCGCAGAGTGTGCTTCGCTCGGCATCGGCGCGTGCGATCGCGTCCTCCGCGGTGGCGACGCGTGGCGCGGTGGGCTCGCTCGCGGTGGTTTGGGCGCTGCTCGCGCAGCCCGCCGCACTCATGCAGGGGAGCGCGAGGAAGCCGGCGAGCGCGAGGAGGGTGAGACGCTCGAGCATTCAGTTCACTGCTTTCTGTGCGAGGGCTTCGTCCGCGAGCTGATCGAAGCTCATGCGCGCGAAGCGCTCTGCTTCTTCGTCGGTGTAGAGCGTGCGGAGCACGCGCTCGTCCACGCCGAGCACGCGGACCACGACGGGGCGGAACACGCGGCCGACCACCTCGTCCTCCGCCAGGCGCTGGAGCGTGCTCGTGAACTTCGAGAAGGGCCGATCGGTCACGCCCTCCTTGAGGCCGAGGATCTGGATGCGCTTGAACGCCTCGCGCATGCGCGCGCCGGTCGGGTCGAGCAGATCCATCGGCGCGAAGAAGACGTCGCGGAAGAAGGGGCGCGCGTGCCACATGAGGCCGGCGAGCGAGGCGGCGGCGCGCGCGCGATCACGCTTGCGCTTCTTCGGCCGCGCCTCGAGCCAGCGCGTGTACGCCGGCGAGGCGTAGTGCTCGACCATGTGGTGATCGATCGCGATGTGGCGGGACTCGTCGCGGTTGATGAGCTTCATCGCCTGCTTGCTCATCGCGTCGTCGACGAAGTCGTCGAGCGAGCGCAGGAGCGCGATGTCGAGCAGGAGCTCGCCCGTCGTGATGTAGACGTTCGCGATGTCGGGCGGCAGCTCCTTCACCGCCTTCACGAAGTGCTTCGCGAAGCGCGTGAGGTGCGGGTTCTCGCGGTACTCGCGGTAGTGGTGGACGTCGTAGTGGCGCGCCAGGCGCTTGGCGACCAAGGAGTGCCGCTCCTCGTCGACGACGAACGAGTGGAAGATCGCCCGGAGCGTCGGGTCCTCGGTCTGGTCGCGCTGCACCGCGAAGAGCGCGCCCGCCAGGAGCTCGATGCCCGCCATGTCCGTGAAGTACTGGCAGATCGCGATCTCGTGCTCGCGCGAGAGCTCGCGCGGCGTCACCGACCAGTCGAGGTCACCTTCCGACCACTGATCTCGCTCGCACATCGCGAGCATGCGCGTGAGGTCCATCCCGCCATGGTACCCGGCTCGCGACGTCGCGGCGCCTGGACCGCGATGGCGACCTCACAGTCGCGACGTCCGCCTCGACGTCTGACATCCGCCTCGCCGTCTGCCACGTCGCGGACGCGAACCACCGGTCGCGTCGCTGGGGCGCGTCGCATGGGAGCGCGAGACGCGATGTCCGCCTCGTCGTCTGTGCGGTTGGAGGCGCGAGTCAGCACGTCCCGTGACGGGGCTCTCCCCTCGGACCTGCCGGACGCTTCGTGTTCACGTCGAGGAGACCTGCGAGCGCGCGGCGCTCGAGGTGAAGCACCGAGCCGTGTCGCGAGGTCGACCGCGCCCGGAGAGTGGCCTCGAGCACGAGGGAGCACGCGGCGCTCGAGGTGAAGCGCCGAGCCGTGTCGCGAGGTCGACCGCGCCCGGAGAGTGGCCTCGAGCACGAGGCGTCGAATGCAATGCACGGAGTGGCCGTGTGGCGCACGAGCACCGTTGCCGAGCGACGCGAGCTCACTGCTCTT
>JBILLJ010000334.1:0-3029 GCA_044376125.1 Sandaracinaceae bacterium
AGCGCGGCCCACGGATCGGACGCTCGGTTCGCGACCGCCGAGAGCACTACGGCGAGTGCCTCGCGCCGCCGCTGCCAGCGACCACAGAGTTCGTCCCGGGCGCGGCCACGCACGATGGTCGTGAACGTCGGATCGCCCGCGATCGCGCACCGCAGGCGCGTGGGGTCCGGCTGGCATCCGAGCTCCTCCTCGGCGCACGACAGTCGGGCCATCGCGTCGAGCGTCGCGTACGCGACCTCGAAAGTGTGCGACCGTCCTGGATCGGTGTCGCGGAGCGCCACATCGAGGGTCCGGTAGGCCTCGAACGTCGCGACGCTCGCGACGTAGGAGTCAATCGCCGGTACGAGCGTGACCGCACGCGCGTCGAGTGCTGCCGTAGGTCGCGCGCCCTGCCCGAAAAGCTCGATGCCGAGCACGTCGGTCTCCTCGAATCCCCCAACCTCGTACGTCTGACCTCCGCTGATCGATGCGCACGCCACCGGGGTGTCGCTCACCCCGAGCCGAGTGAGCCGGATCACGTAGGTTCCGGCCTCGGCGACCCGGAAGCGCGCAGTGCCCTGCGCGGCGCCGCCCATGAAGGGATTGTCGTCGTCGAGCTCGATCCGACCGTCGCGATGAATAACGATCCCCGGCTCTCCGCTCGTCGTCGCCGGTGCGGCAACGGTCTGACAGAGCACGCTGACGTCGTCGACAGGTGGGTCGGCTCGAGCGTGTGGGGTCTCGAGCGGCCAGAGCAGGACCGCAAGCAACGCGAGCGCGCCCGCGGGGTACCGTGACGGCATGAGCGTAGATATCACAGGTTGGGTTCGCCTGGGTCACCCTGAGGGGGTGATCCGCCGCGAAGGAAACCTTGCGGTGAGACTGGAGCCGTGGAGCAGCCGTTCGGAACGTTCGAGTTCCCGTGCTCCTGCCTCCTGCCTGCCCTGGGTCGGACGCGGCCCCGGCAGGTGATCGAGGCCACCGAGAGTTGGTAGCCTCGCTCCGGACGGCCGACGCAGTCACGATGCCGCAACCGAGCGCGCGTCGTGCGCAATTCCCGCTGGCCGACCAACAGCCTGGCGCGACACGAGAACTGGTGGGAGCAGCCGCCGAACTGGTCGTCAACTCCCTATTTGATTCGCTGGCGCGGGGTCACCCGTCATCGCGTCCCGCTGACCGGGGTGGGCGGGAACAGACCCGCGGAGGTGATGCGGACGCCCGCCACGTACGCTCCTCATCTCCTCGCGCCCAAGTACGTCGGCGGCGCTTGCAGAGACTCGCCCGAGCTCGCGCGTCCGTTCGTCGCTCCTGTGGACAAGCCATAGGCAATCCGCCAGGCCAATGTGCGCGCCGTGGATCGCTCCGGGCTCGCGAGCGCCGCCTGCAGTTCCGGCAGTACGAGCGGGCGGAGCGCGATGGTTCGAACGCGGCCGCCGTGCTCTCGAAGCTCGATTCGCGCCTCGCGCGCCATCGCATCCTCCGTCGGGTAGACGATCGCCGCCTCGCCTCGGCTCGACGCGATCGCATACACGGCGAGTTGGTAGAGCATCTCCCGCGGCAGAGCGGTGGCCCACAAGTCGCGGTACTTCGCGTCGAGGAAGGTTCCCGCCGAGCCGTTCGATCGAAGCTCGATGTCGGGCCTCGGTACGGGCGGCTCCGTGCCTTGCGGATTGGCCTCACGCGCATAGGTGAACGTCTCGCGCAACGGGACCTCCGCGCGGACCTCGACGCCGTCGAGGTGCTCGCGCAGGAATCGCGTCAGCAGCGCCTGGAAGAACCTGTTCATGTCGAACAGGAACCCCGGCAGCGGCGGTCGACCGTCTTCCGCTCCCGGGCCCAGTTCCGTGGAGTCCATCAACATCTCGATCAACCGCAGTGCGCGGCCGTAGCGTTCGGTCTGTCGATCGAGACCCGCGCTCGCAGCCAGCAGGCTCCTGCGGTCGAGCGGCACGGTCGAGACATCGGCACTCCATCCACGGACGCTCGACGCCAGCCGCGCGCGCAGACTGTCCGTTTCGACCGTCGTCAGCGCGAGTCGCAGACCTCCCAGCATGATGCGGTTGAGCGGCCAGTCCAGATCGCGGACGTGGTGGGTACAGGGCAACTCAGCTCGTGTGAGCGGGGCTCGGGCCAGCTCGTCGAGATGGATGCGCCCACGCGGAGTTGCCAGTGACTCGTGTCGCGGCTGGTAGCGTCGCGTGAGGCCGCGCTCGAGCAGTTCGCGTGCTTCGGCGTCGAGCTGCGCGATGATGAGGTCCGCCAGCGACATGGTGCCGCCCGAGAAGAGGCCCACGTCGTACAGCGCCAGGTCGTCGAGGTCGTAGGCGTAGTGGAACAGCGCGAGCAATGTCCGAGGCGCGAGCTTCGGGACCACTGAGATCGACACGTCGCCCAGGTCGACGCGCCCCACCCAGGACAGCGCCTGAATCTCCAACCCGTCGCGGAGCTCCCGCACGATCAGACGACGCCCGCGATGGAGCTCTTGCGCGAGCCTGCGATGACTCGGATCTCTCAATGTCACGCCGCGGCTCGGCGAGCCGTGGACGGGTGAGAGCGTTTGCCACTCGTGGAGCGCAATCACGGGTCCGCCGGGTCTGGCGGCTCGGAGTCGTCTTCCAGTTCGCCCGCGTCGATCGCGGCGCGCGTCGTGACGATCCCAGGATCCGGCTTGAGGAGCGCTTGCACGAGTCCTTCGTCGTTGCTCCCATCCAGGAGCTCGTCGCGGAAGCGCCGACGTTCCCGGTCATACAGCGCGTCTCCGACGACCTCGACCAGCGCGTCGGGGCGGTCGTAGCAGTACTCCTCGAGCAGCGGGAAGATCTCGTCGCGTAGCGCGACTCGGAGCTTCGCGAAGTCCCGCACCGGCACGCCGCCGTCGAGCAGGTAGGTGTGCCCGACCTGGAGGTTCCGAGCATCGCGCCCGACGTGCTTGCGGACACGCGCGTTCAGGGAGTCGAGCCACGGACCGAGCGGTACGCCGCGAACGTTGGCGGTGCCGATGGCCTCACCCTGGGGCATGAGCTCGATGAAGGCGAAACGCCTGCGAAGTG
>JBILLJ010000335.1:0-3027 GCA_044376125.1 Sandaracinaceae bacterium
GTTCGACTTCAGGGCCATGGGTGGAGAGCGCGCCCTCTTCGTTGCCCACCGGGAGGAGATCCTCGACCAGGCCAAGGACACTTGGCAGCGTGTCTTTCCCGACAAAGTGGCCGGGACGTACCAGGGCAACAAGCGCGAGCGCGACGTCGATCTGCTCTTTGCGTCCGTTCAGACACTCGCCCGCTCGTCACACCTCTCACAGTTCAGTCCGACCCACTTCGACTACATAGTCATCGACGAGTTTCACCACGCCGCGGCGTCGACCTACCGCAAGGTCCTCGGGCACTTCACACCACGGTTCCTTCTCGGGCTCACTGCGACCCCGGAGCGCATGGACGGCCACGGCTTGCTCGAGCTGTGTGGCGAGAACCTGCTCTTCCGCCGTGGGCTCGTGGAGGGCATCGCGCGCAAAGCACTCGTCCCATTCCGCTATTTCGGTGTGAAGGACGAAGTGGACTTCGCTCCCATCCCATGGCGCTCCGGCCGCTTCGACGCCGAGCAGCTCACCTCTGCGGTCGCCACAGTGGAGCGCGCAGAACAGGCGCTCACCGAGTACCAACAGCGCACGGCTGCCACTGCCGTACGACGCACACTGTGCTTCTGCTGCACGGTCGCCCATGCGGACTTCATGGCCCAGTACTTCGGCGAGCATGGCATTCGTGCAGCTGCTGTCCACAGCGCGCCGACGTCCGCCTCGCGCGCGCAGAGCCTGAGAGACCTGCGAGTCGGCAACCTGGAGGTCATCTGCGCCGTCGACGTGTTCAACGAGGGCCTCGACGTCCCGGACATCAACACCGTTCTCATGCTCCGACCCACGGAGTCGCCAGTCATCTTCCTCCAGCAGCTCGGCCGAGGCCTGCGGCGCGCGGACGACAAGGACGCGCTGGTAGTCATCGATTTCATTGGCAATCACCGCAGCTTCCTCACCAAACCGCAATCGCTACTCTTCCTTCTCGGCGAGGACCTCCCTCCACGCGTCGCGCTCGAGAAGATCCGCACCCAGACCCTCACCCTGCCGGAGGGGTGCGAGATCACGATCGAGACCGCGGCGATCGACATGCTCGCGGAGCTGTCGAAGGCCTCCAGCGCGGATGTGGCGGTCTTCGAGTACATGCGCTTCCGGGACACGCATGGTCGCCGACCCACTGCGCCCGAGCTCTTCGCCGAGGGTGTCTCCTTCGAGCCGATGAAGAAGGAGCACGAGTCGTGGTTCCACTTCGTCCGCGCCCAGGGCGACACGACCGACGAAGAAGCACGCGTGCTCGACCGTCACGCCGCGTGGTTCCGCGACCTGCTCCGCACCCGCATGACCAAGGCCTACAAGATGACTGCGCTACGCGCGCTCATCGACGCGGGCGCGCTCTTCGTCGGAATGGACATCTCGGAGAACGCTCGTCGCGCGCGGGAGAACTCGCGTGAAGCCCTCCTCCTCTTCCGCGAGCTACGCGAGGAGGAGGATCGTCGCGAGCATGGCCCGGCATCCATACGCCGCTGGCGCGCGGAGCCGCTCGAGGTCTGGGCACGGGGCGACTCGACCTCGAGGCCGTGGTTCAGGATCGAGGGCGACTCATTCGTGCCGACGTTCGAGGTCGAGCCAGCCGACCGCCCAGCCTTCGAGGCGATGACCGAAGAGCTGGTCGAGCTGCGCCTGAGTGAGCACCGCGACCGCCTGCTCCGCAAACGTCCTGTCGACGCAACACAGGCACCAATCGTGCTGCATGTTTCGCACTCGAACCACCGACCCATTCTGCGCTTCGATCGATCGCGGAGGCCGGAGATCCCGGAAGGTCCGACCGAAGTCCGCGTCGACGGCGAGCCGCTGACGCTCGACTTCAGGAAGATCGCCGTGAACGTCGCTCACCGAGAGGGGAGCGCCAACGTCCTCTCCGAGGTCCTGCGGCGCCTGTTCGGGCCGAGTGCGGGGCTCCCAGGCATGCGCCATCGCGCGCGCCTCAGCCGCGATGGTGACGGCTGGCGGCTCGATCGAGACGACGCCGTTCCGACGGGTGAGGACGGCACCGTCATCCTCTTTCCTCGGCTTCCGTTCTACGCGGACGTAAAGGTTGCCTGTGGCGCCATGGAGGCCGCCTCTCAATCCGACGAGATCACGCAGATCCGAGTCCGCACCGACCAGCCCGTCGACCCCGCCAAGCACTTTGTCGTCCGCGCGGAGGGCGACTCCATGAACGGCGGTGAGACACCCATCGCCGACGGCGACCTCGTGCTCTGCGAGTGGACCCGCAACGCGAGTGCAGAGAGCGTCCAGGGCCGAGCGCACCTTCTCGTCGGTCACGACTCCACAGAAACCTCCTTCGCGGTGGTGAAGGTCCCTGTCCGGCGCGCGGAGGGTTGGTGGCTCGAGAGCTGGAACCCGGCGTACCCACCGATGAAGATCCCCCCCGAGACCCGGCTCGAGCCCGTCGCGCGCGTCCTCCGTGTCGTCGACGAGCCCCAGGGCCTCGCACTCTACGGCGAGTACGATCGTGACGCGATCGCTGCGGCGTTCGGCAGCGAGAACAACCCCTCGTGGCGCGTCGGCCACCGCGACATCGATGTGGGCAGTGAGCACCACACGATCCTGATGGTGACGCTCCGCAAGGCCGGTCAGTTGAAGATCGAGCACCGCTACGCGGACCGCTTCCTCTCACCCACGGAGCTGCAGTGGGAATCGCAGGCATCCACCGCCGCCGACGGGCTCAAGGGGCGCCGCATCCGCGGTATCGAGGATGAGAGCCGCACGATCCACCTCTTCGTGCAGTACGACTCCCACCAACAGTTCACCTACCTCGGCCCCGTGAAGTACGTGAGTCACGAGGGCGAGAAGCCGATGCGCGTGAAGTTCGATCTACAGGAGCCTCTGCCGGAAGCGCTGTGGAGGGTGTGGCGTTGAGGCGTCAACGGCGCGAGGCAGCCTCCGCGCCATACCGATCAGCCGAGATCAGCAGGCCCGCGGCAGGCTCGACCGGACGAGGTCGAAAGAGACTTCGCGACGCTCGTCACACTCCGGTGGTTCGAGCCCCGTTGGCG
>JBILLJ010000311.1:0-3921 GCA_044376125.1 Sandaracinaceae bacterium
CCTCTCGGCGCGGCTCGCCTAGCCTCGGCGGCACGTTGGAACGACGGGGTCACACCGATGCGGTCTCGGAGCAGGCGCGCGCGAGCTACTACGCGGGGGCGCTCCTGCTGCTCTCGTTCCTCGAGAGCCGACGCGGCACGGGGCGTCGCTTCGGCCCCGAGGCCGATGCGCGGTGGACCGGGTTCGCTGGTCACCTGGGCGCGTGCGACCGACTCGACATCCTCGTGCGTGATGCGGATCTCGAGTGGCCCGGCGCGATCGGCGCGCGCCGCGTGTTCGGGCTCGAAGGCGTGGGCGACGACGATGCGTTCGGGCCCACCTGGGAGGGCATCGCGCACCCGCTCGCGCTCGAGCTCTTCCGCACCCACGGCGGCCTCGACCTCTCTCAGCTCGACGCTTGGCTCGATCGCGCGTTCGCCGCAGCGCATCGGCCTCGCCTCGCGGTCGACGTCCCTCCGCTCGCTCCCAACGACCGCTTCGTGGTGACGGGCGCGAGCGCGGTGGCGTCGCTGCTTCTGGCGTTCGAGGGCCGACGCGAGCTCGACTTCGGCGCGCAGATCCTCGTCGTCTCGAACGATCCGTTCTGCCGTCAGCTCGCGTGCGCGGCCCCGCTGGTCCTCGCCACCGGGACGCCCACGCGCCTCTCGGGTACGTCGGGGGATCCGTCCCTCGACGCCGGCGCCTGGGCGAGCGCACCGAGGCTCGCCTCGAGCGACGCCTCGGAGGCGGAGGTCGAGCTCGTGCGCGCGCTGCTCGGGGGCCGCTGATGGCGCTGCCCGCCGCACGCGTCCTTCGCGAGGGCAAGACGCCGCATCCCTGGGAGCGCGACGCCATCGAGTTCGCGAAGTCGTGCCTACCGAACCACGACCCGTATCACCTGCTCGCCCTCTTCGAGGTCCAGGACCCAGGGACCAGCCGCTACTACGAGATCGACCTGCTGATCGTCGGCTACTCGCAGCTCTACCTCGTCGAGTGCAAGGGTCATCCAGGCCTCATCGAAGGCGACGCACGCGACTGGTACTGGACGCCCGAGGCCGGAGGCTCGCGGAGGTACTTCGGAGAGCACCCGCTCCGCCTCAACAACCACAAGGCCAAGGTCGTCAAAGGCATCCTCGAGAAGCGTCTCGCGGCCGTGGGCGTGAAGGGCCCCGCGCCCTACGTCGAGCCCCTCGTCTTCCTCTCTGCGCCCAGCCTCAAGACGAGCTTTCGCGATGGCGGAGAGCTCGGCGTCGTCACTCGCGCCACCTTCGAGCGCGCGATCACCCGAGCGGAGTTCCCGGGCTCTCGCCTGGCGAATGCCCCGTTCTCGCAGCGCCCCGCGATCCAGAGCCAGGTGCTCCGCCCGCTCTTCCAGATCCTCCGGAGCGACCCGGCGTTCCGCGCGAGCAAGTCCAAGCTCACCGTGCTCGGCTACGAGCTCGGCGACGTGATCCGCGAGGGCACGACCTTCCAGGAGCGCATCGCCAAGCACCCCGAGATCGAGCGCCTGAATCGGCTCGCCCGCGTCTACGTCGTGCCCGAAGGCAGCTCCGCGAGCCGCGCCACGCAGCTCCGCCACGCCGCCGAGCGAGAGGCCAAGATCCTCTGGGATCTGCGCGATCACGAGGGGATCCTCCGCGCCGCCGACTACTCCTCAGGCGCCGACATCGGCCCGACTGTCCTCTTCGACGCCTTCGAGAACGGCGAGCCGCTCGATGCGTTCATCCGCCGCAGTCCGGAACTGACCTTCGACGAGCGCGTCGAGATCATCGAGCAGATCGGTCGCGCGCTCGCGTTCTGTCACCGCAAGAGCATCGTGCACGGAGCCTTCGGCCCGCACTCGGTGCTCGTTCGCCGCAACCCCGACCCCAAGGCCACGCGCCGACTCGAGACTCGCCTCGTCCACTTCCACCTGGGCGCGAGCGCCGAGACCTCGGGCACGCGCCACTGGACACAGCTCGCAGGCGCCGAGTGGTCGATCTACCAGGCGCCCGAGCTCCGCGAAGGCGCCGAGCGACAGACCTCCGTCGACATCTTCGGTCTCGGCGCGACTGCCTACTTCGTGCTCACGGGTCGCCCGCCGGCCGAGACGGGCATCGATTCCATTCGGCGCCTCTCTTCGGACAAAGGCTTCGATCCGCGCGTCGTCCTCGACGACATCGACCCAGATCTCGCAGGGCTGGTGCTCGATGCCACACGCCCCAGCGTCGTCGAGCGCTGGGACGACGTCGGCGCCTGGACGGAGCTCTTCGTCGAGCGCGCACGCAAGAAGCCCGCGGCGTCGATCACCACGGGATACGCCGACCCGCTGAGCGCTCGCGAGTCCGACGTGCTCGAGGGGGAGCTCCTCGTGCACGGCGTGCTCGGGCAGGGCGCGACCGCCAGAGTCCTCGACGTCGAGCGCGACGGGGAGCGGTACGCGCTCAAGGTCGCCCTCGAGCCGCGCTTCGACGATCGCCTCCGAGAAGAGGCCGCCGAGCTGCGCCACCTCCACCACCCACACATCGTGCGCTTCGTCGACGAGATGGCGCTCGGCGGGCGCCGCACCATCCTGATGACGCTCGCGGGCGAACAGACGCTCCAGCGCGCGCTCGAGCGCGAGGGCGTCCCCACGCTCGATCTCGCCGCGCGCTACGGCGAGCAGCTCCTCTCCGCGCTCGAGCACCTGGAGGAGGAGCGCATCCTCCATCGCGACATCAAGCCTGCGAACCTCGGTGTCGGGGCGGTGCGCAAGGAGCGCAAGTCCCTCACGCTCTTCGACTTCTCGCTGTCTCGCGCTCCGCTCGAAGATCTCGACGTCGGCACGAGCGCCTACCGAGATCCGTACCTGCCGCTTCGCCCAGTGGCCGCGGGCCAATCCACCACTTGGGACCACGCAGCAGACCGATGGAGCGCGGCCGTCACGCTGCACGAGCTCGTGACCGGCACTCGCCCCCACTTCGCGGGCAAGAGCGCCGTCGACCCGGATGCCGAGATCGTGCTGGCCTCCGAGAGGCTCGACGCCACGGTGCGTGATGGCCTCCTCGCGTTCTTCACCAAGGCTCTCGCGCGCGACGTGCGCGACCGCTTCGATACGGCCGAACGGATGCGCAAGGCGTGGCTCGGCGCCATCGACGCGTCACTCCTCGTCCGCCCTGCCGCGGCGGCCACCCAGCCCGGTCACGCTCCTGCCATCGCGTCCCTCTCCATCGACGCGACCCTCGCGCCCGACGCGCTCGTCATCACCGACGACGTGCTCGCCTCGATCGAGCCCACCACACCCGTCGCCGCGTTGCCCGTCAGCACGCGCGCCAAGAACGCCCTCGATCGCGCCAAGATCGAGCGCACGGAGAAGCTCGGCACCTTCCCGGCCGCCCAGCTCTCGATGCTCCCCGGTGTGGGCCGCGCGGTGCAGGGTGAGCTGCTCGGTATCCGCAACCGCTGGCTCGAGGTCCGGCAGGAGCGCGGCCTCCCCGTGGTCGCGGCCCCGCCTCCCTTCCTCGATCGCCCGGCGACTGCGCCGACCGTTCCCGATGCGCTCTCGTCGGACGATGCGCAGCACGCGCCGGACTCGCTCGAGGGCTGGGTCCGCGATCTGCTCGCTCCCCCTCTGCCGAGCGGAGGGGCCCACACAGCGCCGGAGCGCCCGAAGAAGGGCCGTCCGGCGACTGGCAAGAGCGCTGATCATCACCACCACGCGCGCTGCCTCTTCGGCCTCGAAGGGCCGTTTCGCGGGCAGATCGCTCCGAGCGTCAAGGCGCTCGCCGCCGCGCTCGAGATCACGCCACAGGCCATCTACATCGCGCTCTCGAAGAGCCGCACCAAGTGGGCCGATCACCCGAGGATCCTCGAGCTCGTCGCTCGCGTGCGCGCGCTCCTCGAGCAGCTCGGCGGCGTCGTCACGCTCTCGCACCTCGCACGCGCGCTCCTCGACGAGCTCCCTCACGCGCCAGTCGCGGAAGG
>JBILLJ010000163.1:0-17540 GCA_044376125.1 Sandaracinaceae bacterium
GTGCGCCTCGAGCGGACCGCCTGGATCGCGAGCGACCCCTCGCTCGAACGTGTGCTCCGCGTGCTCGGTCACACCGCCGACGAGCTCGTCGCCCGCACCCCTCTCCCCACGCCCGCCGAAGCCACCCGCCGCCTCCGCGAGGCGCTTCAACGCCTCGTCGACGATGCGCCGCTCGCGCTGGGTCAGCCGCCGCCGCCCCCTCCGCTCTCGCAGTCTCGCGACGATCGCCTCCTCTCGCTCGCCGCCGAGGCAAGCGATCGTGCCGCGCTGAGCGCGCGCCTCGAACTCTATCCACGCGAGCTCGCGCCCGAGCGCGCCCTCGAGCACTCCGCCGCGATGCTCCGCGGCGAGCACACCGCCGAGGCCGTGCAGGAGCTCGTGAAGCAGCGCTATCCCGAGGCCAAGAGTCTGCCTCCGCGTCCCGAGCTCGATCGCCTCCTCGAGAGTCACGGCCTCATCTGGAACGAGGCTCGCCGTCGCTACGTCCGCAAGGGCTACGCCCCGGACACCACGCTCAACACCCAGCTCAGCTCCAGCCTCCACCCGCCGATCCGTGGTCGCCTGCACGCGACGCTCGACGACGCGACGCTCTCTGCCACGGGCGTGCTGGGCCCTCGGCCGACACCCTCGTTCGTCGACTCGGACGACGTCCAGGCTCAGGACTTCGAAGAAGCCGTCCGCCTCGCCCTCGAGCTCCGCTCGTTCCGCGTCCTGGCCCTCCGCGACGACTCGCTCCTCGAGGGAATGCGCCGCTTCTCCGCCCGATACGGCGCGCGGGTGGTCTGGCTCGATCGCCTCCTCGTGAGCGCGATGTACGACGTCGCCCGCGACAAGCGCATCCCCGACCTCGGCCTCCTCCACCGCGCGGACAACATCGGGCCCGAGCGCCCCGCAGACTGGGCGAACCTCACGCGCGTCGCCGCGCTCGCCGCCGAGCGGCTCGTCGATCAGGTCTTCTCGTCGTCCTCCGATCAGCCCCTCCTGCTGGCGCGTCCTGGCCTCCTGGCACGCTACGCGTTGCTCGACGCAGCGACGGCGCTCTTCGAGCGTGCGCGAAGCCAGGACTCGGTCCCCACCTTCCTCGCGATGCCGACCAGTGACGTGACGAACGCGCTGCCCACGCTCGGCCCGATCGCCGGAATCACGGGCTCGAGCCCCCCGAGGAACCTGCCCATTCCCGGCCTGCTCCCCGCCCAGATCCTCCGCGTCCCGCGGAGCTTCACGAAGTCTGCCGTGTCGCGAGACGCCGCCCAAGGAGCGCGCTGAGTGGCCACCAAGAAGCGAAAGAAGGCTGACGCCGCTCCCGATCTCTTCGGCGAGACCGGCGCTCCGGGAAACGCCCCTCTCCAAGAGTCGATCTCCGACGAGGGCGACGCGACGAGAGGCGCGCGGGCGGGGAGCGACGACGACAGTCCCTCGGCCAAGTCGAGGCCCAAGAAGAAGCCCGCCAAAGACGTGCTCGGCACACCCGAGCCCGACCCGCGCGCTCCGTTCGACACCACGCGGTTCTTCACCGCAGCGCGTCCCGTGCTGGCCCTGCTCGAGAAGGATCTCCTCGAGCGCGCCCGCGCGAGCCACGGGGTCTCCGCCGCGCTCGCGAAGCGACACGCCGAGGATGTCGCCGCGCACCGCACCGCCGACGACTTCGACTCGTGGACTCGGCACCTCGTCCGCCAGATCGCGGCTGCGTGGCTCCTCTCGTGCGTCTTCGTGCGTGTCCTCGAAGATCGACAGCTCCTCGCGACCGCTCGTATCGCGGGCCCCGGCGCGGAGGACTCCGAGCGTGCGTTCTATGGCCTCGCGCCCTCGCTGACGCCGCGCGACTACCTCCGCACGGTCTTCCGCGAGCTCGCGGGCTTCGCCGCCGGACAAGACCTCTTCGATGCGCGACACAACCCGGTCTGGCTGCTCGGTCCTTCGGCCGAGGCGAGCCAGGCCCTGCTCGCGCTCTTCCGCGCGCCCACTGCCGACGCGCCGGCGCTGCGCTTCGGGCAGAGCGACACGCGCTTCCTCGGTGACCTCTATCAGGATCTCTCCGAGGACGTCCGCGAGCGCTACGCGCTGCTCCAGACGCCGGCCTTCGTGGAGCGCTACATCCTGGATCGCACGCTCGAGCCTGCGATCGAGCGCTTCGGTCTCGAGGCCACGACGCTCCTCGACCCGACCTGCGGCAGCGGTCACTTCCTCCTCGGTGCCTTCGATCGGCTCTTCGATCACTGGCAGCGCGAGCGCCCCGCCGACGATCGCTACACGGCTCTTCGCGAGTCTCTCTCCCGTGTCTACGGCGCAGACCTGAACCCTTACGCGGTCGCCATCGCGCGGTTCCGGCTCACGCTGTCGTTCATCGAGAAGGGCGGCTTCACGCGCTTCGACGCGGTCCCGCGCGTCGAGCTGAACCTGGCCGTCGCGGACTCCTTGCTTCACGGGCCGCTCCCCGACGCATCGGGCGCGCAGCGCGACTTCGCCGATCTGGAAGGCCAGCGCGCCGCCGACTGGCGCGGCCGCCTCTTCTCCCTCGAAGACGACGACGCAGCCCGCCGCGTCCTCGCCCGCGACCACGCCGCCGTGGTGGGCAATCCTCCGTACATCACGGTCAAGGACCGAGAAGTCCGCGAGCTCTACCGCAAGCACTACAAGTCCTCGGCGGTGGGCAAGTACTCGGTCGCTGCGCCGTTCACGGAGAAGTTCTTCCTGCTCGCGAAGAAGCGCGGCTTCGTCGGGATGATCACGGCCAACTCGTTCATGAAGCGCGAGTTCGGAAAGGGCCTGATCGAGAAGGTCCTCCCGCGCTTCGACCTGACGGGGATCGTGAACACTGCCGGCGCCTACATCCCCGGCCACGGCACCCCCACGGTGATCCTCTTCGGCACCCACGACGCGCCCCAGGCCACCGACGTCTGGGCCATCCTCGGAAAGCGGGGTGAGCCGAGCACGCCCGAGGACGCGAGCGAGGGTCTCGTCTGGGCGTCCATTCGTGATCACGGCGAGGAGATCGGCTTCGAGAACGACTACGTCAGCGTGGCCCGCGTCGAGCGCAAGACGCTCGACAAGCACCCCTGGAGCCTCGGCGGAGGTGGCGCGGCGGAGCTCAAGGAACTGCTCGAGGAGAGAGCAGATAAACGGCTGGGCGATGTCGTCGACAGCATCGGCGTCGGTGGCATGTCGAACGCTGACGACGTCTATATAGGTACCGCAGACTCATGGCATCGCCTCGGCGTCACGGATCAATGGCTGCGGCCCCTCGTGCTTGGCGAAGAGATCCGCGATTGGGCCAACACACCGACGCAGATAGTCTTCTTTCCATACCTTGGCACAGAACTGGCGCTCACCGAACCCTCGGGTTCTGCGTTCCGGGCCGTCTGGCCATATCGGACGGTCTTGTGGGCTCGCGCTGTGTTCGGAGGCGGAACGTATCGAGACGATGGGCGAACTTGGTATGAGTGGCACCAACTTACCCGGGATCGCTATCGCACGCCGCTGACGATCACCTACGCCGAGGTCGCCACCCACAACCACTTCGTCCTCGACCGCGGCGGCAAGGTCTTCAAGCAGACGGCACCCATCATCAAGCTGAAGCCCGACGCCACCGAGGACGACCACTACGCGCTGCTCGCGTACCTCAACAGTTCGACGGCTGGTTTCCTCCTCCGTCAGGTCGCTCACTCCAAGGGCACGCAGGGCGTCAACGAGGGAATCAAGTCTGAAGAATGGGAACAATTTCTTCAGATGAGCGCGAGCTCGGTAGGACGTCTCCCAGCACTGGCCGTCTCCCTCAGACTGACCGACCTTGCACGGCGCCTCTCGTCACCCGACGAAGAGCGCATGTGGCTTGCGCAGGAACAACTCGACTGGATGTTCTACGCCGAGCTCGGCCTCATCCCCAACGATCACCCCGCGATCACCCTCCTCGACGCCATCGACGCGGACGTCCTGACGGGCTCGCGACCCTTCGAGCACGTCCTGCGGCGCACCCGGCCCCAGACCCGGTGGTTCTCGCTCAATCACTATCCAGAGCCCACCGCTCCGGATCCGTCCACGCCTTTGGGTCGCTGGAACCTGGCCGCCATCGACGCCATCGAGACGATCCCCGCCATCCGTCTCATCGAACAGCCCGAGCACAAGCGACGCTGGATCCTCAAGGACCTCGTCGCCATCGATCCCGTCTCCGACTACGTGCTCGACCTCGTCGAGGGCGTCGAGCGGGACTGCCGCCACGAGGCGCGTACCCGAGCGGTGTCCAACCAAGAGGCGATCTCCATCCTCGACATCGACGCCGTTCCCTACCTCGCGAGACTGAGATACACGGAGAAGGGCATCGAGAAGCGGGCGGCGTGGGAGCGGACCTGGGAGCTGCAGCGGCTCGAGGATGAGAACGCGCGGAAGAAGGCCGAGGGGCGCTGGGGGCCGGGCGACCGCGACGTCGGCCCCATCCCGGTCCCGCCCAAGTACGACCCCAAGGACTTCCGGGACCCCGCCTACTACCGCCTCCGCGGCAAGCTCGACGTCCCCAAGGAGCGCTTCATCAGCTACCCCGGCTGCGAGAGCGACGACGACAAGCAGCCCCTCTACGGCTGGGCCGGCTGGAACCACCTCCAGCAAGCCCAGGCGCTCGCGGCGCTCTACGAAGACCGCAAGCGCGAAGGCTGGACCAAAGAGCGCCTCGCCCCGATGCTCGAAGGCCTCCGCGAGCTCCTGCCGTGGTTGAAGCAGTGGCACAACGACCCCAGCGAAGAGTTCGGCGGCCTGCGCCTCGGCGACTACTTCCAAGGCTACATCGAGGCCGAGGAACGCGGATGAGCCCGAGGCTCGACCAGCGCATTGTCCGGGGGACCTCCAAGTGCATCGGCGGAATCCGAGCACCTTTCCGTCGTTCGACAGGAGAGACGGTCTCTCACATCGGATGCCGCTGGGACGGCCCGCGGGCGCGGGGGTGCCGATGCAGCGAACCATGCGTACGAGAAGCCGGGCCCCCGTCCCTCCCCTGCCTACCAGTCGCACTGGCACGCTCGATCTCTCGGGAAGCACACTGCCACTTGCGCGCGACGATCGGCCTTTCTCTCGCCCTGATCATCGTCGTCACTGGTTCGGCCTGCGCGTCCGTTCGTCCGATCCCTGCCGAGACTCTGCCCGTCTACCCGAACCGCGCTGAGTTCGACTACCTCCCCAGCGAGGTCTTCGCGCGATGGGCACTGCCGCGCGACGGTCACCACCGCGTCTGGGTGAAGGGTTCGGCGGAGTGGGACCATGTGCGACTGCTGCCCGCCGGTGGGACACCAAGCGAGTGGCGACCCCTCGCGCCACCCTACTGGACATCTGTTGTGACGGTGGATGCGTCGAGTCTCGAGGTGGAGTTTCGGAGCGCGGACGAAAGCACAACCCGAGTCTCGCTGGCGACTGGCGTAGAGGCGAGCATCTTCGACACGCACCTGGCGTCGGAGCCTACGCCGTTCTCGATCCTGCTGTACGGCTGCTTTCAGCCGTTCTCCGCTATCCGTACGGATGAACGTGACGGCCAGTACTCGTTGGAGGCCCGCGTTCTCGCTGCTCCCCGCGACGCGGCGCAGGAGAGCAGTCGCTGCGACGAAGAGCCCACGAGCCTCGAAAACCACGAGGCGCCGTGCCCGCTGGTCCAGCTGCGCCATCTTCTCGCCGAGCGTGTGATCAACCCGACCAGGATTCACAGCGCCCCGATTCCTCCCAGGCCCGCCGGTACCGACTTCCAAAGGAGTTTCATCGGAGCAGGGCCCCGACCACCGGTGATGCTCGCGGTCGGCAACGGTGATCAACTCTATCTGGACGCAGGCTACGGCGCGCTGGACGGCTCGAATGTTCAAGGTCACCCGCTCTCGCTCTGGGATACCAGTCAGACAGACCCGGGTCTTCGGATTCCTGCAACTCGATACGGGCCGGCGATCGACGCCGCGTACCGCGCATTCTGGTCGTTCACGTCTCTCGATCGAGCGTGGCATGCAGTTCCTGGGATCATGGTCTGGGACGATCACGACGTCCGAGACGGATTCGGCTCGCATGACGACGAACACGGCGCGGAGCTACTCGAGTTCGAGCGGCTGGCGCGGGAGGGCTACGCCGCGCACCAGTTGTCCCTGTATGACGACACGCTGCGAGTCGAAGGTCATGGAGCTGTGGCATCCGAGCGCCTTACGGTTGGCGGGGTCCCCGTCTTCGTCTTGGACGCCCGAGGAGGTCGAGGCGAAGTCCATCGCGGCGATGTTCGCCCTCCGGAGGAGCTTCGCTGCGAGTGTCCGACGACATTCTCCGCGGCGGCAGTCGGATGGGACCACCAGGTCGTACCCGCGTCGGAGTTCTGTGAGCTCGAGCGCCTCCTGCGCTCGGCGCCTTCCGGCGAGGAAGTCGTAATCGTGAGCAGCACGCCCCTGTTCTGGAGCCAGAGCATGCTCACATCGGACCTGTACACCGTCTTCTACCCGACCGAACGTGACGACATCCGCGACTCTTGGGGGTCTCGCGAGAATCGCACCCAGCGTTTGCTGTTCTTCGAACTGCTACGGGTAGCGCGCGGTCGAGACGTGCGCCCGATCCTCGCCAGCGGCGACATCCACATGACGGTGCCAATCGTCGCGTGGGACTGCCATGGATACCGCCCTAGCAGCGGATGCTCCGGCGGCTCCCACGACCGCGACGACATGAACTCCGCGTGCCGAATTCTTGCGTACGAGATGGTCGTCACAGGACTGGCGAACGAGGACTTCCACCGCAGCTCCCGGGGCATCGTCTCATTCGGAGAGCAGACGCAGAGCCACCCATCCCTCGAAGAACACGGGAGAGTCGCGACGCAGGCGACGGTGTTCGCCGAGAAAGCCGCGCCGAACTTTGGAACCATCGACTTCAATCCGGGCTCCTCGACCTGGTTGACGTGGTACTCCGCCGAGATAGACGGTAGCGGCATCACGGAGGAGCGCATGGAGGTTGACTGGAACCGGCAACGGTGTGACGACATCCGTGGAGGCGCGGTGGCCGCCTTGCCACGTAGTGTGCTTTGGTACCATTGAAGCCCGACGCCGCCGGATCACTGACGCGCCGAGGCCCGGTGACGGACTGAGCAACTAAGGGCGACATCAGGGAGACCTACGTATTCAACCATCGAAGCCTCTCCGCCGCGCTCCGGCAAGCGAGTGGTGCGGTTACGCTCGAAGCTCACGAGCTCGACCTCACACAATTGTTGCAGGGGAGGAAGATGCAGTCGCCGAAGGACCTCGCGCGCTCCTACTCGACCGAGGCACAACTACAAAGGTTGGTGGGTCGCCAGCGTAGATCTCCTCACTTCGCGCTCGGGCGCGCGCGGCAGAGGACGCGAGGGATCGGTGGACGCGTCTAGCCAAGGCCGTGCATCGCCAGCCTCGACTGAGCGAAGGCAACGGCCATGGCCACGGCAGAATCGAGACCGAAGAGTTTCGCGGCCCAACCTCTCATTCGGTCGAACTCGGCCCTGGCCTGCACGTTCTCGGATCCCGCGCTACCCACCGAGCTGTGCCAGAGTTCCTGCGCCTCGTGGTCAAAATCGCTGCACAGGCCGTCGTACGAGACATGGCTGTGTGTAGATTGCGAGAAGAGCGCGAATCCTAGTGTGCAATGATGGATCCTGCTCCAAGGGAGGATCGCCGACCGGTCTTCGGCGCAGTAGTCGTACTGGTAGAACGGGTTTGCTAGAAGCCACTTCCCAGCCATCCACCAATGCTCGGCGCGCGCTCGCCCCCTCGGAGTTGCCGCATGTAGCATCCGAACCAGCGTCTCCGCAACGACGGCATCCGGTCGACACCCTCCGAGTCTTCGATGCGCAGCCGAGTAGCGCAGGGACCTCCTGAGGGCGTCGGCTACCTCGGGACGACCGAGGGCGTTCGCAACCGTACTGGTCGGTTGACCCGTGGAGCGCGAGAGGTGAACCGCCTGCCGTAGGTAGCCGAGTGTGAGGAGGTAGGAAGCATCCGCCGCCGAATAGGAGCCCTCATTCTCCCAGTAGTGCTCGCCCGAAGACGGCCGGCCTCGCTCGACCCCTAGCCCGCGACCATCTCTGCGGTCGACCTCCCGCAGGACATCGTCGAGATATGACGCGAGGTCTCGCAGCGCGTCAGAGAAGCGCTGGCTCATCGCGCTCCGGGCGAGGTCGTCGGTCTCACGTGTCTCTCGCACCAAGTGGGAAAGGGCTTGATAGTACTCTCGTACATGTCCGAAACGGCGAAGTTCCGCACGGCGCCGCTGCTGCTGCGACTCGTCCGGAAGCGTGGCGTACGCCACTACTCCCCCCCAATCGTGAGTATCAGGCAGCTCTGCGAAGAGCTCTCGACGGATCTCTGCGACCACGGCAGCGGGGTGCTCGTTTCGCCACGCGCCGTCCATCAACTTCTCGGTTACGACCGCTGCCCCGGCGAAACTAAGCGGAAACTGAGAGGCGATGACGAGCGGGACCCCCGCTTCATGTACGGAATGCGCAAGGCTGCCACCCGCAAACAGTACGCGTGAGGAATGACCGGCACCGCAGGCCAACAGAGCGACCGTGTCCGGTCGAGCGTCCGTTAGAGCCGCCACAGTGGCGGCGAGCCGGTCGCCAGAGACGGCGTCGCCGCGGGATCGTTCCTCGTCTGGTGTCGCGTCCGCCCGGTCGCCGTGGAGAAGGATCGTGGGAACCGACTCAACTGACCTGGGCATGTCCCCGTGAGCGAGCACGAAGACGTGTGTGTACGCGCACCTCTCGCGCGCCGCCTCGACCAGCTTGTTACGCAACCCCGCCAGCGATGCCCGCGTGTAGAGCACGACTCGCTCCCTGAACTTGTTCGCCACCTCGTCGTTGCTGTCGCGGAGCAGTTGGCCCGGAAAACTGCGGCGCAATGCGAGCAGACACGCAGCGACGGGCAAGCCGACGCCACGAGGGTCGGCGCAGGCGAGCAGAACTCGCATGCGTGTGGGCGGTCGTAGCTCGAGGCTGTACGTCGAGGAACGACGCGAGTCTCTCGTGATCACCACCTCGGGCGGGCGAACGACTCCAAGTCCGTCGGCTCCTCCCAGGGTGAGGGGACCCTGTGCGAGCTCGAACGGCAACAGTGCTAGCTCGGCGGCGGAGAGAATGAGACGAAGGTGTATTAGTCCAACTGCGCCGGCATGCTCGGCGCGGGCGATCGCCTCAGTTACGGCTTCGGTGAGGCCTCGGACTGAAGCCAGGAGGGTGGACACCACATGTGCGGCGTCGCGCACGTCCGCGTCGCGCGCCGCTCTCTGATCTGCCGCGTCGAACCCGGGAAGCGTGGCTCCTCGCGGGAAGACGTGGAGACGGCGAAGTTTGGCGAGCACTTGCGCGTGTTCTGCAGGGACATGGACGGTCTCCACAGGGCGGTTTCCCGCCAACGCCAGGTACGGGGTCAGCGACGAGAGGAGTTGGTTGTGGACTGGACCATGACGCACTAGCTCAAGTGTGACGGTTGTGACGTTCACGACTGCACCTCCGCCACTGTTATCGCCGGAATGAGTTGCGAGGGTGAAAGGCCGTTGGTTCCAGTCACGCGACTTGCGCCTGCGTGCACTACTTTGCCGCAACGGTCGTGAATCACCCATCCAACGGTGCGGCGTCTCGTCACCAGCGGAGCGCCTGCAAAGGTGGACTTGTCCAGATCCTCCAGCGTCGGTGCGGCCAGGGCCTGAAGCAGGTCGCTCACGGCGCTTTCGACCAAGGACGCCTTGTCAAGCTCAATTAGTCGCGCCCAGGTTCCTGTGTTCACATAGATTCTATTCTCGCCGAAGGGAAGGCACCTCTCAAGGTGAGTGTGTCCGGTGAAGACGGCGAAGATCGAATCCCCCGTCCTCTTTATGATTGCTCGTGAGGTTGGGTCTCCGCTGGCCGTGTCAAAGGTCCCACCCGCCGTCGCCCACCGAAGGAAGAGAGCCACTGCGGTTGTCCTCGCAGCGTCGATATCCCTTGGTTGACGGCTACTCAGGTCCGAGTGGCCATACGCAAGCGAGGCCGCGCGAACACCCCGCGCGTGGAGAGCTTCGACAAGGGTGTACGCGTCGTCGTCAGAAAGCGGTTCGTTCTCTGCGACGATCCGGTCGACCGCGTCGTCGTAGCCTAACCACCCAGCGCCCATTCGCGCACTGTCCCACGCGAGGCGCGGTAGTATTCCTCTCGCCTTGGCAACCAGCGCGGCAAGTCTCGGGTCCGGACGGATCGTCTGCAGCGCGGCTAGGACCACCGGAACCGCCCGGTCCTCCGGCTTCAGAAGGTCGACGAAGGGGTAGCCGATACTCTTTGCCTCGTTGAGAACTTCCACCACCAGCTTTGTACCGGCGTTAGCTTCGTGCGGGCTGCCAGATCTACCCATTGCGGCGTCGGCTGCGTGTCTGCGAAGCTGAGCTAGGTCCACGGCGTTGAACGGGTCCACCTCGTTTCCGTGAACGCACACCACGCGGCGTCCACCGACCGTCGCCCGAAAAGGAGTGCCGTCCATGATGAGGTGGAGTTTTGCGTTGTCGCTGGGGAGCGCCAGGATGTCGGCGAACAGTTGGCCAACGTCTGGCAGACCGAGTTCGATGTCGTGATTTCCGATCAGCACGAAGAGCCTAGCATGCTCACCCTGGAGGAACTCGCGTATGGATCTGAACAGAGGCTCGCTGGCACATCCGGACTTGTTGAGATCGAGCAGGGTGCGGATTGCCCGCGGCGGATCAAATGCTTTCGCGCCGGGCGCGGCCAGGAAGTCGATGAAGTCTCCGTTGATGACCAGTCCGAGTCTTCGGTCGCGCGCACGCTGGCTTAGATACGCGAGCAGGCCACAAAACTCGTCGAAGGAGTCGAAGAGGCTGCGCGTGGTGTCCGTAGCGATGTGCAGGTCGGAGACAACATACAACTCGTCGACGCTCACGTAATCATGGTAGCTATACACGCGCAACTCCGTACGGTGACGTGCCTGTCATGGGGTGTCTTGGAGTCGAGACGGGAGTGCGTCTTCAGGGGCCGCCGCTGCGATGAGAGCCTCTCCTGCAAGGAGAGCACTCAATACTCTCTTTCGAGCGGCGGGATCGCCGGCGACAAAGTCTGAGCCAGCCTCAACCCATGCTAGGTAGAGGAGGCGCCAGGCGCCACGAAATGCGCTGGCTCGGGCGGCGACTGCAAACTGAAGAAGGGCCGTGCTCGCCACTGTTGCGGCGAAGGAAAGCCATGGGATGAGGGGGGAGTCAGCCCAGAGACCTGCCGCGGCGGGGCCACCCACCGCAACGAGCGACAGTCCGATCTGCGCCACTCGGAGTGCTGCGGAGGCGCGACGCCATTCCTGGAGCCGTGAATCGATGATGTGTTCTTGCGACGGGGCGTCCAACGAAGCTGCTCCTCTCAAGCTGCCGAGACGCCTCGGCGCGGGTCCAAGATTCATGCAGTGGCACGCAGCGCCAGCGCTCTGATAGTCAGCGGACGAGAGAATAGTTGCGAGGCGTGCGGGCCCGCGCAGATGATGAGGACCCCGCCCGGATCTGGTCTGGTCCTGAGAATCCGTTGGCCAGGTCGGCGACGAAGCCGCCGCTGACGCTGCTCTCGTCAACTGTGAAGTCTCGATCGACCCGCGGAGACGCACGTTGCCTGGGGGTGGAACGTCCTGACTCGGTGCGCCGTGTGCGGTCACGACGTTGCGCAGCGGTGAGCTTCGCGGCGGGCTGCGGGCCACGATGCACGACCCGCGCCCGTGCGATCGATTCCGTCGCCACGGCACTACGGTCCTTGGCTTGGTTTGGCCCTTACGGGTTTCTATCCATCGTTGCACCCCACCACTTGTGGCCGAAGACATTCCAGTGAACCTTGTGTAGCTCGAAGTAGGGGACGCACTGGGCCTGTGGGGAGTGGTAGAACTCGGCGAGGGCGAAGGTCGTCTCGTTGCTGTTCAGGCTCGTGAACTCAGCGCCGACCTTGAAGAGGTCGGTGACGTCCACCGCTCCCTTGGCGGTGAAGCCGAAGCGCTGCTTCTCCTGCTCTGCGAAGAGCCGAACCATCGATTGCGTCTCGTACGCACCGGTGACCACGCAGTGGTCGTCTTCCCAGAACTGCGCGTGGCTGGCGTCGTGCTTCGCGAGCGTCACCAAGAGGTCGCCGAGCAGCCCGAGGTCTTCGATGCCGACGAAGCGGAGGCCAGGTGTGTGGAAGTAGTACTGGTTCGCGCCCTCGAACGAGACGTCGATCCCCACCTTTGCGTTGACTGGGATCCCATTGATCGGCACGGCGACCTGGCCGGAGAGGGAGAAGGTCGACGTCTTCACGCTGCTCGACTGGAGAACCGAACTCTCGACGATGTTCGTGGGCAGCCTCTTGATCGTGGGCGCGTTCTGAACGCCTTTCGCGGCGAACCAGGATGCGAGCGATCCGCGGCGCTGGAACACTCCGTCGCGCACGATGCCGTAGTCGCCGATCTCGGCCGGTCGGGCAGGATCGGCGTTCATGTAGCGGCCTCGCTGCTCGCGGACGAGTTCACCCAGCTTCTTGACGACTTCTGACATCGATTGGCCTCCCTGTTGGCGGAAGTTGTTGGGCCATATGGCTGTTCAATCGCACTGAGTGTGGAGGTGTGCCCCGCAGCGCCCGCACGCGGTACAGCAGAGGACGCCTGTTCTCCGGCAGGCGCCACAGGTGGCGATCTTGGGGTCTCGCAGCGGCGCGAAGCCGAAGCCTCGGCCGCAGGCGCCATGGACGTGCTCGCTGCACCGCCCACACGCGCTGCAGCACAGCAGATTCCCCTTGTGGCAGGCCGAGCAGACTGCCAGTTGTGGCTTCAGCATCGGCGCGAACCCCGACATGGTGCCTCCGGTGAGGGTTCATCGTGGTCAGCTTCACGAGGCACCGCGTCACCCCGGGGGGTGGTCATGGAGGCCCACAAGACCTGCGGCGTGCAGCGTAACGGCACCCGCAAGGGTGACGTTGTTGCCCGCTGGCCGCGAGAGGCTCCCGCGCAGCGAGGTGACATCGATGCCGAAGACACTGGTCGAACTTGGGCAGGAGCGGGGACTGGAACTGAAGGTCGGGGCTGGAACGCGGACCAACTTTCACGGCAACAGCTTCGTGAGGGGCGGCGCGGCGCTCGCGTTCTCGTACGGGGCGATGTTGAAGCTGAAGACCCCGCAGGCACCGTCCGATGTGGGGCGCGCCGCAGCCGACCTGGCCGCCGTCTGCGACTGGGCCAAGGCGGCGGGCTGGACGGTCCGTGCGGTGGGCTCGAAGTGGTCGTTCTCGGATGTGATGGCTCCCGGCGCTCGCCTCGCGAACGATCGACAGGCGATCGTCGTCAAGACCAAGGACTTCTTCCACCTCTCGCGGTCAGCGACCGACAAGCACCTGTTCTACGTGACGGGAGGCTCGAACATCCACCAGGTCAACCTTGCGCTCGAGCGCATGAAGTGCAGCCTGATGACGTCAGGCTCGAGCGACGGACAGACCATCGCCGGGGCGCTCGGGACGGGAGTCCACGGATCGGCGTACCGTTTCGGCGCCTTCCACAACGCCGTCGTGGCGTACCACCTCGCGATTCCCGGGGAGCACGTCCTCGTCGTCCGTGACGCGGCGTCCCTCAGCGCTCAGGTCCAAGCAGAGCTCGTGAAGCCTTTCGGCGACCCGAAGGTCGTAGTCGACGCGGAATTGTTCGACGCGGTGTCGGTGAGCTTCGGGTCTTTCGGGGTGCTCGTCGGCGTCGTGATGCGCGTGGACGAAAAGTACGCGCTGCGCGTCCTGCGGCGCCCCTTCAAATCCTCATCCGTCCCAGCGCTCATCGACGCCCTCAAGGCGGGTGAAGGTCCCGAGAAGGTCGACCCTGGATTGAAAGGGCTGGCGCCAACTGATGAGGCCCACCACTGCCAGGTGCTCGTGAACCTGTACGACCCGATCGACTACAAGATTGTGGTGATGCACAAGCGCTACAATCACCCACCATCCGACGTCTTTCACTGGCCTGAGGTCTTCGACGCGAGCAGCGTCAGCATCCTGAAGGCGCTCTGGGGCGTGCTTGACGACGTCGACTTTCTCTATGAGAAGTTCATCACGCCGCAGTTCCGGGGGCTCCCGGACGTGACGGCGTGGGGTTATCGAACCGACGTGTTCGGCAGCCCCGAGCAACCGCTGCCGGTGCACAGCTTTGCGGTCGGGCTCCGCCTGGACGACGTCGTCAAGGTTCTCGGGTTTGCGCACGACTCGGTTCAGAAGGAGAAGTTTCCGGGGGCGGGGGAACTTCGGTTCGTCAAGTCGTCCACAGCACACTTGGCGATCAATCGCTTCGCGCCCATCACGGCGGTTCTGGGGTTCGACGGTCTTGACAACGACGACTCTTGGGAGTTTACCGGCTTGTTTCTGTCCAAGCTCCGCGCTGCTGGGGTCCCGCACTCGTTTCACTGGGGGAAGATGACCCACATGCGCTACGACGCCGTCGGGAACCGCAAGGCGCTGGACACGCTGTACGGAAACGATCTGCGGCGGTGGATCGATGCTCGACGGAAGTTTCTGGGTCTGGGAACGGCCGTCTTCGACAATACGTTCGTCAAGCGCCACGGACTGGAGAAGTAGCGATGGACGAAGCGCTGCAACAGTGCACCGCGACCATGGACGCGCTTTCCTTCGAGGTGTCCATGATGAAGTGGTTCGGGGTCGGCGCGGCGGCGTTCGCCGCTCTGGCCGCAGCCATCGCGGCCCTCGGGGATCCGGTTGCCAAGTGGAAGAAGTGGGTGGCCACGATCGGTGTGGTGGCCTCGGTTCTGTCGGCCACGGTTCAGGCGCTACCGCTCGATAGCACCCGCGAGCGCTGGACTCTTGCCGGGGCGCACCACCGGGAGGGGATGCGCGTTCGCCTGCAGTCGGGCACGATCGTCAATCCTGCGTATCGGGCCGACCTCGAACGCTACGCGATCTCGAGATTCGTGGACTGCGCAGCGGATACGCCGCAGACCGCCGTCCCACCGATTCCCGCGGCCCCGGGCGGCGCTGAGAACGTGGGTGCTTTGGAAGGGAGTGAGCACGTCGCCCCGCCGCCGCTGTGAGGCGGTCGACGGGTCGCGCCACCTGCTACGGTCGGGCGGATGGAGCGGCTTGCGACGCCTGAGGATCTCGTCGGTCGAACGAGGGCTCCGTTGGAGCCGGATGTGCGGTGCGCGCCCTGTGGGGCCGAGGCGCGCGTGCGTGTGCTTTGGTGACGATGGACCCCCGTACGCAACGCGGGGTGGGATGGTCGCCCTCGGGGCGACGTTCACCTGCGCGGCGTGCGGGGCCGTCGATGCGTGCGAGGTGACCGAGGCGTCGTAGGCCGAGGTCGTGCGGGAGAAGAGTCGCGGTGGGAGCCGCGTCCTCGAGGGGCCGACGCGGCGCTGGGATGGGACGCTCGTGAGGCGGCCGTCGCAGGCGCTCGCCCACTCGCGGTGACGCTCGCACACCATGGCGGCCCGTCGAAGACGTGCATCGCCGGTGCGGCTCTGTCACCCCCAAGGGTGGTCCGGGGGCGGCGTCGGTGAACGCAGGCGCGCGTAGCGGTTCGCGCGCGCGGTCGAGTACGCTCCGCCCGTGGCGTCGACGCGTGTGAAGGACCTGTTCGACCTCCCGACCTCCGTGCTGAAGGCGCGGTTCGTGGAGAAGCTTGCCGAGGCCGTGAACGAGCCGGAGCGCGTGGCGGAGAGCTACGTCGTGACACCGGCGCTCGTGGGGGCGTTCGACAAGGGGCTCGCGATGGTGGGGCGGGCGGTCGCGGAGCGGAAGAGCGTGGCCGCGTTCGTCCACGGCAGTTTCGGCAGCGGCAAGTCGCACTTCATGGCGATGCTGCACTTCCTCGTCACGGGCGAGGAACACGCGTGGCGACACGCGGAGCTGCACCCGCTGCGGAGCAAGCACGCGTTCGCGGGGAAGCGGAAGGTGCTGCCCCTCGTGTTCCACATGGTCGGGCATGCGAGCCTCTCGGAGGCGGTGGCGAAGCGGTACCTCGCGGTGCTGCGAGAGAAGCACCCGCAGGCGTCCATCCCTCCTGTGTTCGCGGACGAGGCGCTCTTCGATGACGCGCGGCGCCTCCTGGCGACGCTGGGTGACGACAAGTTCTTCGCCCCGCTCAACGCGTTGACGGAGGGGGCTGGGGAGGCAGTCAGCGGTGCCAGCGGGGGCGGTTCGCTCGGCGACTGGGGCGCGATCGGTGCGGAGGCCCGGTGGGATCGGCCGCGCTTCGAGCGAGCCGCGAGCTCATCGGTCCCTTCGGAGCGGGCCGAGCTCTTCTCGAGCCTCACCAAGACCCACTTCTCCGCGTTCGCCCGCGAAGGGCAGCGCTTCCTCCCGCTCGACGGCGTGCTCGCGGCGGTGTCCCGGCACGCTGCCGAGCTCGGCTACGAGACCATCGTCCTCTACCTCGACGAGCTCGTGCTCTGGCTCGCGTCGCGCGCGTCGGACGTGGCGTGGTTCCACAACGAAGTGCAGGAGATGGTCAAGCTCGTGGAGGCGGAGGAGCCGCGACCCGTCCCCTTCGTGAGCTTCATCGCCCGGCAGCGTGACCTGTCGAAGATGGTCGGTCGGGACTTCGAGGGCTCCACGAACGCGCTGGTGCGCGACTCCTTCCAGTGGAGCGAAGGGCGCTACGAGACCATCACCCTCGAGGACCGGAACCTCGTGGAGATCGCGGAGAAGCGCGTGCTCCGCGTGAAGGACGAGGGCGGCAAGAAGGCCCTCGACGAGTCCTTCGACCGGATGCGCAAGGGGGCGAGCGAGCCCGCGTGGCGCGCCATGCTCGGGAGCTACGAGCCCGCGGAGTTCCGAAAGCTCTACCCCTTCAGCCCGGCGCTGGTGCACGCGCTCGTCGGCCTCTCGAACGCGCTCCAGCGCGAGCGCACCGCGATCCGTCTCCTCACGGAGATCCTCGTCGAGCATGCCGAGGATCTCGTCATCGGCGACCTCGTGGGCGTCGGCGACCTCTACGACGTGCTCGCGGGCGGCGAGGACACCGCCGATGGGCCCATGAAGGCGCGGTTCGACGCCGCACGTCAGCTCTATCGTCACCGGCTCCTGCCCGTGATCCAGGCCAAACACGGCACGAACAGCCAGGACAAGTGCCAGCGACTGCGGCCGTCACACCCCGTGCACATCGGCTGCTCCGGCTGTGCCCAGAAGGGCTGTCGAACGGACAATCGGCTCCTCAAGACCCTCGTGATTGCCGCGCTCGTGCCGGAGGTCGAGCCGCTCAAGGGTCTCACCGCCTCGCGCGTGGTGGGGCTCAATCACGGCTCGCTTCGCACGCCCATCCCTGGCACCGAAGGGGCGGCCGCAGCCCAGCGCCTGCGCGACTACGCGAGCACGCTCGAGTGTCTGCATGTGGCCGAGGGGATGGGCGACCCAACCGTGCACGTCGAGCTCGAGAGCGTGGACGTGCGTCCCATTCTCCTGGCGCACCAGGCCCACGATTCGCTAGGCCAGCGGCAGCGAGTGCTTCGTTCGCTCCTCTTCTCGCGGCTGGGGCTCTCGGAGGAGGAGAGCGCGCGGGGCGAGCCGGAGGCCGAGCACAAGGTCGAGTGGCGCGGGACCATGC
>JBILLJ010000189.1:0-14323 GCA_044376125.1 Sandaracinaceae bacterium
GAGCAGCTGTTCTGCCCGGAGACCGACGACTACCGCATCGTCGTGGACTTCCCGTTCGACGAGCCAGACTTCTTCCCGCAGCACGACGAAGAAGCCGTGCGGAAGTTCCGCGACGAGACCAGCGGGAGCTGGACGCTCGTGTGGCTGCCCACGTTCTTCAGCCAGGCGACCAAAGACCTGCTCGGGGACTACGTGATCCTCGAGCACATCCTCGGGAGCAGCGATCGGAAAAAGCAGGCAGTCGCGCACCTCGCCACCGATCAGCAGGTGCGCGCCCTGCAGGACCTCGAGAACCTGCGCACCCAGAAGCAGAGCCGCCTGCGCCAGGCGCTCGAGCAGGCCTATGGGCTCGCGAGCCCAGACGAGACGACGCTCGACCTCGAGCACGCTGCGGATCGCACCCTCCACCTCCTTCGACCGGGCATCGACGCGATCGAGACGCGCCTGGCGCCGAGCCTCACGCAGGCGCTCGACGCCTACGCACGCGCGGTGCTCGACAAGCGACATCCACGGCACCCCAACTTCGGACGCAAGGTCACCGCGCACGTCGTGCGAGAGGCTCTCGCAATCTTCGCCGAGGTCGTGGACACGGACGAGCGTCGCATCGTCACGAGCAAACAGCGTGTCGAGGTGGCCGAAGACGTGCTGGCTCACCTCGCCCTCGCGCGCGTGGTGGAAGGCGGCGCGGTGCATCTGGTGGACGATCGAGTGCTGCGGCACCTCGAGAACGAGCGACATCGTCGCGCGCTCGATCGCCCCACCGTGCGTGACATGCGCGAGATCCTCGACGAGACGCGGCAGATGGGCCTGCCTTCGATCGTCGAAGACCTCGTGGTGCGCTGCTACGCGCGACAGACGGGGCGCGAGCTCGTGTCGTACGACCGCCCTTTCGAAGGCGATGCGGGCAAGCCCCTCCCCGCCGACGTGGTGCTCGAGCGTCCCGATCTCCCGTCGCAGGAGGCGTGGTCGCTCGCGCGCGCACGCGCCGCCGAGGTCTTCGGGTACACGTCTGCCAAGACCCTCCTCGGCGCCGAGAACCTGCGCGCGCTCGAACGCGAGGTGTCGCGCCTCGTGGACGAGGTCGCACCGCATGCGCGCGCGCTGCCGGAGAAGCTCGAAGTGGCGATGAGCGCGATGGCGCTCTCACAGACCGGCAAGGTGGATCGGAGGGTCACCGCGCTCTGTTCCGCCGCGCTCGTCGAGGCGCTGCGTGGGCGACGCGGACGGGCCCTCGTCGAGGCCCTGGCGGCCGCCAAGCTCGAGACGAGCCCGACTGCCGTGCGCGAATCGCTCCGGACCTCGAAGGACGTCACCGCGGTGCTCGGCGACTCGCTGGTCACGCGGCCGCTCGAGCGCGCAAAGGAGCGCCAGAACGACTCGCTGCGCCTGTCGGCGATCGTCGAGACGGTGACCAAGGTCCTCGTCCGCGACGAGCTCCACGGTCCGCTCGCCGCGGAGCTGCGCAAGCTCGCTCGCGAAGCGTTCGACGAGCTCGAGCCCAAGAGCACGACGGCCCCACCGGGGCTCACCTCGGTCGTCTCCACGGCGACTCCGCTTCCGGGCGACAAGCCTGCGGGGGAGTGGCCCGCCGCCGAGAAGCCGGTCGCGGAGAAGCCAGCCTCCGAAAAGCCAGGCCGTGCGGACGTCGCACCGAGACGGACCGCCGGACAACACGTCTCGGTCGTTGAGCTGCGTCGCCCGATCTCGAGCCTCGACTCGACCGCGGTCCTGGCCGAGCTGCGACAGCATCTCGAAGGGCTGGACCGGCAGGCTCACGGAGGCCGTGTGCTCCGCATCAAGCTGTCCATCGAGGACGAGGGCGATGGCGACTGACACTCTCCCCGAGATCCCGAGCCTCACACGAGAGGAGATCACGCGCGCGGTCGAGGCCCTGCTCAGCGTGAAGCGCAATCGCTATGTGTTCGCGTTCCTCGGGCGCGCTGGCGCCGACGCCGCTTCGAAGCCCGTCACCGTGGGCCACCGGAGCTTCGAGGTCGTGCCGGTCGACAGTGAGCTCGACCTCCGCATGAAGCTGCCCGAGCTCGACGAGGTCGACCCCCATCGCGTGTTCCTCGTGCCGTTCGTGGAGCTGCCCCGGGACGTGCAGGGCCTGTTCGCGCTGAAGCGTGTCGAGAGGGTGGGCAAGGACGAGAGACTCGCCGCGATCCTCGGCTGTGGAGCCGTGGAGGCGGGGCTCTCTCGAACCCCGCTCGGAGAGCTCCTGCTCAACGCCAAGACGACGATTCGCCCGCTCGGCCTGGAGCGAGTGGCCACCGCGCGTGCCCTCGTCGCGACCTGGATGAACGAGCACTGGGAGCTCCCGAGCGCCGACGACCTGGGCCGAGACTCGCTCCTGGCTTGGGCTTCCTCGAGCCGCGAGGGAAAGGCATTCGAGGAGCGGTACGGCCGTTCGACCGAGCTCGTGAAGCAGATCGAGCGAGAGCTCGGCACAGCGGCCGGTCGCCTCGGACGCGTCGCGTTCCACGCATGGCGTCTCGGCCACGGCGAAGGCCTCTTCGAGCTTGCGGTGATCGCCGAGGCGGGGCGTAGCGTTCGGCAGGAGCCCGCTCTCAAGTACTGGATGGAGTACCAGCTCCAGGCGCTCGACATCCACGAGACGCTCGCCAGCGAGGTGGCGCACGAGCTCGGAGATGTCGTCTCCACGGCCATCCCGATCCTCGAGTCGAAGACTTCGTCGGCGTTCGTTCGGGCGCGAATCGACGCCGCGGATGCGCGCCTCAAGGATCCGGCGATCCGCTCCCTCCTCGCGAACGTGCGCGGCGAGCGTCTCGCACTGCAGTACGAGGCCCAGACGGTCGCGCTCGCGACTGCTCTCGAGCGTGTCGCAGACATGGCATCGGAGCCGGCGGGCTCCGACGAGGCCCTGCGAGCGCTGCTCCGCGAGGCGGAAGGGGCCTACGCCGTCTGGACACGGCACGAGCTGACCCGGCGCTCGAACGAGCGGCTGGAGCGCGCGGAGGACGCGCTGCGGCTCGCGATCTTCCTCGAGTCGGCCTCACGCGACGAGCGCTTGCGCGAGGACCCCATGGGGTCCGGCATCGCCGATCTCGCGCGCCTCGCCCGGTGGTACGGCGATCATGGCGGCTACGTCGATCGCGCGCGGCACGCGGCACGCGGGCCCACGACGGACCGCCTCGGCGCCGCGATCGCGCGCATCGTGGCGCGCGTGGACGCCTTTCGCGTGGCGCTGGATCGGCGCTTCGCGCGCGCGCTCGTCGAGTGGAACGAAGCGGGTCGGCGTCGCGGGGAAGCGATGGGCATCGAAGACGCCCTCGCCCAGATCGCCAAGCCGTTCCTGGATGTCGCCGAGGATCGCCGTCTCCTCGTGATCCTCTTCGACGGCATGTCGTGGTGCGAAGCGAGCGAGATTCTCGACGACCTCGCCCAATACGACGATGGCTGGGGCCCGCTGGCCTTCAACCGCAAGTGCACACGAGACGGGGAGCTGCCAGTGGTGCTCGCCGCGTTGCCGACCGTCACCGACGTGAGTCGCTCGGCGTTCTTCCTCGGCAAGCGCATGGAAAGCGGGGACAAGCACGACACGGGCAAGGATCCCGATCGCTTCGTGGCGAACAAGGCGATCGCGACGTTCTTCTCGGGCTCGCGCGCGCCGCGCCTCTTCCTGCGCGCCGATGCGCAGACCAAGGGTGGAACGCTCCGCGACGAGGTCGTCACCGCCGTCGCGGATTCCGATGCGCGGGTGGTCGGCGTCGTCCTCAACACCATCGACGACTCGCTCAAGAGCAACCCCTCGCAGCGCCAGCGTTGGAGCCTCGCCTCCATCGCGCCCCTGCGCGACCTCCTCTCACAAGCGCGGCGCGCAGGGCGGTACGTTCTCTTCGCCAGCGATCATGGGCATGTGAAGAGCGCGACGCTCCGCTCGCTCGAGGGGCTGACCGAGGGCGAAGGCCGCCGGTGGCGTCGCTACGAGAAGGGCAAGACGAGCGTCGCGGAGCACGAGACCAGGGTGACGGGCGGCGCCGTCTGGACACCGAGAGGCGCAGATGGCCTCGTGCTCCTCGTCGACGACACCGGACGATATGGTGCTTCGGGAGCCAGCGGAGAGCACGGGGGTGCCTCGCTCGCGGAGGTCGTCACGCCCTGCCTCCTCGTGGGCTGGGAGGAGCCCCTGCGCGCAACCGACGAAGGGAAGGCCCGCGACGATCTGGCGCTCATGCCTCGCTATGCCCCGCCCTTCTGGCGTCTGCGCATCGACGAAGACGCCTTGCCGCGGCCCGAGAAGGGGCGCCCCGAGAAGGGGCGCAAGAAGGACCCTCGCCAGCTCGAGCTCGCGGCGGCGCTCGCGACCCCACCCGCGCTCGCCCCCGCGGCCACCGAAGCGCGGCCCGTGCCGGCTGCCGAGCCGACCCACCCCGAGTCGGCTCCTCTCGTTCCCATCGCCCGACCCAAGACCGTTCCGCCGGCAGCGACGCCCGCACCGGACTCGGCGTTGGCGCGCTCCGCGCTCTTCAAACAACAAGTCCCGGATCCGAAGCAACGCGCAGATCTGCTCCGTGCGCTCGCGGTGCTCGAGGCCCGCGGTGGCCGCGTCCCCGCCGACGTGTTCGCAGAGGAGATGGGATATCTGCAGCACCGGGTCGCGGGGCATGTCGCCATTCTCGGTGAGAGACTCGCGCTCGACGGCATGCAGCCTCTCCGCTTCGATCGGGTGAGCGGCCAGGTCGTGCTCGATCTCGGCTTGTTCCGAACCCTCTACAGCGAAGGGTCCTGAGATGAGCGACACCCCCCTGAGCCTCTTCCGACGTCGACAGGTGATCGACGCGCTCCGCTTCGGGGCCGTGCCCGCGCGCGGGCTCGAGCACATCGCCACGGGGCTCGACCGATTCGCTGAAGCCATCGATGGCGACCTCGACATGGTCTCGGCCGGTGAAGGGCGGCTCAAGGCCATTCGTGGTGAGTACGGCACGGGCAAGACCTTCTTCGCGCGCTGGCTCGAGCATCGAGCGCAGCAGCGGGGCTTCGCGACCTCCCTCGTCCAGATCTCCCCCGCCGAGGCGCCCCTTCATCGATTCGAGTTCGTGTACCGCGCCGCGATCGCGGCGATGACGACCAAGGAGTTCCAGGAAGGTGCCTTCCGCTCAGTGCTGGATGCGTGGTTCTTCCACCTCGAGAACGAAGCCGCCGAGCGAGGGCTGGCGCGCGCCGATGACGCTGCGGGCCTCTCGCGCGCCGTGGGCACGCTGCTCGATCAGCGCCTGCGTCCGGTGAGTCTCGTGCAGCCGCTCTTCGCGAACGCCCTCCGCGCGGCCTACGAGCATCGCGTGCGGGGCGAGACGGCGACCGAGGAGGGCCTCATCGCGTGGGTCATGGGGCAGCCCAACGTCGGCGTCGCCGTGAAGAACGCCGCCGACGTACGCGGAGAGATCGACGCGACGGTGGCCTCGGGCTTCCTGCGCGGTGTTCTCGAGGTGTTGCGCCAGACGCAGCGACAGGGCCTCGTGTTGGTGCTCGACGAGGTGGAGACCATCCAGCGGATCCGCACGGACCAGCGCGAGCGCGCGCTCGGTGAGCTCCGTCGTCTCGTGGACGAGCTCTTCGCGGGACGTTTTCCCGGCCTCTACCTCGTGATCACAGGGACCACGAAGTTCTTCGAGGGCCCGCAGGGCATCAAGATGGCCCCCGCGCTCGAGCAGCGACTGGCCACTCAGTTCGGGCCAGATCCGAGGTTTGACAGCGCGCGCGCGCCGCAGGTGCGGCTCACCCCCTTCGACTTCGATCGATTGGTGGAGGTGGGGCGGAAGGTCCTCGCGCTCTATCCCGCACGCAACGCCGCACGCATCGGAAAGGTGGACGACGCCATGCTCCGAGCACTCGCCGAGAACGTCCGGGGAGCGCTCGGCGGCAAGCTCGGCATCGCGCCACGCGTCTACCTCCGCAAGCTCGTGCAGCTCCTCGACACGCTCGATGAGCACGCCGACTTCGACCCGGTCGAGCACGGTGGCCTCGTGGTGAGCGCCGACGAGGCTGCCCTCGAGCTTTCGAGCCAGGCACGCGAGGACGCGGTGCCGAGCCGACCTGCGGTCGCCGCCATGACGGCTGCGGATGTGTCCCTCGACCTCGACGGCTCGTGGGACGCGCGCGGCGATGGCTCCGAAGGGGCGGACGAGTGAGCGCTTTCGATCGCCTCACGCCGGCTCTGCAATACCAGATCGTCGAGACACTCGGCTTTCGCTCCCTCCGCCCCGTGCAGGAGCAGACGATCGAGGCGGTGCTGGCCGGCGACAACTGCGTGGTGCTCGCGCCCACCGCTGGAGGAAAGACCGAGGCCGCGTTCTTTCCAGTCGTCTCGGAGATCGATCGCATCAACGCTGCACCGGTCTCGACGCTCTACATCTCTCCGATCCGAGCGCTCCTCAACAACCAGGAGGTGCGTGCGGAGCGCTACGCGTCGCTCGTCGGCCGAACAGCCACCAAATGGCACGGAGACATCACCGAGGGGCAGCGCCGTGCATTCTTGTCGCGCCCGACGGACATCTTGCTGACGACGCCCGAGTCGCTCGAAGCCATGATGATCAGCGAGCGTGTGGCGACCGGTGAGATCTTCCGGAGCCTCCGCTTCGTGATCATCGACGAGGTGCACGCGTTCGCCGGCGACGACCGTGGCGCGCACCTCGCTGCCGTTGTCGAGCGCCTCGCGGGGATGACGGGGCGCGACGTGCAGCGAATCGGTCTCTCCGCCACGGTCGGCAATCCCGAGAAGATCCTCGACTGGATGCAGGGCGGCTCGCAGCGAGCCAAGCGCCTCGTGAACCCGGGCGGTGCGAGGAAGGTCCCCGAGATCCAGGTCGACTTCGTGGGCTCGGTGCCGAATGCGGCCAAGGTGATCGGCGCACTCCACAAGGGAGAGAAGCGCCTGCTCTTCACGGACTCGCGCAAGACGGCGGAGGAGTGCGGGAAATCGCTCGTCGCCGAGGGCATCCAGGCCTTCGTCACGCATGGCTCGCTCTCGCTCGCCGAGCGCAAGGAGGCCGAGCGCATGTTCGAGACGGGCGAGGACTGCGTGATCGTCGCGACGAGCGTGCTCGAGCTCGGCATCGACGTCGGCGATCTCGACCGCGTCCTCCAGCTCGATGCGCCCTCCGCGGTCGCCAGCTTCCTCCAACGCATGGGCCGCACGGGCCGACGAGAGGGCGCGCACCCCAACTGCCTGTTTCTCTGTACGCGCGATCCGATGGTCGTCCAGGCCATGGCCATCGTGTCGCTCTCGCAGCGTGGCTGGGTGGAGGCGCTCCACGCCTCGACGCATGCCGCCCACGTCTATGCGCAGCAGGTGATGTCGATCGCCGTGATGCACAAGGGCACGTCGGCCGATCAGGTCGACGCCGAGCTCGGCCGGGCCACCGCCTTCTCGGACCTCGACGCGGCGGCGCGGGCCGCCATCCGCGAGCACATGCTGGCGAGAGAGATCCTCGCAGACCACGACGGCAAGCTCTGGCTCGGCCCCGAGGGCGAGCGCCTCTATGCGCGGGCCGGCTTCCGCGACCTCTACGCCGTGTTCTCCGCCCCGCGCCTCATCCGCGTGCTCCACCACACCAACGAGGTCGGCACGGTGGACGCACAGTTCCTCGCGACCCTGCTCGAGAAGCGCGATGAGCGCGCGGTGTTCGGCGGCTTCGTGCTCGCCGGCCGCGCATGGGAGGTCAGCCACGTCGACTGGCAGCGCGGCCAGGCCACGGTGGTCCCCGCCTCCGACGCGTTCGCTCCGCGCTGGACGGGCAACGCGCGCTTCCTCTCCTTCGAGCTGTGCCAAGAGATCCGTCGCCATCTCGCCTCGGACGACGAACCCGACTGGCTCACGCCGCGCGCCAAGAACGCGCTGCGCATGGAGCGCGCGAAGCACGCGTTTCTGCGCGACGGCGCGAGGCTCCTCGAAGCGACTGGCGAGATCTCCTGGTGGACGTTCGCCGGCGGTGCGGCGAATCTCGTCCTCGCGCGGCTGCTCGAGCGCGCTGTCGGCGAGAAGGTCAGCTCCAGCAACTTCCGCATCACGTTCCGCGGCCACGCCGCCGAGAGCGTCGCGAAGATCCGTGCCGTACTCGACGAGCTCCACGCTGCGGGTCGCCCCACGCAGAGCGACGCGCGCAACCTCGCCTCGCTCGCCGCGAAGCAGCGGTTGAGCAAGTTCGAGCCATGTCTCCCCGAGCTCGCTCTCCGCGACCTCCAAGCCGAGAAGCTCTTCGACCTCGAAGGTGCGCGGAGCGCGCTGGCGGCGCGCAACGGCGAACACTGAGGCTTTCGATTTTCCAGTTCAGGCTTCAGAGCCGTTCACCCAGCCCGGTTCGGGTCCGAAGATCCACCCGTCGGTCGCGAGCTCGTTCCTCACGGGGAGTAGCTTCGGCAGCCGCTCGTCCCTCGCTCCCGCGAACGCGAGTCCGGTGAGTGCGCAGAGGGTCGCATCCTTCTCGTCACTGCCATCCACGAGCCCTCCGGGCAGGAGGGCGCGGGCTCGTTCGACGACGATTCCACTGCGCTTGTAGAGTGCCGGGTACGCCTCGATCACCACGCGCCCCTCGTCGGCGGGGTCGAACGGGAGGACCTGGAATCCCTGGGATCGCCAGCGGTGGATCAGCGTCATCGCGACGGTGGTGTTGTTGCCGAGCTTGTCGAACGACGCGGACAGCGGCTTCTTGCCGTACGTGGCGGCGACGAAGCGATCGCAGTCGCGATAGGCCAGCGGATTGTCGATCTCTCGGGACCACCCCATCGTCAACGGAGGCTCGCCCGAGACCAATCGCGCGAATGCCCGTGGAAAGCTGAGCGGCGCGTCGATCGCGATGACGACCGATGAGCTCGACAGATCCGGGGCATCGGGCCAAGCGATCCTCACGAGCGAGTCCACGCGACCATCGCTGATCGCAGAGACGTTGAACGTGCGCGCCGCGCCGCGCCACGCCCACGCGCCATCTGGGTCAACGAGTGCAGCAGCGACGGCCTGCTTCCGACCCAACCAGCCGCCCACGTCCCAACCCACCACGACCGTACCGTTCATGCGCGCAGCCTACGCCGAGCAGGTCCCTCGTTCGACCTCGCGGAGTCCATCGAGGACGGCGCCCAGGGGGGTTGACCGCTTGCGGGAGACCGAGGCAGCCTCGACGATGGCTCGTTACCCCTCTTCATCCGCACGGGTCAGCGGAGCGCGGGAGCGTGGAGGACGTACCGGGCCGGGCCAGCTCTCCGGGCGGCTCCGCGGCGTCGGGCTTCGACATGCGAATCGTCCACGTCATCCATGGCTATCCGCCCCGCTACAACGCGGGTTCGGAGGTCTATACGCAGACGCTGTGTCGTGCGCTCGCCTCTCGCCACGAGGTACACGTCTTCACCCGCGAAGAGGACTCGTTCCGCCCGGAGCAGGCCATCCGCACGGAGCGCGACGGTGACGACCCTCGTATCCGCCTTCACGTCGTCAATGTGGCGCGTTCGCGTGACCGCTATCGCCACCCCGGCGTGGACCGCCACGTCGCTGAGTTGCTCGAGGAGGTGCGCCCGGACGTCGTGCACATCGGACACCTGAACCATCTCTCGACCTCTCTCGTGCGGGAGGCGGCGGACCGGGAGGTGCCGATTGTCTTCACGCTCCACGATTTCTGGCTCATGTGTCCGCGCGGTCAGTTCATGCGGATGGAGCCATCGCCCACCGGGGAGATCTGGAGAGCCTGCGATGGTCAGCACGATGAGACGTGTGCCCGCAGTTGTTACGCGCGCTACTTCTCCGGCGCCCCGGACGAGGTCGAAGAGGACGCCCTGCACTGGTCGCGGTGGGTCGCGCGCCGGATGCGACACGTTCGCGAGATGATGGAACTGGTCGACCTGTTCGTCGCGCCGTCACGCAGCCTCGCGACACGCTTCCGTGATCAGCTTCCGCTGGTCGCTGCGAAGCTGGTGCACCTCGACTACGGGTTCGACCGAGCGCGTCTCGCGGGACGGCAGCGGCGCCCCGACGAGCCGTTCACCTTCGGCTACATCGGTACCCACATCCCCGCCAAGGGAATACAGCTCCTCCTCGAAGCGTTCGGGAGCGTTCCGGGTCCGGCTCGTCTTCGCGTCTGGGGGCGGCCACGCGGGCAGGACACCGAAGCTCTGCAGGCGCTCGCCCGCTGCTTGCCAGACGGCGCGGGACGTCGTGTCGAGTGGATGTCCGAGTACGTGAACGAGCATATCGTTCGTGAAGTGTTCGATCGGGTCGATGCGATCGTGGTTCCGTCCATCTGGGTGGAGAATTCACCGTTGGTCATCCATGAGGCGCTGCAGGCTCGGCTACCCGTGATCACCGCTGCGGCGGGGGGCATGAGCGAGCTCGTCGAGCACGAGGCAAACGGGCTGTTGTTCGCGTTTCGCGATCCGGCATCGCTCGGTCAGCAGATGACTCGGCTTGCGTCGGACGGTGAGCTGGCGAGTCGCCTGGCTGCCCGTGGCTACCTGCAGTCCACGACGGGCGACGTGGTCGACATGGAGCACCATGCCCGGGAGATCGAGCGCCTCTACGAGCGCGTCCGATCGCGTAGAGACACAGCCCGCGTCTCGCGCCTGAGGGGCCCGTGGCGCGTGACGTTCGACACCAACCCCGACACCTGCAATCTCAAGTGCGTGATGTGCGAGGAGCACTCCGACCATTCGCTTCTCCAGATCCGACGAAAAGAAGCGGGGAAGCCTCGGCGTGTGATGCCCATCACCCTCGTTCGTCGAGTCATTGCCGAGGCGGCTCGGCACGGTCTCCGCGAGGTGATCCCCTCGACGATGGGAGAGCCGCTTCTTTACGACGACTTCGAAGAGTTCGTCGCCGTCGTGCGCGACCACGGCGTGAGGCTCAACCTCACCACGAATGGAACGTTTCCGCGCCTGGGCGCGCGACGGTGGGCGGAGATCTTGGTGCCCATCACGAGCGACGTGAAGATCTCGTGGAACGGCGCGCGCGCGTCCACGCACGAGGCGATCATGGTCGGCACTAGGTTCGAGACCAGTGTCGACAACGTGCGCGCCTTCGTGGAGGTGCGAGATGCTCATGCTGCCGCGGGCGGGAACCGCTGTCGGGTCACGTTCCAGCTGACCTTTGTGGAGGCGAACGTGGGCGAGCTCGCCGACATCGTGCGGCTCGCGGCGCAACTCGGCGTCGACCGAGTCAAAGGTCACCACCTCTGGGCGCATTTCGCGGAGATCGAAGGGATGTCCATGCGGCGCAGCTCGGAGGCCATGAGCCGCTGGAACGAGGCCGTCGGAGCCGCCCGTGTCGCGGCGGAGGAGTGCTTGCGCGCGGGGCGACCGGTGTTGCTCGAAGGGATCTTCGCCGTCGAGGCCGACAGTCCCACCGATCTTGGGCGTGGCGGGCCCTGTCCGTTCCTCGGCCAAGAGGCGTGGATCAGCGCCGAGGGCCGGTTCGACCCGTGCTGCGCTCCAGACGCTCAGCGGCGGACGCTGGGCTCGTTCGGGACACTTCACGACCGGTCTCTCATGGAGATCTGGACGAGTCGCGAGTATGACGAGCTGCGACGCACCTACCGCACTCGCACCCTCTGCACAGGCTGCAACATGCGACGACCCGTCGAAGGAGGGGGTGCATGACCTGGAGGGGCTTCCGCGTCGCATCAACACGCACGCACCACTTGCGCGGCGATCGTCCTGCGTACGAAGAGAGGTTCGACGAGGTCCTCAGTTTCCACGAGCCGGGTCTCGCAGCGGTCCGTCGTGGGGCTGAGGCCTGGCACGTCGACGAGCGCGGTCGCGCCGCCTACGAGCGACGCTTTGTCCGCACGTTCGGGTTCTACGAGGAGCGCGCCGCGGTGGTTGATCGCGACGGCTCGCACCACATCGACACTGGAGGGCGCTCTGTCACGCCGGAGCGCTACGCGTGGTGCGGAAACTACCAGGGGGGTCGCTGCGCGGTACGGCGACTGGATGGGCGCTACCTCCATATCGACCTCGGTGGCCGAGGGGCGTCGAGCCGTACCTGGCGGTACGTTGGCGACTATCGCGAGGGCCTGGCGGTGGTGCTCGCCGATGACGGGCGCAGCTCGCACGTCGACCTGTTCGGTGAGCTCGCGCACGAGCGTTGGTTCGTCGATCTCGATGTGTTCCACAAGGGCTTCGCGCGTGCGCGGGACGCTGCTGGCTGGCACCACATTGATCGGTCCGGTGCGCCGCTCTATTCCCGTCGCTTCGCGATGGTCGAGCCGTTCTACAACGGCCAGGCGCGCGTGGAAGGACTGGATGGTGCTCGCGAAGTGATCGACGAGGCGGGGCACCGGGTCGTGTCACTGCACGGTCGGCCGTGAGGAGGCTGACGGGCTGGCTCGATGCCGCGCCCTCCGATCGAGGCGTTGCAGTCCTCTTGCGTCACGCAGAGCGGGAGGCGCTCCACGCGCACGACGCGGGCTGGGATACACCGCTCACCGCGCGCGGCATTCGGCTCGCCCGCGCGTTCGGCAGCAGTCTCGCTGACAGGATCTGCGCTCTCCACACGAGCCCAGTTCCCCGATGCGTGCAGACCGTCGAGGCGATCGCCCATGGCACGTCCGCAGGTTTGCCCTACCACTTGGATCGCCGGCTCGGCGACCCGGGGGTTCTCGTCGACGAGCCTCGAGTTGCCTGGGCGCAGACGTGGGAGCGACTTGGGCACGAGGTCGTTGTGAAGCATCTCATCTCGCGGGACACGCCCCTTCCTGGGATGGCAGCGCCAGCGTTCGCGGTGCGGTCGCTCGTGCACCACATGCTCGCGGCGAGCACAGCGTCCGGCCTTCACCTGTTCTGCTCGCACGATTCTATCGTGGCAGTCACCGCGGCCCGCATGTTGGGCATGGACCTCGGGGTTGCGGCATGGCCCGGCTATCTGGAGGGCGCACTGTTCTGGCGCGACGGCGAAGACGTCCTGGTGCGATACCGCCAGCACGCGCGGGTCCTGGGTCGGGATGGCGCCGATCCCGCCGGGTGAGGTTGCACTTCGCTGCCCCGTCGCCGCGAACCGCCGAAACTCCCAGCCCCAGGGGTGACAACGCGGGACCACGCAACCGTCGCGGGGCTCGGGCCGATGAGGCACCATCATGTGCAGCATGCCGGGTGGCTGGGTCCTCATCGTGGAGGATGACGCGAGGCTCGCGAGGGTCGTGCGCGGAGTGCTCGCCCTGGAGGGCGTCGCTGCGATCGAGCACGCCACGAACCTCCACGAGGCGAAGGCGCTCGCGTCACGCCCCGACCTCGTGGGCGCGCTCGTCGACTTCTGGCTGCCCGGCGGGACCGGCGTCGACGTCGCGGTGGCGGTCCGCGCCCTTCACCCCCGGGCCGACATTGTCATCTGGAGCGGCGCGGACGAGATCGACGTCGTTCGCCGCGTGCACGCCGCACGCTTCGACTTCCTCACGAAGGGCACGGGCACCGAGCTGCTCCGCGAGCGCGTCCGCCGCTGGGCGGAGTCCCAGCAGGCCCGCAAGCCGCGCCCGCCGCTCGACCCCGAAGCCCGCGCTCGCGAGATCTGCCAACGCTGCAATCTGACAGCCCAACAGGCGCGCGCCCTGGTGCTCGCCCTCGAGCAGCGCAGCTACGTCGAGATCGCGACCGCGCTCGGAATCACGAAGAAGGCCGTCGAAGCGCTCTCTGTACGGGTGCAGCAGCGCACCCAGCGAACACTCGCGGAGTGGACGCGTGTCGCTCGCGAGGAGCTGCACGAGCTCGCCGACGAGGGCCGCGCGAGCGGCGTCCGCCCGCAACTCGAAGAGGCAGAGCTCGCGGGGAAGAAAAAGCGACGGACGTAGGGTGGTCGCCCTATATGCGAGCGCCAAACGATCGGCGATAAGGGCAGGATGCACCGAGCGACGAGGGGGCTGCCCGCGTACTCCGACGTGATGGGGCTGGGCCTGTCGCGGTCGTGTGCCGTGTGCGTGATCTCGGTTGATCTCAGCTCACCCGTCGTGCAGCTTCGCGCCCGTCGCAGGCAAGCAGCACGTCCGCGGCGGGGCTCCTCGGTTCAAACCGGCGCAAAGCCGTCGACCCAGGTGGTGGTGGTGGCTGACGATCCTGCATCCACGGAACGGTCCCTCTGTGCCCGCGCGCCGAGCGCGAGATTCGCCGTCCGTGCACGCAACACGGGCGCGGCCCGACCGATGACTGACACCGTGTCGAGCCAGAGCGTCCACGGTCCGCTGTCAGTCCGGGTCCGCATGCCCCGTCCCTCGAGCCGTCCGGTCGACGTGAGGAGGCCCCGGTGAGCTCGCGGATCACGACATCCCTCCTCGCCGCCGCCGTCGCGGCCGCCGCCATCACCCCGGCGACGGCCCACGCGTACCGGACGACGGCC
>JBILLJ010000214.1:0-11258 GCA_044376125.1 Sandaracinaceae bacterium
TACGTCGAGAGCGTCGAGCGACCCTCCGATCGCGAGCGGCTCGAAGGGCACCTGCGCCTCGCGGAGTCGCTCGGCGCCAACGTCGTGAGGCTCGAGGGGCTGCGCGTCGCGGAGGCCGTGCTCGCGTACGCGCGGAAGCACAACGTCACGCGTCTGCTCATCGGCAAGCCGACGCACTCGCGATGGCGCGATCGGGTCCGGGGCTCCCTGCTCGACGAGGTCGTGCGCGGGAGCGGGGACATCGACGTGCAGGTGATCGGCACGACAGGGTCGGGCCCGGCAGATCCCGGAGCCACCGCGGCGCCGCGCGAGCCAGCGTCGGCGTCGTTCGCGCACTACGTGATGGCGGCGGCGCTGGCCGCGCTCACGACGCTCATCTCGCTCGCCATCCATCGCGCGTTCGACGTACCCGACGTGGAGGTCCTCTTCGTCGTGGCGGTGCTCGTGACCGCGATCCGTCTCGGTCGTGGGCCCTCCGTGCTCGCGGCAGCCCTGGGTGTGGCGTCCTACGACTTCTTCTTCGTTCCGCCGTTCTACACGTTCGCGGTCGAGGACACGCGCTACGTGCTCACGTTCGCGATGATGTTCGGCGTGGGCCTGCTCGTCAGCGAGCTCACTGCCCGCATACGCCGGCAGGAGCGCGGCGCGATCCGTCGCGAGTCGCGCACCGCGGCGCTCTACGCGCTCAGCCGCGACCTCGGCGCCGCCACCGATCGCGCTGCGTCGGCCGCAGCCGTGGCGTCGCACGCGGCCCAGCTCTTCGATGCCCGCACCTTCGTCTACGGTCCCGACGCCGCCGGCTCGCTCGTGCCGCTCGCCTCCAAGCCGGTCGGCCTCGAGCTCGACACGAAGGAGCTCGGCGTCGCGCGCTGGGCCTTCGAGCACGGCCGCGTCGCGGGCCTGGGCACAGACACGCTGCCCGGCTCGCGCAGCGTGTGCGCGCCGCTGGCCGTCGGGGCCGACGTCGTCGGCGTGATCGCGATCGAGCCCCGCGTCGGGCGCGGTCTCGATCAGGAGCCTCGCGAGTGGCTCGACGCGCTCGGTCGGCAGGCCGCGTTCGCGCTCGAGCGCCTGCGTCTGTCGGAGGAGGCGCGGACTGCGGCGCTGCGCATGAGGACGGAGGAGCTCCGGAGCTCGCTCTTGTCCGCTGTCTCGCACGATCTCCGCACGCCGCTCGCGGTGATCACGGGGGCGGCGACCACCATCCGCGACGACGAGTCCTTGGCGCCCGCGACGCGCTCGGAGCTCGTGACCTCGATCTGCAACGAGGCGCAGCGCCTCGAGCGGCTCGTCACGAACCTCCTCGACATGACGCGGCTCGAGTCGGGCTCCGTCGTGCTCAAGCGAGAGTGGGTGCCGCTCGAGGAGGTCGTGGTGGCGGCGATCGCCCAGCTCGAGCCGCGTCTGGGCAAGCGGGAGGTGCACCTCCGCCTCGCGCCGGATCTCCCGCTGATCTCCGTCGACCCCGTGCTACTCGAACAGCTCGTCGTGAACCTGGTCGAGAACGCCGTGAAGTATGCCGGGGAGAGCGCGATCGAGGTCGAGGCGCGCGCGGAGACCGGGGCGATGGTCATGACGGTGGCCGATCGCGGACCGGGGATCTCGCCGGGCTTCGAGGAGCGGATCTTCGAGCGCTTCTTCCGCGGCCGGCACACGGGCGCGAGCGGCGTGGGCCTGGGCTTGCCGATCTGCAAGGCGATCTGCGAGGCCCACGGCGGCTCCATCCGCGCGTCCTCTCGCGAAGGAGGCGGCGCGGTGTTCACGGTGACCCTGCCCTTGATCGGGACGCCGCCGAGCCTCCCTCCCCCGACGCCCGAGGAGCCCCGACCGTGACCGACGGAGCCCTCGTGCTGGTCGTCGAGGACGAGAAGGAGCTGCGCCGCTTCATCCGTGCGGCCCTGAACGCGCACGGCTACCGGCTCCTCGAGGCCTCGAGCGTGGGCGAGGCCAAGATGCTCGCGACGTCTCACAACCCAGAGCTCGTCTTGCTCGACCTCGGCTTGCCGGATGGCGACGGGCTCGAGCTGCTCGCGATGATCCGCGAGTGGAGCAAGATGCCGGTCATCGTGCTCTCGGCGCGGGGCCGCGAGGACGACAAGGTGCTCGCGCTCGACGCGGGCGCCGACGACTACCTCACCAAGCCGTTCGGCACGAACGAGCTCCTGGCCCGCATGCGCGTCGCACTGCGACATCGCTCCAGCGAGGCGGCCGGCAACGAGGCGAAGGTGCTCGTCTTCGGCGAGGTCTCCATCGACCGCGCGCGCCGCATCGTCCTGCGCGGCGAGCAGGAGCTGCACCTCACTCCGATCGAGTACCGACTCCTCGTCCTCTTGGCCGAGCACGCAGGCAAGGTCCTCACGCACCGGCAGATCCTCAAGGAGATCTGGGGCCCGACCTATGCCTCGCAGTCCCACTACGTGCGCGTTCACATGGCCGAGCTCCGCAAGAAGATCGAGGTGGACCCTTCGCGGCCCAAGCTCATCGTGACCGAGCCTGGCGTGGGCTATCGGCTGCGCGAGCCCTGAGCGTGATCAAGCCCGTGGCGCAGGACATCAAGAAGTCGTCAACGAATGCGGCGGGCTCCGCGCGAGACCTCTAGAGAGACATCCATGGAACGAGTGAACGTCACGCGAATCGAGCTCGGAGTCGCCGGGGTGGGTGTGATGCTCGCCTCGCTGCTCGCTCTACCGCAGGTGCGCGCGCAAGAGGCGTCCGCCGAGGACGAGGCGAACGTGCCCGACACCCAGGGCGAGCCGACGGAGGCGGTCACGGAGACGGACGATGCGCCCGTGGTGGGCGCGGGGGCGGGTGAGGCGTCCGCGGCAGGCGATGCGCCCGTGGTGGGCGAGGCGGCGGGCGAGGGTGACTCCTCCGCGCAAGACACCGAGGGCGAGGAAGAGCGCGCGCCCTACACGTTCTTCGGCTACGCCGAGACCGAATACTCGTTCAACTTCAACGAGCCCTCGAACGGCATCACGCACCTCCGCGGCTTCGACAACCGACACAACACCTTCACGATCCAGAACGTCGCGCTCGGCGTCACGTGGGACTGGGAGAACGTCGTCGGCAACGTGACGCTGCAGGTCGGTCACACGGGCGCGACCTACTATCTGGCCGAGACCTCGCTCGTCGGCGCGCTGGGGACGAACGCGAGCAGCGCATCGCTCTGGCAGTTCGTGCAGCAGGCGAACGTCGGCTATCGCATCGGCGTGGGCAACGGCCTCACCGTGTCCGCGGGCCTGTTCCTCTCGCCGATCGGCCCCGAGAGCATGGCCGTGCGCGACAACTGGAACTGGTCGCGCTCGAACCTCTTCTTCGGCTGCCCCTTCTATCACACGGGGATCCGCCTCTCGTACCCGCTCGACGACCACTGGACCGTCACGCTCGCGGGCTTCAACGGCTGGAACACCGTCGTCGACAACAACGACGAGAAGTCGATCGCGGCGCAGCTCACCTACACGGATCCGTCGATCTCTCTCAGCGTCCTCTACTTCACGGGCGTCGAGCGACCGACCGGCGCGCCCGAAGGCCGTGCCTGGCGGCATCTCTTCGATGCCTACGCCACTTGGTATGCGACCGAGTGGCTGTCGCTCATGTTGCACGTCGATGGAGGGCTAGACCCGAACACCTTCGGCACGAGCGGGTGGTTCGCCTCGGCGGCATACGCGCGCTTCCGCATCCTCCCCGAGCTCTTCGTGGCCGCGCGCGGAGACGTCTTCCTCGAGAGCGCCGCGCGGAACGCCATGGGCACCGCGAGCACGATCTTCTGGCCCGCGCGCGCCGACGGGCGCGACCAGTGGGTCTCCTCTGCCACCCTCACGGTCGAGGTGCGGCCCGTGGACCACATCCTCTTCCGCCTCGAGTACCGCCACGATCACGCCGCGAGCGACGTCTACTTCGGTGGCGCCGTCCCGACGGACGCGATGGGCCAGTTCGTGATGAACCGGTCCTCACAGGACACGATCACCGCGGGCGCGACGGCCTGGTTCTGAGGTCGTCGAGCCGCGTGAATCGCCCGCACGGATTCACGCGCTCGCTTCTTCCACGGCAGTGGCGTGCGACCTCAGGGGGCGCTGCTCGAGCAGCAACGGAACCCGAGTGTGTCGAGGAGCGAGTCGGCGGTCGCCCGCGAGAGATCGGTCTGACACGACAACCCCAGCCGTGGCGAGTCGTAGGATCCGCCGCGGATCACGTAGATGGGATTTCCAGAGGCGGTCGTGCCACGCGGATCGTTCGTCCACTCCTTCACGTTGCCACTCAGGTCGAGCGCGCCCTCGCCGGTCACGCAGAGCGGGATCGCTCCAGTGGTCGACATCGCAGGCATCTCGGCGCGGTCCGCGCCGTTGCAGCTCATGGGCGCGTACGTGCTGCCGTAGGGGTAGGTGTTCCCCGACGCGCCCTCGCACGCTGCCTGCCACTCGGCGCTCGTGCACAGGCGAAAGCCTGCTGCGGCGCAGGCCGCCTGCGCATCCGCGTATGCGATACGGGTCCAGGGGACGACGCCAGCGCGCGAGCACGACCGGGCGCTGCTGCGGCCGCCCTCGGTGTCCGTCGCGTCCGGACGCGAGGCCTCGTGTCGGTAGATCCAGAAGTCCCGACCGCCGTGGGTCACGTGGACGAGATCGTCCCGGATCCGTGCCGGATCGGCGGGATCGGAGTTGTCGACGATTCCGTCGCAGTCGTCGTCGATGCCATTGCACAGCTCGGCGCTGGGTGCGCCGGGCGTCGGGTCCGGCAAGACGGTCCGGTCGCACGTCGTGCGCGAGGCGTCGGTCGGATCGCACACGATGCGACCGACGTCTCGGCACGCGCCGCGCTCCCCGTTGTCGCAGCTCGCACCCAGGTCCGCGAAGACCTCGTCGCGCAGGCCATCGCAGTCTCCGTCCACTCCGTCACAGCGCGTCTCGTCGAGCGCGATCCCATTGGGCACGATCGGGTCGAACTCCACGCCCATCGGATAGTCGCAATACCAGGTCGTCACGTCTGCCCGCGTGGTGCACACGGCCACCGTCGTCGCGCAGGGAGTGCCGGGCGTGGTGCGGCAGAGATCGGTGGGGGGTGAGGGCAGATCTGCCGGTTCGTCCACCAGACCGTCACAGTCGTCGTCGAGGCCATTGCAGTCCTCGGTGGTGGTGGGAAACACCGGACAGCGGTAGTCACAGCCGGGGTCGGAGTCGACGTCGATGAAGCCGGGGAGGCACTCGCCGAGTCGACACATCGAGTCGACACACGAGACGTCGACGTTCGGGAAGCGGCAGGCGCGGCCACACCCGCCACAGTGCTCCGGGTTCGAGGTGAGGTCGAAGCCCTCGTCCAATCGCCCGTCGCAGTCGTCGTCGTTGTCGTTGCAGACCTCCTCGCCGACGGGAATGCACGTCGCGGTGTCGATGGGCACGAATCGCGCGTCGAGTGGGCCTGCATCGGGCGCGTCGCCGGCCGCGTCGGTCGACGAGGGGCCCGCGTCGATCGAGGGATCGGAGCACTCGAGGCAGTAGGGCTGGACGTCGCAGCCCGCGAGCCCGAGGGCGAGGGCGAGCCCCACGAAGGGCCGACGGCTCATCGCCCACCTCCGCGACGCGCGCGGCGCGTGCGCAGCCAAGCGGCCAGGCCGAGGAGCAGCCAGGGCGCGAGCGCGTCGGAGCTTCGCCTCGGTTCGAGCGAGCACAGGCCGCCACCGGTGGCGAGCACCCGGCCCCCACCCATGCCTGCGTCCATGCCCGGCATGGGACCACCACCGTCGCTGCAGAGCGCCAGGCCGCGCGCATCGACGATGCACCGCTCGGCCCCTGGACAGACGACCGTGGCGCACGGATCGTCGATGCAGCCCCGCGCCGACGCGCACACGTCTCCCGCAGGGCAGGTCATGCCCATCGCGCAGAGGTCGGGGCGACACGTGCCCTCGTCGCAGAAGCGGCCCGCCTCGCACGTGACGCTCGCGCACGGATCGGCCTCGCAACCACCGCCCGCCGCGCACCGCTCGCCCGCACCGCAGTCCTCTGGCCCGCACAGGTCGGAGCACACACCGTCGATGCACGCGCGCATGCCGCAGTCGCGACCGAGGCATCGGTTCGGCTGACACGTCGAGGCGACGCAGAGCTCTCCCGGGTCGCAGCCTGCGACGTGGCAGTCGAGGCAGCGGCCCCCGAGGCAGACGAGACCTTCGTCGCAGGTGATGCCGTCGCAGGGATCGACGCACGCGTCCATGACGCAGATCTCGCCTGGCAGACAAGACGCGCACGGCGTCGGCAGACAGTACGACTCCGTGGCTCCCGAGGGCGTCTCGCAGAGGAAACCCGGTGGACACGGGAACTCCATCACCGGATCACACTCCCGCCGACAAGCCCCTTCGATGCATGCGGTCGTCACGGGACAAGGAGCCAGGTCGTCGGCGACACCGTCACAGTCGTCGTCCAGGCCGTTGCACACCTCGTCCCGCGCCGGAGTGCCCCCCACGCATCGCAACATGCCCACGACACAGCGGATCTGACCGGGTTCACACAAGCCACCATCGAGGCAGGGGGTGCCCAGCATCGGATCGGCCTCGTCGATGGTGCCGTTGCAGTTGTCGTCGAGGCCGTTGCACGTCTCGGGGCCCGTGGGCGTGCAGCCACCCGTGCACGTCAACCCCTCGTCGATCCCCTCGTCGCAGTCGTCGTCCATCGCGTTGCAGGTCTCGGTGCCGGGCGTCAGGCCCGCCATCTCGATCCGGCACTCGGTGCCGAGCTCGTCTGCGGCGCAGACGTATCGGCCCGTGCCGCGACAGACGCCTCGTCCGCCGTCGTCGCACGTCGTTCCCAGGCCGGCGAAGCCCTCGTCGATCACACCGTTGCAGTTGTCGTCGACGCCGTTGCAGCGTTCGGTGCGGAGCGAGTCCTCGATGATCGAGGTGAGGGCGGGAACGAGATCCTCGGGGCGCCGCACGAACGTCGCGGTGGTCGCACCACCGGAGCCCGCGCTCGCGATCGCGTTGAGGGACGCCTCCTCCGAGGGCAGCACGCTCACGGCGATGACGTACACGTCGATCCCGTACACGTCGTGGAGCTCGCGCGCGGCCGCCGCAGGGTCACCGTTGCAACTCTCGGCACCGTCGGTGACGAGGATGACGGAGTACGTGCGGCAGGAGCGCTGGGCGTCGGTCGCGCGGATCGGAGTGATGTAGTCCTCGATCGCCTGGAGCGATCCCGCGAGTGGCGTGGGTCCTGCGCCGCGCAGCTCGCAGTCTCCACCACGCGAGTGCTGGCACACGTCGCCGGTGGTCTCGTCGTCGATGAAGCGCGTCTCGCGCCCGTCGAGCCAGCGTACGAGATCACGGGTGCGCGTCCCGAAGCCGCTCAGCACGTCCGCGCCACGTCGCGGGCCACCACAGCTCCCGGCGTAGTGGATGCACTCGTCGCCCATGGACACGCGCCGCACGGGCACCGTCGTGCTCGGCCCGATCGCCACGTTGCACGCCAGCGGACCCGTGTTGTCACGCGGATCGTCATAGGTGCCGACGATGCCCGCGCACTCGAACCACGCGGCGTTCTGACAGAAGCGGTCTTCGGCCATGTCCTGCGCGTAGCGCGCGAGGGCGAAGTCGATCTCGGGGTAGGCGCTGATGACACTCGCGAGCGACTCGCGTGCGAGCGCGAGGCGTGAGTCATTGGGCTGCCCGTCACCGTCGGTGTCGAGGCCGGGGTGCTCGACCGAGCCGTCGCCGAAGGTGGGATAGCCCGCGAGATCGAGCAGCATCGACGCCGAGGTGTCGAGGATCACGGCGATCCGAGGTCGGGCCGCATCGCGCGGCGCGAAGCAGCTCACATCCGAGGTCGTGGGTGCGCACACGTTCGGAACGCCGCGCGCCACGTCGCACACGGGTTGCGAGGTCGTGCATGCGCCGAGGCCGCAGCTCGTGGTGCCGAGCGCCTCGTCGACCATCCCGTCGAAGTCGTTGTCGTAGCCATCGCAGATCTCGCCGACGTAGAGGCCGTCGAGCTGGAGCTCGCCTGCGCCACCACCCGCCTCGCCGCGACAGATCGGGCACACGCCGCCCGTGGCACCGGCGACGTCGAACGTCGCGCCGTCTGCGAAGCTCGCGACGCGTGACTGCACCGCGATGATCCCGCCGCCGCCTCCACCGCCGCAGTCGTCGCAGGTGCCGCCGGTCTGCGCGCCTGCGGGACAGTCGAGGTAGTCGGGTTGTCCGACCGCGCCCGAGAACGTGTCTCCGCCGATGCCGCCGGCCGCGGTCACGCGCCCCGAGGCGCCGATGGTCACCTGGTCACCGACGACGAAGATCGAGCCGCCCGCACCGCCGCCACCCGAGTCGTTGCCCGTGCCGCAGCCCCTTCGCCCGTTGGCGGTCACGAGGCCATCGATCTGGACGGTGCCGGTCGCGCCGGGCGTGAGCGCGACGAGGACGATGCGCCCACCGCCCGGTCCACCCACCATGGGCTGTGCGCCGAACCCGTCTCCGTCGCGACAGCCCTTGTCTCCGCCCGACGCGCCGAACTCGATGTCGTAGATCGAGTGGAACCATCCGACGCCCGCGACGGACGGAAGACCGTCGTCGCGCGTGCGGCAGTCGGTGCGGTCGGTGCAGACTCCCACGGCGAGCGTGTTGCCGCAGTCCTCTTCGAAGTCGCGCGGAAAGGCGGTCGGAGCGTCGATCGTCCCGCGCCCGCCGCGTCCGAAGTGCGCGCCTCCGCCGCCCGAGTCACGCACCGAGCAGCCGCCACGGCCGCCCGCGCTCGGGCGTGAGGCAGGCCCCACGCCGTTGCCGCACTGTACCGTCGAGTAGCCGGCGCCGCGCGCGGTGATCGTGCTCGTGGCGTCGACCACGATCGAGCTCGCGATGAGCACCAGGTTGCCCGTGTTCGTGCGATCGGTGCCGTCGTAGGGTGGCACCGTGATCGTTCCGCCGCGGATGACCTGCACGCTGTCGTAGCGGTGCACTCCGCCCAGCGTGATCGAGCGCATCATGGGATCGGCGGACATGCCGTCGACGACCAGATCCTGCGCGGCGAGCGCGGACGGCACGAGCGTCGTCAGGAGACAGAGTGCGATCGCGAGCCAGCGGGGCGAGCACGTCATGAGACCTCTCGCCGAGGATGACAGCGCGGCTGCACCGGGCAATCGAGAGAAACACGGGCCGACCGAGAAAAGAGGGCCGGCGTGCGCGCCGCGGGCTCAGCCCAGGAAGCCGCCGAAGTAGGCGGCGGCGCCTGCGCCCGCGATCACGACGATGGCGATCGCGACGTAGAGGAGCGCGTTCGACTTCGGCGCTTCGGCGGGGCGATCCTTCGCGTCGGCCGCCGTCGTCTTGAGCGGCTTGGCCGGCTCGGCCGGAGGCGGCTCGGGCGGCACCGACACGCGCTCGGCCGGCGGCGCCGCCTTCACGGGCTTGCTCGGCTCGCTCACGCGGGGCTCGCTGACGCGCTGGGCGGCCGGTGGCGCGGCCTCGTGCGAGGCGCGGTCCTCGAGCATCTCGGACAGGTTGCTGTCCTCGACGCCGGTCTCGGCCCACCGCGGTCCGCGGTTCTGCTCGCGGGCCTTCGCGTCGACCGCGCTCTGCACGTCGTTGTCGTCGGCGAACCAGTCGGCGGGGTTCTCGAAGAGCCCCGCGTCGAGCGGTGCCGCGCCGTCCTTTGGATCGCTGTCCGAGCCGGGCGCGACGGTCGCCGCGACGTCGTCGAGCGAGGTGAAGCGCAGGAGCTCTTCCTGGATGAGGCGATCGATGATCGAGACGTCGGCCTTCTGTCCGGACTTCGCGGCCTTCTTCGAGTCGACGACCCACTTCACGAGGTTCGCGACATCGAACGACGTGACCTTGAGCTGGCGAGAGAAGAGGTACTGCGCGAGCGCATCGCCGAAGTCGCGCGCGTTCTGGAAGCGCTTGGTCGGATCCTTCTCGAGCGCCTTGCCGATGACCCGCTCGAGCTCGGCATCGACCTCGGGGTTGATGCGCGAGAGGCTCGGGACGTTGGACTGCTGGACGAGCTTGACCGTCTGGTAGTCCGTCTCGCCGAGGTAGAGGCGGCGGCCCGCGAGCATCTCCCAGAGCACGATGCCCGTGGCGTAGACGTCCGTCTTCATGTCGACGGTCTCGCCGAGCGCGGCCTCGGGGGAGAGGTAGCTGAACTTGCCCTTCACGACGCCGGGGTCGGTCTTCTCGAGCTGCGTCGTGGCCTTGGCGAGGCCGAAGTCCGTGACCTTCACCTCGCCCCGCTTGGAGATGAGGATGTTCGGCGGCGAGATGTCGCGGTGGACGATGTGGAGATCGTTGCCGTCGTCGTCCTGCACTTCGTGCGCGAACGACAGACCCTTGCAGGTCTCCATCGCGATGTAGACGGCTTCCTTCACGGGGATCCGGCGCCCCTGCTGCCGGTGCTCCTCGATGACGGCCTTGAGGTTACAGCCGTCGATGAACTCCATCACGATGAAGAACGTGTTGTCCGCCGCGCCGATGTCGAAGACCGTCACGATGTTCGCGTGCGTCAGGCGCGCGCCGAGGCGTGCCTCGTCGAGGAACATCGAGATGAAGTTCTTGTTCTGCGCGAGGTGCGGAAGGACGCGCTTGATCGCGACCTGCTTCTTGAAGCCCTGCACGGACATGGCTTCGCCCTTGAACACCTCGGCCATGCCGCCTGCTTCGAGACGCTCGGTGACACGGTATCGCTGTTCGACGGCCATTCTTCGTGCTTTCGCTCCCGAAGGCATCGCCGGGTCGGGCGAAGGGATCCGGGGACCGCGATGATAGGAATTCCGCGTGATCGCGGCAACAAACGAACGCGTGACCTGCGAGGCCCGGTTTTCCGGGCGATGACGCCCGTACGAGCACCTCACCGATCGCACGGGGCCCACCGCTCGGCTTGACGATCCCGCTCGCGGCGTGGCGAGATGCCGCTGTGCCTCGTTCGCCTCGGCCGATCCGCATCGCGCCTTCCATCCTCTCTGCCGACTTCGCTCGCCTCGGCGAGGAGGTCCGCGCCGTCGAGGCAGGCGGCGCCGACTGGATCCACGTCGACGTCATGGACGGGCGCTTCGTGCCGAACCTGACCATCGGGCCCCCCGTGGTCGCGGCGCTCCGCAAGGTCACGACCCGGACGCTCGACGTGCACCTCATGATCGTCGAGCCCGAGCGCTACGTGGATGCGTTCGCAGACGCAGGCGCCGACGTCATCACGGTGCACGCCGAGGCCACGACGCACCTGCACCGCACGCTCCAGGCGATCCGCGCGCGCGGCAAGAAGGCGGGCGTCTCGCTCAACCCGGCGACG
>JBILLJ010000215.1:0-11239 GCA_044376125.1 Sandaracinaceae bacterium
TCCTGGGTCGAGGGACCTCTGGCCCCTCGAGCTCCCCCGGGTTCTCCCGTGCTCGCGTGCTCCGCACGCTGCGCGCGTGTCCGATCGCCGGCTCACCTCGTCGCTCCGCTCCTCGCCATCGCTCCTGCTCCAGGGGTGAGCTGCGCTCACCCCGCCGCAGGGCGCCCCGCGATTCCTTCTCGCTCTACGAATCGAGAAAAGAACCGTCAGAAGAGGATGTTGATGGGCTCGAGGTTCAGGCCGGCGGGCGTCGCGTAGCTCGTGAAGCTGCCGAGGCCGTACGCGATGATGCCGAACTCGCCGTCGGCGCTCATCGAGTGCGTGCCGCCCGGCAGCGACACGACACCGATCTCGCTCGCACCGATCGTGGTGAACGACGCGCTCACGGGTGCGCCGTCGACCATGATGCCGAGGCCCGGCGGGCGCGTGACGAGCACGTAGTTCTGGCCGTTGGTCCCCGTGTTGTAGGAGGTCGGCAGGATGAACGTGTAGTCCTGCCGGAACTGCTCGGAGGGCACGAGCAGCGTCATCGCCGGATCACCGCGCGCCGCCTCGGGCATGGAGGCGAACTGGCCGCGGAGGTACTGCGCGACCATCACGCCCTGCGTCGCCGAGACGCGGAAGGGCCGCGTCGCCTCGAACTCGACGTACTCGCCCGCGTTGAGCGTGCGGCTGCCTGAGGCGCCCTCGATGGTCACGGCGGTGTCGCTCACGCCCGCGATGACCCGCACGACGTTGCTGCCGGTGATCGTGCCGTCGCCCATCGGCGCGCCGACGTAGTCGCGCCCCAGCGTCTCGATCGGGGGCATCTGCTCCTCGATGTGATCGCAGGCCTGCGCGTAGTAGGGGACGTACGCGCACGTGTGGCCGCCGAACACGACGACGGGATGATCGGCCGTCACGCGCGTGCCGGTGAGGTCGTACTCGACCTCGTTGCAGCCGAAGCGCGCGCCATCGCTCATCGTGACCTCGCGGTAGCCGTTGCGGCCCGTCGCACACGCGGGCGGCACGTCGGCGACGACGTGCGCGACCTCGCCCTGTTGCAGCGTGATCACGAGCGAGCGGCCGCGACCGGTGCGCGTGATGCGCCCGTCGGTCGAGGCAGCGATGTTCGCGGTGGTCGAGATCTGCACGGTCGTCGTGCCGGGCTGGATGCCCACGATCGCCAGGTATCCCGGCTGCGCGAAGGGCTCGCTCGAGCCACCGCCGAACGGATCCATGGCGATGTCGACGATGGAGAGCGGCGCGTACGTCGCCGCGACGTAGCGGCCCGTCAGCACGTGGGCGGGAAGGAGCAGCGAGGCGTCGTTCGTGTACGAGAAGGCGCCCGCGTTCTCGTACTCGAAGGGGTTGAACTGCGAGACGATGACCGGCACGTCGGAGAGCAGGCGGTACGCGCCCGCGGCGACGAAGCTCGACCAGCCCGAGCTCGCGACGTTGAAGGACTGACCATCCACCCACGGCAGCACGACGTCGCGGATGCCCTGCGCATCGACCGTTCCGCTCCAGGTCATCGTGCCGCCGCGCATGACGCGCACGTTCGCGGCGACGTCGTTCGGGTTCGCGATGACGACACGGAAGTCGAACGTCGTCGGGCTGAGCTCCTGCGTGTTCGCCAGGGGCACGGGCCAGTACTCGCAGCCGACGTTGGAGCTCGTGCGCTCGGCGTCGGCGCACATGTCGCCGCAGTAGCCGTCGCCGCCGCACTCGACCGACCAGTCCGAGCAATCGCGTCCGTAGAGGAAGCCGGTGCCCTCGGCGTTGCACACCTCCGAGACGGTGCCGTTGCAGCGGCGCTCGCCCGGTCGACACGTCACGCAGCCGAGGCGCGCGTCGCACTGCTCGGGGCAGACCGTCTCGTTCGTGCGCGTCTCGCCGTCGGGGCCGCAGACGTAGAGCGTCGTGCCGAAACAGCCCTGCAGGCCCGGCGAGCAGCGGAAGGTGAACGGCGCATCGACGCCGATCGGCGTGCCGGTGTCGACGCCACCGCCGGGCCCCGAGTCGCCGCGGTTGACGGGGCGCCGCGTCTCGCAGCCGGAGGCGACGGTGAAGAGGAGGCAGAGCGCGATCAGCGCGCGCGCGGCGGGCGCGCCGACGAGGGACGAAGTGAAGGCTCGAGTCGACATGCGCTCATCGTACGGCACTCTCCGCGCGATCACGAAGGGACCGCGTTCGCGCCATTTCCCGTATGCTCCCCCGCCGTGAACCAAGCCCGCCTCGCACGCGTGCACGCGCTCGTCGCGACGGTCCCCCTCCTCGTGTGGAGCGTGTTCCACGTCTGGGAGCAGTGGGCAGCATTCCGTGGTCGCCTCGCGTGGCTCGTGCGCATGCGGAGCACCTCGGCTGGGGCGATGATCGCCCTCGAGGTCCTCCTCGGCGTCCTGCCGCTCGTCGTGTGGGCCGTGCTGCACGTGCGTGCGCGGGTCGTGGGCGAGCGTCTTCCGGGCGCCGCGCGCGGGGGCGAGGGGCCGCTCGCCGATGGGCTCGGTCTCGTCGGTCCGCTCGCGAGCAGCGTCGCGATCGTGTTCCTGCTCTGGCACGTCGGCTGGCTCTGGGCCGCCAAGCTCGGGGGCGCCGCGCCCGTCGAGCTCTACGACGCGCTGCAGCGAACGCTGGGCCTGCCGTGGGCGCTCGTGCTCCACGCCGTGGGCCTCGCGGCCGTGGCGTGGCACCTCGCCGCCGCGCTGCCCGATGGCCTCGAAGCAGCGGGCGTGGTCTCGACGCCCGAGGGGCGACGCTCGACGCGCATCGTGACCGTGGTGATCGGCGTGTGCCTCTTCGTCCTCGCCGCCCAGCTCGTCGGCTGGCTCGGTACGGGCGCAGGCACGTTCTGGCCGATCCAGGTCATCCCGGGCTGAGCGCTCGCGCACGCGAACCGCCCACACGTCGGTGCGACCACGTTGGCCCGAATTCCCGAGGAATTCTGCCGTTTTGACTTCCTCCGGGCGCCCTCGTAGGTTTCGGCGCTTTTCGCGCCCCCCGGCGGTGCGAACGGCGCCCTTTTCGGCTCGTGCCTGCGAGCCGAGCTCAGCCCCCGAGGACCGCGATCCATGGCCAAAGCCGCTGCTGCCCCGCTTCCCGTCGTCGAGGAGCTGCATTTCAAGAGCGAGAGCGCCTACCTCTGTCTGCTCGTGAACCGCCGCATCGGGCTCATCCGCGTCATCGACTTCCGCTCGGGCGCGCTGCCGGCCAAGCGCCTGTTCATCCAGAACGTCGCCAAGCGCGAGGGCATCGAGAAGGTGATCCTCCTCGTCGAGAAGGACGAGGTCTCGAGCTGGACGCGCGTGGGCTTCGTGCGCGAGGGCACGATCCCCGGCTTCTACAAGCGCTCCGACGGTCACCTCGTGGGCTGCGTGATCGGCGATCGCACTGCCTCCATCGAGGTCAACGACGACGGCCAGAAGCTCGCGGAGCGCACCGTCAACGCCGCGAAGAAGAACGCGCGCGAGGTGCCCGACGAGCTCCCGAACGTGACGGTCGAGATCGCCGACGACACGGACGCGTTCGAGGCGCGTGATCAGGTCTGGAAGAAGCCGGTCGGCGCGCTCTCGGGCTTCGACCCGTTCGGCCGCGAGGCCGAGCGCTGCTTCGTCTCTGCGACCGCCAAGAAGGGCAAGCCGGTCTGGATCTCCGCGGAGTACCAGGACTGCTTCGGCCACGCGCTCGTCGAGACGCTGCGCACGCCGACCGACGACCTCGACGTGCTCGGCCTCACGGGCGGCCTCCGCTCGCTCTGCGAGGACCTCAAGGAGCGCGGCATCGTCAGCGCGTTCACGTTCGCGCCCTCGGACGACATCGGCCTCGCGACGGCCTACGTGGCCGCTGGCTTCCGCAAGACGGGCGTGCTCGCGCGCGGCGCACAGCACAACGGCGAGCGTCGCGACGCGATCCTCTGGACGCGCAAGCTCGCGAACCCGGCCGGCGAAGAGCAGGAGTGACGCTCGGTTTCCGCGCGTCTCTCAGCCCGCGCTGATCGAGAAGCGGCCCCAGCGCTCGAGCGCGCGCAGCACCACGTCGAAGTCCGCGACGTCGGCGACCTGGAAGCGATCGATCCCCTTGGAGCGGAAGATCCCTTCGACCGCGCCCTTTCGGTGGATCGACAGCACGCCGTCGCCGAGCGCGATGCGCGCGACGCTCGCGGGCGTGAGCTCCTCGTCGTCGAGGAGGAGGCGCTGCTCTCCGACGCGGAGGCGCTTGTCGCCGGCGCGGAACGTCGCGAGGCCCGTGTCGCGCTTCTCGCGCTCGGCGCGCTCCCAGCGCATCGCGCTCCACCGCTCGATCACGGCCTTGGCGAAGTCCCAGTGCTCGCTCTCGTGGGCCCACATGCCTCGGTCGTGTCGCAGGCCCGTGATGTCGAAGAGCACACGACCTTCGCGATCGCGGAACGTCACGGCGTAGCTCGTGCCCTGGTAGGCGCCGCCGCTGCCGCTCTCCTCGCGCTCGCGCACGAAGAGCGCCTCGGCGTCGGCCCAGCGCATCACCGCGTCCTTCTTGCGCAGGGGCAGCGCGACGTTCTCCTGCACGCCGTCCTTGCCGACGTAGCTCACAGAGGGGCGCGGACGGGAGACGAGCACGAGCGCCACGAGGCTCACGACGCCCACGGCCGGGTAGACGAGCGTCGGGTCGAGGTGCACGTCGAGCAGCGCGCGCGCGCCCTCCATCACGACCATGCCGCCGAGGAAGGCCAGGAGCGCGGCGATCAGCACGAGCCCGATGCGCGCGAGCGCGCGTTGCTTGGCAGGCAGCGGGCGAGCGCCGTGCGCGGTCTGGTTCGACCACGCGGAGATCACGTCGCCGATCTGCGGGTCGGGCCGGATCGGATAGACGGCGTCGGGCATCGGCCGCCCGCGGTGATCGGGCCACCGCGGCGCAGGCGCTTCACGATATCCCGCAGCGTCACGCTCCACGGCCGCATCGTACGGCCCGCACGCGCGGATTGTCCCCCGCGAGCATGCGACGACGTCGATTGCCCTCGGTCAGGGCACGCGATCGACGACATGGATGCGTCGCTGATCGCGCGTGACCTCGCCGGCGGCATCGAGCACGCGGACGAGCACGTCCACGTCGGTGTCGATGACCTCGCTGGGCGCATCGATGCCGAGCATCACGATGTCGCCTTCGCGCACCCAGATCCCGCAGGTGCGCGTGAGGCGGCGCTCGTTGAGGGCGATCTGCATCGTGCCGATCGTGGTCCCGTCCAGGCGGCTCACGTCGTAGCGGAGCACCTGCATGTCGGGTGACACCGCGAGGCCGAAGCGCGCCGCGGCGTCGAGGTGGAAGCCGCCTTGCGGGCCGTGCACCAGCTCGAGTGTGTCGCCGTCGGTGATCGGTGTGAAGGTCGCGCCCGTGCCGAGCTCGATCCACGGCGGCGCGCCCGCGTCGAGATCGCACGGCGCATCGACGCTCGCGTCCGCGCCGCCCGGTCCGCCGCAGCCGCTCGCCAAGAGCGCCATCGCCAGCACCGCGAGCGCGAGGGCGATGAGAGACGAGCCCAACGCGCGTGACGTCGTGGCCATGGCTCCCGGAGCGTGACTCGGCCGCGCGCGCGGGGGGAGGCGACGCCGTGCGAAAGGGAGCGCAGGCGGAGCGCCCGCGCCTTCGGTGCCCGGATCGACGCGAGAACAGGGGCGAGAACGGCTCCCCATGCGCGCCGCCCTCGCGATACTCTCCCGCCGCCCCATGGTCGCGCGCGTCACAGGTCGTCTCGCCATCCCGGATCGCGACGTCTACGCGAACCTCCTGCGCGACACGCGTGGCCTGCGCCGCGACCAGGCCTCCGCCCGTGACGCCTGGTACTCGGCGCTGCCGTGGGAGCGGAAGGAAGAGACGCTCTTCGAGCTCGAGGCGCTGCTCAAGGGCATCGCGTGCTTCGGCAACCCGCGGAACCATCCGGGCCAGCCCGATGCCAAGAGCGCCGTCGCGCAGGACTTCCACGAGCACCTGCGCATCCTCCGCGACGCGGCCTCGCGCGTCGTGCAGCTCACGCGGCAGCTCCTCGGCGACAAGGAGCGCGCGTACACGTTCACGCGCTACCTCGAGAGCGTGCTGCCCGAGGACTCGGCGCGGGGTCGGCTCATCCAGGAGCAGCTCACGCAGGACACGCCCGAAGAGGCGCTGCTCCTGCTCCGCAACGCGTTCGGGCACTTCCTCGACCTGAGCGAGGGCCTGCTGCGCCTCGGCCGCATCTCGAACCGCATCTACAGCGCCTACCACGGCGTGCTCGTGCGCGAGGTCGGTCGCAACACCTTCTTCAACCCGCTCATGGCGCTCGAGTTCCGGCAGGAGTTCGATCGCATCCGCTCGGTCGAGGTGCTCGACGCGCTGCACTCGATCGAGAGCGAGAGCGCACATCGCGTGTGCGCCCTCTCGTTCCTCACGCTCTTCCGCGGTCTTCGCTACCTCTCGCTCATCGACCAGTACGCCGCCGAGCCCTCGGCGACGCGCCGCGCGTACGTGATCCTCGCCGCGATGCGGAGCGATCTGCGCACGCTCACGCGCTACCTCGCGCGCCGCGCGGCGGAGGCCATGGCCGACGGCTTCGAGGGCGAGCTGCTCTCGCTCACGGCCCCCGAGCTGGTGCGCGGCTTCGAGGCGCTCGCGGGAGAGGCCTATGGCCTCGTGCGCCTGCGCGGCACGCTCGAGAACCTCGCGAACACGCTGCGCGTGGAGATCCGGCGCACCTTCGATCACGACCTGCCTTCGCTCGAGGCCAAGATCGGCGAGCGCGAGCTCGGGCCGCAGATGGTCGTGGCCGCGGCGCAGTCGCGTGCCTCGATCCACCACGCGATCGTGACGCTCTGCCACGAGATCCAGCCCGGCGCCGAGGTGCCCGAGCTCGAGAAGGACCAGAGCGCGCGCCGCGCCGCGAGCGAGCGCCTCCGCCGCGAGATCTGGATGTTCCAGCGCATCCTCAAGGCCTTCCTCGCCATGAGCGAGAGCTCGCGCGCCGATCCCGATCAGTGGGTGAGCCCGGCGAGCTTCCAGTTCGTGCGCGACTTCCTCGGCCACTTCCGCGCGATCGGCTACCAGCTCGTGCGCAGCCACGACTACGAGCGCCTCGACCCCTTCCTCAAGGCGCTCGACGAGCTGCGTGACGTGGATCTCGTCGAGGGCGCGCGCATCAAGAGCGCGATCGAAGAGGGCGTGGCGTTCTCGGACTTCCTCGGCGAGCTCTTCGAGCGAGTCTCGAACCGCGCGGAGCTGCGCGGCGTGCCCTTCGATCGCCAGGCCGCCGCCGAGATGCTGAAGATCTACCTCGGCCGGACTTGAGCTCGCCGGGTCGAGGGACCTCTCCCTTCACACGACGATGAGGGGCAGCTCGGGGTCGAGCGCGGCCAGGCCGTCTGGATCGCTCACTCGGGGAGCAGGAGCGAGCCCGAGAACACGTGGCGTGCGGGGCCGGTCATGCGGATGCGATCGCTGCGCTCGCCCACGACGATCTCGAGCGGACCGCCGGGGAGGTTCACCTCGATCGGCTGCCCGCGCGAGGCACGGCCCGTCTCCACGGCGGCCACGGCGGCGGCGCACGCACCCGTGCCACAGGCCTCGGTCCAGCCCGCGCCGCGCTCGTAGACGAAGAGCTCCATCGCACGTCGACCCGGCTGATCGAGCATGCGCGCGAAGCCCACGTTGGCCTTCTTCGGGAAGCGCGCGTCCCTCTGGAGGGCAGGGCCCAGCTCTCGGCGCGCCTCTCCGACGTCGTCGAAGAGCACCGCGTGTGGGTTGCCCATCGAGACGGCCGTCACGTGCACGGTCGCGTCGAGCGGCCGCAGCTCGACGTCGATCATCGGGGCGTCGCTGAGCACGGGCACGTCGGTGGGCGCGAGGCTCGCGGGGCGCATCGCGATGCGCACGCTCGCGACCGTGCCGTCGATGCCGAGCACGGTGCTCGGGTGCGGGCCCGCGTCCGTCTCGAGCGCGACGGTCGCGCCGACCGCGAGGCGCCCGGTGCGCGCGAGGTGGAAGGCCACGCATCGCAGGCCGTTGCCGCACATCTCGGCGCGGCTTCCATCGGCGTTGATCACCCGCATCGCGAAGCCATCGGCCGCACGCTCGACGAAGAGCACGCCGTCGGCGCCCACACCGCGGTGCCGATCGCAGATCGCGACGACCTCGTCGGTCCGGATCTCGCTCTGCGCGAGGTCGACCACGACGAAGTCGTTGCCGAGGCCCTCGTACTTCTCGAACGCGATGCGCCGCATCGCAGGGTTGTCACCCCTCGACGCGCGCCTCGCAAGTGGACGACTGCCGATACGATGTGGTTCGAGAGGTGCGATGACCGACTTCGATGCGACCGACTTCTGGGAGGACTCCGACCACGCGAGGCAGACGTACGTGGAAGAGCCGATCACGGACGAGCTCGTGCGATCCATCGAAGCCGAGCTGGGGTGCGTACGTCGCGCTGATGCGGCAGCAGAACGGAGGGATGCCCAAGCGCACCTGCCATCCCACCGATCGGCCGACGAGCTGGGCCGAGGATCACGTCGCGATCACGGGCTTCTTCGGGATCGGACGTCACAAGCCCCACTCGCTCCTCGGTCCGCTCGGCAGCCGCTTCATGCAACGCGAGTGGGGGTATCCCGACTTCGGCGTGTGCATCTGTGACTGCCCTTCGGCGGGGCACGACATGGTGATGCTCGACTACCGCGCGTCGGGGCCCGAGGGCGAGCCCGCCGTCGTGCACGTCGACCAGGAGCGCGACTTCCGGGTGACTCCGCTCGCGCCGACGTTCGATGCGTTCGTGCGCGGGCTCGTGCCCGCGAGCCACTACGACACGTCGGCGGACGATCTCGCGGAGGCGCTGACGCGTCTTCGCGAAGGCTCCTTCTCCACGCGCCTCTCGCAGTGCCTCGCCGACTCGCCCGATCCACCGAAGGTCGAGGCGTCGCTGCGGAAGCTGCTGGTGTCGGTGGCCCTCGAGAAGGGCTACTTCGCGCTGCACGGCGATTCGAGCTCTCACCTCGTGTACGACGCCGTGTTCCACCTGTACGCGAGCTCGCCGCGCACGAGCGAGCCAGTTCGCTTTTGCGAGGACTGGGGCGATCTCCTCGCGTTCGGTGACGGGCAGATCTCGACGGGCGGCTACGCCCCGAGCTTCCTCGACACGTGGTGGAAGACGCGCGTGCGGACGGGCGGGATCGATCGAGTCGGCGAGCGTCTCGCGCTCACCGGCTCGGTGCGGCAGGCGGCGCTGGAGGCGCTCGGGCTCGCGTGACCGATGCTCTCACACGCAGGTGCGAAACGCCCAAGGCCAGAGGCGATCACGGTGTACGGTCCGTCGATGCGATGCGGCGGGCAGGCTCGGTCGTGCGTGACCTCGTGGAGCGTGCTCGCGTCGCTCGTGCGCTGCGCGTCACTGCTGGGGTGCGCGTCGCTCGCCGGGTGCGCGGGCGCCGCCGCACCGCGCGGCGAGGCGGCCGTGCCTTCGCGGATCGTGCTGCAGGGCGTCTCGGGCGAGCGCATCGAGGACCGCCTCGAGGGGCTCGAGCTCGTCTCGAGCGCGCACGGTGAGCTCGTCGTGCGCGACGCGAGCGGCGTGCGTGCGCGGCGGCGCTTCGGGTTCGTGACCTCGCGCGTGGCCGGCCGCTTCGTCCGAGACGTGGAGCACGTCGTCGTCTCGAGCGCGGACGACGGAGGTCGACTGGGCACGGCCAATCCGCGTGATCCCTTCGGCATGTCGAGCGGCGTCCTCGTCGTGTGGGACGTGACGAGCGACGAGGTGACCAGCCTCGCGCCCACGCCCGACGCAGCGCCCGCGCTCTGCAGAGCCGGCGCGTCGGTGATCGCGCTCGACGAGGGACACCTCGCCCTCGTCGGTGCGGAGTCGCTCGTGCTTGCGCCGGAGAGCGCGGACGAGCTCGTCGAGGCGGGTGGTCGCTGCTGGGCGAGACGCGGCACCGAGTGGCTCGCGGTCACGCCGAGCGTCGACGCGATCACCCTCGAGGCGGGTGCGGCGCCGACGCGTGCGCCGCTCGCCAGCGAGACCGCAGCGGTCGGTCCGTTCGTCGATCGCATCGAGTGGGCGGGCCTGGCGCCGAGCTCCGACGCCCTCGCGCTCGGCTCGCGCGAGCATGCGTTCGTTCTCTCCGCCGACGGCGCGCGATCGATCCTCACCCCGCACCAGGACTGTGCGTGGCGCTCGAACGGCCTGGTCGCCTGCGGGCAGGTGCTCGTGCCGATCGCCCTCGAGACCCGGCGTGGGCCCTCGCTCGTGCGTGCGCAGGTGCGGAGCGTCGCCGACGCGGACCCGTGGAACATCCCCGAGATCGCGAGCTACGACGCGTGGGTCCGGGCCGCCGACGCGGCCGAGGGCAGCGGGTCGATCCCGCCGTTTCCGATCGAGCCGGTCTGCTCGGAGACGGCCCCGATCGCGTGCGTGCGCGCGCACCTGAGCGGCACGCGCGTCGACGGGTGGGAGCTCGTCGATCCGGCCGCGCCCGAGGTGGTGCGCGCACGACTGCCCATCACCGTTCCTCCGGGCGCGGGCCACGTCTTCGTCTCGCCCGGCGGTCGCTTCGTGCGCGAGACGACCTCGGGCGTCGCCATCCACGCGATGGTCCCCGGCGAAGAGGGCGTGATCGTGGGCACCGGCTCCTGGACCGAGATCCGCACGGGCTGGGCCGAGCTGCCGACGGGGTGGGTCGTCGTCGATCCCGGCGATGCCCACGTCCTCCGAGCGCTGCGGCACGAGGGGCCCGCGATCGAGAGGCGCTTCGACGTCGCCCTCGATCGCCTCACCATCGTCGACGAGACGCACGTCTTCGTACGCGTCCCGCGCGAGGCCGGCGACGAAGGCCACGTGATCGACGCCGCGACGCTCGAGAGCACGCGCGTGCTGTCGCTCGGGCGCGCGGGCGAGGATCGGGTGCTCCGCTGTCGCGGGGCAGGCCTCGTCTCGGCCGAGGGCGCGGCGAGCGCGGGCGCTTGTCCGCTCGCGGGCGCCGACGCGATGGTCACCGTCGCGGCGAGCGGCGCCTTCTGGCTCGATGCGCGCCGTCTCGATCAGCTCGTCGTCCATCGCACGCGCGACGGCGCGACCCTCGCGATCTCGCTCGTCGGAGCTGGCATGGTCGCGTTCTCCGACGACGGTTCGTACGAGGTGGCGGGTGAGGTGGACGTCGCCGCACTCGCGCGCGTCGAGCGCACGCGCTGGGATCGGGGCGCGCTCGTCTCCGCCGGGGCATCTCGCAGCGGGCTCGTGCGCGCGTTCTTCGCGGCCCCCTGACCGGCGTGCGCGGCG
>JBILLJ010000336.1:0-3007 GCA_044376125.1 Sandaracinaceae bacterium
CTCGTCAGCCTCTCGATCGGAACCGCTCGGTACGATATCTTCTTGGCCATGGGGACGACCTCCTTCGCCCCGATCTTCGTCGGGATCTCGAGGCGTCCCCATGCTTGCTACAGACGACTACGCTCTCTCGCCGTTCCACCGATACGCGACGAGCGGTCCGCCCTTGCCTGCGCTGTAGTCGACGCACGCGACCTTGTGAGAGCGCCGCTCCGGCGTCCCCGAGAGCCAGTAGTGGCCCACGAAGAGCGGCGCATCGCCCACCACCTCGATGCGGGCTGACTCGGGGATCGGAGTCTCTGGCAGCGACAGGGAGCCGTCGTCGTTCAGGAGGGCCGCATCCCGGAACGTGATCGCCGTCGGATCCCACCACTTCACGCGGGTCTCGTTGCGCACGTGACCGTCCTTGTCCGTGTAGGACGCGCCATCGGGGAGCGGGACCTCGAGGCCCTTCGTGAGGACCTCGACCGACTGATACGCGGGCGTCCCGCGCCGCGCCGCCTGCTGCATGAGCTCCGCCGTGAGGAAGCGACCGCGAGCGAGCGAGGGCGCCAGGCGCTCCATGTGCACCGGATGCCAGCACGCGTGCACGACCCGGATGCCGTCGAGCTCGAGCCAGAGCGGCAGCGTGAGGAACCAGTCCACGAGCTCGCGGTGGAGGGCGGCGTTGCTCTCCACCTCGTGAAGAAACGCCGCGTGCTGTCGGCGATTCTTGAGGCCCGTCTCACCCGTGCGCGGTCGCAGGTGCTCTCCGGGACGCTCCTCGTCCTCGAGAAACCAGGCCACCGCGTTGAGCTCGTGGTTGCCCATCACCGAGACCGCGCTGCCGGCGTCGATCATCCGTCGCACGATCCCGAGCGTCTCGAGCTGCTTGGGCCCGCGATCGATGAAATCACCCAGGAACACGGCCGTTCGGCCCGAGTGCCGGTACGCACCCTGGTGCACTACGTAGCCGAGGCGCGAGAGCACCGCGCGGAGCTCGTCGACGTGGCCATGGATGTCGCCGATGACGTCGTAGGACATGACGCGACCGAGCGTGCCACTCCATGGAAGTCGTGAACAGGCGCGCCACGCTTCCTCGGTTCCTCGATCACTCGAGCAAGAACGCCCAGGTCGCCACGTTGTCCGAGCCCATCGCGCCGAGGCGACACATCGGGCCCCACGTGCGCACGACGACCGTGCTGTGCGCGTTCAGGCCGAGACAGTCGTCCGCGGGGATGAGGATCCGTCGACAGCCGGCGTCGTAGCCGCCGGTCCGCGCGTAGTCGCACGCGGTGCCCAGGCCCATCGTGTCCCAGCTCGCGAAGACCTGCGGGATGCGCTCGATCGAGTCGTCCAGGTGGATGTACGCGAAGAAGCGCTCGACGGGCGTCACGGTGCGCGTGGCGAGCTCCGTGATCCACGGCGGTGGTGCGTGATCCGGCTCTCCGTCGCGCAGCTGATCGGCGGGCCCCGCGAGGATCACCAGACGCTGCACCTCGCGGTCGCGCGCGATGTAGAGCGCGTGCCCGCTGCCCTGCGAGTGCCCGCTCACCACGACGCTCGGCCAGGCCGCGTCGTCGAGCTCGCCGCTCACGGTGGCCCAGCCCGGGAACGCCGCGTCGCTCGAGGCGAGCGCGTCGAGCAGCGAGCGGGAGCGCGAGACGATCGAGTCGTCGGCATCCACCTCGACCGGAGAGCCCTCGACCCCGGTCACGATCTCCGCGTGGTACGCGTCGTAGCAGGCCGCGTCCTCTTCACACGTGGAGCGCGCGTCGTCGCGGTTCTCGTACATCGGCGCGATCGCCGCGTAGCCCAGCGAGCACGCGCGCTCCGGGAAGCGGTTGTCGTCGAGCGGATCGCTGTACGTGCCCACGAGGTGGAGCAGGAGCCGACCATTCCAGTCCGCTGCGTCGGCGGGCCGACAGTAGTAGTGCGAGCCCGGATCGCCGGCGATGATCCCCGTGCGCACCGGCTCGATGCCGCTCCCGAGCGCCGTCGGATCCGCGGTTCCCGAGCACACCGAGGCTGCATAGGCGTCTGCGCACGCGAGCGCGATCGGCGGTCCCGCGTCGCTCGTCGCGTCCACCGGCGCCGCTGCGTCGAGGGCGCGAGCGGTGTCTTCCGCGACGAGCGCCGCGTCGAGCACCAGGACGTCCGTCGTGACGGGCGGGCTCGAGCATCCTGCGAGGAGGACGAGGGCGAGGCGACGCATGGGCGCCAGTCTACCGCGGGCCACGTCGCATCGGTCCGCCCTCACAGGTTCGACGCGAGCCACACCGCGAGCTCGCGCATGCGATCACGTCGCGCGAGCGCGGCCTGCGCCGTGACGAGCGCGACGGAGGCCTGGGAGAGCGGAGCGAGAATACGCCACTGTCGGAACGGCACGTCGCCCATGGAGTACGCGAGCTCGATCGCGCGGATCGAACCGCGAGGTCCCGCGATCCATCCGTCGGCGACCAGCTGCATCCTCGGCGCGACCAGCGCCTCGAGGCGCGGCGCATCGCCTTCTGCGAAAGGCCCCAGCAGATAGGCCATCTCGTCGCGCGTCCCGCCGGAGAGCGTGAGCTCGGCGGCCCACGGCGTCTCGTCCGGCACCGACCACACCATCACGTCGCGCGGCTTGGGCACCGAGAGCCCGTCGAGCTCGAGCCGCCATCCCGCGGGAGCGTCCACCTCGTCGAGCGCATCGACCACGTCGTCGATGCTGCTCGTCCCCGGTCCCAGCTGCAGCCGACACCCCTCCGGCGTGGGCACGATGCGCGCCTTGCGGGCGCCCTCCTGGCCGTGGTGCGCGATCACGAGATCGTCAGTCTCCCCTGGCGTCGAGCCCACGAAGAAGGGAGCACGCGGGACGAGGAACGTTCCGTACCCGACGAGCGCGACGTGGTGCATGCGCGTGACTTCAGATCGGGCAACCGAGGCGCCGTTTATCCGGACTGTCGTAGTCAAGTGGGGAGTCGAGATCGGCACGAAAATCGAGTGATCGAGCTGGTGCATTTCGCACACGTCGAGACTCTTGCCGGCTGAG
>JBILLJ010000216.1:0-11147 GCA_044376125.1 Sandaracinaceae bacterium
GCGGATCAGCTGGTCGCGCGGAACCCCGGGCTCCGCGTCGTCTACATGTCGGGCTACACGGAGAACAGCGTCGTGCACCACGGGGTGCTCGATCCGGGCATCGACTTCCTGCCCAAGCCGATCGTGCCGACTGCGCTGCTCGAGCTCGTGGACACCGTGCTCGCGCGCTGACGGATCCGAGAGCGCCCACGGCTGCCGCTTCGAGTCAGCCTCGGCGGCGCGTCTCGGCCTCCATCGACGAGAGGCGCGACTCGATCGACGCGAGGCGCGACTCGATCGACGCGAGGCGCGGCGCGATCGACTCGAGGAGCCGAAGGACGCGATCACCGGCGAGCTCGCTCGGCGGGAGCGGGGCGTCGCTCGTGGCGACCTCGTCCGCCGCGCGCGTGGTGCCGTCGCTGGGCGCGAGGTGGTCGTCCGGAGCGAGGTCGTCGGCCGGGCTCGGCGCCGAGGCGAGCGTGCTCGACGACACGTCGACCGGCGCGAGCGCCTCGAGGCCGTGCGCGTCGTCGGGCTCCCACGGATCGTCGGTCAGATACACCGTGTCGCGATCCACGTGATCGAGGTACTGCCGCGTCGGATCGAGGCCACGCATCACCGAGGGCTGTCCATCGGTCGGCCCCTGCGGCCGGAGCGTGAGCTCGGGGATGGCGTCCACGAGACCCTCGTCCACGGGGCTGAGGAGCGCGCCGGGGCGACTGAACGCGACACGCGGCCAGTTCGGGTTCGGCACGGCCGGGAGCGCGTAGTGGCTCGAGGGGTTCTTGAGCGCCGCGTCGATCACGTGCCCGCTGCGCGCGGCGGCCCACTGCCAGACGCGCGACCAGTCTCGCGCGGCGACGAGGTGGGCGAAGGGGAGCACGAGACGGAAGCGCGGTCGCGCCTCGGTGTGCGACCACGTCGAGTGCACGACGTGGAAGTACTGCGACCAGCGGGCCGACACGTCCTCGATGCGCGTCCCGTCGTCGTGGTCGAGCACCAGACACGAGAGGTGCGTGACGTGCTCACCGCCACGCTTGTCGGCGCCGGGCGCGTACAGCGTCGGTGACCAGACACGGAGATCACCCTTGGCCTTCTTGCGCGCCTCGTCCTCGAGGCGGAGGCCCGCCGCCTCGATGGCTGCGACGGGGTCGCGGTGTGCCGCGCGCGCCTCCTCGGCGGCCTTCTGCAGGCGCACCTCGATGCCAGCCGTGGTGTGCAGCCCCGCCTTCACGCGGGTCGTGGCACGTCGCACCCGTGCGATGTCCCGCTGCGTGCGCGCGAGCACCTCGGGCTTGAGCTCGAAGCGACGCAGCGACGCGACGAGCTCCGGCAGGGTGAGCACCTCCTGCACCGGCATCGTGTCGTAGACACGCCGGAACGTGGTCACGGGCAGGAGCACCTCGGACACGAGCGCGATCGTGCAACGAGCCCGCGGGCGCAGTCGAAGAAACGGGGTGGCGGTCCCTTCGGCGCGCGGAGAAAGAGATCCGCTCAGTACCAGCGGACCGCAGGCGCGAGCTTCTGGATCCGCGCACGGAGGCGAGGCGCGAGCTCGGGCTGGCGCTCGGCGAAGATCGCGAGCCACACGATGACCTGCACGTTCCTCACGTGGCCGAGCTCGCGCACGAGCGCTTCGTCGTGCGGGACGTCGTACGCCGCGCACGCGGCCTCGATCTCCTCGCGTTGCTCGCCGAAGAGCTCGGCGCGCGAGCGCAGACACGCGAGATCGTGCTCGATCGGCCCGACGAACGCGTCCTCCCAGTCGGTCCACAGCGTGCCGCGCTCGGTCGCGAGCACGTTGCCGAGGTGGGCATCGCCGTGCACCGCCTGCATCGAGGCGCTGCGCCGTGGCGTGTCCTCGAGGATCCGCTCGGCGCGCTCGAGCCCGCCCTCGATCGCCGCACGCTCGTGCGCCTCGAGGAGCGGGCTCGCGATCGCCCGCGCCGCGATGCCGCGCACCTCCTCCCACGCCCCCAGGAGTGGCAGGGCCGCGGGCGGATACGAGGCGAGCGCGCGGTGGCACCGCGCGAGCTGCTGGCCGGCGGCGCGCGGATCGATCGGGCCGTCACGCAGCCCCTCGCGCCGCCAGTAGCTCACGACGAGGCCGTCGAGCTCGTGAGGCCCCGCGGGCAGCGTCGTCGCGGGCTGCGTCGCGAGCGCGGGGCCGAGGAAGCGCGAGACCTCGACCTCTCGGCGCAGCCACGCGAGGCCGACGCGCGCGGTGGACGTCGCCATCGCGACGCGCGCGACGAGCGCGTGCGGCTCGAGCGCGAGCACGAGGTTCGAGCGATCCGCGATCACGCGCGGCGTGCAAGCGAGCCCGAGCGCACGCGCGTGCGCGGTGACGAGGGCGATGACTTCGGCGTGCTCCATCGACGGCTCTCCGTGGCAGCATGCCCGTTCATGGCGGCACCGGCACGAGCGGACGCGCGCGCGATCGACGTCGAGGTCACTCGCCTCGATGGCTCGCGGATCTCGCTCCGCACGCTCTCGGCCGAGGGTCCGCTCCTCGTCGTGCTCACCCGACACTTCGGCTGTCCGGGCTGCAGCCGCACGATCACCGAGCTCGTGTCGCGCCTCGACGAGCTCGCCGCGCTCGGGGTCCGCGTCGCGGTGATCGGGCCGGGCTCGATCGCGCACGCGCGCGCGTTCCTGTCTCGACACGGTCTCTCTCGACAGGACCTCTCTCGGGGAGGCGATCCGCGCTGGGAGCTCCTCTGTGATCCCGATGCGCGCGCCTACGCCGCGCTCGAGATGCAGCGCTCGGTGTGGGCCGCGTACGGACCGGCCGGCGTGCTCGCACAGGCGCGCCTCGCGGCGCAGGGCTTCCTCGCGCGCGGACCGCAGGGCGAGACGACGTGGCTCGGCGGCTGGCTCCTCCTCGACCGAGGTGAGGTGGTCACGCTCCATCGCACCGCGCGCGTCGCGGACTCTCCCCGCGCGATCGACGTGCTCGACGACGTGCTCTGCTTTGTCGCGCGCACGAGCGCGCTGCCGGTGTGAATGTGGATTGGCTCATCCACCTCGCGAACCTGCTCTTCCTCGCGTCGTACGTGGTGCGCGACGTCCTCTGGCTCCGCGTGCTCACCGTGCTCGCCTCGTTGCCGCTGCTCACGTGGTTCGTGCTCGGTGGGCCGAGCCCGCAGTGGACCTCGATCGCGTGGAACGTCGTCTTCCTCACCATCAACGTCTGGCGCGTCGGGAGCCTCCTCGCCGAGCGGCGACCGATCGTGCTGCCGCCCGACGAGGCGCTCCTGCACGACGCGCTCGTGCCCTCGCTCCTTCCGCGCCAGGTGCTCGCGCTCACGGCCTTCGCGCGACCCGTTCGATGCGACGCGGGCGAGTCCTTGGTGCGCGCGGGCGAGCCGCTCGGCGAGCTCTTCGCGATCGTGTCCGGCGCGGTCGTCGTCGAGATCGAGGGGCGCGAGGTGAGCGCGCTCGGCGCAGGCAGCCTCGTCGGCGAGATGAGCTTCCTGACCGACGCGACGCCGCGCGCGGACGTGCGCGCCCGCGAGCCGCTGCGGTGTCTCGCATGGGACAAGGCGCGGCTCCGCGCGCACCTCGAGGAGCAGCCAGAGGTGAAGGCAGCCCTCCAGCGCGCGATCGGTCGAGATCTCTGCGCGAAGCTCGCGCGATGACGGCGCCGCTCGAGCGCCGTGGTTGAGCGGCGATGCGCGCCTCGTCTATCGTCGCAGGATGACGCGCTCCTCGGCACCCTTCGCGCTCGCCCTCGCGACGCTCGCCCTCCCCTCGACGCTCGCGCTCGCAGGCTGCGGCGGCGGCGATCCGCTCAGCCGCATCGAGTCGACCTACGATCGCATGGTCAACGACCTCTGCAGCCGCTGCCCCGCAGCCACCGGCTCGAGCACGGAGGCGGAGTGCCGCGCGGCCGGCGCCGCGAACAACCCTTTCTCGGGCGCGCAGTGGGACTGCCAGCGCGGCGTCTACCAGCGCTTCCCGAACGAGCTCGGCCCCTACTACGACTGCATCTCGCGCACCGTGACGTCCTACGAGTCGTGCATGCGCAGCGCGACCGCGAGCTGCCCGCCGACGTCCGAGAGCATCACGGCCTGCAACGATCAGCTCAACGCCGGCATCCAGGCGTGCCCGCGGCCCGACTCGATCATGGCGACGACCGAGCTCTCGGCCTGCTTCGCGGACTGACGCCGTTCACTCGCGCGTCCGGACGGAACGCGTCGGCTCACGCGGCGCGCGTCGCGCGCTTGGCCGGAGACGCGGGCGCCAGCTAACCTCGCGGCCGAATGCTCATCACGCTGCTCGGCCTCGAGGAGACGGCGCTCAACCAGTTCCTGCTGCTCGCCATCGGAGGCGTCGTCGCCTACCTCGGCGTGAGCGGCCTGAGCTACCTGGTCTTCTTCGTGTGGGGGAAGCGGCACTTCCACCCCACGTACGTCGCGGATCGGAAGGTCCTCCGCGATCAGATCCAGTGGGGCCTCTACGGCACGCTCGGCAACGCGGTGCTCACGGTGCCGTTCCACTGGGGCATCGCGAACGGCTACTCGCGCATCTACTGGGACCCGATGGAGCTGGGGCTTCCGTACCTGCTGCTCTCCATCGTGCTCTACCTCGCGTTCACCGAGACGTGCGTCTACTGGGTGCACCGCGCCCTGCACAAGGGCTGGCTCTTCAAGCACATCCACAAGCCGCATCACAAGTGGCGCGAGAGCACGAGCTTCGTGTCGATGGCCTTCCACCCGCTCGACAGCTTCGCGCAGGCGGTGCCCACGCACATCTTCGCGTTCTTCGTGCCGCTCAACGCGTGGGTCTACCTCGTGGTGCTCGCGTTCATCATGACGTGGACGGTGATGATCCACGACCGCGTGAGCTTCGTGCGCGGCGGCATCATCAACCACTGCAACCACCACTCGCTGCACCACTGGTACTTCCGCGTGAACTACGGCCAGTTCTTCACGTTCTGGGATCGCCTCATGGGCACGTGGATGGATCCCGAGGCCGAGTACTACCGCGGCAAGGTCCCCGAGGACCTCATGCGCTGGTCCCCGCCGCTGCCGCCGCGCACCGCGAAGAACCAGGTCCAGGGTCGCCAGTCCGCCGAGCCGACCGAAGCCGAGATCGCCGCCGACACGCAGACCATCACCGACTCGGCCTGAGAGGCGAGACGATGGGGGCCACGGCACAGCGACTCATCGAAGAGCGCGCCCGGGGCGCTCGCGCGTGCTCGCGGGCACCTCCAGCTCAGCCGCGCGCGTTCGCGTGACGAACCCGGGTGACACCCCGACGGGGGAGCTCGACGCGCTCGTGACGGGCGCGGACGCGAGCGCGTTCGTGGTCGTGAGCGACACGTGCAGCGGGACGTCGCTCGCGCCGCGCGCGTCGTGCGAGCTCGAGGTCACGCTCATGCCCGCCTCGACGGTGCTCCGGGATCTCTCCGCGTCGCTCGACGCGACGATGGCCTCGGGCACGACCGCTTCCGTCGCGCTCTCCGGCCGCAGCGTCGCGGCCATCGATGCGTTCGTGGAGCCGTCGGTCGCAGGTCGCGGCGAGATCACCGCCCGGCCCGAAGTCGCCGATGGGGCCGACTCCCGGCCCGAGGTCCGGCTCTGGCTGCCACTTCGTCTGGTTCGGTGGAAGCACGCGGCTCGAGACCGCCTCCGCGTGCGGGGATCGTCCAGCACCGTCAACCACGGCCGACTCACACGCCTCGTCGCCAGCTCCATGCACGAGAGGTCGCGGAGCAGGGAGCGAGGGTTCCTTCGTGGCTGCATGTTGCCGCAGGCTGCTGGGCTCGGTCGCGTTCGCCGCCTACACTCGGCAGATGGCCACGTCGTTCGACCAGATGACCACCGCCGAGCGCATCTTGTACGTGCAAGAGCTGTGGGACCGAATCGCGGCCGACGCGGAGCGTGAGCCGCTGACGCACGCCCAGGTCGCGGAGCTCGAGGAGCGTCTCGCCGACTACGGCAGTCAACCTGAGTCGTCCATCCCGTGGGAACGGGCTCGCGAGCAGATGCGGCGCCGCTGATGGTCCCGATCCGCGTACGGCCCGCGGCCCTTGCGGACCTCACCGACGCGTGGCGCTGGTAGGCGAGACCCAAATGAATGGCGAGAGCGACTCGCGCGCTGAGCTCACCCGCGGCGAAGGAGCTTGAGGAAGGCGCCGACGGGGAGGGAGATGCCGCGGCCGAGCCAGTGCCAGAACCAGACGACGGCCCAGCCCGCGGTGGCGCTGATCGCGAAGAGGAAGAAGAGGCCGATCTTCACCCACTCCATCGGGTGCTCGTAGCCGTCGGGCACGACCATCGCGGCGGCCATGCTCATCGAGGCCGCGAAGACCGCGACGCCGATGCGCGTGGCCGAGTCGTGGAGGAGGCTCGGCAGGCGCTCGAGCTCGGGCATGCGCGGGCGCACCTGCATGTTGCCGGTCTCGAGGTCGTGGAGGATCTGGTCGAGGTGCGTCGGCAGCGTGCGCGCGAGCGACATCATGCCCGTCGCGCCGCCGAGCGCCTCGGTGATCGCCTTCTGCGGCTCGAAGCGATCGGCGAACACGCGCTCCACGTACGGCTTGATGAGCGGGATGAAGTCGAGGTCCGGGTAGAGCGAGCGGACCATGCCCTCGATCGTGCCCGCGGCCTTGGCGAGCACGGAGTACTCGGTCGCGAGGCGCACCTTGTACTTGCGCGTCGCGTTCACGAACTCCTCGATGAAGCGCTCGGTGTCGACGTCCTTGAGCGCCGAGACCATCACGTACTGCGCGCGCACGCGCGTGATGTCGGCCTTGAGCTCGCCGATGTCGATGCGCTCGGTCGGCGTGCCGATCTTGAGGAGCACGCGGCAGACCGTGGAGGCGTCGTTCATGATCGTGCCGAGCACGAGCGTGACGAGGTCGTCGCGCTGCTCGGGCGAGAGCGTGCCGACGAGGCCGAGGTCGAGGAAGCAGAGCGTGCCGTCTTCGCCGACGAGGATGTTCCCGGCGTGCGGATCGCCGTGGAAGAAGCCGTCGACGAACACGCCCTGGCACATCGTCTTCACGATGACCTCGATGGCGCGCTTGGAGGCCTCGGTGCCCGGCTCGAGCGTGCGCACGGGCTTGCCCTCGAAGAACTCCATCGTGAGCACCGTGCGGCACGAGAGCTCCGCGATGGGCTTGGGCACGACGACCTTCTCGCCCACGTTCCGGACGAGGCGATCCATCGTGACGAGGTTCGCGAGCTCCGCCGTGAAGTTGAGCTCGCGCAAGAGGCTCTTCTCGAACTCCGCGACGATGGCCGAGGGCATCACGAGCGCGAGCTCGTCGATCGAGGCCTCGAGGCCCTTGGCCGCGAGCCAGAGCAGATCGAGGTCACCGCGCATCACGGCGTCGATGCCGGGTCGCTGCACCTTCACGGCCACGTCGCGACCGTCCTTGGTCTTGCCCCGATGCGTCTGGCCGATCGACGCGGTCGCGAGCGGCTCGGGATCCAGCTCGACGAAGACCTCGTCCATCGGTCGGCCCAGGCCCTTCTCGATCTGCGCCTTCACTTCCTCGAACGTGATCTCGGGCGCCTTGTCCTGGAGCTTGCTCAGCGCCTCGATGTACTCGCGCGGAAGGAGATCCGAGCGCATCGAGAGGACCTGACCGAGCTTGATGTACGTCGGCCCGAGCTCACCGAGGAGGTGCGCGAAGCGCTCGGGCGCCGTGCCCTGGATGCTCTCCTTGCGCGTGACGAGCTCGCGGCCCAGCAGCGCCGACGCGAACGGCATGCGCAGCACGAACTCGCCGAAGCCGTGGCGCACGACCACCGCCGCGACCTCGCGCAAGCGCGCCACGTCGCGCACGGCCACGCCGAAGATCGACGTGTTCTTCTCGCGCGCCGCGCGAGGCGGCTCGCTCCGCGCGACCCTCTCGGGAGCCTTCTGCGGCAGCTTCGGTGGCGGCGGGATGCTGCGCAGCGCAGACGGCCTGGGCGGCGGCGGCGTGCTCTTGTGCGCCGTGATCGGTGAGGGCAGCGAGCCCGACGAGGAAGCGCTCCGCGTGCTCGACGCGGGCGCCGTGTCCTTCTCGTCGCTGCCCTGAGACGCCATGCCGAGCGAACGCTATCAGATCGAACGCTTGCGCGGCCGGGGACGCGTCGGTCTCTGCACCTTCTTCGCAAGAGCTCTCGCCGCGCTCGTCGCCTCCGGAGGCGTGACGCTCCCGCGGGTCAGTGCACGCGCGGCCTCGTAGGCCGCCGTCTTGCCGCGGCGCGGGATGTCGAGCGACGCGGGCGCACGCGCGAGTGTCCGCAGGCGATGGGCCGTCGGCCGCGAGATGCCGAGCGACCGCACGAAGTCGTCGAAGGTCGCGTGACCCAGGAGGCGGTAGCGCTTGCCGCGCGCGATCGCATCGAGCGCCGCCCCGGCCTCGCGGGCGCGCCGTGGATCGCGCAGCGATCGCTCGAGCCCCTCGACGAGAACCTCCAGCGCCTCGCGCGCTTCCGCCACGCGGGCGCGCCCCTCCGAGAGCGCTCGCTTCCCTGCATCTTCGGAGGGCCGTCGTCGTCGGCTCGGCACGGACGCTTTGTTTCAATTTGAAACAAACGCGTCAAGGTCCTTGACGTGGCGTCGGCAGGCAGCGCCGCGCGGTCGCCGGGCGCCCTACAGCGCTGCCGCGAGCGCGGCGGCGTCGTCGGGGTCGAGCTCGATGACCACGCGCCACGCGCCTCCGCGCCTCACGCGCCGGAGCTTCGCACCCGGTGCGCCGGACCTGCGGAGCTTGGCGCCGAGACGACGCACCGCCTTGTCGGCCTCGTCGGCGGTGTCGTCCTCGGTCGCCGCGCTCTCGCGCTGTTTCTCCGCGAGGTCGCGCGCCGCGCGGAGGATGTCCGCTGCGGACGCATCGCGCAGGAGCACGCCTGCGAGCTTCGCGTTGCGCGCGAGCAAGGTCGTGGGCGGTTGATCGAGCGCGCGGCCATAGCGCACGAGCGCGTAGCCCTTCTCGGCGCCGAGCGCGGTCGCCTCCGACTCCTCGAAGTGCTCCGCGAGCGCGACGTACTTCAGCGCGGTCATGCGGCTCGGCAGTTCGTGCGCGGCGAGGACCTCCTCGAAGCTCGTGCACCCGAGCGCAGCGATCATCGCAGGCTCGGCGAGCGCCTTGAGCACGACCCCGAGGCGGTAGGCCGACGTGCTCATCTGGTGCTTGATCGCGTGCACCTCCGCGATGAGCCCGAGCGCGTGCGTCTTGGGATCGGTCGCGGCGCTCGGCCCCGCGCCGCGAGGCGGCGAGACGACGACCGGCGCGTCGCGCGGCGTGACGACGGCCGGCCCGCCGCGGGGCACGACCACCGTCGTCGGAGAGATGCGTGTGGGGCCTCGCGGCGGCGGCATGGTCAGGCCTTTCTCGGCGCCCAGAGCTGCGCGAGGTCGAGGGTGGCGCCCACGAAGGGCGGAAGCTCGAGCACCTCTTCATCCACCCCGCTCGTCAGCTGCACGGCGCGCCCCTCCCGCGTCTCGAACACCTCGATCAGCCTCGCCTCCGGCTCGACCAGCCACACGTGACGCACACCCTCGCGGGCGTAGGTGGGCAGCTTCAAGCGGCGATCGTCGCGGCCGGTGGAGGGTGAGAGGATCTCGCAGGCCCAGTCCGGTACCGCAGTGATTGGACTCTCGGTGAGCGGCTCCTCGAAACGTTCCACGCGCCAACCCGCGAGATCCGGCACGAGCAAGCGCTCGCCGAATCGGATCTCCGCCTCGAGCTCGATCCACCATCCCGTCCCACCCGAGTCCGCATCGAAGGGGCCGAGCACGCGCGCGAGCTGCTTGTGGGCGAGCCGATGCGCTCGCGACGGTCGCGACATGACGCGCAGCACGCCCGGCGAGAGGATCTCGCCCGTGAGACCCGGCGGGAGCTGCTCGATCCGAGCATAGAGCTCGACGAACGTCGGGAGCCGCGCAGCCGCTTCGCCTGCCATACGAGGAAGGTAGCAAAGGTCGGCAGCGCCCAGCATCCGCCCCGCGATCAACCCCTGGGGGTGACACGCCGCGGATCGTCGTTGCACGCCGCGCCTCCTTCGTCGTAAGAGCGTGGTCGGAGGGCGCATGGGCTCGCGCGAGATCCTCGGACGTCGGCATCGCTTGCTGGTCGCGCTCGCGGCCCATCCGCGGGGTCTCTCGAGCGAACGGCTCGCACAGCTCCTTCGGAGCAGCCGCCCCACGGTGGACCGGGATCTCGCCGCGTTGCGCCGCGACGTGGCCACGATCGACCGCCGTCGCGTGGGCGGGGAGGTCTGGCACGTGCTGCGCGGGATGAGTCTGTCGATCTCGCTCCTGCCGTCGCAGATCGCGGCGCTTCGCCTCGCACGAGAGGCCCTCTCTTCCCTGAGAGGAACCTCCCTCGCGGACGAGATCGACTCGATCCTCGCGAGCGCGCCGGCGGTCTCGAGCGACACAGCGCCGCGTCGCGTTCGCGTCGCTCGAGCAGGCACCGCGAAACGCCCCGACGTCATGACGGCCCTCGGCCTCGCGCTGGATCGCGGCCAGCGCGTGCGCATCACGACGCTCGTCGCCTCGCGCGGCGGAGCACGCGGACACTACACGCTCGATCCGCTCGCGCTCCGTGTCGTGGACGGCACGGCCTACCTGGATGGCTTCGCGCTCGAGCGCGGTGAGCTCCGCACATTCAAGGTCGAGCGCATCGAGCGGGTGGATGTCACCGGTGAGCCTGCCGACCCTCACCCCGACATCGACCTCGACGCGCTCTTCGCCTCGGCGGTCAAGACATGGACGGGAGACGCGACGCGTGTCCGCGTGCGCATCGCCAGCGAGGCCGCCTGGGCGGTCCCCGAGTACCGCCTGTCCCCCGAGCAGCAACTCGTCCGCGAGCCCGACGGCTCCGTGATCGTCGAGGCCACTGTCGCGGGTCTCGTCGAGGTGACTCGGTGGGTGCTCTCCTGGGGCCGGCACGCCGAAGCCCTCGAACCGCCCGCGCTTCGCGCTGCCGCTCACGCCGAGCTGGACGGCGCCCTCGAGCGCTACGCCGACACGCAACGTCGCTCACCCAAGCTGAGCGGACCCACCTCCCCTCGCCCTGCCGAAGCCGCGACCTCCACGCCACGCTCGACTGCGCGAACGACGCAGGTTCGCGGGAGAGCACGAGCACGATGACTGCCGATCTCATGGACATCGCGCGCTCGCTGCGCAGCACCTCCCAGCTGTCCTCGGCGAGCCAC
>JBILLJ010000338.1:0-2980 GCA_044376125.1 Sandaracinaceae bacterium
GGGAGACGTGTGCCCGCCGACCGAGAGGTCGAGCGGGCTGGAGGCGTTGGCGGCGCGGGAGGGCGTGCGAGAGGGCTGCCGGACACCTGAGTGGGGCGCCGAGCGCGGTGTGCGCGCCTCAGCGGGTGGCGCAGCACCCACCACGCAGATTCCATGCATTTTCCTCTCTGAGTCGTTTTTTCTCAGAATTTTCCGCTCTGAGCGGGCCTTCCCGCTTCACCGCCGGCGGGCGCTCAGTCGGGTTCGACGTAGAAGAACGCGCATCCCGTGAAGGTCGTGTCGTCGACGTAGCTCTCGAGCTCGAAGCGGAGCTCGGACTCGAAGGGGATGGTGTCGACGAGGTGGTGTCGGTAGACGTGCGTCGAGCCTGCGCCCGTCTCCTCGTCGCGATCCCACGCCGTCGCGCCCGCGAGCAGCCACTGCACGGGGCCGTTCATGAAGTAGAAGCCGGCGCTGTAGTAGTCCTCCATGCCAGTGCCGAGGATCGCGTAGCGCCCGTCGATCCAGATCTCGTGATCGGGCTCGAGCGCGCACCACCAGTCACTGGCCACGTCCTGCACGAGCGAGTGACCGACGTAGTGACCACGTCCGCCCGACCAGGACGCGACGACGTTGTTGGGCGCGCGCAGCGAGCCGTCGGTCGTGCCGCACATCGCGATCGAGGCGACGGGGCCGCGCGTGCCGCAATCGGTGCGGAGGCGTCCGAGGTCGTCGTCGAGCGGGCCCGACACCACGCGACCACCGAGGCGGACCGCCGCGAGCGCCCGATCGCTCGGGGCCTCGAGGCGCACCGTGAGCGTGTCCTCGAAGGGGATGGGGTGATGGAGTCGCACGAGCGCTTCGTCCACCACGAACAACGCCGAGTCGTGCATCGCGGCCGCGGGCGAGACGCCGCCGGCGACCCAGGCGAGCGGCGCGTCGATGGCACGCGCTCCGTCGCTCTCGATCACGAGCCGCACCTGGTCGCGATCGGCGCGAGGCACCTCGAGCGTCACCGCCGTCGCGACGCCGGGCCCCGTCCACGAGAGCTCCGTCGATTCGCCCGCGGCGAGCGCGACGCGCTCTCCTTCACGGTCGACGCCGGGGTGGTCGTGGTCGCGCCACAGCGTCGCGGCCGACTCGAGCGACGCGAGCGCTTCCTCGCTCGGCGGATGCGTGAACGCCGGTGCGACGACGTTCGCGGCGTAGTCGGTGCCTTCGAGCTGGTAGTAGGTCCACCCCGCGTTGAGCGTGACGTCGGCGCGGAACGATCGCTGGTAGTGGATCGGCTGGCTGATGACGAAGCCGCCGCTCGTGCCCTCGCGGCCGAGCGTGAAGGGCGCCGCGAGGCCCGCGTGACGACCGCTCGTGAGCTCGCCGAGCGTGATGCCGGGCTCGCCGCCGTCGGGATCGATCTCGGCTCCGTCGACCCAGAAGAACACGCGCACGGCCTCGGGATCGCGCAGGCCGGGCAGATCGCCGATGGTCATCCACCAGCGCGTGATGACGCCCGGGCCCGCGCGCTCGATCATCACGCCGCGGCCGTCCTCTTCACGCACGTAGTAGGTGTGGTCGCGGTTGAGCAGCCCCTCGGGCGCCTCGGGCTCGCGCGAGCTCACGAGGAACGGCGTGCCCGGACGCAGTCGCGCCGGGGCATACGGATCGGCGAGGTCGGCGACGAGATCGAGGTAGACGGGAGGCCCCGCATCGACAGGCACGCTCGGCGTCTCGCACCCGAGGAGGGCGACCGGCGCGGCGAGCGCGCACACGAAGGGTGCAGGGGACACTCGGGTGGCGCGGCGCATCGGGCGCGCAGGTTCGCATGCCCCTCGCCGTGCGCCATCACCGCGAGGCGACGCCGTCTGGCGCTCGCGACCTGCCTCAGCACGGCTCGCGGCCCGAGGAGCCCAAGCCCGAGCGCGCCGCGAGACTGGCGTCGTGCCACCCTTCCCGGACGGGACCCACGCCGTTCTCCGCTCAGTCGCGCTTGATGGCGGGAAGGCCCATCGCCGAGGCCGGCGAGCTCGCGACCCGCAGGAGCGAGCAGCTCAGCCCGAAGTGGTAGACCCGACACGCGTCGTCCAGCTCGAGCCCGTGCTCCGTGTGCGCGCGCATGAGGAGCCCCGCGAGCGACGTGCGCCCGTCCACGGACTGGATCGCCTGCGTCCACGGGGCCGGAAGACCGAACGACGCGAGCGGCGCCGGCGGTGAGATCACCCGCGTCACCACGCGCTCGCGCAGGGGCGAGATGGCAGCCTCCGCGAGCGTCGCGTCGAGGCTCACGGTCGCATCGAAGAGGAGCTCGAGCGGGCCACGCCCGAGGGCCACGGCCTCCTCCCCTGCGCGCAGCCCTTCGACGAACGTCCACGTGCCCGCGCGCCAACGGAAGGCCTCGAGGTAGCGCTCACGCACCTGCCGCTCGATCGCCGACACCAGCGCGAGGGGGCGGATCACGCCGAGGCCCACGAGCGCGTCCGCGAGCCGACCGTCGTAGCGATCGAGCACCGCGAGCGCCATCTCCACCTCCATCCGGAGGCAGACACCGTTGCGCACGAGGAACTCCCCGAGCAGCTCGTGCGGATCGTTCGACGTCACGAACTCGGGCTTCCCGTCGACGTAGAAGATGCGCTTGCGCCGGGGTCGCTTCGCGTCCGGCGAGAGCGTCGGCGGCTCCACGATCTCGAGCAGCCCCGTCGCGCGCGTCGTGCCGAGGCGCAGCGCGAGCGCGAGCAGCCGGCCGCTCTCGATGACACCACGCTCACGCGTGCTCGCGTCGCTCGGGTCACGCCAGCCGAGCGCGCTCGAGGAGAGGTAGCGTCGCAGCTCGCGCGGCGGCTCCGCCTCGCCCTGCCCTTCGCGGCGCACCGTGAGCTTGGGGCCGACCTCGCCCGCCACGATGCGTCGCACGAGCTCGGCGTACGAGAGCGGTCCGAGGATCGTGCCCTCGCGGCTCACGATCTCGTAGTGCGCCGGCGGCTCGAGCGCGATCGCGGCCAAGAGC
>JBILLJ010000093.1:0-35456 GCA_044376125.1 Sandaracinaceae bacterium
CGGTCGCCGAGCACATCGACCTCGCTCGTCGTCGAGGACGCGTCCGCAATGCGCCCGGCAGGATCGAGGGGAGGTGCGAGCACACCGACCGTGCGATCACACGCCACGCGACGAACACCACGGCCCCTTCGCCACGCGGTCGGACCTGCCCGGCGCTTCGCGAGGTCCATGCGAAGAAGGCGACGAGGGCACCCTCTGACGACAACCGACTTCGGGAGCGTCGCGCCCGTGCGAGGGACGCGACTCACTGCATCGCGACCGTCTGCTCACTCGAGGAAGCTGCCGCCGCGCCCATTGCAGTCGGAGCGGGCGGACTCGCGGGTCCAGGCGACATCGTAGTAGAAGATGCGCGGACCGTTGGTGATGGACTGGACGACACACGAGCCCACCTTTCCGGAGCTCGAGCAGGTGAAGCTGGTCTCTTGGTAGGAGGCTCCCAGGCTTTCGCAGCCAGCAGCGGCTTCGGCTCGGCGGGTGGTGATCTCGCCGCTCGGGGCGAACCAGTCGCGACACGTACCGTCCACTCCGCGCGCGTCGCAGCCGCCAGCCGACTGGGCGTCACAGGCCGACGCCAACAGGCTCAGAGCCATCACCCCGAGGATCTTCTTCATCGTCGCACTCCTTCGTTCTTCGCGGACCGCGCACAGATTGGGTGGTGACACCTCACGAATCCATGGAGCACTCGACGGCGCGAGGGTCCGTGTCATCGCGAACGCGACCGGCAATCCCCCTGGGCCGACCGAGCGCGGAGAAGCGATTGGCAACCACGCGGGCGGCTGGGCGCGGGGGTCACTGGCACGCATCATCGACACGCGTGCTTCCCACACGTGGCGCACTGGTCGCGGTCCGATCGTCGTTCACGCCCAGCGAATCGTCAGCCGAACGGGTCCTCGAGGCCTGCGGCGGTGGGGTCCACGAGCCAGCCGCGGATCGTCTCGTAGCCGCGGTGCGCACGGACACGCGCAGCGCCCTCGCTGCAGCCGACGGCCTGCGCGACCTCGGCGAAGGAGCGGCCCTCGAGGTAGTGCAGCTCGATCACGCGTCGCTGCGCCTCGGGGAGCTTCGCGAGCGCCTTGTGGGCCCAGGCGAGCAGGGCCTCGGGGCTTGGCACGCCGTACTCCGGCGCCTCGACGCGCGGCTCGATCGGACCGTCGAGCTCGAGGGCGTCCTCGCGGCGCACGTAACGACGCCGCAGGTGATCGCGGATCACGTTGCGCGCGATCGTCACGATCCACGGCCGCACGGGCGCGCCTCGGCGAAAGTCGCCCCGCGCGCGGTGCACGCCGAGGAAGGTCTGCTGCACGACGTCCTTGGCCTCCGCGTCGCGCAGCCCGTGGCGCCGCGCGATCGCGAGCACGAGCGGCCCGAGCGCCTCGAAGATCTGCCGGAAGGCGCGCTCGTCCCCGTCGAGCCATCGCTCGAACAGGGCGGATTCGGCCGGGCCGGGCTCCATGGCGGCGCGATCATCTCACGAGCCCGTAACGAGCGCCTGGCTCGCGCATACTACGGGGATGGCCAGCCCCCACGAGCCCGACGAGCCGTCCGGCGCGGACGCGTCCTTGCTCGCGTCCGCGTGGAGCGGGCTCGAGGGTGACCTCCGCGCCGAGCGCGGGGTCGGAGGCCGGCTCAAGCGCCTGCCCGAGGGCGCACGACGCGCGATGGCGCTCGTGATCGCGCTCGCGTTCCCCGGCCTGGCCCTGACGCTCGCGCCGCGCGCCGATCTCGGGACCGTGTCCGTGGCTCATGCCGTCGTCTGGTCGCTGGTGCTCGCAGCGCTCGCCGTCGCGGGCACGCTCGTCGCGACTCGGCCCCTGCAGGCGCGCGCGCTCGAGGGCTCGCTCGTGCCGGCGCTCGCGGTCGGCGCGGTGCTCGGTGCGCTCGTGCTCGTGCTCCTGCCGCTCGGCGCAGGCGGACCGGTGGATCCCGTGGGTCACGGCCCCGGTGCGTGCGCGATGGCCTCGCTCGTCGTGGGTGCGATCGCGTTCGTGGTGGTGTGGGCGATGCGGCGCGACGCGATCGGCGCGGCGGTCGGTGCGGGCCTGGTCGCCTCCGCGGCCGCGCTCGCGACGGCGGCGCTCGCTTGCCCCATGGACGCGCTCGCGCACCTCGCGCCGGGCCACGCGCTGCCGGCAGTGGCCATCGTCGCGGTGGGCGTCGCCCTCGATCGACGCGGTCGTGCCTCGGCGTGAGCGATCGACGCGGCACGAGCCCGGCTCCGCCGCATGAGCCGGCCCAACGCCCCGACGACGAGCGTCGACCTCGCGGCCCCCGTGCACGCGCGCTCGGTGCGATCTTGCTCGCCGTGGTCGGCGCCCTCGCGCTCTTGGCCCTGCTCGCCACCCGCGCGGTGTCGCGGTCGCGCCGCGCGGAGTTCGAGCGCGTCTGCACGTCGGTGGTGTCCGGCACCGCTCAGCGCGACGTCGAGACCGCGTTCGGCACGATCGGCGAGGCGAGCACCGGCTGGGGCGGGCTCGCGGGCGAGCCTCCGAGCAGCCACGACTGGATGCGGCACACGGGCCTGGCGCACTACCAGCAATGCACGGTCTACGTGGAGCCCTCGACGCAGCGCGTGCGACGCGTCGTGCTCGATGAAGGATCGGAGTTCGACCACTGCGCCGACCCGATCTCCTACCCGCGGCGACACTGGCTGTGCCGGCTCGCGAGCGCGCTCGATCCGTAGATCGCGCGCGCTCACTCGGCGGGGTGGTGGGACTCTCCGCGGCTGAGCACGCGATCGATCTGCTGGAAGGGCCAGAGGAGCCCGCGGCCGAGGAGCTTCGTGAAGCGCGAGGAGCCGAGATCGTCGAGCCAGCTGTAGACGACGGGCGTCGCGATCAGCGTGAGCAAGAGCGAGAGGCTCTGGCCGCCGATGATCACCGCGCCGATCGCGCGGTTGGTGCCCGCACCGGCGCCCGAGCTGATCATGAGCGGGAGCATGCCGGCGACGAACGCGACCGTCGTCATGAGGATGGGACGCAGGCGGTCGCGGTTGCCGAGCATCACGGCGTCCGCGCGAGAGAAGCCGTCGCGGCGCAGGCCGCGGGTGTGGTCGACCTGGAGGATGGAGTTCTTCTTCACGACGCCGAAGAGCACGAGGATGCCGAGCGCCGAGTAGATGTTCAGCGACTGACCCAGCGCGACCAGGGAGAGGAGCGCGAACGGGACCGTGAGCGGCAGCGAGATCAGGATCGTGATCGGGTGGATCCAGCTCTCGAACTGCGCGGCGAGCACGAGGTACATGAAGAGGAACGAGAGGCCGACGGCGATGAGGAACGAGAGCCCGGCGCGGCGCAGCTCGCGCGAGCGGCCCGTGAACTGCGCGCGGTAGCCTGCGGGCGGTGCGGCGGCGGTGAAGGCCTCCTCGAAGCTCGCCATGATGGACGCCTCGGAGGCGCCCGGCTGCACGTTCGAGTAGATGGTGACCTGTCGCTGTCGCGCGAGGTGCTGGATGGACGCGGGGCCGAGCGACTCGACGATCTCGGCGACGTCTTGCACGCGCACGGTGCCGCCGCGCGAGGTCGGCACGGTGAGCAGGCCGATCGCGCGCGGGTCTGCGCGTGCGTCGAGATCGGCGCGCACGAGCACGTCGTACTGCTCGCCGCCGTCGGCGAAGGTGCCGACGGGCACACCACCGACCGCGAGGCGCAGCGCGTTGGCGAGATCGACGACGTTGACGCCGAGATCGGAGGCGCGCGCGCGGTCGATGCGGACCTCGAACGCGGGGCGGCCGGTGACGAGCGTGACGTCCGCGTCGACGGTGCCCGGGATCTGGCGCACCCGCGTGAGCACCGCCTGCGAGAGACGGTCGAGCTCCTCGATGTCGGAGCCGCGCAAGACGTACTGGATGCTCGCGCTCGCGGCGCCACCACCGCCGAAGCCGTTGATCGGGGAGATGATGGTGCGGAGGTTCTCGCTCGCGAAGTGCGGGAGGATCTGCTCGCGGATGTGGATGATCGCGTCCGCCTGGCTGAGCTCGCGCTCGGCGGCGGGCACCATGGCGACGAAGATCGCGGCCTGGTTCGGTCCGCGTCCGCTCGGATCACCCGGAGGGCTGCCGACGGTGACGACGCTGTGCTGGATGCCCGGCACCGCGCGGACTTCGCGCGCCATGCGCTCGGCCACGATCTGCGTCTGCGCGAGCGAGATGCCCTCCGGTGCGCGCATCGTGATCTCGAAGCGCGACTCGTCCTCGAGCGGGAGGAAGGTCTTGGCGACCGCGCGGCCGAAGAGCGGGATGCCGGCGAGCGTGAAGACGAGGAGGATGCCGATGACCCATCGGTGGCGCATCGCCCAGGCGAGCGCGACGAGGTACGCGCGCTCGAGCGCCCCGTAGAGCCCCGGAGCGCGGGCGGCGCCGCGCGTGTGACCGTGGTGCGCGTCGCTCGCGCTCGCCTCGTGCGAGGCCTCGAGCTCGGGCTGACGCGTGCCGCGGATCCACTCGAGGTACTGCTCGCGCTCGAGCCAGCGATCGCCTGGCGGCGGGTCGACACGCTCGCGCTCGGGCGCTGCCTCCGGCTCCGCCTCGGGCTCGGGCCCGGCGCCGCGCACGGGGCCCTTGAGCCAGCGGGCGCTCAGCATCGGCGTGAGCGTGAAGCTCACGAAGAGGCTCACCATGATCGCGAACGACATGGTGAGGCCGAACGACGACATGAAGCGGCCGATGATGCCGCTCATGAAGGCGACGGGGAGGAAGACCGCGACGAGCGAGAGCGTGGTCGCGAGCACGGCGAGGCCGATCTCGCGTGTCGCGAGGATGGCGGCCTTGCGCGTCGGGACGTTCTTCTCCTCGACCCAGCGCACGATGTTCTCGAGCACCACGATGGCGTCGTCGATGACGATGCCGACCGAGAGCGTGAGCGCGAGCAGCGTGATCGTGTTGAGCGTCAGGCCCATCAGTCGGATGAGCGCGAACGTCGCGATGATCGACGTCGGGATCGCGAGCGCCGAGATGAGCGTCGAGCGCCCGTTGCGGAGGAAGAGCAAGACGACGAACGACGCGAGCAGACCGCCGTAGAAGAGGTGCTCTTCGACCGCGTGGATCGAGTTGCGGATGAACTCGCTCTCGTCGCGGACGACCTCGAGGCGATAGCTCGGCGGCAGCTCCGCGCGGATCTCCTCGAGCCGGGCGTAGAGCGCGTCGACGACGGCGACGGTGTTCGTGCCGGACTGCTTCTGCACCTGCACGATGACGACGCTCTCGCCGTCGAGCGTGGCGGCCGAGCTCGCCTCCTCGTCGGTGTCTTCGAGCGTGGCGACGTCGCGCACGCGCACGACACGACCGCTGCGCGTCGCGATGGCGAGCTCGCCGAGCTCCTCGACGGATCGCACGCGGCCCAGGATGCGCAGCTGGAGCGTGCGACCGCCCTCCTGCACGTCGCCACCGGGGACCTCGACGTTCTCGGTCGCGAGCGTGCGCTGGACGTCGCGCGCCGTGAGCCCGAAGGACTCGAGCGCGCGCGGGTCGAGCACCACCGCGATCTGCCGCTCCTGGCCGCCGATCACGGTGACGCCGCCGACTCCGTCGAGGGACTCGATGAGGCGGCGCACGCGGGTCTCGGCGAAGTCGGTGACCTCGCGGCGCGAGCGGCTCGAGACCACGGCGATCTGGAGGACGGGCGCGGCGCCCGGATCGACACGGAGCACCTGAGGCGTCTCGGCGCCCTCGGGGAGCTCCGAGAGGATGCGGTTGATGCGGTCGGTGATCTCCTGCGCGGCGACGTCCGTGCGCTTCTCGAGCACGAAGCGGCAGCTCACGACCGAGAGGCCCTCGTAGCTGTTGGACGAGAGCTCGTCGATGCCGGAGACGGAGCTCACGGCCTCTTCGATGCGGTCGGTGACGTCGCGCTCGATCTGCTCGGGCGAGGCGCCGGGCAGGCGCGTCGTGACGATGACGATCGGCACGTCGATGTTCGGGAAGCGGTCGACACCGAGCCCGAGGAAGCTCACGCCGCCGACGACGACGAGCGCGAGCATCAGCACCCACGTGAAGACGGGACGCTTGACGCAGATTTCGGCGAGCCACTGCATCGATCAGCCTCCCTGACTCGCCGTGCCGGCGGCCCCGGCGGGCGCGGGCGCGGGCGCGGTGGTCGCGGTCGCCGCGACGGCGGTGACGCTCGAGCCGTCGGTGAGGCGATCGAGCTCGCTCGTCGCGAGGGTCTCGCCCGCGCTGACGCCCTGGCTCACGAGGATCTCGGTGCCCGTGCGCTCGAGCACGGTGACGACACGCTCTTCGATGCGGCCGTTCTCGACGACGAACGCGCGGCTGACGCCCGCGGCGGTGAGCACGGCGCTCGCGGGCACGACCGCGACGGGCTGCTCGCGTCCGAGCTCGATGCGCGCCTCGGCGAACATGCCCGGGCGCAGGCGTCCGTCGTCGTTGGGCACCACCGCCTCGACGACGAGGGCGCGGCTCGCGCGATCCACCGACGCGCTCACGTAGCGCACGCGGCCCTCGAAGGTCACACCGGGGAACGCGTCCACGGTGAGGACGACACGCTGGTCCATCGTGAGCGCGCCGACTCGCTCCTGGGGCACCTGGAGCTCGAGGCGGAGCGGGTTCGTGCGCACGAGGAGCAGAAGAGGCGTCTGCACCGTGACGTACTCGCCGGGCGAGACGTTGCGCTCGGCGATCTCGCCGGCGTACGGCGCGCGCACGAGCGCCTCGTTGAGGGCCGAGGACGCGAGCGAGAGCTGCGCTTCGGCGGCGCCGAGCGAGGCGATCGCCGCGCGCGTGCCCTGGAGCGCGGTCGCGTGCTGATCGCGCGCCTGTGCGGCACGCGTGCGTGCCTCGTCGAGCTGCGCGGGCGGGAGCACGCCTCGCTGGCCGAGCTCCTCGGCGCGGCGGAGCGACTCCTCCGCGAGCGAGAGCGCCGAGGCGGCGGAGCGGACCTCGGGCGTTTCCTCCGGCGCGGGGGGACGCGCACCCGCCGCGATGCCCAGACGCGCGCGGGCCTGCGCGAGCTGCGCGCGCGCCGAGGCGGCCTGGAGGCGGAAGTCGACGTCGCGAAGGCGCACGAGCGGCTGACCCTCTTCCACGTGATCGCCACGCTCGACCATCACCTCGATCACCCGACCGGGAACGACGGGCGCGAGGCGCGAGTCCTCGTCGGGAAGGAGCGTGCCGGTGAGCGCGATGGACTCGGGCACGGCGCGCGCGGAGGCCTGGGCCGTCGTGACCGAGATCGGAGCGGCGGGCCCGGTGCTCGCGGCGCCGCTCGGTGCGCCCGGCGCGCTCGCCGTGGCGGCCGGCGCGGACGAACCGCAGCCCATCGCGAGGGCGCTCGCCAGCGCGAGCACTCGATACGTCTTCCTCATCCCACACCTCCGGCGCGCACACGGGCGCGGCTCGTCGTCGTCTTCTTCTTCTGGGGCCGCGGCGCACGCGCGCGCGTCGTGGTCTCGCTCGGGGTCGCGGCGGCGGGCGCGTCGATGGGCTCGCTCGCCGCGCGGCGGCTCGAGGCGGCGCTCGTCTCGTGTCGCGGCAGCAGCAGGCGCAGGATCGTGTCGGCCTCGGGCAGGGGCATCCAGCCGTGGCCACGCAGCGCCTGCGCGTTCGCGAGGAAGATGCCGCGCACGAGGCAGAACATCGCCGCGGCCAGCTGCGTCGCGGGCACGCTGGCATCCACGCAACCGGCCGTCTGGCCGCGCTCGAAGAACGCGACGGTGCGGTTGAACGAGTCGCGCGCGCCGCGGCGCAGGCTCGCGCGCAGCTTGTCGGGGACGCAGTCGGTCAGGAGCGCCTGCGTGATCATCACCGTGACCTCGGGCCGCTCACGCGCGTCGTCGAGCGTCCGCTGGAGGAGCAGGTGCATCGCTGCCTCGACACCGCGCGCGGCCTCGCACGCGGCCACGTCCTCCCAGGCCGCCTCGCGCTTCTCGGTGATGACCGCCTCGAACACGGCCTCCTTCGAGGGGAAGTAGTGATACACGAGGCCGTGCGAGAGGCCGGCCTCGCGCGCGATGTCGCCGATCTTGGTGTCGGACAGACCGCTGCGCGCGAAGAGCTTCGCCGCCGCGCGGAGGATGTCCGCACGACGCGAGTCGCGGATGTCTTGGTTCGTGGAGGGAGAGCGCGGCATGGGCTCCGTGTTTCTTCGCCCTCACCGGCCAGGGTCGGCCTCGCGTCGTTCGAGCGCTCAGCGCGAGCTGCCCGTTCGCGTGGCCCTGGCAGGGTGCTGGGATCTTTTGATTGACTCGTCAGTCAACGCCGCCCAGAGTGGCCCCGTGATGCCCATCGGTCAAGCGTTCTCTACCGCTCGTCCACGACAGTCGGACGTGAAGAACCATGACGTGCGTGCAGGTGGCGCGGCCCTCGCCGCGCTCGTTGCGTTCGTCACGCTCGCAGCTGCGGACGTCCACGCGCAGGATGCTCGCGCGGCCACCGACACCACGAGTCCCGTCGCGCTCGAGGAGCTCGTGGCTGCGGCGCACGAGAACCACGCGGACCTCGAGGCTGCGCGTGCGGCGGTGTCGGTCGCGCGGAGCCAGGCCGACGAGGCGCGCGCGCGCCTCTTGCCGTCGTTCACCGCCACGGGCACCTACACGCGCAACGAGATCGAGGTCGTCTTCCGCACGCAGGCGCCGGATGGCTCGATGATCTCGCGGACGATCACGCCCTACGATCAGCTCGATGCGCGCTTCGCCGTCATCGTGCCGATCGTCGATGCCTCCGCGTGGGCCGGCTTCCTCTCGGCCGAGGCCACGGGCGATGCGGCCGCCGAGCGCGCGAGCCTCGCGCAGGACGACGTCGACGTCGCGGTGACGCTGCTCTACTACCAGCTCGTGGGCTCGCGTGCGCTCGTCGAGGTCGCGGAGCGCTCGCACGCGGTCGTCTCGCAGGCGCTCGTGTTCACGCGCGCGCGTCAGGAGGTCGGCGTTGCGTCGGCCTCGGAGCTCGCGCGCGCGGAGGCCGAGGTGCTTCGCGCCGAGCAGGCGCGCGAAGAGGCCGCGCTCGCGGTCACGCTCGCCGAGCGCAACCTCGCGAACCTCACGGGCATCGATCTCCACGGTCGGGCGCTGCCGCCGATCGCCGCGGAGGAGGCGCCGACGGGGACGCTCGACGATCACCTCGCGCACCTCGACGAGGCGCCTGCCGTGCGCGCGGCGCGAGCGGACGTGCTCGCGGCCGAGCGTGGCGTGCACGCGGGCTGGCTCGCCTTCGTGCCGACGATCTCGGGCACGGCGGCCGAGCGCGTGACGAACGCGGTGGGCTTCGGTCCGGCCTCGAACTGGAACATCGCGCTCAGCGCGACGTGGACGCTCGACTTCCTCCGCCCTGCGCAGGTGGGCACGCGAGAGGCGAGCCTGTCGGCGGCGCGCGCGCGCCTCGAGCGCGCCGAGCAGCAGTCACGCCTCCAGATCGAGGACGCGTGGCATCGCAGCCACGCGCTCGCGGCCCGTGCACGCACGGCGACCGCGGTGCTCGACGCGAGCCGTCGCGCCGCGGAGGACGCGCGAGCCCGCTACGAGGTCGGCGTCGCCTCGCAGCTCGAGCTCGTGCAGGCCGAGCGCGATCTGTTCGCCGCCGAGGTCTCGCTCGTGCAGGCGCTCGCGGATCTCGCGGTCGCACGAGCCACCCTCGCGATCCGCACGCGTTGAGGGTTAGGCTCGGGGCATGCCGACGCGCCCGAGCCCGCGTCCCCGCTTCACCCTCAAGAGCCCTCATGCACCGAGCGAGGTGCGCCGGCGCGTGCACGCGCTCATCGAGGGCTCCGAGCGTCTGCGCGGCCTCGCGCAGTCCGAGCGGCTCGAGCTCGCGATCGACGGCGAGGAGAACCACTTCTACTCGCCGCAGCTCGTGGTCCGCGTGGAGGGCGACGCGGCGGGCTCCAAGCTCGACGCACGGTTCGGTCCGGACCCGTACGTGTGGGCCTTCTACGTGATGGGCTCGGGAGGCCTCTGCGTGCTCACGTTCTTCGCGTCGATGTTCGGCATCGGTCAGTGGATGGTCGGACAAGCGCCGACGGCGCTCTGGGTCGCGCCGGGCGCGGCGGTGCTCGCAGGCCTTGTCTACGGCGCGTCGTTCGTGGGCCAGGGCCTGGGGCAGGAGCAGATGTACTTCTTGCGTCACTCGCTCGAGCACGCGATCGACGGCGTCGACGACGAGGCGCCGATGCCAGAGACGGTCGCGGAGCGCGCATGAGCGCGCGTCGACGCGACGACCAGCGGACGGAGCTCGACTTCGTGCCCGACGTGCGCGACGGGCTCACGCGCGCCGAGCGTGTCGTGATCTGGCAGCTCTCGCTGCTCGAGCGCGAGCGCGGTGGTCGGAACGTGCCGACCGCGCAGCTCTACGGGCGCGTCGTCGAGCACGTGGACATGAGCGTGGACGAGCTCCAGCGCATCCTCGTGCGCCTCGGCGCGCGTCGCACCTGACGAGCCACCCGAGCGCGTCGCGGTGCGTCATCCGACGCGGCGGGCACGCGCTCTTTGCTGCAGCGCGTCGCGCCCACGCGCTGGCGAGCGTCGCGGCCACCGGCTGATCGGCTCGCCGCCACGTGCGCCGTCCTGGCGCGCCGTGCGGGGGCGCTCACGCCAGACGTGGGGCGCAGCTCTCGAAGGCGACCGTGAGCTGTCCGAGCTCACCGGAGCGCGTGAACTCCGCCGCACGTCGACCGCTCGGGCCCTTCGGTGCCCACTGCGCGAGCTTCGCGCGCAGCTCGGGGGTGATCTTCGCGAGGGCGTCGTACTGGCCCTCTTGCCACAGGTCGTTGGAGCTCATGTCGTTCTCCTCGGACGGGTTCACGCGAGCGGGCGCTCTGGTCACGCCTCGGGCTCGTCCACCGTCCGGAGCGGTGAGAGAGCAGCGCGCATGCCACCTCGCGAGGCCGAAGGCGCGCGACGGAGCGTCGCATGACGCGCCGCGTGTGACGCGCCTCGTCGTCGTGCGTCGAGCCAGCGGCCTGCGTGTACGCTGGCGCCCGTGTATCGAGAGCCGGGCGACGATCGACGCGACGAGATCCGAGGCGAGGTGCTGCTGCTGCTCGATGCGAGCGGTCGCAGCGGCGCACGGGCGCGAGAGGGACACCGTGGCGCCGATGGCGCGGGCGCAGGCGCCGACGGTGCCGACGGCGGCGCGGCGGGGCCGGCGGAGGCCGGCGCGCCCGCGGGCCGCATCGCGATCACGCTGCGTGACGAGGGCGCGGGGCTGGTCGCGATCGATGGCACGCGGGTGAGCTACGACGGTCGTGAGGAGCGCGTCGCGGCGCGCCGCGAGATCGGCGATCACGGCTTCGTCGATCTCGTCGCGCGCGGCGGGGCGGGCGGCGCGAGAGGCCGCGGCGGCGCAGGTGGTGACGGCGCGCGCGGCCGCTCGGGTCACGACGCGACGAGGTACTCGCGCGGTGGCGACGGCGGACGTGGCGGCGATGGTGGTGCAGGCGGTCGCGGAACGAGCGGTGCGAACGGTGGTCGGGGCGGCGTGGTGCACGTCGCAGTGCGCGACGAGGACACGCACCTGCTCCTTCTCCTTCGTCAGGGTGTCGAGGGAGGGCCCGGCGGTGTGCGCGGTGCGCACGGCAGCGGCGGCTCGGCGGGCTCGGGCGGACCCGGCGGATCGAGCCACTCGTGGACCACGACGGAGACCTACCGCGACTCGAACGGTCAGACGCAGACGCGCACGCGTCACCACTCGAACCCCGGCGGCTCGCGTGGACCGAGCGGCTCGCCCGGCCCGTCCGGCAGCGGCCCGCTCGCGGACGGTGCGCGCGGCGCCGACGGCACGTTCACCATCGAGGTCCACACCCGCGGCGGGGCCGAGCTCTACGAGTCTCGCTACCACCTCGCGCTCGCGGGGCTCGAGATCCACACGCCCGACGCCGACGGCGTCACCGAGCCCGGTGAGCGCGTCGAGCTCCGGCGCGTGCGCGTGACGAACGTCGGCGGCATGCCCACGCCGCGTCATCACGACACCGAGCTCGTCGTCTCGCTCTCCGACTGGGCCAGGCCCATCGAGGGCGCGCGCCTCGTCGTGCCTCGCGGGCTCGCGAGCGGCGCGACGGCCGAGCTCGAGGGCGTCTTGTCCTTCGAGCTGCGCGACCACGCGACGACCGCCGAGAGCGATCCGCTCGCGCAGGAAGAGCCCGTCGTGATCGACGCGCGCATCCCCGACGTCCAGCGCTCCTTCGACGGCTTCCTCGTGCCTGCGCTCGATCGCGCGCGAACGCTCACTGTGCGCTTCCCCGCGGCGCTCTCGATCCTCGAGGGCCTGGGCTCGCTCGCCGCCGACGAGATCACGCGGGTGCGCTTCGCGGTCCGCAACCAGTCGCGTCGAGCGCTCGGGAGCGCGTCGGCCGATCGGCGTCGGGTGCGTGTCTCGCTGCGGCTCCACGAGAGCGAGCTCGACGACCGTCACGTCGCGCTCTTCGACGAGTCGGGCGCCCCGCAGCTCCTCGGTGGCGAGGGCTTCGTCCGCGAGCTCGAGCTCCTCGAGAGCGGAGCGGATCACGTGATTGAGCTCGCGCTCGGGGTGCGCGCCGATGCGCCCACGTACCGCGCCCTGCGCGTCCGGCTCACGCTCGAGATCGGACGGTTGGGCGATCCGGACGCGCTTCGCGTGGTGCAGCATCGCGCGCTCGAGATCCGGGTCGCCGAGCGTGTGGGGAGCCGGCCCTTCGATTGGCTCCTCGTCACGCACCACCGCACCACGCGCGAGGAGGTCGACGCGTGGCGCGCGCTCGCGGCGCGCATGGGCCACAGCCTCGCGCTCTACGATCTCTCGCTCCACGGCGATCTGCGGCTCGAGCGACCGTTCGAAGGTGGCCCTTCGCTGATCGAGCGGGCGCGCGGCGGGCTCGTGCTCGTCCTGGGCTACGCGCTCCACACGCCGGCGGGGCCGCGCATGCCGACGTCGTTCCTCACCCCCGAGCTCACGGCCGCGATGGGCGAGGCACGCACCGATCTCCTCGTGCTCGGCGGCGAGGGCTCACTCGCGCAGTGGCTCGCGCCCGATGCGATCGAGGCCGACACGGCGTCCTCGCCGCTCGACGGAACCGATGCGCTCCACGAGGCGCTCGAGCGATCGCATCGCGGGGCAGAGTCGGCCGAGCGAGGGCGCGCCCGGGCCGTGCGGGTCGCCGTGAACGAGGTGGTCTTCGGCTTCGAGTCACCGAGTGAAGAGCGCCTGCGCCTGCGCGCCGCCGACGTCGCGGAGCGCCTCGCGCGCCGCTTCCCCGAGCGCGAGCACGAGGTGATCTACGAGCTCGACCCGGAGCAGACTGAGTCGTGGGCGCCCGTGCGGCGTCGGCGCCTCGGGTGGCTGCGCGTCGTCTCTCGCTCGGCCGGGCGCAGCGGTGCGGCGCACCTCGCGCTCGAGGAGGCGGCGCTGCACGATCCCGAGACGATCGCGGGCGAGCTGGTCTCGAGCGCCACGATGCTCGCGCGCGGCGTCGATGACCGCGTGCGTGCGCTCGCGGAGTGTCTCGCCGTGACCGAGCCCGACCTCGCGCTCGCGAGCTCGCTGGCCGACGCGCTCCTGGTCTCGATCGCGTGCGAGCAGCTCGCGGTGGTGCGGCGCACGCGCGCCCGCGCGGGGCTCGAGCGGGCCGCGCTCGTCCAGTCGCTCGGCGCGCTCGAGGCCGTCGCGCAGGCGCGCTTGCTCGGTCCGCACGGCGTGGACTCGAAGGCGGGAGACGTCGTCGTGCGCCTCGCCGCCCGCGCGCGGTTCTTCGCCCGCGCGCAGGCGTCCCTCTGGGAGCGCATCCCCGGTCTCTCCTGGGCGCGCCGCGCGGGCGCGATGATCGACGCGACGGACGACGCGATCGCGCGCTTCTTCGCGCGGCAGAGCGGTGACCCAGACGTCGCGCGCGGGCTCGCGGATCGGATGCGCGTCGAGCTCGAGGTGCTCGAGGGGCTCTGGCGCACCGCGCGCGACAACGGGCAGCGCGACGAGGCTGCGTTCGCGAAGGTGCTCCTGCTCTCGCAGGCGTGGAGCTCGAGCTTCACGATCGACGAAGAGCTCGTGCTCGCGCACACACCGAGCGTCGTGTCGCAGGAGGACTGGGCCCGTGCGCGCGCGGAGCGCCTCGGTGCAGAGCGCGCGACCAGCTCGACCGCCGAGGCGATCGATGCACAGCGCGATCGGCTCGCGTTGCGCGGCACGACCGAGCAATGGCTCGCCCGCGCACCCGAGCCCGAGCCCGAGGTCCGGGCGGCGTCTTCCCGCGTGAACGCGCGGGGGCGGGTGTGAGCGAGCGGCACGGTGCGGGGACACGGGCTCGCGCGCGCCGGCGCACCGGAGCGTGAAACGCCCACGAAAGAGGGGTGTTTCGCGCGGAGAGGCGGCTGGCCCTCGTCTTGCTCTGGGAAGGGCCGTGCGCGCCGTCGCGCACCACGGAGGTCCCCATGCTGCTCGAGATCGCCATCGGCCTGTCGCTGCTCCTTCTCCCGGTGCTCGTGGCCGCGCTCGTCTCGCTCGCCGCCGGTGGCGCGAAGAGCGCAGGCATCCGCGTGCCTCGCATGATGCGCGAGGGGCCCTGGCGCTCGTGAGTCAGCCTGCGAGGGCGCGAAGCCGCAGGTGATCGGGCGCGCGCTCGAGGAAGCCCGTGCGCAACGACGGCGCGAGCGCCGCGGCCTTCGCCTCGAGGCTCGCCCATGCACGGGCCGCGTGTGCGCGTGCCTCGGCGCCGCGAGCGCTCGCCTCGAGGACGTCCACGCGGGCACGGTGGATCGCGGCCTCGCCCTCTTCGATCGGCCCGTGGGCCTCGAGCCACGCGCACGCCTCCGAGGAGGCGCTCGCCGCGTCCTCGAGGCGCCCGAGCGCGAGCAGGGCGCGCGCCTCGATCGCGCGGGCGATCGCGAAGAAGGCGCCCACCGAGACCGCCTCGCGCGCCGAGACCGCGTGACCGAGCGCGCGCGCGGCGTCGTGACCGAGCTCGAGCAACGCCAGGTAGAGCTGCGCGCCGGCCCGGAGCTGCGCGTCGCAGAGGCGATCGGCGCGTGCGAGCGCATCGAGGAGCAGGGCGCGGCCCTCGGCGTCGCGGCCGAGGCGCGCGCGCACGTGCCCGAGGTTCTGCACCGCGTAGCCCGCGATCACGGCCAGGCCCATGCGCTCGGCGTCGTCCACGGCCGCGGCGAGCGCCGCCTCGGCGCGCTCGAGCTCACCGACGGACACGAGCGCGTTGGCGAGGCGCACCCGCTGGTTGCACGCGTTGCGCGCATCGCCCGCCCGCTCGTACTCGCTCACGGCGCGCTCGGTCTCGGTGAGGAAGGTGGCGAGGTCGCCGTCGCGGAGCGCGCGCGACGCCTCGAGCGTCGCGAGCCACGCCCGCGCGATCGGCGAGACGTCTTCCAGAGGCCCACGGCCCGCGAGCGTGCGCGCGCGCTCGAGCCAGCGCGCGGCGCGCGCGCGATCGCCCCGACCGAGCCACGCCGCTGCGCCGCGACAGAGCACCACGACCTCGAGCGACGCGTGCTCGCGCGCGTCGGCGTCGAACAGGAGTCGCTCGGCGAGCGCCCAGGGGCTCGCCGCATCGTCCTCCTCGAAGCGGCCGAGGGCCGAGGACGCGACGATCGCGAGCCCGAGGGCCTCGAGCGTGGTCGCGTCGAGCTCGGAGCTCGTGCCGCGGTGCGCCTCGAAGGCCCAGAGCGCAGCCATCGCGTCCTCGCGCGCGGCCGCGTAGTCGCCGCGCCAGCGCGCGCTCTCGGCGCGGCGCAGGAGGAGCTCTCCCGTGAGGACCGTGGTGCCCGAGACCAGCGCGAGCCCTCGCTCGGCGTGCGTGCGCGCCACGGCGAGGTCGTGGGCCTCGAGCGCGCGGCCGGACGCATCGCGGTACGCCGCAGCGGCCAGGAGCGGCTCTCCGCCTCGGGCGAGGTGACCCGCGACGCGGGAGGGCTCGGCGCCGTTGTCGGCGAGGAACAGACCGGCCAGGCGGTGCGCGACGCGCCGGTCGTCCTCGGGGATCATCGCGTACGCGGCGTCGGCCACGAGCACGCTGCGCGGACGATGCAGGCCCTTTCGCTTGGCGTCGGCCTCGACGAGCTCGGCGCGCGTGAGCTCCTCGAGCCGCGCGCCGATCTCGTGGATCGGCAGGCCCGGCACGAGCCCGGCGACCGCCTCGCGCGTGCTCGGCTCCCCGAGCAGCGAGAGCGCGCGCAGCACGCGCCGGCTCTCCTCGGGCGCACGCAGGATGCGCTCCTCGATCGCCGCGAGGATGCTCGTGGGCGCGGCCGCGCCGCGGGCGCGTGCCGCACAGAGCTCGCGGAGGAAGAAGGGATTGCCCTCGCCCGCGAGCACGATCGCCGCGCGTGCGTCGTCGTCGACCTCGGGCGCGAGCGCATCGACGAGGCTGCGCGCGGCGCGCGGCAGGAGCGGCCCGAGCCGGTGGACCTCCGGCTCGATCCGCGCGAGCACCTTCGCGACGCCCGAGCGCTCCTCGTCGGGCGCGAGGCGCGCCGTGGCCACGAGCACGAGCGGGGCGTGTGCGCGCAGGGTGAGGGCCTCGGCCAGGAGCTCGAGCGAGCTCGGGTCCGCGTGGTGCGCGTCGTCGATCGCGAAGAGCAACGGCTCGCGGAGCGCGAGCCCGGCCCAGTCGTGGAACGCGCGTCGCTCGCGGTCGCCTCGGAGGAAGCGGTCGCCGCGGACCGCGTCGGGAGCCTCGTCGATCGGCACGCGCGCGAGATCGCCCAGATCGCGGAGCAGGGCCGCCGCGCGCGCGGCATCGGGCTCGAGAGACGCGACGTGGGCGGACAGCTTCTGTCGCCGGGCCGCGATCGGCTCGCCGTCCTCGATGCGCGCGGCCGCGCGCACGAGGCGCACGACGACCGAGAGCGGCGCGTCGTGGTCGCCCGCGTCGAGGCGGACCTCGAGCACGCGCGGTGGTGTCTCGGCGTCCGTCGCGGCGCGGACGAGCGCGGCCTCGAGCACCGCGCTGCGCCCGATGCCGGCGTCACCCTCGATCACGATCGCGCGCGCGATGGGCTCGCTCAGTGCCTCGACGATCGAGGACGCGATCGCGGCGCGCTCGCGGTCTCGCCCGAAGAGGCGCGTCCCCGCGGACGAGCGTGGCTCCGGCGCGCTCGCGCCCAGGACGGCGCCCGTGATGCCTGGCAGCCTCCCGAGAGAGACCTCGTCCGTCGCGAACGCGGCCACGTCCTCGTCGACGCCGATGCCCGCCTCGGAGCCACCGGCCGTACGTGCGATCGCGATCGCGCGCTCGACGGACTCGGCCACCGGCACGCGCCCACCGACCGTGCGCCCCGCCACGATCCCGACGCGCACCCCCGCGTCGGAGCCGACGAGGCGTCGCGCGCACCGCAGCGCACGGGCGACGCGATCACGCGTCGCGCCTCCGTCGGAGAAGGACGCGACGAGCGCCCCTTCGGCCGACAGCTCCACACGGCCCTCGCTCTGCTCGACGATGCCGCGCAGCTTGAGCGTCGTCGGATCCGGCTCGTCCGCGCGCTGCGTCGCCTCGATGGCGCGGCGCTCCTCGGAGGGGAGCGCGACCAAGACGAGCACGAGGCGCTGCTCGCGGTGCGAGAGCCCGGCGAGCGTCGGGGGCGCGCCTGCGCCGCCGAGCGTACGGGTGCCGCCTTCGACTGCGTCGAGCGCCGCGGAGGCCGCGTCTCCGTCGGCGGGGCGCTGCGCGGGATCCTTCGAGAGCATGCGCAAGACGACGCGCTCGAGCTCCGGCGAGATCGCGGGCGCGAGCTTGCGCGGCGGCTCCGGTTCCTCGAGCAGCACCGCGGCGAGCGCCGCGAGCAGCGTGTCGCTCGCGAAGGGGCTGCGGCCCACGAGACACTCGTAGAGCAGGCAGCCGAGCGAGAACACGTCCGCCGCGGGCCCGACGCTGCGCGCGCCGCGCACCTGCTCCGGGGCCATGTAGTGAGGCGTGCCGATGGCGGCGTCCGTCTTGGTGACCGTCGCGCCACGCAGCGCCGTGTGCCGCGCGATGCCGAAGTCGATGAGACGCACGTTCGGTCCGTCGTCGGATCCGTGGACGAGGAAGACGTTCGAGGGCTTGACGTCGCGGTGCACGATCGCGCGTCGGTGCGCGCTGCCGAGCGCACGCGCCACGGCACGCACGATGCGCAGCGTCGCCTCGATCGAGAGCGGTGCGCGCGCGAGGCGCTCGGCCAGGCTCTCGCCCTCGAGCCACTCCATCGCGAGGTAGGGCCGGCCGTCCTCGAGGCGTCCGTGCGCGAGGTGGCCGACGATCGCCGGATCACGCAGCGTCTCGAGCAGCTGCGCTTCGCGGAGGAAGCGCGCCTCGTCCTCCACGGTCTGTCTCGTCACCTTGATCGCCACGGGCGCGCCCGTCTCGACGTCGAGTGCGCGATAGACCTCGCCCATGCCCCCGCGGCCCGCGAGCGCCTCCACGCGAAAGCGCGCCGCGACGACGAAGCCCGCGCCGAGCTCGGGCGCAGGCGCGATCACGGTTGCCCCGCGAGCCGCAGCGCCTTCATCGCGAGCAGGCGCAGCGCGCTCGAGACGACCGCCGCGTCCGTCGTCCCGAGCGCGGCGACGAGCGCGCGCAGCGTGCGCTCGCCGTCGGCCGCGCCGAAGAGCGCTCGATCCTCGGGGCCGATCAGGTCGTCTCCGAGCCATCGCGGCGCGCTCGGCTCCGGCTCGAGCACGCACTCGAGCGAGCGCACGCGCGCCTCGAGCAGCCGCCACTCGTCGACGCGCCGGACGGCGTCGAGCAGGAGCGGCGCGACGGCGAGCTCGAGGTGGGCCTCGGCCGCCTCGGCGCGGGTCAGACCGCGGACGAATCGGAAGGTGCCGCGCTCGAGGCGCAGGGCCTCCACGAGGAGCTCGGTGGTCTGCGCGGTGAGCGCCGCGCGCAGCTGCTCGCTCGTGAGCTGTCCCCGCGCGACGAGCAGCGCGCCGAGGCGCGAGATCTCGCTCGGCCTGGCGCGATCGCCGCGCCGATCGTCCTGCGTCGCCAGCACCGAGGACAGGGCCTCGCGCGTCACGAGGCCCTGCGCGAGGAGGTGACGCCCCAGGCGGAAGCCCGCGTCCGCGAGGCCGCGGCCGATCACGAGGTCGATGCGCCCTCGGAGCAGGCCGATCGCGATCGCGGTCTCGCCGTTCTTGATCTCGAGCGTGCCGGTCTGGCCCTGCGACGACAGCAGCTGGAGCACGTCGGCCAGCGGCACGTGCTCGAGACGACCCGCGAGCGAGTCCTCGCGCCCGAGGCCGACCTCACCGAGGAGCAGCCGCTCTCGCGTGGGCGGTCCGTCCTCGTCGCCCGTGGAGATCGCGCGCCGGTCCGCGCCGAGCGCGAGCGTGCTCGCGAGCGTGGCCACGAGGGCGTCGGGCGCGAAGGGCTTGGCGAGGGTCGCCGTCGCGCGCCCCATCGGATCGTGCGGCTTGGTCGCGCCGAGCGGCTCGAGCGGTGCGCGCACGCCCATCGTCACGATCGGCACCGTGCGCAGCGTGGGGTGCCCGAGCTGGGCGGCGGGCGCGGCCGACTGTTCGAGCAAGAGGATGCTCGGGATCATGCGCTCGACGAGCGCGAGCGCCTCGTGGCCATCGGCCGCCGTGCGCACGATCCAGCCCTCACCGCGCAGCGTGCGCTCGACGATGCGGCGCACGGTGCGGTTGGGCTCGACCACGAGGACGTCGGCGGGCACGGGCGCAATCTACCAAAGAGCGGCGTCCGCGCGCCCGCGGCGTCAGCGGCCCTCGAGCTCCTCGATCGTCTTGGGCCAGTTGTCCTTGAGGAGCCGCGAGAGGCTGCGATCGGCGAGGAGCTTGCCGCCGGTCTGACAGCGCGGGCAGTAGTTCGACTCGTTCTCCGCGTAGACGATGCGCTGCACCTTCGTGCCGCACACCGGACACGGCTGGTCGAACTTGCCGTGCACGGCCATCTCGGGGCGGAAGGCGGTGACCTTCGTCGGGAACTCGTGCTCGGCCTCCTTCGAGAGCCGATCGGTCCACTCCGTGAGCACGCGCCGCGTGGTCTCGTAGAGGCGCGCGATCTGCGCCGCATCGAGGCGATCGGTGCGCGTCACCGGAGAGAGCTTCGCCGCGTGCAGGATCTCGTCGGAGTAGGCGTTGCCGATGCCCGAGAAGAGGCGCGGGTCGGTGAGCGCGCGCTTGAGCGTGTGGCGCTCGCGCTGGAGGGCCTCGGTGAACGTGGGCAGATCGACCTCGAGCGGCTCGACGCCTCCGCGCGAGAACGTCGCGAGCGCCGCCCGGCCTCGCACGAGGTGGATCGAGGCGCGCTTCTTCGTCGAGGCCTCCGTGAAGATCAGGCTTCCGGTCGGGAAGTCGAACGCGCCGAGCCCGACCTTGCCGGGCACCTTGTCGCCGCGCTTCTTCCACTGGAAGCGGCCCGAGACCATGAGGTGCACGACGACGAAGAGGTCCTCTTCGAGCTCCATGACGATGCGCTTGCCGATCCGCGACAGCGTGAGGACGCGCTTGCCCGTCACCTCGCGCACGGGTGGATCGACCGAGCGGAGCACGAACGGTGAGGCCAGCCGCAGCGCCTCGAGGGGCTGGCCGACGATGCGCGGCTCGAGCGCGCGCAGGTAAGTGACGATGTCGGGCAGCTCGGGCACGCGCTCAGTCTACGTCGAGCCACGCGGAGTCGATCAATGTGCGCCGACGGCCACGAGGACCACGACGAGCACGACGGCCGGCACGAGCAGCGCGGCGAGCAGGCCGAGGACGAGCGCGAGGCTCGCGCCCGAGGGGCTGCGGCGGAACGCTCGCTCGATCGCGCCCTCCTCGAGGCGCGCGGCCGGCGGGCCGACGCGCTGACACGCGCTCGCGAGGATCTCGAGGGCGCGCAGCTGCTCCGCGAGCGTGGCGCCGGCGGCGTCGGGATCGATCCAGCGGCGCGTGATCTTCACGCAGCCGGGGCGCACGAGCACCCACCGGATCTCGCGCCCGCTCGGGTCCTCGAGGAGCAGGCGAAGCGCCTCGGCGACGCCTGCCTGTGCGAGCACCGCGTGCGTCCAGCCCGTGTCACTGCCCGCCATGACGAGGCCCGCGAGGCGCGGATCGGGCGGCGCTGCGAGGGGCGTGAGGCCGACGAGCTCGCGCACGCGCCCGACGGTCGCCTGCGCCGAGAACGACGCGCGCGCGCCCACGCGCTCTTCGAGGGCGAGCTCGAGCACGCCGCCGCGCCGCGCGTAGGTCGCGTACGCGGGGCGTGCGCCGTAGGTGCCCGACCACTCTCTCAGGTTCGGCATCAGCGAGCGGCCCCGGAGGCCGATCGCCGAGAAGGCCGGATCGAGCACGTTCGTGCGGAGCACCGCGAACGCGATGGCGGCCGCGGCGAACGCGAACGTGAAGACGACCGCGCCGAACGCCCACACGACGATCCGGAGCTCGTCCTCGACGGGGACGATCGCGGCGATGCCCATCGGCACGAGCAGGATCACCATGGCGACGATCGGGACGAGCACGATCGTGACGACGGTGGCGAGCAGCGATCGACCGGCAGCGCGCGCGACGGGATGGGCCACACGCGGACGGTACCGAAGTCGTCTGCGATCGGGGAGCCTGCTCGCCGCCCGCTCCTCGGTTGCGGTATTGTGCGAGGCGATGATGCACCTGCCGCTCCGGATCGCGTATCGCACTGCGCACGCCGTGCTCCGCACGTACTGGCGCGTGCGCCGGCCCGAGACGCGTGGCGCGCTCTCGGCGCTCTGGTGCCACGGGAAGATCCTCGTGATCCAGACGACGTACCGGAAGGACGTCTCGTTGCCGGGAGGCTACGTGAAGCCCGGCGAGAGCCCGGCGGCCGCGGTCGTGCGCGAGATCGAAGAGGAGATCGGCCTGCGCATCGACGAGACGCGCGTGAGCCACGCCTACCACGGCACCAAGGACTTCGAGCACCGCAAGGACACGCTCGACATCTTCGCGGTCGAGCTCGACGAACGGCCCGTGGTGCGACCGAACCGCTACGAGCTCGAGTGGGCGCGCTGGAAGGATCCCGAGGAGGTCCTGGCGATGCCTCGCGTGGTGCCGCACCTGCGCGAGTACCTCGAGCGCGAGGTCGCGCGACGCGCCTGATCGGTCAGCAGCGGCCGCAGTCCTCGGGACACGAGTTGCAGTCCTCGGGCGGCGCGCAGCGGCGATCGCCGCAGCAGTCGCCGCAGTCCTGGGGGCACGAGTTGCAGTCCTCGGGCGGCGAGCAGCGGTAGTCGCCGCAGCTCGCCTGCGCGGGGGCCGCGTCGTGGCGCTCGTCGACCGCCGTCTCGCTCTGCGCCGCGCCGGTCGCGAGAGAGACCGACGACGTGCCGAGCGCGAGCGCGCCCAGCGAGAGGAGGCCGAGCGAGAGGACGGACAGGGAGAGGCCGCGGGTCTGCATCCGCCGAGGATAGGCCATCGCGTGCGTGTCGCCGAATCGTCACCTCGCCCGCCCGACGCGAGGGAGCTGTCGGGGGGCTGCGTCGTACAACGCCGCCATGGACGCGTGGCTGATCTGCGTGGGCGTGGGCTTTGGCCTCGTCGTGGTGTTCTTCGGGTGGGTCGGGTGGATGCGGGGCTCGCAGGGCCGGCACCGCGCCCGCGTGCGCGAGGCGGTGCGTGCGTACGTGGAGAAGCGGGGCGGCACCTTCACGCTCGAGCCCGACGGGATCGCGTTCCAGGTGAAGGGTCCCCTCGGACGAGGCCGCGAGTCGGGCGCCGCGCTCGACGTGATGTGCCAGCCCGGAGACGAGGCGAAGTGGGAGACCTCGATCGGCTTCGTGCTCCGCAAGTACATCCCCGACGCGTTCGACGAGCGCTTCGCCGCCGACGCGAAGAAGCGCCTCGAGACGCTCGGGCCCACCGTCGCGGCGCTCGGTGACGACGAGCTGCGCGCGCGCCTGCGCGTGAAGATCGTCGGCACGCGCACGCCCAAGGACGGCCTGGCCACGTGCGCGGTGCCGCTCGCCGGACGCTTCGAGTCGCGCGTGGTCGTCGACGGCATCGACCTCGACGGTCTGCCTCAGCCGGTGCGCATCCGCCTCTCGGAGAGCGACGCGGAGCTGCACGCGCACGCGCTCGCGGCGACGCTGCCGGCGGAGGTGCCCGACGTCGGCGCGGGCCGCGCCAGCAGCTGGCTCTGGGTGCTCCGGCCCGAGGCGATCTTCGGCCGCACGCCGCACCTCTTCGTCGTCTCGGGGCGCGACCTCGTGTGGACGCCCGTGACGCCCGGCGACGTGGAGAAGCGCCTGCTCGCGCTCTGTCGCGCCGCGGGCGAAGACGGTCCCGCGAAGTACGTGCTCTGGTCGTGGGACGGCCGCGCGCTCGGCGCCGAGACGATCGTCGTGCACACGATCCTCGGCCCCACCACCCCCGACTTCACGCTGCGCGTGCCCGAGGCCTTCCACGCGACGCTCGGCATCCACCCTGCGGCGGACGGCACCTTCGGCGTCAAGCGCGCGTGAGCGGACGGGCGCGACGTCGCGGGAGGCGCACGCCACCGATGCGGCGCGCGATCAGAACGTCTGCGAGGCGTCGGCCTCGTCGAGCGGTCCTTCGCGCGAGAGCGTGACCACGAAGCAGGCGCCGCCGAGGAGCGCGCTGTCCTGCACCGTCAGGGTGCCGGCGTGATCGCTCACGATGCGATCGCAGATCGGCAGGCCCAGGCCCGTGCCGTGCGCCTTGGTCGTGTAGTAGGGCTCGAAGATGCGCGCGCGCTCCTCGGCGGGGATGCCAGGACCGTCGTCGTGCACCTCGAGCACCACTGCGCCCGCTTCGCCCGGAAGGACACGCACCACGACGTTCGCGCCCTCGGCGCCGCGCTTGGAGACCGCCGCGTCGATCGCGTTCTGCACGAGGTTCATGAGGACCTGCGTGATCTGCTCCCGATCGGCGCGCACCTGCCGCGGCTCGCCGCCCTCCTGGAACGAGGGATCGACGTCGAGCTTCACGCGCGGTGAGCGCGGCGTGTCGGGGTTGGTCGAGGCGACGTTCTGCACCTCGTGCATCGAGACGACGTGCACGGCGACGTCGAGCGGGCTCATGCGCGCGGCGTTGGGCCGCGGCAGGCGCGCGAAGCGCGAGAACTCCGTGACGATCTTCTCCATGCGCTCGACCTCCTCGAGCACCGTTTTGGTGGACTCGTCGAAGATCTCGGGGAAGTCGGGGTGCTGACGCGCGAAGGTCTTTCGCATCGTCTCGATCGCCATCTTGATCGGCGTGAGCGGGTTCTTGATCTCGTGCGCGATGCGTCGCGCGATGTCGCGCCACGCGGCGATGCGCTCGGCCTTCACGGCGCGGGCTCGTGCGCGCGCGAGCTCCTTCGTCATCTGGTTGAAGGCGTTCTGCGTCGCATCGGCGCCGGCGTGCAGCTGCACGTCGAAGTCACCGCGCGAGAGCTTGGCCGCTGCCTCGCGGACCTCTCGCTCGACCTCGCCCGGGTCGCTCGCGCCCGGGTCGCTCGCTCGCTCGCTCGACTCACCCACCGCGCGCGAGCCGCCGAACCAGGCGACGAGGAGCCCGATCACGAAGAGGAGCGCTGAGCCCCCGAAGACCACGGTGCGCGTGAGCTCACTGCCCGTCGCCGCGCGTGCCGCGACGACGCGTCGTGCGCCCGCGAGCTCGGTCGGGAGCGACACACCGCTCGCCTCGCTCTCGTCCGTGAGGGTGACGCCCGCGAAGCGGGGATCGCCGCCGAGATCGAGGCCCACGCCCGCGACGACCTCGAGGCCGTCGACGAGACAGCGGACGACCACTGCGTTGGCGGGCAGCCCCTCGTGCGGCGAGCTGAGGACGACGACCGCGCCGCGAGACGCATCGTCGGTGCGCAGCGACGTACGAAACGGCTCGCGTCCGCGTGCGTGCGAGGAGGCCAGCACGGGCCCGAGCGTCGGGCCCTCGCTGCGTGCGAACACGTCGACCACGTCGAGCCGGTGCGCGCGAAGCCGCGTGACGCGCGCGCGCGCCCGATCCACGTCGAGATCGCCCGAGGGCGAGACGATCCCGAGGATGCTCGAGGTGTCTTCGGCGCACAGGCCGTCGGCCCCCGCCTGTGCGGACTCCCGCGCTTGCTCGAGCGTGCGCGCGGCGGTCGCGACACGCGCCTCCGCGAGCGCGCGCTCGCTCGCGGCGAGGTGGGTCGCGGCGAGCGTCTCGACCGCCAACCCCACGCCGAGCGCGGGCAGCGAGAGACCGAGCGCGAAGAGCAGCGCGAGCCGTCCGCGCCTCATGCTCGCGCTCCACACACGCGCGTCTCGAGCGTCGTCACGGCGTGGCTCCTCGGTCGTCCTGGGCGCCGTCGGGCGGCGTCTCACCTTCGGCGGGCTCGTCCTGCATGAGGAAGCTCGCGGCATCGAGCGTTCCGGGCTCGGGTGCCTGCGTCGTCGGCAGCGTGCCCTCGAGGAAGACCTCTTCGATCGTGTCCTCGGTCTGGCCCGCGTAGGGGAGCAGGCCCGTGCGGCGATCGATCGTCGCGGTCAACACGCCGGCCGGCTGCGGGAACTCCGTGCGCGGTCGATCGCCGATCGCGGTGCGCATCGCGGACACCCAGATCGGCAGCGCCGTGCGACCGCCGGTCTCGCGCGCGCCGAGCGAGCGCTGATCGTCGTAGCCGACCCACACGACACCGACGAGCTCGGGTGTGAAGCCCGCGAACCACACGTCGCGCGCCTCGTTGCTCGTGCCCGTCTTGGCCGCCACGGGGCGCCCGAGATCGCGCGCGCGTGCACCGGTGCCACCCTGCGCGACGACGCTCGTGAGGAGGCTCGTCACGACGAACGCCTCCTCGGGGCTCAGCACGTCGCGCGGCTCCTCGCGCGCGGGCAGGGCCACCTCCGCGCCGCCCGGTCCCTCGATGCGCGACACGAGGATCCACGGCGACCAGCGTCCACCGCTCGCGAACGTCGCGTACGCGTTGGCGAGCTCGATCGGGCGCACCTCTCGCGCGCCCAGCGCCAGCGCCATGTTCGCGTCGGTCGGCACGGCGGGCGCGCCCGGCGTCGCGGGCGCCGTGGAGGGCTCGAGGCTCGTCGTGAAGCCGAGCTCGCGCGCGAACGCGACGACCGCGGGCGAGCCCAGATCGTCCATGAGGCGCGCCGCGACCGCGTTGCTCGAGATCGCGAGCGCTTCGCGCAGACGGATCTCGCCGCGGTACTCCTCGCCCTCGAAGTTGCGTGGCTGCCAGGTGCCGTAGACGCCGGGCGCGTCGAGCACGATCGAGGCCGGCGTGAAGCGGCGTGTGCGGATGCCGAGCGCGTACACGAACGGCTTGAAGGTCGAGCCCGGCTGCCGGAGCGCCCGCACGGCGCGGTTGAAGCCCGGCTCCGCGTCGTAGCCGCCGACGAGCGCGAGCACCTCGCGCGAGCGCGGATCGATCAGGATCGCGGCTCCTTGCGGGCCGATCTCGAGGCGGGCGCGCGCGAGGGCCGGCACCCCGTCGGCGGGGTCGTCGTCTTCGGGCAGCGCGAGCACCGAGACGCGCACGCGCGCGCCTTCTTCGGCGAAGCGCGAGGGCGGCAGCTCGTTCGGGTTCCAGCGCGCGACGCCGTCGATGCTCGCGACGCCCTGGTGCCCACCGATGTCGAGGCCGATCGTGCCGAGGCGGTCGTCGCGATCGGTGATCATCGCGTCGTAGGTGCCACCGACGTGGAGCTCGGCGACGCGATCGAGCGGCCGCGGTCGCTCGCCGCGCCGCAGACGCTGACGTCGGAGCGGCGGCTCGAGATCGTGGCGCGCGTCGTAGCCGCGCAGGCCCTCCTGGAGCGAGGTGCGCGTCGCGCGCTGCAGATCCGCGTCGATGGTGACGTGCACGGTGTAGCCACCACGCCGCGCGTCTTCCTCGCCGACGACCTCGTGCAGGACGCGTCGGGCCATCTCCACGATCTCCGGCGCGCTCTGCCGGGACTCGGGCAGCGGCGCGAGCTCGAGCGTCGTCTCTCTCGCGCGCTGGATCTCCTCGAGCGAGAGATCGGGCCAGTGGTCCTCGCGCTTGTCCTCGAGCTGCGCGAGCACGAACTCCTGGCGTCGCCGCGCCGCCTCCGGGTGCGTGCGCGGAGACAGGTGCGTGGGCGACTGCGGGATGCCCGCGAGCATCGAGGCCTCGGCGAGCGTGAGCTCCGAGACGTCCTTGCCGAAGTAGTAGCGGGCGGCCTCCTGCACGCCGTAGCGGCCGTGCCCGAAGTTGATGTGGTTCAGGTAGAGCTCGAGGATCTCCTCCTTCGTGAACTCCTGCTCGAGGCGGTACGCGAGGATGAGCTCCCGGATCTTGCGCGCGAGCGAGCGCTCCGAGGTGAGGAGCATGTTCTTCACGAGCTGCTGCGTGATCGTGCTCGTGCCGCGGAAGCGCCCTCCCGAGAGGATGCCGCGCGCGACCGCGCGGAACAGGCCCGCGTAGTCGAAGCCCTCGTGGCGGTAGAAGTCCGCGTCCTCCGCCGCGAGCACCGACAGCACGAGCACACGCGGGATGCGCTCGATCGGCACGACGGTGCGGCGCTCCGTGAAGATCTCGCCGAGGACCTCGCCGTCGCGATCGACGACCCGCGTGGTCTGGGGCTCCTCGACCTCGCGCAGGCTGCGCACGTCGGGCAGGTCCTGCGAGTAGTACGCGATGAGCCCGACCACGCCGACCGCGCCGACGATGGACGAGACGAGGAGTGCGACGAAGAGCCGCGCGGCCCAGCGCCATGGCGAGGTCCGCTTGCCGAGGCGGCCGCCAGCACGCGTCGAGCGGCTGCCCGAGCGCGAGCCGCCTGCGCGCGTGTTCCTCGCGCGCGAAGCGTCGCGGGAAGAAGTGGACCGGTCGCGGCTCGCCATGGGTTCGCGGCACCTTACCGCGATCGGGTCGAGACCCGAACGAACCGGCGTGCCTCCGTCATTCCGCGTGCAGGGAGGACGCGGGCGCGGCCCCGCTCACGGCGCCCGGCGTCAGCGCACGGCCAGGCCGTAGACCGCGTCGGGGCCGCTCGCGTACGAGACGCACGTCGTGTCCGACCAGGCGCGAGCACCGGGCGGCTGGCCGCAGTGCTCACCACCCTGGCAGTCGAGCATGCCCTGCGCGGTCCGCGCGTCGGTGTCGCAGACGAAGCCGGGGATCGACTCCGCGTCCGCGAGGCAGACGGGGATCGACTCGTTCACCATGATGCAGCTCGGATCGAACGTCGCGTAACCCGCGCGGAGGTCGTACGCGCCGCCGGTCCAGATGCGCATGGCGGGCTGCGCGGCGATGCTCGAGAACTCCGTGCCGCCCCAGGTCAGCGTCGCGCGCATGCGCGCATCGACGGTCGCAGGCCGCGTGAAGTTGTCGATGCGCACCTCGCGGAAGCGCATGCCGGAGAGGTCGATGCCGTACTCCGCCGTCGGGCCGGGCGCCGCGGCGGTGCCGAACGCGCTGTAGCCCGCCACGCGCGTGCGGCCTGCCGAGCCGCTCGTGACGCGCACGATCATCCCGTACGTCCAGCCGCCGCCGTCGGTCACCATGTCGCAGTACGCGCGCACCATCGGGCGCGGGCCGCTGCCGTCCGGATCGATGTCGTAGACGCCGCTGCCGAGGGCGGGGCTCGACTCGTGGAGCGCCGCACAGCCCGTCGAGGGGAGGGCCGCGCCCGTGCGCACCCAGAGCGTGCCGCTCGATGCGACGCCGTCGTCCACGCAGCCATCGAGCACGGTGTCGGCGAACTCGACCGGATCACAGCCGGCCGAGCTCATCGAGGTCACACCGATCTGCGTGCTGCCGAGCACCGGAGGCACGCTCTCCCACGGGCCCGTGGCCGCCGGGGCGCAGCGCGTGATCGCGTTCGTCGGAGAGCTCGCGTCGAAGAGCTGTGCGCCCGCCTGGAAGAACGTGCGGTGCGCGCCGCAGTCCAGGCGCAGGACGCTCGTGCCGAGGTCGCCGCGCAGCGCGTCGATCGTCTCGTCCGAGAGCTTGCCGGTCGTGACCTGCGTCGGCGTGTCGACCACGCCCGACGAGAAGCGCGTCGCGTGGAGCCGACCGTCTGCGGCGACGATGCGCGCGACCAGGGTCCAGCCGCCGCCGTCGGTGGTCATGTCGCAGTAGAAGTGCTCGGAGCCGCCGTCGCCCTCGGGATCGAGGGTGTAGACACCGTTCGGCCGCGAGGGATCGGCCGCATGCAGCGCCGCGCAGCTGCGTGGGTAGGTGCACACGAGATCGCGGCAGAGCCCGCTGCACGGCAGCCCGCACGTGCCGCAGTTGAGCGGATCGGCGCTCACGTCGAGGCAGGCGCCGTCGCAGCACGCGTCGTTGGTCGACGGACATCCGTGCGCGAAGGTGCAGCCCGGCACGCAGCGGTTCGCGGTGCCGTCGCAGATGCGTCCGAGCGGGCAGTCCGTGTCGAGCAGACACTCGACGCAGAGGTGATCGCTCGTGCGGCAGTGCGTCTCGGTGCCCGTGCAGTCGGTGTCCATCGCGCAGCCCATCGCGCAGACGCCTGCGTTGCAGAACTCGCCCACGGCGCACGCGCCTCGCTCGACGACCGAGCACTCGATGCACTCGCCCGTTCGTCCGTCGCAGACCGGCAGCGCGGGATCGCGGCACTCGCTCGAGGCGGTGCAGGGGAGCGGGCCTGCGTCCATGCCGCCATCGATCGGCACACCCGTGTCGTCGCGCGCGGCGTCGAGCGCGGGCGCATCCTCACCGGCCGCGGCATCGAGATCCGCGTCGACGTCGGCGTCGACGTCCGCGTCCAGCTCGCTCGGCGCGTCCGGCCCGGCATCGCGTCGCATGCGGAACGCGTCGGGCGGCGGCTCGAACGGCGGCTCCGACGGGCAGCCGAGCCAGAGCGTCGATCCGAGCGCCACGAGACAAGCCAGACAAGACCGCGTCGTCATGTCGCGAGCGTACCGGGGAAGCTGCCGCGCGGTCGACGGCGCTCACGCCGCATCCAGCTGCGCGCGCACTGCGCGGAGCAGCGTGTCGGTCGCATACGGCTTGGGCAGGAACGCCATGGCGGCTCCGCCCGTGACGTCGATCAGCGGCTCGCGCGGATAGCCCGACACGAAGAGCACGCGCAGTGCGGGGCGATCGAGCCGGAGCCGCCGTGCGAGCTCGGGCCCGCCCATCGTCGGCATCACCGCGTCGCTCACCAGCAGATCGATGTGGGTCGTCGGCTCCGTGGCACGCGCGAGCCCTTCGGCGCCGTCGGTCGCCTCGATCACCTGGTATCCGGCGCGGCGGAGCGCGCGTGCCGTCAGCTCTCGGACCGCGCGCTCGTCTTCGACGAGGAGGATCGTCTCGCTGCCGCGAGGCCGAGTGGTGTCGACCGCCGTGGCCGAGCTCGCGCCGGGGGCGTTCTTCCGCGGCAGCCACACCTCGAAGCGGCTCCCTCGTCCCGGCGTGCTCGAGACGCGGAGATGTCCGCTCGCGTTCTGGACGATGCCGTACACCGTGCTGAGGCCGAGCCCGGTGCCGCGTCCTGGCTCCTTGGTGGTGAAGAACGGCTCGAAGAGGTGAGCGCGCACCTCCTCCGACATGCCGACGCCCGTGTCGCTCACCGCGACGACGGCATACGTCCCCGCGGGCGCGATCATCGGGGCCTCGATCGCCGCGCCGTCGTGCTCGCGCTCGAGCACCTCGATCGTCAGCACGCCCCCCTGCGGCATCGCGTCGCGCGCGTTGACCGCGAGGTTCACGATGACCTGCTCGATCTGGCCCACGTCGACGAGCGCGCACGTGGGCACCGCGCTCTTGTGCACGACGAGGCGGATCTGCTCTCCGATCAGACGCTCGAGCATGCGCCCCATGCGAGCGACCGCTGCGTCGAGCTCGACGAGCGTCGGAGCGACGGTGCTCTGTCGGCTGAAGATGAGCAGCTGTCGGGTGAGCGCGGAGGCGCGCTCGGCGGCGAGCTCGATCTCGCGGAGCTCGTCGGCGCGCGGATCGGCGGGAGAGAGATCCTCGAGCAGCGTGCTCGTCCCTGCGAGGATGACGGTCAGCAGGTTGTTGAAGTCGTGGGCGATGCCGCCCGCGAGGCGCCCGATCGCGTCGAGCTTCTGCGCCTGGCGGAGCCGCGCCTCCATGCGCCGACGCTCGGTGAGATCGCGCGCGGCGGCGAGCACGAGCGCAGGTGTGGCGAGCGCGGTGAAGCGGACCTCGACCGGAAGGCTGGCTCCGCTGGCCACCCGCAGGGTCGCCTCGAGCGTGGCGCTCTGCTGCGAGAGTCGCAGGTCGTCGTAGAGCGCCGAGAGCCGCTCGCGATCGAGGTCGAGCGCGAGGTCCGAGAGCTCGCGCGTCGCGAGCGCCTCGCGATCCAGACCGAGCACGGACTCGGCCGTGCCGTTGGCGTCGACGATGCGGCGGCTCTCGGGGTCGAGCACGAAGACGAGGTCCGCCGCGTTGTCCACCGCTGCGCGAAAGCGCTCGAGGCCCAGGCGCGCCTCGTCGCGCTCGGCCACGAGCGTCGCGGTGTGCGCCTCGTGGCTGCGGCAGAGCACGATCTGGCGCGCGAGGTTCGCCATGAGCGGCTCGAAGACCCGCGTGACGGGCACCTCCGCCTGCGGCAGCGAGGGGCCCACGAGCAAGAGCACGCCTTCGTGGCCGATCGGCAGGCGCACGCACACGCCGCGCAGCCGCTCCTGCACCGGGAGCGCGGCCAGGACCGCGGCGTCGTGGATCTCCGCGGCCGGACCGCGCACGAGCGCGCTCGGGAGCGTGATGGGGCCACCGACGCGCGAAGCGAGGTGGTAGTCGCCGATGGCCACCTCGAGCACGCCTTCGGCGTCGTTCCCCTCGCGCGGCGGCGGGCCCAGCACCACGAGGCCGACGGGGAACGACGTGTGATAGAGCATCCGCTGCACGACGCGTGTGAGCAGCGGGCGCAGGCGCACCTCGCCTCCCACGGCGAGCGCCATGTCGTAGAGCACGGCCAGGACGTGATCGCGGCTCAGCGCGGGGAGCATCGGAGGGCGACGAGGGCTGCGTTGTGGAACAGCGGATAGTCCCAGCGTGCGCTGGCGCCGATCTCGCCGAGCGAGAGCGCGCCGGCCACGCGCCGCGCCCCCGAGCGGGCTCGGAGATCGTCGATCTCGCGACACGCCGCGTCGATGCCGAGGTGCAGGCGCCGACCCGCGCAGTAGAAGAGCAGGAGGTCTTCCGCCTGGAGCGAGGGGCCGCTGGCCGCGAGCTGCTCGAGCAGCGAGTGCACCGTGTTGGCGCTGTCGAGGGTCGGCGCTTCGAGCAAGGTCAGCACGGAGCTGGCGGGCACCTCGCCGATGCAGAAGAGCGAGCCGTCGTCCTCGAGCGCCACGGGGATGCGCACGAGGATGACGCCGTTGGCGCGCACGATCCCGAACGGGAAGTGCACCGCGTTCGCATAGAAGCTCTCACGGTCGATCGAGACGCCGTACTGCGCGCTCGCGAGCTCGCGGTACACGTCGAACGCAGGGCGCCAGTCGATCTGCAGGATCCGGTTGCCGACCGTCGAGGTCGCGGTCGTGAGTCGCTCGGGCACGGGATAGCCGTGCGCGATCGCTGCGCTGTCGCGCCTCTGCAGGAGCACCGCGAGCACGCTCGCACCCGCGACGCGTGAGCCGTCGAAGAGGCACGGGATCGGCTGGAACGTCTCGCTGCCGGCGTTGGCGCCTGCGTAGCTCACGCGGTCGGCGAGGCGGAGGTAGAGCTCGTCGAGCAGCGTCGCGACGCTCGGGTTGAGCGCGTCGCACAAGAGCACGAGGGTGCGCGGCTCCTCGCCCCCGAGGTGTGGGCGCAGCGCGCTCGCCAGGCGCTCGGCGGTGTCGGCCTGCGCCTCGAGCGCCGGCGGGGCGTCCTCGAGGACGACGAAGGGCATCTCGTCGAAGAAGAAGAGCCACGCCCCTTCGCTGACGAAGCGGTCGTCCAGAACGAGCGCAGGAAACACGGCGCCAGCGAGCCCGAGCTCCGCCTCACGCGCAGCGCGCTGGAGGCGCTCGATGCACGAGCGCTCGGCCTCGGGCACGAGCGCCAGCACGCCACCGCGAGGTGCCCTCGCGCGCCACGCGCCGAGGGCGGTCTTCAGCTCGTCGTCGTCGAGTCGCGCGAGGTAGCGCGCGTCATTGGGCATCGGCTCCTCGGGCAGAGCTCGGTCGCCACGACCGAGCGTCATCGAGATCGGTGATCGAACGTTCGCGACGAAATTTTACACGCGAACGCGCTGCGCCGCGTGTGGAACATCACTCGCTGCCTCGCCGGGCAGTACCCTCCGACCGATGAGCACCGCCGTCTACGCGATCGACAACAAGAAGAAGAAGAGCCTCTCCGAGGACGCCACGCGCAAGCAGCCGCTCGTGTCGGTCGAGGCTGCGTTGACCGAGCTGTTCCCCGAGACCTGGCGGTGGTCGCCCAAGCCCGCGTCCGGCGAGGCCGAGGCCGCGCTCGCGTTCCTCGTGCGCTTCCATGCCGAGCCCGCGCAGCGCCGGCGGCCCGAGGACCCGGATCAGCTCGAGGCGCTCTGGGGCCTCCTGTCTCGCACCAACATGCGCCCGAGCGCGACCTACTCGCTCTTCGTCCACTGGGCCGGCCCCGAGTGGCTCCTGACCCACGCGCTCCGCGGCGGGCGCTATGGCTGGGACCACACGCAACAGACGCTCTTGTCCGAGCCGGTGCCGCTCTCCAACTGGGATCTCTACGACGCGCTCGGCTTTCTCCTCGATCACGCGCCCGCGCTGCGAGGGCGGCTCGTGCGCGAGGCGCGCGAGGCGAAGCTGCCTCTGTCGGATCGCTCGCGCGTCGCGAGCCTCGTCGAGGACGCGGCCTGGGCCGGCGAGCTCGCCGAGGAGTGGATCGTCAACGGGACCAGCCGCGCCGAGTCCTGGAACAACTGCATGCTGCTCGGGCTGATCGACGATCCCGATCGCTTCGAGCGCTTCGTCGCTTCGTTCGGCGACCAGATCCGCTACATCGGACGCTCCGCGCGCCTGGGGCGCGCGCTCGATCGGCTGCCCGCCCCCGTCATCGAGAAGGTCGTGGTGGGGCTGCTCGATCGCGGCGTGAAGGAGAAGTGGAAGGCGTCGGACGTCGAGCCCTGGGCGAAGCTGCTCGCGCACGTGCGCAGCGAGGAGGCGGCGCGCGCGATCGCGCAGTGGATCGGCGAGAAGAGCGTCGCGAAGATCGCGACCGACTACTTCCGCACGCACCAGGACCTCGCGCCCGCAGCGCTGGGTGCGCTCGCGAAGGCCAAGGGCAAGGCCGGCCCGATCGCCAAGGCGATGCTCGAGTCGGTCGCGCGCGCGGAGGCAGTCTCCGTCTCCGCGAGCGGCGGCGACGAAGGCGCGGCGAGCTCCGTGGCCGGCAAGGCTTCCAAGGGCAGTGCGAAGGCTTCCAAGGGCAGTGCGAAGGCTTCCCAGGGCAGTGCGAAGGCTTCCCAGGGCGACGCGAAGGCTTCCCAGGGCGACGCGAAGGCTTCCGCGGGCGGCGCGAAGGACGTCACCCTGCCCGCGGTGCTGCTCGCGCCACCGTGGCTCTCGAAGGCGCCGCGCGCGCGGCCGCGCCTCGCGCTCAGCACGATCGTGGAGCGCGAGTCCTTCGAGCCGCGAATCGGTGGCTGGTCGCACCGGCCGCAACCTGGTCGCACGCCCGAGAAGGACGCGAAGATCCTGGGCGGCCAGGACCCGACGCAGATCTACGACGGTGCGGTCTTCGGCCTCACCGACGCGGTGGCGCTCGCGGCCGTGAGAGACCGACCCAAGGTCACCGTCTACCAGCTCGACGCGCTCGTGGGCTGGCTCGGCGAGGCGCTCGTGCCGCTCGCGATCCGCACGATCACGAGCGACCTCGCGGCCGGGCACCAGTTCCTCGGGCGCGCGGTCTCGCCGCGTCTCGCGCTGGCGTGTGCGCGCATGGCGCTCAAGCGCTCCGGCGGGGGCGAGCGCGTCGCGAGCCGCGCCTGGCTCGAAGCGCACCGAGAGGAGGCGATCCTCGGCCTCGTGCCCGCCGCGCTCGGCGAGGACGAGCACGACGCCGACGTCGCCGCGCAGACGCTGCGCGCGTTCGACAAGGCAGGCCACGGCGCGCTCGTGCGGAGCGTGGCCGCGCGCTACGGCGACGAGGCCCTGACGGCCCTCGAGGCCGTCCTCACCGCGAGCCCTCACGATCGCTACCCCTCCAAGCTGCCGCCGAAGGCGAAGTGGGCGCTGCCCTCGCAGGTCGGCACCCTCACGCTCACGAACGGCGCGACGCTCGGCGAGGCGGAGGGCACGACGCTCGTCACGATGCTCCAGTTCTCGCCGATCGGAGAGCCCTATCCCGGCGCGCTCGAGACGATCGCGCTCGCCACGACCGAGTCGCGCGAGGCGCTCGCGAGGGCGCTGTTCCAGGAGTACCTGCTCGCCGGCTCTCCGCCCTCGCACGCGTGGGTGCTCGGCGCGATCGGCGTGCTCAGCCCGGTGGGTGCCGTCCCGCTCCTGGGCGGACAGATGCGCGCCTGGGCGGCGGACGGAAAGGTCTCGCTCCTGCACGACTCGCTCGAGGTGCTCGCGGCGATCGGCTCGGACGAGGCGCTCGTCGTCGTCTACGACGCGGGTCAGCGCTCTCGCTACGACGACACGCGCGACAAGGTGCGCGACATCCTCGAGGCCGTCGCGCGGCAGCGTGGCGTCACCTACGAGG
>JBILLJ010000094.1:0-35381 GCA_044376125.1 Sandaracinaceae bacterium
CGCGCGCGGCTCCGCCATGTGGCCAGGTTCCGTCCGGGTCGGGCAGTGAAACAAACCGGAGACGATCGCGGTTTCGGTGCCGAATCCTGGGGATTTCGCGCCATTGGCGCTACATCCCGCCCCTCGACTCTCCACCCCTCGCGATCCCATGAAGCTCGGACCTGCCCAGCTCGGTGCCTTCTTCACCTCCACCGTCCTCGCGTCCGTCGGCGCCGCCGCCGCGTACGTGCACCTGTTCGCGCCTGCACCGGTCGTGTCGGTCACCGTGCCGGCCGGTGAGCCCACGCCATCACCGGATCCCCCGACGAGCGCGCCCGCGCCGAGCACTCCGCCTGCGCCGTCGGCCCCCTTGCCGACCGCCGACCTCACGGGGGGCGAGGCCTCGATGGCCGACGTCGTGAGCCGCGTCCTGCCGAGCGTCGTGAACGTGCGCAGCTCGCAGGCGCCGCGGAGCCCCTACGGCACGCCGTACGACCTTCCGTACGGCACGCCCTACGGTCGCACCCCTGCACCGCAGGAGAGCCTGGGCTCGGGCGTGATCGTGAGCGCAGACGGCCTCGTCGTGACGAACAACCACGTCGTCGAGGGCGCGACCGCGATCCGCGTGAGCCTGAGCGATGGCCGCGAGATCCCCGCGCGCGTCGTGGGCACCGACGAGGACAGCGACATGGCGCTCCTGCGCCTCGAGGGCAGCGACCTCGGGGTCACACCCATCTCCTACGGCGACTCGAGCCAGCTGCGGCAGGGCGACGTCGTGCTCGCCATCGGCAACCCCTTCGGCGTCGGACAGACGGTGACGATGGGCATCGTCTCGGCCGTCGGTCGCGCGAACGTGGGCATCACGGACCTCGAGGACTTCATCCAGACCGACGCCGCGATCAACCCGGGCAACTCGGGCGGCGCCCTCGTCTCGACGCGCGGTGAGCTCATCGGCATCAACACCGCGATCCTCAGCCGCACGGGCGGCAGTCACGGCATCGGCTTCGCGATCCCCTCCAACATGGTCGCCCCGATCGTCCGCTCGCTGCTCGAGCACGGCAAGGTCGTGCGCGGCTGGCTCGGCGTCGGCATCCAGGATCTCTCCCCCGAGCTCGCGAGCTCGTTCCACCTCGCGAGCGGTCAGCGCGGCGTGCTCGTCAACGGCGTGGAGGCTGAGAGCCCGGCCGCGACCGCAGGCCTCGCGGTCGGCGACGTGATCGAGGCGATCAACGGCGAGCGCCTCACCTCGAGCTCGCAGCTCCGCACCGTCGTCGCCACGCGTGGTGCGGACGCGGACATCACGCTCACGGTCGTGCGCGCGGGCGATCGCCGCGAGGTCTCCGTGCACCTCGGAGAGAGACCCCAGCGACAGGCGACGACGCCGGCGCCGCCGCCGATCGGTGCGGCACCGGGCCCGCGAGGCCCCTCGCAGCGCGGTCCTTCGCAGCTGCCGCCGGGCTACGTGCCGTACCCGCCCGGCCTCGGTCCCGATCTCTTCGGCGCAGATCGCTTCGGTGGCGGGCCGCAGTACCAGCGCCCTCGCGTGCGCGGCGGACAGATCGTGGCTGGCCTCGATGTGCACGACCTCGACGATCAGCTGCGTCGCGCGTTCGGCATCGATCCCGCGGTGCGCGGCGCGCTCATCGGTGACGTGGCCGCGGGCTCACCCGGCGCGCTCGCGGGCATCGAGCCCGGCGACGTCATCGTCGAGGTGAACCGCGATCCCGTCGGAAGCGCCGCGCAGCTCGCACGCCTCTACGCCGAGAGCGGCGGCGGCGTGACGGTGCTCGTGCGCCGCGGCTCGGGCAGCCTCTACACCGTGCTTCGTTGAGCCGCGCGTCGCCGCGCCACGCTCCGTGGCGCATCGCTCGTCGAGGCCTTCAACGCGTGCGGCGTCGCGTCACGAGGCCGAGCGCGGCGAGCCCGAGCAGGCTCGCGAATGCGCTCGAGCCTGCGCTCGCGGGCGAGGCGCTGCAGGCGGGCTCCCAGCGCGCGCCCTGCACCGGCGCCACGACGGGGTCGCTGAAGACGTAGTCGCCCACACCGGCGTCGCCGCCGAGGAAGACGCCACCGTCCGGGCCGCACGCATCGTGGGCTGCCGGCGGCGGATCGTCCGACGCGTGGGCCGCGCTCGAGACGCTCAGCGCGAGCGCGATGCCCAGCGCGAGCGTGGTCGCGATGCGGGGCAGGGAGCTCGTCGAAGTCGTCTCGGGTCGCATGGGGATCACCTCGCGTGGCGCGGCAGGGCCGTCTCTCCACTCATCGGTCGAAAGCGCTCGGAGCTGAAGGTCACCGACGAAGAAAAGAGAGAGCCCGGGACGAGGGTGGTCTCGTCCCGGGCCCGGGGAAATCGTGAGTGAAGGGGTCCGCGGCCTCACTCACGCACAGCGCATGTCACTCCGGCGGCAGGCAGAGGCCTCCGACCGGATCGCAGCTCGTGCCGTCGGGGCACGTGTCGGTGCCGGCGCAGACGCCTGCCGTGCAGACGTCGCCGTCGGTGCACGAGAGCTCGTCGTCGCAGCTGCCGCCGTCGGGGGTCGGCGTCCAGTCGGTGTCGCCCACCGCGGCGCAGGTCGAACAGCGGTCGGCTCGGTTCACGGTGCCCACCGGCAGGCAGTGCCCGTCGATGTAGCAGCCGTCGCAGAGGCAGGTGTCCGTCGCGAGGTCGCACGTCGTCTCGGCGGGGCAGGTGGTCACACCGGCCACGCACGAGCCCGTGTCGCCGTCGCAGAGCTCGGCGCCGTTGCAGCTCACGCCGTCGTCGCAGACCACCGGCGTGCCCTCGCAGAGGCTGGCCGCGCAGGTGTCGCCCGTCGTGCAGAGCGAGCCGTCCGAGCACGACGCGCCGTCGTTCGGCGAGAAGCTCGAGCGCGAGACCGTCACGTCGCAGATCTCACACGGGTTGCCCGGGTTCGGATCCCCATCCGCGAAGCAGGATCCGAAGACCGCGCAGCCCGCGCAGGTGGGCTCGCAGAGGTCGAGCGACTCGTTGCAGGTCTCGTCCGGGGCGCACGTCGGCGTGCCGTCGCCGCAGAGACCGCTCGAGGCCTCGCAGCTCTCCATGCCGTTGCACGCGATGCCGTCGTCGCAGACGACCGCAGCGCCCGCGCAGCCCGCCACGGTGCAGACGTCGCCTGTCGTGCAGGCCACGCCGTCGTCGCAGGTGGCGCCGAAGTCCGAGGACCACGCCGTGTCACCCGCCGCGCCACACACCTCGCAGGGGTTGGCGGGGTTCGCCGCGCCGACCGCGAAGCACGAGCCGTCGATGGTGCAGCCGCCACAGCTGTCGACGCAGCTGTCCGTGTCCGGATCGCAGACCTCGAAGCCCGTGCAGGTCGAGCCACCGGGCACGCACGCGCCCGCCAGGTTGCTGCAGGTCTCGACGCCGTTGCAGGAGACGCCGTCGTCGCAGTCGAGCGCGCTGCCCACGCAGGCGCCGGCCGAGCACGTGTCGCCCGTCGTGCAGAACGCACCGTCGTCGCAGACCGCGCCGTCACGCGGCGACCACGCCGAGGGGCTCGTGCCCACGTCGCAGCGCTCGCACTCGTTGAAGGGGTTGACCTCGCCATCGGCGAAGCAGACGCCACCGATGGAGCAGCCGCTGCAGGCCACGCACGAGTCGGTCGCGGGGTCGCACTCTTCCGTCGCGGCACAGGTCGAGCTGCCAGCGGCGCAGCTGTCGGCGCCCTCGTCGCAGCTCTCGGCGCCGTTGCAGGCCACGCCGTCGTCGCAGCTGCGGGCCGTGCCGCTGATGCACGCACGGGCGCTGCAGGTGTCGTCGACCGTGCAGAACGAGCCGTCCTCGCAGATCGCGCCGTCGTTCGGGCTCCAGCCCGCGCGGCTCTGCGACGGGCGGCAGATCTCGCAGCCGTTGAGCGGGTTCTCGGTGCCCGCCGCGTAGCAGACGCCACCGATCGAACAGCCCGCGCAGCCATCGACACAGCTGTCCGACGCCGGGGAGCAGAGGAGGCCCGCGGGGCACGCGCTCGCGCCGCGCGCGCACTCGTTGGCCGCCTCGTCGCACGCCTCGACGCCGTTGCAGGCGACGCCGTCGCCGCAGCTGCGCGCCGCGCCACGGCACACGCCCGCCGAGCACACGTCGTTCTCCGTGCAGAAGAGGCCGTCGTCGCAGCGAAGGCCGTCGTTCGCGCTCCACGTCGCGCGCGAGCGCGCCGGGCTGCAGACCTCGCAGGAGTTCATCGGGTTCGCGTCACCCGCGGCGTAGCAGACGCCGCCGATCGAGCAGCCGAGGCAGCTCGCCTCGCAGCTGTCGGTCTCGGGCGCGCACACGGTGCCCGCCGCGCACTCCGTCGTGCCGGGGAGACAGCGGTCCGAGACCTCGCTGCAGACCTCGAGGCCCGAGCACGCGACGCCGTCGTCGCAGTCGCGCGGCGCGCCCACGCAGGAGCCCGCGCGGCAGCTATCGCCGACGGTGCAGAACGCGCCGTCGTCGCAGCGCGCGCCGTCGTTCGAGGTCCACGCGCTCCCGCTCCGCGACGCATCGCAGATCTCGCAGGGGTTCGCCGGGTTGCGGTCGCCATCGACGTAGCAGACGCCGCCGATCGCACAGCCGCTGCAGTCGCTCGAGCAGGAGCCGGTGCCGAGATCACACGTCAGCCCGCCCGCACACGACGGTGCGCCGGGGACACACGAGTCGGCCGACTCGTCACAGCGATCGCCGCTCGTGCAGGCGACGCCATCGTCGCAGCTGCGCGCGGTGGGGCCGAGGCACACGCCGCGCGAGCACGAGTCGCCGACCGTGCAGAACGCGCCGTCGTCGCAGCTGGCACCGTCGTTGTCCGCGAACGCCGACTGCGAGAACGCCGTGTCGCAGACCTCGCACGGGTTGGCCGGGTTCACCGCGCCGTCGCGGAAGCAGACACCGTCGACGAAGCAGCCCGTCGCGCACTCGCGCGGCGGGCCTGCGTCCGTCCCGGGGTCGACCACGTGCGCATCGGGCAGCGCTCCCGCATCGTCCTCGACGAGGCTGATGGGGGGCGTGCCCCCGCTACAGCCCGACACGGTCGCTGCGCAGAGCGCAACGACCCACCCCAGTCGCTTCTGATTGATCTTCATCGTTCCACCGTCCTTCTGGCCCGCGGGCCACACAGCCCGTCGCGCAGACCGCACCGCGGGCAACCGAGGTAGCGATCGGGTGTCCCCTCCCGTTCCTTGAGGGGTGGAGCGACATCCCGTGTGATCTCGAACATCCCGGGAACGTTGGGGTTTCGGATCGACGGAAGGCTGACGCTCCGTCGGCCCCGATCGCCAAAACCCTGACGCGATCCCGCACACGGACCCGGCTCCGAGCGGCGGATCTCTGGCGATCCGTGGGATCGCTGACGCGGCCCGCACCTTGCTCAAAGGCCGGCGCCCGCACGAGGGCGGCCGTGGTGAGGACGGCGCCCCGTTCGCGCGGCGAGAGGAGCTCTTCGCGATGTCGATCCGTGCTCTCGTGGTGGAGGACGCCCCCGAGCTGAGGCGTGGCATCGAGCGCCACCTGCGCTCGCGTGGCTTCGAGGTGTTCGCGACGGAGTCGATCGAGGTGGCGGTCGACGCCCTCTCGCGTCGCCCCGCCTACCACGTGCTCCTGCTCGATCTCGGTCTGCCCGAGGGGAGTGGTCTGGACGTGCTCGCGCGGCGGCCGCGCGGCATGCCGCGCCCCGCGACGATCGTCATGACGGGCGACGCGAGCGTGGAGAACGCGGTGGGCGCGCTGCGCGTCGGTGCGCTCGACTACCTGGCCAAGCCCTTCTCCATGGACGCGCTCGACGCGACGCTCGCGCGCGTCATCGCGCACAACGGAGCGCCGAGCGGCGTGCACCGTGTCGCCGCGCCGACGGATCTCGACGCCGCGTCTTCGTGGCGCGATCGCTACGCGCCGCAGCTGCTCGGGCAGAGCAAGTCGCTCCTCTCTTCACTCGAGCTCCTGCGCCGCGTCGCCGCGACGGACTGCTCGATCCTCCTCCACGGCGAGACCGGCACCGGCAAGGAGCTGGCGGCGCGTGCGATCCACGCCGCGAGTGGACGCGGTGGCGGGCCGCTCGTGGCCGTGAACTGCGCGGCCATCCCCGAGCAGCTGATCGAGAGCGAGCTCTTCGGCCACAGCAAGGGCGCCTACACCGGTGCGCAGCGCGAGCGCCAGGGGCGCTTCCTCGCGGCCGACGGAGGCACGCTGCTGCTCGACGAGATCGGCGAGCTGCCGCTCGCGGTGCAGGGCAAGCTCCTGCGCGCGCTCCAGGAGCGCGAGATCGTGCCGCTCGGCGACGACCGCCCGGTCCACGTCGACGTGCGCGTGATCGCGGCGACGCACCGCGACCTCGAGGACATGGCCGAGAAGAAGAAGTTCCGCGAGGACCTCCTCTATCGCCTCGACGTGATCCGCGTGGAGCTGCCGCCGCTGCGCGATCGCGCCGGCGACATCCCGACGCTCGTGAGCGCGTTCATCGACGACGCCAATCGCCGTCGCGGCACGCGGGTGCACGGCATCGAGGACGAGGCGGTCGCGCTGCTCGAGGCGTACGGCTGGCCCGGCAACGTCCGCCAGCTCGCGAACATCATCGAGCGCATGGTGATCCTGCGCGCCGACGGGATCCTCTGCGCCGAGGACGTGCCCGCGAAGGTCCGCTCGGTGGAGCGCGCGTCGGTCCTCGAGAGCGAAGAGGCCGTCTTGCCCGCGCAGGGCATCGACCTGCGCGCGGCGCTCGAGCGCTTCGAGAGCGCGATGCTGCGGCAGGCGCTCGAGCGCACGCGCGGCAACAAGAACCGCGCGGCCGCGCTCCTCAAGCTCAATCGCACCACGCTCGTCGAGAAGCTGAAGAAGCGTGGGATGAGCAGCCTCGAGACGGACGACAACGAGCACGAGAGCGTGCTGGAAGCGGCAGGCTGACATGGACGGAGAGCTCCACCGCGTGCGGGTCCTCGTGGCCGACGACGACCCGACGATGCGTCGCATGCTCGCGCGCATGATCGAGCACTGGGGCGCCGAGCCCGTCGTCGCCGAAGACGGCGCGAGCGCGCTGCGCCTGCTCTCGGGCCCCGATGCACCGCCGCGCGCGCTCGTGGACTGGATGATGCCGGGCCTCTCGGGGCCCGAGGTGTGTCGAGGGGCGCGTGCGCAGGGCAACCGCTCGCACATCGTGATGCTCACGGCGCGCGATCGCCCCGAGTGCGTGGTCGAGGGGCTCGAGGCCGGTGCCGACGACTACGTCGTCAAGCCCTTCGACTCGGGGGTGCTCCGCGCGCGTCTCTTCCGCGGCATCGCCCAGGAGCGACCGAAGATCGAGGACGTCCAGCCAGGCCTCGTCATCGCGGGCCGCTTCCGCCTCGAGTCGCTCCTCGGCGAAGGCGGCATGGGGCAGGTCTATCGCGCGAGCCACCTCGAGCTCGGCCACGCCGTCGCCGTGAAGCTCGTGCGGCCTGCGCTCGCCTCGAGCCCGCTGCTGCGCGCTCGCTTCGAGACGGAGGCGCGCGCGACGTCGCTCCTGCGGAGCCCGCACGTCGTGCAGGTCTTCGACTACGGGTTCACGCCCGGCGGCATCCCGTACCTCATCATGGAGTACCTGCGCGGACAGACGCTCGGCGGTCTGCTCGCCGAGCGCGGTCGACTCCCGCTGCCGGCGGTCGCACACATCGTGACGGAGCTCGCGCGCGGCCTCGGCGTCGCGCACGCGTCCGGTGTCGTGCACCGCGACGTGAAGCCCGAGAACGTCTTCCTCGAGGACATCACCGACGACTCGGTGCTGGGCCTGCCCTACCGCGCGAAGCTCGTCGACTTCGGGCTCGCGCGCCTCGTCGAAGGCGAGGTCGGTGGGCCGAGGACGACGGGCCGCGGCCGCTTCGTCGGCACGCTGGGCTTCGCCGCGCCCGAGCAGCTCGATGGCGGCGAGATCGGCCCCCGCGCCGATCTCTGGGCGCTCGGGGCCACGGCCTTCTGCGCGGCCACGGGACAGCCCGCGATCGCCGAGGGCTCCGACGCGACGATGGCGCTCCTCACCGTGCAGTGCGCGATCCCGACGCCGAGCGAGCTCGTGCCGGGCCTGCCCGCCGCATTCGACGCGTGGGTCCAGCGTGCCTGCGCACGAAGGCCCGTCGATCGTTTCGAGGACGCGCCGTCGATGGCCCGCGCGCTGCGCGCGATCGTGGGCTGAACGAACGCGCTCGCGGGCCTGCCGCGCTCGAGGCGGAGGCCCGCGTCTCTCTCGTTCGTTCTCGTTGCCACGCCGCGCCTCCGGCGACCGAGCGCGCTCCGTGCGGGGCGCGTCCGGTCAGGGGTGCGCGAACGCCTGCTGTGCGCCGACGCTCAGCTCCTGGCGTGCCGAGAGGCCCGTGCCATCGAGGATCACCTGCTCGCCGCGGCGCGTGCTGAGGCCGATCACGAGGGGCGCGAGGAGGTTCACGCTCGGCGTGCGGCCATCGCGCGGCAGGGTGAGCACGACCGCGACGGCGACCTCTTCGTCTCCGAGGGCGGCTCGCTCCTTCGCGAGCGCGAGGGGGAAGTCGGGCATCGCGAGCGCTGCGTCGCACACGAGGAGACGCACGAGCGGATCGGACTCCGACACCAGCCCGCGCAGCGCCGGGAAGCCCGGCACGTCGGCGAGGATGAACGCGTGGTGATCGCGCAGGCCCGGAAGGCCGTGGGCGAACACGATGCGACCCGCTTGCGCGCCGTCTTCCGGCTTGGGCGAGAGCGCGCCCGCCGCGCGCTGGTTCTCCTCCACGATCCGGCCGAGGACCTCGGAGCGCAGGATCGCGAGGTGTCGTGGGGCGACGATGCCCACACGCACCTTGCCGCGACCGACGTCGACGATCGTGATCTCGATGTCGTCGCCGATGGCGATGCTCTCTCCTTCGCGGCGCGTCAGCGTCAACATCGTCAGCCTCGTTGGGCCAGGCCCGGCAACGGCAGCTTCGCGGCGATCGCCACCGCTTGTTCGAGCACGCTCTGGCTGCGCGAGAGCTCGGAGAGCGCATCGAACGCGTCTGCCTCCACCGCGTTCGCGCGTGACTCGTTCGTGGCGTCGCGCATGCGCGTCGCGAGCGCTTGCGCCTGCTCGAGGCGCTGCGTCGAGGCTCCCACCTCCGAGCGCCCCGAGAGGATCTGCTCCTCCGCGGTGCCGATCTCGTCGACGCCGGTCTGGATGCCGACGAGGTCGTTGGCGCCGAGCGCGACCGCAAGGCGATCGAGCGCCGCGAGCACGTCGAGGCCGCCCGCGGGCGCGAGCACCTCCCCTGCGGGCACGGACGTCGCGACCCGCACGCCGGGTGCGACCTCGACCTCTCGCACGCTCCGGTCACCGGTGAAGTTGCCCGCCGCATCGAAGGGCGGCGCGTCCTCGCGCAGGCCACCGAGGACGTACTTGCCGTCGATGCGCGTGTTGGCGGCCGAGAGCATCGCGTCGCGCAGGCTCGCGATCTCGACCGCGATGCCCGCACGGTCGGCGGCCGAGAGGGTGTCGTTGGCGGCCTGCACCGCGAGCTCCTTGGCGCGCGAGGCGAGGTCGCTCATGTGCGCGAAGGTGTCGTCGACCACGGCCAACGCGAAGGCGCCGACGTTGGCCGTGTGGAGCATCGCCTCGATGCGCTCGACCTCGTTCTGCTTGCGCCGACCCACGGCCGCCGAGGTCGGATCGTCGGAGGGCTTCTCCACACGCAGCCCCGTGCTCGCGACGCGCCGCGCTTCCGAGGCACGCTCGCGCGCCGCAGCGAGGCCGCTGCGCGTGAGCTCCGAGAGCATGCTGTCTGTGACTCTCATGGGGGACCGTCGAACCATCGTCCGTTCATGCACCGAACATGAGGAAAAAGCGTGCGGACACACGCCGGCCTCAGCGCTTCATCTGGAGCAGCTCCTGAAGCATCTCGTCTGCGGTCTGCACGACCTTGAGGCTCGCCTCGTAGGCGCGCTGGTACTGCGTCAGCGCGATCATCTCGTCGTCGCTGTTCACGCCCGAGATGGACTCGCGCACCGACCACGCCTGTGACCGCGCGCTCTCGAGCAGCGTCGCGTCGCGATCGGCGCCGTCGACGGCGCGCCCGACGCTCGCGACGAGATCCGAGAGGGCCTCGCTCGCGGTGCGTCCGCTCGTCGTGAAGCGCGTGCTCGAGAGCGCGGTGAGCGCGAGCGCGTTGCGGTTGTCGCCCGCGACGAGCGTGGGATCGCTCGCCGCCGCGAGGCGATCGGGCTGCCCCGCGACGTCGGTCGAGACCACGAACGCGAGCGCGGCGCCCGTCGCGGTCGCGCCCGCCTCGAAGAGGCGTCGACCGGCCACGCCATCGAGGCCGAAGCCCGCGGAGTGCGCCGCCGAGTAGGCGCCCGCCACGTCGAACGCGAGCTGATCGAGATCCGAGAGCGCGTCCGCGAGCGCGCCGTCGCGCGCGGCGAGGAGGCCGCCGATGCTGCCGCCGCGCAGGCGCGCGGTGATGTCCTCGTCCAGGCCGGACACGTTGCGCGTCACGCGCACGAGGCCCGTGGTCGGGTCCGTGCTGGTGCCGAGCGGGCTCGTGCCGCCCTCCGCGCGCACGAGCGCGGTGCCGCCATCGAGCAGGATCGACACCGACCCTCGCTCGCCGTCGATCTGCGTGATGGGCAAGAGGCCCGCGAGCTCGCGGATGCGCTGGTCTCGCTGGTCTCGCAGATCGCTCGCCTCGTCGCCGCCGATCTCCGCCTTCTTCATCGCGGTCTGGATCTGGTCGATCTCGCCGATGAGCGCGTTGGCCCGCGACACCTCGTCGGTGAGGCGCAGGTCGACGTCTTCTCGCGCCGCTGCGATGCCGTCGTTGGTGCGGTGGAAGGCCTCGGCGAGGGCGTCGGCCCGCGCGAGCACGTCGTCGCGCACGGCGCGATCGGAGGGGCTCGCCGCGAGCGCCTCGAGCGCGGACTGGAACGCGTCGAGCGCGTCACCGAGGCCCGAGTCCTCCGAGAAGAGCGCGTCGAGCGGCCCGATCGCGGTCAGCCGAGCGTCGGCCTCCGCATGCGCGCTCGTCGCTCCGAGCAGGCGCCGCTCGACGAAGCGATCGATGGAGCGCATCGGCCCCTCGGTGCGCACGCCGTTGCCCCCTCGAGGCGGACCGGGCAGCGGCTCCTGGAGCACGGATCGGCGCGTGTAGCCCTCGGTCGCCGCGTTCGTCGCGTTCTGTGCCGCGACGTTCACGCCGAGCGAGGCCGCCCGCATGCCGGACGCGCCCACGCCGAGGAGGCTCTGCACCGTCATGGGATCACCTTCGACGTGTGGAGCACGCGAGCGGCGCGGCGCGCACACCGTTGGGGCCGTAGGTCGCGGGCGTCGCACCGTGGTCGAGCAAGAGCGCGCGGTGCAGCTCCGTCAGCTGTCGCAGGAGCACCAGGTTGGATCGCGCCTCGAGCGCGAGGGCCTCGCGCTTGTCGGGCGGCGGCGGATCCTCGTTCATCTCCGCGATCGCGCGGGCCTTGTCGCCCTGCAATCGCTCGAGCCAGCCGACGTCGGCCTTGAGCGCGGCCTGCCGCTCTTCACCGAGCAGGGCCTCGAACCGCGCCGAGGCGCCACCACCGTCGGCCACGGTCAGCGCTCCTCACGCAGGATCGCGTCGGTGATCGCGCCCGTGTCGATCGGGAGCTTGCCCGACATCACGAGCCCGCGGAGGCGCTCGATCCGCGCCTCGTCCGGCACCTCGGGCCCGCGCGCTGCCGCGAGCTGCCGACCGAGGCTCGAGAGTTTCACGGCCTCCGAGCCGACACCGCGCGCCCGCTGGGCCGCGACGGCGTTGGAGCGCGGGTCCGGCCCGCGAACTCCCTGTCCCGCGCCCGCACCTTCGGTGCGTCGCTGGGCGATGGGCTGCTGCTGCTGGTCGTTGCGTCCGATCTTCATGGGATCCCTCTGTCCGTCTTTCGGGCGCGGAGGAGATGATCTTGAGGAGAAAGTCGGACGCCCCGACCTGAACGCATGTCACGGCCTGTTCGCGCTCGCCGAGCGAGGCGACGCTGCCCGCGACCGACGGCGTGTGACCGAAGGCCCCGCGCGCCTCGTCTCGCACTCACTCACTCGCTCGCGGGGGGCGCGTCGGCGGGGTGGAGGGCGATGAGCTCGATGCGGCCGAAGGCGCGGCGGGCGCCGGGCACGCCGTGGCCGACGGTGGTCCACACGCGCTCGGTGAGGTGCATGCCGCCGGTCTGGCGGCCCTCCCAGCCGTCGAAGGTGATGCGCGTGATCGCGCCGGTCGCGTCGCGATCGATCGAGCGCACGCGCTCGATGACGCCCATGTGACCGCGGTGGCCCTCCACGCCAGCGTCGCCGGTCACGAGCACCGCGAGCTCGCCGCGCACGATCGCGGAGTCGAGCTCCTCGGCCGAGGCCTGCGTGACGACGTCGCCCCAGCGGCCGTGGAGCTCGCCATCGGCGGCGTCCTGTGCGGCGGCCGTCGGGCCCGGATAGCCCCAGCGCTCGCCGCGGCCCCACACCGGGACCTCGAAGCCCGCGCGTCGCGCGAGCTCGAACGCGAAGAGGTTGCACTTGTAGTAGCCCTCGAACGTGCGAACGCGGCGCAGCGCTCGCGCGGCCTCGGTGCCGGGCTCGGCCTCGGGCACGTTGGGCGGTCGGATCATGTCGTCTGCGCCGAGCGCGCCCTCGCGGCCCCACTGCGGCGCGACGCCCGAGTCGGGCAGCATGTCGTCGGCCGCGCGCTGGAGCATGCCAGTCTGGCCCGGCAGCCCCGCGCCGTAGCTCGGGCGAGAGAGCACGATCGGGCCGAGATCGAGGGGCATCTGCGAAGGTGCCCCTCCGGAAGGTGCCAGTCCGGAAGGTGCCAGTCCGGAAGGGCCCATTCCGTAGGGGCCGAGCGACGACAGACCGCGCGTGCTCGGCAGCCTCGGCGCCGCCCCCATCGCCTGGGCGAGCACGTCGGCGATGCCCATGCCGCCCGCGGCCGCGAGGGCATCGCCCATGTGTTGATCGAACATCTCGCCGTACATCTCGCCGCCCGTGCCCGAGAACATCTCGGCGGAGCTGCGCATCGTCTGCACGAGCTGCTCGAGCAGGAGGCCCTCGAAGCGCGCGGCGGCCGCGCGGATCTCGGCGTCCTCTGCGCCCGCACGTGGCCTCGCGTCCGCCCCTGCCTGGGCGAGCGCCGCGAGCCCTTCCGCGCCGAGGGCGAAGGTCATCTCACTGCACCTCGATCTCGGCGTCGAGCGCACCGACGGTGTGGAGCGCCTGGAAGATCGTGATGAGGTCGCGCGGCGAGGCGCCGAGGGCGTTCATCGCGGTGACCACGTCCTCGAGGCTCGCGGTCGCTGGCAGGTGATGCAGCGTGCCGGCGCCCTCGGCGATCTGCACGTCGGTCACGGGCGCCGCGACGGTGGCGCCGCTCGCGAGCATGCCGGGCTGCGAGACCGCCGTGCCCTCCTGGATCTGGATCGTGAGCCCGCCGTGCGCGACGGCCGCCTCGCGCAGACGCACCGCCGAGCCCACGACCACGGTGCCCGTGCGCTCGTCGATCACGACACGCGCCGAGGGCTCGGGATCGACGTCGAGCAGCTGCACCTCTGCGAGCAGACCGACGCGATCGTCGGCGAAGCGCTCGGGCACGGTGATCGAGATGTTCGCCGCGTCGAGCGCCACGGCCGCGCCGTCGCCGAGGGCGCCGTCGATCGCCGTCGCGATGCGGCGCGCCGTCACGAACGAGGGCCGGCGCAGCGTGAGGAGGATCGGTCCGTCGCTCGGCAGACCACCGCCCGGTGGGTGACGCTCGATGATGCCGCCCGAGGGCACGCGGCCTGCGGTGAGGTGGTTCACCTGCGTGCTCGAGCCGCTCGCGCCCGAGGCGCCGAAGCCGCCGATCATCACGGGCCCCTGCGCCGCGACGTAGACCTGACCGTCGGCGCCCAGGAGGGGCGTCTGGAGCAGCGTGCCGCCCAGGAGCGAGCGCGCGTTGCCCATGGAGCTCACGGTCACGTCGATGCGCGTGCCCGTCGCGCCGTCGGCCGGAAGCGTCGCGGTGACCATCACGGCGGCCGCGTTGCGCGTCTGGATCATCGAGGGATCGATCGTCGCGCCGAGGCGGCGGAGCATCGCGGCCACGCTCTGCAGCGTGAAGCGCGAGGCGCCCGTGTCGCCCGTGTTCGCGAGGCCCACGACGAGGCCGTAGCCCACGAGCTGGTTCTCGCGCAGTCCCGAGACGTCGGTGAGCTCGCGGATGCGCGAGGCCTCGGCGGGCGCCGGGCCGAGGAGGCCCACGGCGAGCGCGAGGGCGACCAAGAGCGGAACGATGAGTCGGGGGCCATTCATCGAGATCTCCAGGCGGGGCCGCGCGGCCCCTGCATCAGAGCGGTGAGACCTGCATGAGGAGCTGGTGGAGCCAGCCGGGGTGGTTCGCGTCGGTGATGCCGCCGCGCCCGGCGAACTCGATCTCCGCGTCCGCGAGCCGCGAGCTCGAGACCGAGTTGTCCTCGACGATGTCGGCGGGGCGCACGACGCCCGAGACGTAGATGTGGAGCTCCTCGTCGTTGACCATGAGGACCTTCGTGCCCTCGACGAAGAGATCGCCGTTGGGCAGCACGCTCCGCACGCGCACCGCGATCGACGCGCGCAGGCGCGAGCTGCGGCCCGTCGAGCCACCGCCCTCGAACGACGCGCCGCCCATGAGGCCCACGAGCTGCTCCGGATCGAGGTCGGGATAGGCCTGCGCGAGCGCGGTCGTCAGGCCGAAGAGCCCCTGCACGCCCATCTCGAAGCTCGACTCGCGGCCCGTGCGCGTCGTCGCGTCACCCGTGGCGCGCGGGTTCTCGTCGATCACCACGGTGACGAGATCTCCGGCACGCGCGGCGCGGAAGTCCGCGAAGAGACCGCGCGAGCCCTCGAGCCAGAGCGAGCCCGAGCTCACCGCGCGAGGCGCCTCTTCGTACTGACCGGGGTCGTACTCGCGGCGACGCGCGTGGTGGCTGCGGATGTGCTGCACCTCGCCGCAGCCCGCGACGACGAACGCGCCCAGGAGGGCCAGCGCGCCCACGCGGAGGCCGACGCGGCTCATGGCCGCACCTCCACCGTCGCGACGTCGATCACCCGCGCGGTGATCATCGCGCCCGTCGGCTCGACACGCACACGCACCTCGTCGCCGATGCGGCCCGACTGGCGGGCGATGCCCATGGCCGAGACGCGCACGTTGCCGGCGCGCACGATCACGGTGACCTCCGCGCCGGGCGCGACCACGGGCGCGGGGCAGCGCAGCTCCACGCGCGCGGGCACGTGCGTGGTGCCGCCGGGCGTGTGCAGGTCGAGCATGACGAGGCTCGGGCCATCGTTGGGTCGCGCCGGGCCGTGCACGTCGATCTCGAGCGCACCCTCGCCGAGCGTGGCGCTCGTGGTCACCGCGACCGACTCGACGTGACAGGGCGAGAGGGCCTCGTCGATCGCCGCGCGCGCGCGCGTCGCGATCTCCTCGCCGCTGAGGCGCACGGCACGTCGCGCGATGCGCACCTCGCGGGGCAGGGCGAGCCCGTCTGCGCTGCGACCGAGACGTCGCAGTGTCTCGATCACCTCGGCGCGGCGCACGGTGCGCGTGGCGCCCGGTGGCGGCGCGGCACCGAGGTCGATCGCGCCGAGCTCGGTGCCGGCGAGCGCGGGCACGATCTCGGCGAGTCGGATCCGATCGGTGCTTGCGGCGAGCTCGGCCTGCACCTGCGCCGTGGCGCGCGCGGCCGGACCGGCCACGAGGAGCGCGATCGAGATCCAGAGCAGGCGAGAGAGCGCGCGCACGGTCAGACCTCCGCGCTCTTGCGGAGCATCTCGTCCGCGGCCTGGATCACACGGTGATTGAGCTCGTACGCGCGCTGGCTCGCGATGAGGTCGATCATCTCGGTGACGATCTCGACGTTCGAGCCCTCGAGCATTCCTTGCGCGACGGTCCCCAGACCCTCGTTGCCGGGCGCCGCCGTGAGCACGGGCCCGCTCGCGCTCGTCGCGCGGTAGAGGTTGCGGCCCATCGGCTCGAGGCCGCCCGGGTTGGGGAAGGTCGCGAGCTCGAGGCGGCCGACCTCCTGGCTCTCGCCCGAGCCGGGGAGCGTCGCGGTGATGACGCCGTCGGCCGAGATGGTCAGGGAGGTCACGCCCTGCGGCACCGAGATCGCGGGCTCGACCGGCAGGCCCTCGGGCGTGACGAGGCGACCCTCGGGGTCGAGCTGGAAGTTGCCGTTGCGCGAGTACGCGAGCGTTCCGTCGGGGCGGCGCAGCTGGAAGAAGCCGCCGCCTTCGATCGCGAGATCGAGCGGGCTGCCCGTCGCCGCGATCGAGCCCTCCTGCATGGAGAGCTGCGTGGAGCTGAGCACCGTGCCGCTGCCGATCATCACGCCGGTCGGCACCGCGCCGCCCTGCGCCGTGCGGCCGCCGGGCGCGCGCAGCGTCGTGTAGACGAGGTCGCGGAACTCGGCGTGGAGGCGCCGAAAGCCCGTCGTCTCGACGTTCGCCATGTTGTGGGCGATCACGTCGATGCGGCTCTGCTCGGCCGCCATGCCCGTCGCTGCCGTCGAGAGAGAGCGAAACATCATCCACCTCCTGCGAGATCACGCGCGGCTCGTTCGTCGAGCGAGCGGAAGGACTGGATCACGCGCTGGAACGACTCGAAGCTGCGGCTGGCCGAGATGAGCTCGTTCATGCCCGTGATGGGCCCGACGTTGGCGCCCTCGAGGAAGCCGGAGACCACCTCGGCCTCGGGCGCTGCCTGCGCCGTGCGCACGTCGTTCGCGACGAGCAGCGAGCCGGCCTGCGGCTGGAGATCCGAGGCGCGCGCGAAGCGAAAGAGCGCGACGCGGCCGATCGTCTGTTCTTCCGTGCTCAAGGTCCCGTCCGCAGTGACCGAGACACTGGACAGGCCACCACCGGAGGCCGCGGGGGGCACGGTGAGGGGAGAGGCCGGTGAGCTCAGCTCACCCTGGCCGCGCACGACGAAGCCCTGACGCGTGCGGACGACGCCATCGGCGCCCACGACGAACGAGCCGTCGCGCGTGAAGCGCGGGCCCTCGGGCGTGTCGATCGCGAAGTACGCGTCGCCCGAGATCGCGAGATCGAGCGGGTTGCCGGTCTGACGGAGCGGGCCCTGCGTCGTGTCGAGGCGGCTCTCGGCGAGCTCGGTGTAGCGGAGCGACTGCGGCACGGGCGCGCTGCCGGCGACCTGCGTCGCCTGCGCGCGCGAGACCGTCTCGGTGAACGCGAGCCGCTCGCCGCGGAAGCCCGTGGTGCCGACGTTCGCGACGTTGTTCGCGACGACCTCGAGCGCGCGCTCGGAGGCGACGGCCCCCGAGAGCGCCGCGTAGATGCCGTCGCTCACGGGCCCTCGTCGTACGCGGGCCCCACCGCGGCGCGTGCGAGCTTCGCGCGGAGGCGCACGACGGCCTCGCCGAGGATCTGGCACACGCGGCTCTCGGTGACGCCGAGGATCTTGCCGATCTCGGCCTGCGTGCACTCGTGCTGGTAGTAGAGCGAGAGCACCTGGAGCGTGCGCTCGGGGAGCTCGGACACGGCCTTGTTGAGGTGGGCGCGGAGCTCGGCCTCCGCGAAGAGCGCGGCGGGATCGAGCGCCGCGGAGGCGACGTCGTCCGGATCGTGATCGCCCAGGCCTCCGATCGCCGGCGCGCGCGCGAGCTCCATCGCGAGCTGCTGGTACTCCTCGAGGGTGATGCCGAGCGCCTCCGAGATCTCCTCCTCGGTCGGCGGGCGACCGAGCTTGTGCTCGAGCTTGGCCACGGTGCGCGAGACCTGCGCCATGCGGTTGCGTCCGTGGCGCGTGAGCACGTCGGCCGCGCGCAGCTCGTCGAGCATCGCGCCGCGGATGCGGCGCTCCGCGTAGGGCTCGAAGCGATCGTTGCGGCTCGGGTCGTACGCATCGACCGCGCGGAGCAGTCCCTCGGTGCCGCTCGAGATGAGATCGTCGACCTGCACGCTCGAGGGCAGACGCCTCGCCATGCGGAACGCGATGCGGCGGACCAGCGGAAGGCCCTGCTCGATGAGCCGATTGCGCTCGGCCGGTGTGCGCGGCGCGCTCGGGCTCGGCGGCTGGAGCGACGGAGACGGCGGCGGCGGCAGTGACGTGTTCAGCATCGGCATCCTCGGAGGTGGGGTCTCGACGGTTCGTTCCAGGAGAAGCGGAGCGCTCAGGGCCGGGCGTGATCGGTCTGGAGCGCGAGGGTCGGCATCGGCGCACGGCCGTCGGTCGCTGGGCCGTCGGTCGCGGCGGGCGCGCTGCGCGGCGCGACCCACGGCTCGCTCGCCGCGGCCTGGGCGGCGCGCGCGTCGATCTCCTTGGCGAGGCTCGCGAGCACGCGGGCGGGGCTCGAGCTCGGCTCGCTGAGGACGAACGGCACGCCGTGCGCGCAGGCCTCGGTGATCGCGACGTCGTATCGAAGCGCTCCGGCGTAGTGGAGCTCGAGCGCGAGGAAGCGATCGGTCAGCGCCTCGAGGCGCCGGTGCACGGTGAGGCCGTCGGTGCCGGCGGTGAGCTGGTTCGCGAGCACGTGGAGCTCGCGGCAGCCCGAGCGCCGCTCGAGGATCTTCGCCATCGCGTACGCGTCGCGGAGCGCGACGGGATCGGGCGTCACCACGAGCACGACCTCGTCGGCCAGCGTCGCGAAGTCGAGCACCGTGGCGCCGATGCCCGCGCCCGTGTCGACGAGCACGACCTCGAAGCGCGCGGCCACCTCTTCGACGAGCCGCAGCAGCGTGGCGCGCGCGGTCGTGCCGAGCGCGGCGAGCTCCGCGCGGCCGCGCGCCGCGGGCAGGAGCGTCACACCGAACGGTCCCGAGACGAGCGTCTCCTCGATGCCGACGCGGCCATCGAGCACGTCGCCGAGATCGAAGCGCGGGCTCACACCGAGGGCGACGTCGAGGCCCGCGAGACCGAGGTCCGCGTCGACGACGAGCGTGCGCTTGCCCAGGCGCGCGAAGACCGTCGCGAGGTTGGCCGTGATCGTCGTCTTGCCGACACCACCCTTGCCGCTCGTGATCGCGATCATCGTCGGGCGGCCGCCCTTGGCGCGCTGCGTGACGGGCGCGCGCACCGGCGCGAGCGCGAGGCCCTGCACCTGCCGGGCCTCGAGGGCACGTACCGACACGAGGCCCCCCGGAGGTCCGCTCCGGTCCGAGCTGCGTCCTGCCTTCATCGCACCACCTGCTCGCCGAGGAGGAGAGAGGCCAGCCGTTCGGCGCTCGCGCCCTCGAGGTCCTCGGGCACGCGCTGACCCGTGGCGAAGTGCGCGAGCGGGAGGCCGGTGCGGAGTGCGGCGACGAGCGGCGCGCCGACGAGCTCGGCCTCGTCGAGCTTCGTCGTCACGATCGCCTGCGGCTCGAAGCCCGCGTGCTGCGCGAGGATCGCGAGCAGCTCCTGGCTCCGCGTCGCGGCCGAGAGACAGAGGAGCGTCGCGGCGCCCGCGCTCGCGAGCATGGCCGCGAGCTGTGCGTGCGCGCCGGGGCTGCGAGGCGAGCGGCCCGCGGTGTCGATGTAGATGCGGTCCGCGAGCATGAAGCGCGAGAGCGCGCTCACGAGCGAGGCCGGGTCCGAGGCCACCGCGAACGGGACGTCCATGAGCTCGGCGAAGCGCGCGAGCTGATCGGCGCCGCCGAGGCGGTAGTCGTCGGCGGAGATCAGCGCGACGCGGCGGTGGTGCACGAGCGCGTCGCGCGCGGCGAGCTTCGCGATCGTCGTGGTCTTGCCGACGCCCGTCGGTCCGACGACGGCGATCACGCGCGCGTTGGCCGTGCGGTCCCCCCAGCCCACACGCTCTCGGAGCAGGCGCACGAGCGCGGCGCGCACCTCGGCGAGGCTGCGCGACGGGCGCTTCTCGGTGAGCGCGAGGTTGCGCGCGTCCTCGGTGGGCACGTCGTTGTCGCGGAGCAGGCGCTCGAGCAGCGTCGTCGTGCGCGGCGGCTCGATCGCCGTCGGCCCGGCGTCCTCGCGGGCGAAGAGGCTCGCGGGGTCGACGTCGCCCACGGCCGCGCGGATCTCGAAGCGCGCACGGCGCCCCTCGCGCTCGATGCGGCGGCTGTGGACGATCAGCGCGTCGGGGCCGAGCGCGCGCTTGGCCAGCGCGATCGCGTCGTCGACCGAGTCGGCGACGAAGGTCGCCTCGAGCGCCGGTTGTGCACGCTCGCGCAGGCTGGCCGCGGAGCTCGAGGACGACGGCGTGCCATGGGACTGGCTGACGAGCGGTGGGTTCATGACGACCTGCACTTCGCGCCGAGGCGCGGGCAAACGGTGGAGCGGTTGGAACGAAGCCAAAGCAGCCGCCGTGCCGAGCCCCGAACACGGCGATCGTGCGCTCCGTCGCGCACGCGTCGGGCCGACGGCGCGCCCGCCTCGATCGCGAGATCGCCCTGTTTCGTGGGCGATCCGCAGATCGAAGCGCGGCGCGACGTCCCGGTGCGTGGGCCGACGGCTCCTTGACGGAGCGTCCACGAACCGCCGCTCTGGGCGACGAGCGTCGAGGGGCCCGCGAGAGCGTCAGCGCGATGGCGCCGCCACGCGCGCGCCGGCCCGCGCGCCGTGCACGCGTCGAGCTCCTGCGCGACGCGCTCGCCCGCGCGCGAGCAGCGCGTCACTGCGCCGAGACGATGCCGAGCGATCGCACGGTCGTTCGCGGATCGATCTCTCGGTACGAGAGGACCGACAGCCCGGGCACGCGGCGCGCGAGGAACTGCGCGACCTGCCGGCGGATGTCGGGCGCGCAGACGAGCGCCGGGGGCGTCGAGACCTGCGCGAACGCGCGCGCGCTCTGATCGAGCGAGCCGAGGAGGCGCTGCGCGGCGGCCGCGTCCAGGCCCTTGCGGAACGCCTCCTCGAGGCGCGGATCGAGCACGAGCGCCGCGACACGTCCGTCGCCGTCCTTGAAGCGCGAGGTGATCTGGCGCGAGAGGCGCTCGCGCACGAGGTCGGCGAGCTGGGCCGGATCCTTCACCGCCTTGCCGTGGTCGGCGAGCGCCTCGAGGATGGTGCGCAGATCGCGGATCGCGACGGCCTCGCCGAGCAGCATGCGGAGCACCTGGATGACCTCGCCGATCGAGAGCACGTTGGGCACGACCTCGTCGACGAGCCGCGACTCGCGCTTGGCGAAGAGATCGAGCAGCTCCTGCGCCTCGCTCCGGCCGAGGAGCTCGTGGGCGTGCTGTCGGAGCGCCTCGGTGAGGTGCGTCGCGGCGACGGTCGCCGGATCGACGACGGTGTAGCCCAGGGCCTCGGCGCGATCGCGCTCGTGACCGGCGATCCACCGCGCGGGCAGGCCGAAGGCGGGCTCCGTGGTCTTCTCGCCGCCGACGTCGGGGAGCGAGCCGGTCGGATCCATCGCGAGCCAGCGCGTCGGCCGCAGCTCGCCCGTCGCGATGGGCGTGTCCGAGAGGAGCACGCGGTACTGGCCCGGCTTGAGCTGCAGGTTGTCGCGGATCTGGAGGGGCGGGATGATCACGCCGAGCTCGAGGGCCAGGTTCTTGCGGATGGCGCCGATGCGCTCGAGCAGCGCGCCGCCGGTCTCGACGAGCGTGACGAGGTCGTAGCCCACCTCGAGCGCCAGGAGGTCGAGCTGCATGAGCTGCTCGATCTGCTCGCGCTCCGTCGGCGGCGCGTCCGCCGGCTTGTCGCTCACCGTCGTCTCGAGCTTCGCGGTCGCGGCGGCGCGGCCCGCGAACGCGAGCAGACCTCCGAGGAGCGCGAACGGCACGAAGGGCATGCCCGGCACGAGGGCCATCGAGCCCACGAGCGCGCCCGTCGTGTAGAGCGCGATGCTCGAGCGACCGAGCTGGGCGACGAGGGCCTGGCTGATCGTGCCGCCCGCCGAGGCGCGCGTGACGACGACGGCGGCCGCAGTGGACATGAGGAGGCCGGGGATCTGCGAGGCGAGACCGTCGCCGACCGTGAGGATCGTGTAGGTCGAGGCGGCGCGCAGCGGCTCCATGCCGTTCTGGAGCACGCCGACGACGAAGCCGACGACGATGTTGATGCCCGTCATCACGAGGGCCGCGATCGCGTCGCCGCGCACGAACTTCGAGGCGCCGTCCATCGCACCGAAGAAGTCGCTCTCCTGCTCGACCTCCCTGCGGCGCGTGCGCGCTTGGTCCTGCGTGATCGCGCCGGCCGCGAGGTCGGCGTCGATCGACATCTGCTTGCCGGGCATGGCGTCGAGGGTGAAGCGCGCGCTGACCTCGGCGACGCGCCCTGCGCCCTTGGTGATGACGACGAAGTTGATGACGACGAGCAGGATGAAGATCGTCGCACCGACGACGTAGTTGCCACCGACCACGAACTCGCCGAACGCGCGGATGATCGCGCCAGCGGCCTCGGCGCCCTCGCCGCCGTGGAGCAGGATGAGGCGCGTGGTGGCGACGTTGAGCGACAGGCGCAGGAGCGTCCCGAAGAGCACGAGCGTCGGGAACACCGAGAGATCGAGCGGACGCTCGAGGTGGATCGCGACGAGCAGGAGCGCGAGCGAGAGCGCGATCGAGGCCGCGATCAGGAGATCCAGCAGGATCGGCGGCAGCGGGACCACCATGAGCGCGACGATGCCCACGAGGATCAGCGGAACGAGCGCGCTGCCGCGCTGACCCGTGAGGAACGAAGCGAGGCTCGTCATGCGGTGACTCCGTCACGGGCGCGGGTGCCCTGGAGGTGGCCGCGGATGCGCATCACGTGGGCGATCACGCGGGCGACGGCCTCGTAGAGCTCCACGGGGATCGGGCGACCTGCCTTGGCGGTCGCGAACATGGCGCGCGCGAGCGGGCGATCCTCCACGATGGGCACGTGGCGCGCGCGGGCCTCCTCGCGCATCCGGAGCGCGATCTCGTCGGCGCCCTTGGCCAGCACGAGGGGCGCGGCGTCCTTGCCCGGCTCGTAGCGCAGGGCGATCGCGATGTGCGTCGGGTTCACGACGAGCACCGTCGCGTTCTTCACCTCGGAGACCGCGCGCTGTCGCGCGATCTTCGCGGCGCGCGCGCGACGCTTGGCCTTGATCTTCGGATCGCCTTCTTCGTCCTTGTGCTCGTCGGCCACTTCCTTCTTCGACATGCGGTGCTCGGTGTCGAAGCGCCGCTTGGCGAGGACGAAGTCGAGGATGGCCAGGACCACGAGCGCGCCCAGGCCGCGCTCGAGCAGCACGCGCACCACGTCCTCCACCTCGCCGATCGCGCCGAGGATCGGGAGGCGCGCGAGCAGGACGAGGCGCGGCAGGGCGTCGCGGGTCACGGCGTACGTGACCGCGCCGACCACGAGCACCTTGAGGAGCATCTTGCCGATCTCCTGCAGCGTGTCCTTGCCGGGCAGCGCGCGGCCCAGGCCCGCGACGGGATCGAGCTGCTCGAGGTTGCGCGAGAGCTGGTCGATCGAGACGAAGCCGCGCGTCTGCGCGAGCCCGGTCACGACGGCCGCGAGCGCCGACGCGAACGCGATCGGCACGAGCGCGCTCGCGAAGCGCTCTCCCATCATCGCGAGCGCGCTCATGGGCCGCGCGTGATCGCGGAGCGTGAAGCAGGCCACCGCGACGTCGCGCAGGCCGGCGCTCGTCGCACCGAGGCGGAGCAGGAGGACGCCGATCCCTGCGAGCAGAGACACGACGGCCGTCAGCTCCGCGCTCTTGGCGAGCTGTCCTTGCTCCCGGAGCGACTCCAGCTTTCTTGGGGTCGCTTCTTCGGTCGCGGATTCGGGATCGTGGTCCTCACGTTCGGCCACGCCCCGTCCGATGCAGCGAGCGGGCCAAGCCCGTGTGCGCCCCCCGCGAGCCCACCCTGCGCCGACCCTCTCAAGAACTGCCGAGGATCTCGAGGAGCTGGGCGGGCAGGGCGTGCACCTCGCGCGTGATCGCCTCCGAGATCGCCGTCATCGACACGACGAGCGTCAAGAGACCGACGGAGGCGGCGAGGGCGAACGAGATGGAGAAGACCTGCAGCCGCGGGGCCGCGCGCGAGGTGATCGCGAGGGCCAGCTGCACGACGAGCATCGTGCCGAGCACCGGGCTGGCGATGCGCAGCCCCGCCGCGACGAGCCCCGTGCCGAGCTCGAGGCCGTGCGCCTGCACCGCCTCGCCCACGCCCGCCCCCGGCGGCACGAGGACGAGGCTCTCGGCGAGCGCCGCGATGACCGCGTGGTGACCGCGCGCCGCGAAGAACGTCAACACCGCGAGCATCTCGAGCACGCGCGCCGTCGCGGCGACCTCGTGTCCGCTGCTCGGATCGACCTGCTGGGCGAAGCCCAGACCGATCGAGCCGCCGACGATCTCGCCCGCGATCTCGGCGGCGGCGAGACAGAGCCGCGCCGTGAGCCCGATCGTCGCACCGACGAGGGCCTCCGAGAGCGCGGCGCCCGCGAGCCAGAACGGATCGAGCAGGATCTCCGCGGCGTCGGACAGCCGCGGGAGCGTGATGGTGATGGCGAGCATCAGGCCGAGGGCGGCGCGCACCTGCGTCGGCGCGACGCTCCCGAGCGGCGCCGGCAGCGACGCGAGCGCGACGCCGATGCGGATCGACACGAGCACCACGAGCGGGACGATCGGCAGGAGCGCTTCGAAGAAGGCGTCCATGCGGCCGCTCCGTTCAGGCGCCGGGGCCCATCGAGGCCATCGCGTGCATCGCCGCGACCGCGAAGTCGCGGAGGCGGAGGAACATCCACTCACCCCACACCACGAGCACGACGAGCATCGCGAGCACCTTGGGCGCGAAGCCCACCGCCGAGTCGTTGATCTGCGTGGCGGCCTGCCCGATCGAGATCGTGATGCCGACGATCACGAGCACGATCACCGCGGGCGCGCCGACGAGCGCGGCGGTCCACAGCATCCGTTCCATCCAGTCGAGCGCGTGCGCGATCGTCACGTTGCCTCCAAGTGCAGGCGCCTCAGCCGTAGGAGGCGACGAGCGCCTGCACGAGCAGCGCCCAGCCGTCGACGGCGACGAAGAGCAGGAGCTTGAGCGGCGTCGAGATCATCGTGGGCGGCATCATCACCATGCCCATCGCGCTGAGGATCGAGCCCGCCAGGAGGTCCACGAGCACGAAGGGCAGAAAGACGAGGAAGCCCATCTCGAAGGCCGTGCGCAGCTCGGAGATCATGAACGCGGGCACGAGCAGGCGGAGCTCGACGTCCTCGAGCTGCTCGGGGCTCTCGGTGTGGCTGACGTCGTAGAAGAGGACGAGATCCTCCTCGCGCGTCTGCCGCAGGAGGAAGTCGCGCACGTGGCCGCTCGCGCGCTCGTAGGCGAGCTCACCGTCGATCGTCTCCTCGAGGTAGGGCGCGAGCGCGTCCTCGTTCACGCGGGCGAAGACGGGGCCCATGACGACGCCGGTGAGCAGCAGCGAGAGCGCGAGCAGCACCTGTGTCGGAGGCGCGCCCTGGCTGCCGATCGCCTGCCTCACGAACGTGAGGACGATGACGATGCGCGTGAACGACGTGACGGAGATGAGGATCGCCGGCGCGATCGCGAGCACCGTCAGCATCACGAGGATGCGCACGGCGGCGCCACGCCCGGCGTGATCGTCGGCCGCCGGCATCGCGATCGTGATCGAGGGGCCTTCGTCCGAGTCTTCGATCGCCACGGTGCGGTCCGGCTCGTTCGCGTCCTGCGCGCCGACGACGGCAGGTGCCCAGAGCGCGGAGAGGGCGAGCGAGGCCGCCACGAACATGGCGACGGCGACCGAGCCTCGACCGCTCACGCGCTCCCAGAGGCCGTTCATGCGCGCCCCGCCTGCGCCTGCGCACGAAGGCGGACGAGGCCCGCGACGGCGCTGCCCGACGAGGGCGGCATCGACGTCGACGGCGCCAGGGGCGCTTCGCTGCGCGACTCGACGAGCCGCGCGAGCTCGCGACCGAAGGCCGTCGAGGCGTAGGCCTGCGCTGCCTGCGGCGCCATCGCGCCGGGCGGCAGGGACATCGGCGCCGCGGCGGGCGCCGACGGAGCCATCGCAGCGAAGGCCGCCTGCGCGAGCGGGCTGATGGGCGGCGGGGCCTGCGGACGCGGGCCGAGCCCGAGGGCCGCGAGCGTGCGCGCGAAGAGCGTCGGTGCGGTCGCAGCGTGCGCGGCCTGCGCGAGCGGCATCGCCGAGAGCGCCTGCGAGATGTTGCTCGCCGCGGGGCTCGCGCCGGGGTCGCGCGACAGGCGCAGCTCGAGCACCGGCTCTTCGGGCGTCGTCTCCGTGGGCGTCGTGATCGAGATCAGGCGCTCGGTCCGGCCCGGCTCGATCGCGAGGAGGTGATCCTGACCGAGCGCGCGCACCACGACGAGCTGTTGCTTGGGCGAGAGGCGCGTCGCGGCGATGATGCGGATGCTCGGCTCGAGCCCCTTGGTCGCGCGGCGGCTCTGCCAGAGACGAACGGCGCCGAGCGCGAGGAGGAGCAGGGCCGTCACCGCCAGGAGCGAGACGAGGTGCCCTGCGCGATCCGTCTCGGCCAGACCGAGGCTCGAGGCCTCGCGCTCGGCCTCGAGCGCGCGCTCGCGGAGCACGTCGGCCGCACCCGTGCTCGCGCCGAGGGACGTCGCCGCGTCTACGCTCGTCTCGATCTCCGTGCTCGGCTCCACGACCTCGCCGGTCTCGCTCGGCGTCGCCGCGGTGGCGCTCGTGTGCGAGGCGCTGACGCGGGCGGCAGGCAGCGCGTCCCGCGCGATCGCGATCGAGACGCGCGTTCCGGTGTGTGCGACGTGCACCGCCGTCTCGGGCACGCGGCGACCATCGCCGACGCGGAGGATCACCACGCTCGAGTCGCCCGCGCCCTGACGCGCGCGCACGAAGCGGATCGCGCCGCCGTCGCCTTCGAGGTCGAGCGTCGTCCAGCCCGTCATGTCGTCGAACCACACGCGCACGAAGCCGGGCTCGGTGCGAACCCGCGGCTCGCCCACGTCGCGCACCGCGACGAGGTCCACGCGGACGTCGCTCGCGGCGACCTCGAAGGACGCGCTCGTGAACGCGTTCTCCTCGACCGCCGTCGTCTCGCCCGAGGTCGAGCCCGGCGTGTCCGCGGCATGATCCTGCGCGAAGGCGAGCTGGCTCGTGGACGCGAGCCAGAGCGCGAGGACGAGCGTCCTCCAGCCGCCGATGAACGAAGACGCGATCACGATCCACCTCCTCCGAGCGCGCCGAGCCCTCGCACGCGCTCCTTCTGCGACACGATCTCGGTGACGCGGACGCCGTAGCGCTCGCCCACCACCACGGCCTCGCCGTGGGCGATCACCACGCGATTCGCGAGGATCGACAGCGGTGTGCCCGCCGCGACGTCGAGCTCGAGCACCGAGCCCGGCCCGAGCGTGAGCAGCTCGGCGATGCGCACGCGTCGACGACCGAGCTCGACGTGGATCTCGAGCGGCAGGTCCAGCACGCGCTCGAGGGCCGCGCCCTCGGGGCGCTCTGACTTCGGATCACTCATGGGTTCACCTCGATCGCGAGATTTCCGTCCTTCACCACGGGCATGCCGCGGAGCACCGTCACGCCGTCGACGCGCACCTCGATCGGTCGATCGGGCGCACCGTCGAGGCGAAGCACCGAGCCGCGCTCGAGCGCGAGCAGCGCGCGCACCGTCGAGGTCGCCTGACCGAGCACGGCCACGACCTCGACCTCCACGTCCGAGAGCACGTCGCCCATGCGCGCGCCGAGCTTCGGCGTGCCGCTCACGTGGCCGAGCGAGCTCGCGAACAGGGCCACCTTGATCTCCGCGGGCGAGCCGCGGCGCGGGGTGAGCGCGAGCGTCACCGTGGCGCACGGTGCGAGTGGAGAGCCGAGCTCGCTCGGGCGCCCGGGCGGGCCGAAGGTGAGCGCTCCGGGCACGAACGGCGCGACGATCTTCTCTGCGGCCGCACGCGCGAGCGGCTCGAGCACGCGCAGCTCGAGGGGCGAAGGTGCGCGCTCGATCGGCCGCGCGCCGACGAGCGCGTCCGCCGCGCCGAGGCGTCGCTCGAGGAGCGCGGCCACGAGGTTCGGCTCGAGCACCACGCGCGCGACGGCCTCTCCCTGCGAGCGAACGGTCCACACCGCGGCCGCGGGCGGCAGGCTCTTCACGAACGACTCGAGCGGCTGCACCTCGCACGGGCTCGGCTCGATGGTCTCGGGCACGGTGCCCGCGCGGAGCAGCGCCTCGCGGAGGTCGTTGGCGGCCAGGGGCGCGAGGTCGTCGAGGCGTCGCTGCGCGCGTCGCATCGGCTCGTCGGCCGAGCCCAGGCTCGCGGGCCGCGTCGCGTGCGCCTCCACGGCGCCGCTGCGGATCGCGTCGAAGAGCGCCGCGCTCTCCTCGGCGCTGAGGAGCGGGCCTCCATCGAGGCCTGCCTGCGCGCGCTCGAGGGCGGACAGATCGAGCCCCGGTGCGTCGTCCTCGAGGCCGCCCGCGCCGAGGGCATCGAGCGCCGCCGGATCGAGGCCCGGCGCATCGCCCAGCGCGCCCGCGCCGAGGGCATCGAGCGCCGCCGGATCGAGGCCCGGTGCATCGTCGCTGCCCATCCCGAGCGCGTCGAGCGCGCCCGGATCGAGGCCCGGCTCGTCGTTCTCGTCGCTCATTGGACGAGGTACTCCGTGAAGTAGATGTGCGACACGGCGCGCCGGCCGAAGACCTGTCGCGACATCGCGAGCAGCTGCTCGCGCAGTTGCACCGCGTTCTGGGCGCCCTGCACGTCCTCGATCGTGAGCGAGGTGAGGTGCATCAGGACCGCGTCGCGGAACGCAGGCATGTGCGTCTCGACGTGCTCGAGCTGATCCTCTGCGCGGAGCTCGATCTGGAAGGTGAGCTTGAGGTAGCGGTCCGTCGTGGGCGCGCGGAGGTTCACCACCATCGACTCGAACTCGACGAGCGGTCCCATCTCGTGCTCGCCCTCTTCTTCGTCTCCCTCTTCTTCGTCTCCCTCTTCTTCGTCTCCTTCGTCGATCGCCTCGCCGTGCTCGGCGGCGCCGCCGCCGGAGCCGAGCACGAGGTAGGCGCCCAGCCCGAGCATGCCGACCATGTTCGCGGCGACGAGCGCGATGAGCACCACGTTGCGCTTGGGTGCATCGGCGCTCGGCTTGGTGGCTCCGGCGGGTGCGGCTGCGGCTGCGGCGTGATCGGCCATGGGTGACCCTTTCGGGGCCGACCAAAGCAGCCGATGTGCCACGAACAATTCGCTCAGCTTCTCGCGTGATCCAGCCGTTTCCCCGATCGAGCACCGCCGGCGACGTCAACGCTTTGGCGTGACCGCGGGCCGGGTGACGGTTCTCCGTCAGCGGTGCAGGCCCATCCCGCTCGTGTCGGGGCACTGCGTGATCGCAGCGCGCGCGATCTGCTCGAGGCCTCCCGCGCGGGCGGAGGCGAGGAGCTGATCGAGCCCAGCGTCGCGGACGCTCGGATCCTCGCGCAGCGACGCCTCGTAGTAGACCGCGAGCCCCTCGAGCGCGCGCCGCGTCGTGGAGACCGGCTCGGCCGGGTCACCGCCGTCCTCGATGATCGCCGCGACGTAGCTGAGGAGGAGCTCCGTGTGGAACGGCCGCCCCGCCGTCTCGCTCGACGGCAGGAGCGCGAACACCGTGGGGCAGAGCACGACGGTGAGCTGCGTCGTCTGCAGACTCCACACGAGGAGCTCGCGCCGGAACGCGTGGGCGCGCGGGTCCGTGGGTGCCTGGTGCATCTCGCGGATGGTGCGCGCCATGTTCGCGAGCTGTGCGCGCGTGAGGTTGTTCATGTCGATCTCGGTCGACATGCCTTCGCAGTGGTACCCGTCCACGTGGATGCGCACGGGGCTCCGCGGGCACGGGATCTCGTAGAGATCGACGATGTGCCCGTCGGGACCCGCGCCGACGTTGCCCAGGCGCGCCGCCGCGCCGCGCGCCGGATCGCCGCCGAGCGGCATCGAGCCGTCTGCACAGCGCTGGCTCGCGACGAACGCGTAGTCGGTTCGCTCGGGCCCACCGTTCGCGTGGCAGAGGAGGTACGGCCGCTCGGCGGATCCATCGCCACCGGCGGCGCGGATGCCCGTCGACGCGCTCGCGGCCTGCGTCGGCGGCGTGGCCGCACCACGGTTCGTCGTCGCGCGGCTCGCACCGCTTCCACACGCACCGATCGCGATGCTCGCGACCAACGCTGTCACGCATCCCCATCGAGCCATCGAGACCTCCCGCCGCGAAAGCGCCCGAGAACGCCCGGGCTGGTCCCGAGAAGGATAGCGGCCCGAGGTCGCTCTCGTCTCGACACGCGCCGGTCTGCGAGATGGAGAGAGAATCCCCGCCTACGTGAAGGACGGAGACTTCTGATGGACTCGGCGCGGAGCGACTTGGAGCTGCGTCCCTCGAGGGTCGCGCGCCTGGATTGACCCTCCGACGTCGGGTGCGTATGCCGCGCTCGCTTGGGCGCCGTCTCCACACTCCTCTTGGTACGCGACCTCTGGGCGGAGGCGGCTTCGCTGGCTCGGAGTGCGAGTGGGCTGGAATGCGACGAGCCAGAGGAGTTGAAGCGTGCCCTTCTCGCGTTGGCGGACAACGCGGGCTCGGACGCTCGCATCAGCGAGGCGTCGGTGGATGCCGTGCTGAAGCGGCTCTTGGCTGCGAGCGTCGGGGACGGGGTGGCCTTCGGGAATGCCAAGAGTCTCGTCCTCGCCCTCGAGCAGGCCGAGCTCGAGCTCGATGCCGAGAGCGAGCACTCGATCCTCGTGCTCGACGACGGATTGACGCGGCCCTGGGCGACGGGCAGCGGTGGCTTCGGCGAGGGGCTGCGCGGGGCGCTCGAGCCGGCCGCGTGCCGCCATCTGGCCGGCGCGCTGGGGCGTCTGGGGCTCGATCGCGGAGGCATCGGGGGCGCTGCGATCCGCGACGCGGCGGGTGACGACGATCTGCGTCCGCTCCGCATCCTCGCGGGCATGGCGCGAAGTGCGGGCGAAGCGGGGACCGGTCTGGTGCACGGGCGCGACCTCCCGCTCGACGGGATCGGCCGCTGGCATCGAGGTGTCTTTCGCCGGCACTGAGCAGGATCGCCGAGACAGTGGATCATCCGCGTCGAGGCGATTCTGTTTCGCGGAGCCGCTCCGCGGACGCCTCTGCTCGAGCGCAGCGCCCGGCGTCGAGGTCCGTGTCAGCGCTTGGCGTCTCGCAGCGCGTCGAGGCCGCGCGCAGCAGCCAGCAGGGCTTCGAAGCGCGCGGCGGCGGCGGGCTCGGTGGCCACGAGCGCAGCGACGGCGCTCATCGCCTCCCACGCCGTCGGGTCGATCTCCACGGCCTCGGCTCGCCAACGGAAACGCCTCTTCTCGGCGCTCGATGCGGTGGCGAGGCCCTCGCCTCTCACGTGATTCCAGCGGGTCAGGCGCGGCAGCTCGGCGCGCAAGGTCTCGTCGAAGGTCGCGATCGCCATCGCGTCGCTCTCCGCCATCGTGCCCACACCGAGGGGACTGGCGCCGAGGAGACACTTCGCGCCTTCTTGCATCCACTCCGCGCGATCGCGCGCCGCGAGCGCGTCGCGCACGATCTGCTCGGTCTCGCGCGAGGAGCGTCCGCTCGCGGCCTCGTCGTCGTCGAGCTCGTCGAGCAGCTCCACGAGGAGCGCTGCGTCTTCCGCGAGCCCATCGAGGCCCAGGCCCTCGCCGAGCCTCGCGACGAGGCGTTCGCGGGCGCCGCCCTCGAGGGCGTTCGGCGGTGCGCCGGCCAGGCTCAAGCGACCGGCCGCTTCGCAGAGCGCGATCGCGTCACTGCGTGTCGCCAGCGGGCCGCTCGCGTGGGCGCGCACGGTGTCTTCGAGCACGCGCCGGTGGGGTCCTCCGAACGAAGACGGTCCCTCGGGCGAGGGCGGATTGCCGATCATCGCTGCCTCCCGCGGCGCGCCTCGGAGGGCACGCCGGTGAAACGAAGCCCGGTGGGGAGCGCTCCTTGACCGAGCTTGTGCTCGAGGCACTCGGCGAGCTGGGCTCTCATCCGGGACTTCCACTTGTCCATCAGACTCCGCACCCGCAGCACCCTGACGCGAAGCTCTTCGGGGGCGTCCTTGTCCGTGTACCGGGAGAGATCCTCGGCCGTGAGCTGGCCGAAGTGCAGCGCCATCGTGTCGGCGCTCAGCTCGTCGGACTCGAGCGCGAGCGTGTAGACGGCGTCGTAGGGCGGCGCGAGGTGCGAGGCACAGTGGGCGAGCACCTTCACCACCTCACGCATCCCGAGCTGCTCGTCGGAGGGCGCGACGTCCGCCTGCGCACGATCGAGCGGGCTCTGCCCCTCGTCCTCGCGGTCGCCGCCCTGACCGGCGTAGTCGTGGCGCTTGGCGCGGCGCAGCGTCGTGCGCACGAAGTTGTTGGCGACGACGCCGCACCACGCGAGGAGCTTCGCGCGCGCGCGCCCTTCGGGGACCTCGTCCGGCACCCAGCGCGAGAGGCGCAGGAGCACCTCCTGCGCGACGTCGTCCGGCGAGAGGCCGCTCTTGATGGCCGCGCTCCCCATGCGCACGACGCACGTCGCGACGAACGCGCGCACGCCGGTCGAGACGTGTGCGAGCGCGCGGCCGTGCGCCTCGCGATCGCCGACGAACGCTGCCTCGAGCAGCGCCCGGCAGCTCTCCTCGTCGAGCTCGCGCGTGGTGGAAGTCATTCGGTTCCTCGAGCCGGAGCGGTCCGGAAAAGCGGGGCGCCGAGCGTCCATCCCCCTCGATCCTTCGTCAAGCGCGTCCGGGTCGAACGCGCCCGCGCGCTGCACCGTGCGCACGGGGGCGCCCCGAGCAGGTGTCCGACGCGCTGGAGTCTTGCCAATGCCATGGGCAGATCGATCGTGCCGCACGCGGCGCCGGCGCACGCTCACGACATGACCACTCACGATCCGCATCACCAGGGCGCCGCGCACATCCATCTTCAGCCCGGCACCGCGCGTGCGGTCCTCGAGGCGCTCGCGCGCACGAGCCCCGAGTACGGGCCGGGCCTCACCGATCACGCGGCGATGGCCGTCGAGGCGCTCGAGCGCATCGCACCGGCGGCGATCGAGCCGTTCGCGTCGCGCTACCTGCCGCGCCTCCGGTCCCTCGATCGCGAGCCGGACGCTGCGCTCGCCGGCTTCGGCGCGCTCGCCGCGTCATGCGCGGAACGCCTCGCGCGAGACGGCGCCGCGCGCTCGCTCGCCGCGGAGGCGCCCGCGCTCGGTCGGAGCGTGGCGGGCGCTGCGTTCCATGGGATCCTCCGCGTCGCGCACGCAGCGCGCGGTCTCGAGCGCGACGATCACCCGGTGCGTCGCGCCGAGCTCGGACGCGCGCTCGCGTACGCGACGATCCGCGCGGACGTCCTCCCGGGCAGGCCCGAGGGAGCGAGCGGCGGCTCGCTCTCGCTCGGCGATGCGCTCGCGCAGCTCGCGCCTTCGCCCGAGGCCCTCGTGCACCGGCCGGGCATGATCACGCCCACGCTCGTGGCCCGCGCGGCGGCGCATCCGGCGCTCGCTGCGGTGAGCGCGGCGCTCCGACGCGATGGCGAGCCGGTCGCCCGCGCGCTCGAGCTGCGCCGCGAGGCCACGCGCCTGCTCGCGCGCGGTGAGCACGCGCCCGCCGTCACCTTCACGCTGCTCCACGCCGTGACCGGCAGCGAGGCCGTGCTCACGCTCGCGAAGCGGCTGCCGCGCGAACAAGCGCACCTCCTCGTGAGCGAGGGGGCGCACGCGCTCCTCGCGATGCGCGTCGCGTTCGTGGGCGCGCTCGAGCGTCCGAGCACGGGCGCCGCCGCGGCCTGGCCTGCGCTCGTGGCGCGCGCCGTGGCCTCGCTCGACGATCACGCGATCAAGCTCGCGGCCGCGCTCGACGATCCCGAGGGCCTCGAGGACGACGCTCGCCGCGCCGCGCTCGAGGCCTGGCTCACGCGCCTCCACGCGTGAGCGGGCTCCGAGCTCACTCGGTCGCGGACTCGACGACCATGTCGAGCACGTACGCCACCGACGAGCCGTCCGCGGGCGGGTTCGCGATCGTGTAGCGCCTGAGGCGCAGCACCGTGCGTGTGCCGGGCGCGTGCGTGAAGCCCTCGATCTCCTGGTAGAGCGGCTGCCACTCGCCGCGCGACGCGACGACCCAGCTCTCGTCGTAGTGGAGCTCGCGCACGTTCAAGCAGCGGTAGTCGGGCATCTCGGGGTGGCTGCACTCCGTGCGCTGCGCGGCGACCTCGAAGAAGACCTGCTCGCCGGGCCCGCCGTAGCGCGTGTCGGCCGTGGGCTCGCCGCGGAAGCGGAGCGCGTCGCCGCCCGGCGTCGTCCAGAGCAACTGCTCGCCCTCGAAGCGCAGCGTCCCGCCGCCGCGGAGCACGCGTCCCATCGCGCTCTCGGCCTGCATGAGCGGCTCCTCGCACGCCATCTCGGTCGCCATGACGTCGCCGACGGAGACGGCGTCCCCGCTCAGCGTGTAGCTGCCGGCCATGTGGTTGCAGGCGTTGGACACCCCGACGCGACCGTCGGCGAAGTCGAGCTGGATGGGGCGATGCGCACGCGGGAACAGCTCGGCGATGCGCGAGCCGTCGGCGCGGGTGGCGTCCGTGAGGTGCCAGTGCTGCGCGGAGAGCGACGCGGCGTCCACCTGGGCGCTCGCGCCCTGCGCGATCGGCGTCGTGGTGGAGCCTCCGCTGCGCGAGCAGGCACCGAGCAGTGAGAGCGCGAGGAGGAGAAGGACCTTGGGTGTCGTCATGGAACCTCGTGGCGGAACGTCCGCTCGCTTCGTTGGACGCGCGAGCGCGTAGCACGGCCTGTCCGCGCGACCTCGCGAGAACGTCTCCGAGGAGCGGCGCTATCATCGGCCGCCATGTCGGCTGTGCCCGAGCCTTCTCTGTCCCGCGACGCGCGCGATCTCGTCGCGCTCGCCGCCGAGCGCGCGCCGATCGCCTTTCGCGAGCGCGAGGTCGCGCGCGTGCTCGACCTGCTCGATCGAGGCCGCTCGGTGCTGCTCGTCGGCATGCCGGGCGCGGGCAAGAGCACGGTGCTCGCCGAGGTCGCGCGCCGCATGCACGCGCGCGGCGAGGGCCGCATCTGGGAGATGTCCACGAGCGATCTCTTCCGCGGCACGAAGTACCTCGGCGAGTGGCAGACGCGCGTCACGACGATCCTGCGCGAGGCCTCGGGCGCGACGCTCGTCGTCTCGGACATCTGGAACCTGCTCGAGCAGGGCCGCACCGCGCAGAGCGACACGGTCGTGTTCGACGCGATGCGCGGCTCGGTGGAGCGTGGCGACGTGCGCCTCGTCGGCGAGGTGAGCAAGGAGCGTCTCGAGCACCTGCGGCGGCACCCCGACTTCGTCGGCCTCTTCGACGACGTGGAGATCGCCCCGCTGCCGCACGAGGCGGTGCTGTCGATCCTCGACGAGCGCGCGAGCGCCCGCGAGCTCGAGCTCACGCTGCCCGCGCGCGCCGCGCTCGTCGCGCTGCCCACGCGCTTCCTTCCTTCGCGCGCGCAGCCGGGGCCCGCGCTGCGCGTGCTCGAGGAGCTGGGCGATCCGCAGATCTCGGCGCGCGGTGAGCCCGACGCGCGCATCTCGCTCCGCCCGCCGG
>JBILLJ010000095.1:0-35313 GCA_044376125.1 Sandaracinaceae bacterium
GAGCACGAGCACCTCGCGAATCGCGACCACGCCGACACGAATGCGCCCGGCAGGTCCGAGGGGAGTTGCGAGCACTCGAGCCTCGCGACCCCGCGAGACGCGACATGCGCCACGGCCTCTGCTGCGTTGCGGCGCGAGCCCGACGCCTACACCGCGAGCACTCGAGCCTCGCGATCACGCGAGACGCGACATGCGCCACGGCCTTGGCTCCCACGCGGCGCGAGCCAGACGCGTACGTCGCGGGGTTTTCCGCGGACCCGCCGGACGCTCGCGGCGCGCACCGGGCGCCGTCGTCGCGAGTCGGCGAGGTGGCACACGCGAGAATGCAATTATGCAGGACCGTCCCGGTATTGTGGCCTGTTCTCGGGTGGTTGCGAAAATGGGGAGGGTGCGGAGGTGCCAGCCCGAGAATGCAATTATGCAGGACCGTCCCGGTTTTGCGGGTGGTCAGGGGTGGCGCAGCGGGTGCGTTCGTTGACCTCCTCGTGCGTGAGCGCGGAGGCGTCGATGCTGGACGCCTCGTTGCCAGCGTCGCGCAGCGCCGCGGCGAAGTCCTCGCACTGCGCGACGCGTGGGTCGAGGGCTCGCGCCGTCGCCGCGAGGCGCGCGACCGAGCCACCCTCGAGCCGAGACCGTGGCCCGATTCGATCGCCGCGATCTCTTCCGGCCTCAGCGAGGCAGCTGCTGCGTGATGCAGTGGAAGGCCCCGCCGCCCTCGAGGATGGTGCGCGCGCTGCGGCCGACGACGCGGCGGCCCGGAAAGAGCGGGATCAACGCCTCGACGGCGGCCTCGTCGAAGGGCGTTCCGTACGTGGGCACCACGACGGTCGTGTTCGCGACGTAGAAGTTCACGAAGCTCGCGGGCATGATCTCGCCGTCCTCGTCGAGCACGCGGCCGGGTGAGGGAATGCGCACGACGTCGAGCTTGCGACCGCGCGCGTCGGTCATCGCGGCGAGCTGCGCGGCGATGGCCTCGAGCACGTCGCGGTTCGGATCGTCGCTTCCCGAGGGCGCCATGCACACCACGCGTCCGGGCGCGACGAAGCGCGCGATCGTGTCGATGTGGCCGTCGGTGTGATCGTTCAAGAGGCCCTCCTCGATCCAGAGGACCTTGCTGGCGCCGAGCGCGTCGCCGACGAGCGCGCGCGCGACCGCCCGCTCGATCTCGGCCGCGGACATCGAGGGGTTGCGGTTCGGGTTGAGCAGGCACTGCTTGGTCGTGAGGATCGTGCCCTCGCCATCCGGCTCGACGGCGCCGCCCTCGAGCACGAAGTCGTGCGTCACGCGGGGAAGACCCGAGAGGTCCGCGACCACGCCGGAGAGCGCGCGATCGCCGGGCAGGTCGTACTTGTCGCCCCAGCCGTTGAAGCGGAACGACGCTGCGGCGCGCGCGCCCGCCGCGTCCTTCACGAAGATCGGCAGCGAGTCGCGGCACCAGATGTCGCCGTAGAGCGCGCGGTGGAAGCGCGCGCCGAGGGACTTGAGCTTCCAGGTGGCGAGGCGCTGGTCGGCCTCGGTGCGGCAGAGGATCTCGAGGCGCTCGCCCTTGGGGATGCCGTCGTCGTCCGGGTCGGCGATCGCCTCGCAGAGCGCGGTGAACTCCGCCTGCGCGTCCATGAGCGCGTCCTCGCCCCAGAGATCGGCGTGGCTCGGCCACGCGAGCCACACGGCCTCGTGCGCGTCCCACTCTGCCGGTTGGTGGGCCGGCGGATGAGGCTGGTGCGACTGATCGGAGCTCGTCATGGCGCGTTTGTAGCGAGACGCGCTCGACGCGCCAATCGGCAACGGCGCCCGCGCGTGGGCTACCCTCGCCGCGTGCGCCCTCTGCTCCTTGGTGTGGTGGCCTCGTTCCTCGCGATCGGCTGCGGGGGTGTGCGCTCGCTCGGCCAGAACACGAACGGCGCGGGGCACGGCGGCGGCGGAGGCGCAGAGCCCGGCGCGGAGGGGTCGAGCGGCGCTGGGTTCGCGGTCACCCGCTGCGGCGCGGACGAGCTCGCCGCGGCGGGCGCGTGCGTGCCGATGAGCGGCAGCACGTGGCTCCTCACGACGCACATGCCCGAGGGCACGCGCGTCTTCGAGATCGACCTCCACCCCGGCGGCCGCTGCACCTCGCACGACCCGAACGACTCGACACCCGACGACGACGAGTGGGCGATCGAGAGCAAGGGCCTGCGCTTCTGGTTCAACCAACGCTACGTGGTCTACGAGGCCGAGCTCGACGGCCCGCGCGCCATGCACGGCATCACGCACAACGTGAACGACCTCAGCTGGCCATGGTCCGCCGTGCGCGTGCGCTGACGTCCGCGAGCCGCGCGGTCGCTCGAGCACGCGGACGCGGGGGCCTCCGCACTCGATCGCTGCGACCACTCGAACGCCGCGATGTCGTCGGTCGTGAGCGGGCGACCGACGGCGAGTGCCGGGGACGCGAGCGCCGCGATCAGCTCGCGAGCGTCGCGACGGTCAGGGTGCCGTGCACGCGCTGTCCGCGCACGCTCACCTCGAGCTCGCGCGGCGCGGTCGTGGGCTCCTCCGCCGTGTAGGCGAGGAGCAGGCGGCCGAGCGTGGCGGCGAGTCGAACGTCCGCCTCGCTCGCGGACTCGAGGCCCTCGGACGTGCGCACGTCGACGTTCGCGACGAGCGCGAGGCTCTCCTCGCTCCGCTGCTCCTCGGGTGTCGAGCCGGGTGTCAGCTCGCTCGTCGGCCGCAGCACCTCGCTCGTCGGTCGCAGGATCTGCACGAGCTCCACGCCGATGGCGCGCGGCAACGAGCTCGTGTCGGCCGAGCCCTTCGCCATCGCGACCTGGCGGAAGCGCTCGAGATCCGCGGCGCTCTCGAAGACGAGGAAGCCCGTGGTCGCGCCCTCGACGAGGAGGACGTGCACGTCGGTCACGCCGAGCGAGGGCACGCTCGCGCGCACGAGGTGTGTGGGCACGCGCGCCCACGGCTCGTGCTCCGCGAGGGCCTCGCCGAGCGCGGTGAGCTCGTCCTTCCACGCGTCGGGCAGCTCCGCGAAGAGCTCGCTCGCGATGGCCTGACCGAGCACGCGCTCGAAGGCCTCGTCGATCGCGCGTCCCGCGTCCTTGGCGATCTCGACGCGCGCGCCCTTCACGAAGAGCGGGCGCACGCGCTTGGCGGTCGGGCCGTCCTCGACGAGCACGCGCTTGGGCACGAGGCCGGTGGCCTCGATCGCCTCGGCGTAGAGCGCACCGAGCTCGGCGTCGGTCGGAGGCGCATCGAAGCTCGCCTCGGCGGCGAGGCCTTCCTCGGTGAAGAAGAACGCGAACGTCACGGGACGCCCGTCGTCGGCGTCGGGGAGCTCGCGGAGGCCGAAGGTCCAGGTCGCGCTGGTCATCGCGCCCAGAGGTACACGGCGCGCGAGGGCTGCGCGAGCCGATCCCTCGCGCGCGCGAGCGATTCGCGCGAGCATCGGGCCGTGCGCCGCTCGCTCGTGCTCGCCATCGCCACGCTCGCTGCTTGTGATCCCACGCCCGCGATGCCCGACGCGCCCACGCTCGAGGGGCCCGACGCAGCGCCACCCGACCTCGGGGCTCCGCCGTGCACGCTGGAGGCGCCGGAGGCGAGCGTGCGGATCGACGCGCGCTCCGATCGCGGCGCGCTGCCGTCTCTGCAGGGCTTTCTCCACGGGCTCGATCCGACGCCGGGGAGCACGGCGAGCCTCGATGCGGAGCTCGTCGGTGCGTTCGCGCCGCGGTTCTGGCGCATCGGGACCGGCGCCGACGTGATCCTCCCGCGCATCCGCGGCTTCGGCGCGACGATCACCTTCGTCGTGTCCGACGGCTATGCGGATCTGCGCGGCGGCTACTCGAGCGCGCGTCCGTGGGAAGACTGGGCCGGCTACGACGCCTATGTCGATGCGCTCGCGGAAGCGAACGTCGCAGAGGGGCGGCCCATCACCTACTACGACGTGTGGGGAGAGCCGCAGGGCGGCACGCCCTGGCTCGGGAGCTACGACGATCTCCTGACCCTCTTCGCGCGCACCATCACTCGCATCCGCGCGATCGATCCCGAAGCGCGCTTCGTCGGGCCGAGCTACGACGACTTCTTCGGCGAGGTCGACGGGCACGGTGCGGTCGAGCTCCTGGCCGACCTCGATCGCCTCCACGGGCTGAGGCTCGAGGCCGTCTCGTGGCACGAGCTCGGTGCGCGCTCACCCGACGATCTCCCCGAGCGCGTGCAGGCCTTGCGCGCCGAGCTCGCGCGCGTGCTCCCTGGCCATGCGCCCGAGCTGCACGTGAACGAGTATGCGGGGCCTGCGGATCACCTCCTGCCCGGCGCGGCGGTGGTGTGGCTCCATGCGCTCCACGAGGCCGACGTGGACGTGGCGAGCCGCGCCTGCTGGGACGTCCCGGGCGAGGGCTGGAGCGACTGCTGGGCCGGACTGAACGGACTCTTGCGCCCGGATGGGCGCACGCCGCAACACAGCTACCACAGCCACCGCGCCTACGCGGAGCTCGTGGGTCACCGCTGGCTCGCGACCGAGCCGAGCGATCCGCGCATCGTCGCGCTCGCCGTCTCGCGCGGCGACGACGTGCTCGTGCTCTCGGGGCGTGCGGGCGGCGCGCTCGAGGGTCGCGCGGTCGTGGTCCGCTTCGAGATCGAGGGGCTCGAGCCGAGCCCGCACGACGCCCTCCTCGAGCTGCGTCGCGTCCCGATCGACGGAATCCCCGGGCCCCTCCTCGAGACCGTCGACAGCCGATGTGTCGCGCACGTCGAGGGTGGCAGGCTCGCGATCTCGATCCCCGACTACGCCGATGGGTCCGCGGTCTCGCTGCGCGTGCCCGATCCGCCGAGCGAGTAGTCAGCGGCGGCGCGTCGATCGGAGGCGTGCTTCGCGATCGCTGCGCGTACCCGTGCGATCACTGCACGACGGTGCCAGTGGACTGGCCGCGGCGCTGGCGGTGCTCGTAGTCGGCGGCGACCATCCCGAGGCGCGTGCGCACCTCGTCGGGCACGCTCTCGGTGAGCGAGATGAGCCAGCGGCCGTCCTCTTCCCGGTGGAGCACCACGTCGAAGCCGGGGCGGGGCGAGACCGTCGCGCGGTCGTTCGCGATGCTCGTGCGGAGCTCGTCCTTGCCCGCGGCGAGCGCGCCGAAGACGAAGCCCGCGAGGCCCTCGTCGGTGGGCGTCTCGAGGTCGCCGAAGCACGAGAGGTAGGTGTCGCGGTCGCGCAGATCGAAGCGGCCGTTGTCGGCCATGCGCTGCCGGACCTCGTCCTGCGAGAGCTCCTCGATGCCATACGACGTGAAGAGCGTCGTGATCGTGTGCTCCGGCGTCGAGTAGCGGACGTCGACGGTCGTCGTCGCGCCTTCGCAGGCCGTGAGGGCGAGCGGTGCGAGGCCGAGGACGAGCGCGAGGCAGGCGAGGCGGAGAGCACGCATGTCAGCGCGCGTAACCCACCTGCGATCCCCGGCGCAAGTTCCTGCGCTGGCCCGGCCGCCAGGAATTCACTGGCCGGGTCGCCGAGCTCACGCGGGGGCGTGGGGGGCGACGCGGTAGCCGGCGCCGGCATCGCGGGCCGCCTCGAGGCGGCGGTAGACGTCGACGACGGCGAGGAAGGTCACGGGGATCGTGACGAGGAGGCCCAGGCCGAAGGGGATGGCGCCGAGCACGTTCATCACGAGGAGCATCGCGCCGAAGGTGAGGAGGGGGATCACGTGGCCCTCGGTGAGCTCCCAGCTGTGGCGGAGCGCGGCGATCGGGTCACGGCCCTGATCGATCACGACGACCGGCGCGAGGAAGAGACGCGCGCCGATCACGAGACCGGGGAGGACGAGGGCGACCAAGCCGAGGATCGTCGCGACCCAGAAGAGGAAGATCGTGACGCCGTAGGTGATGGCGCCGATGAGCGTCGTCTCGCGCAGCGCCTCGAGGCTCGCCTCTCCCCGGTCGCGCACGCGCAGGGTGATGCGCCACCAGCCCATCGTCACCAGCATGCTCGCGAGCTGGAGCAAGAGGTGGAGCAGGCCGTGGCCGTTGCGCTGCGCGGAGCCCTCGAGCGCGCCGAGCACGAGCGTCAGGGCGCCCAGGCCCAGGAAGAGCGAGCCGAGGCGGGGCTTGGTCTCCGCCCAGCCGTAGGAGATCGCGTCGGTGCCGGTGAAGATGCGCTCGGTCATGGCGAAGCCTCGTACCGAGCCTGTGCGCACGGATCGCGCCGCGCGAAGAGCGTGAGGTCACGGGACGCGGCGCCGCCGCGGGCTCGTCCGCTCACGGCGAGCACTTCTCGGCGGGCGTCGATGGCTCTAGAACGCGCCCCGATGTCACGCACCGCGATCGTGATCGGCTCCGGTTTCGGGGGGCTCGCGACGGCCCTTCGCCTCTCGGCGATGGGCTTCGAGACCACCGTGCTCGAGAAGCTCGATGGCCCGGGCGGGCGCGCCTACACACGCAAGGTCGACGGCTTCACGTTCGACATGGGGCCGACCGTGCTGACCGTGCCGCACTTCATCGAGGAGCTCTTCGCGCTCGAGCGCGGCGTGCACGGCCTCTTCGAGCCCGACTTCCCGCCGCACGTGCGCAACGCCGCGCGCATCACGAAGGGCATCTCGGGCGGGCCGGCGACGAGCCGCTACGTCGAGCTCGTGCCCATCCTGCCGTTCTATCGGATCTACTTCGACGACGGCACGTGGTTCGACTACGACGGCGACCCCGAGCACACGCGCGCGCAGATCGAGGCGATCTCTCCGCGCGACGTCGCGGGCTACGAGCGCTTCCACACCAAGGCCAAGGCGATCTTCGATCGCGGCTTCCTCGAGCTCGGCTACACGCACTTCGACACCGTGGGCTCGATGCTCGCGGTGCTGCCCGACCTCGTGAAGCTCGACGCGGTGCGGCCTCTCTTCTCGCTCGCGGCCGACTGCCTCGAGAGCGACAAGCTCCGCGCGGTGTTCTCGTTCGAGCCGCTCCTCGTGGGCGGCAACCCGCTCTCGGTGCCGGGCATCTACGCGATGATCCACTTCGTCGAGAAGACGTGGGGCATCCACTTCGCCAAGGGCGGCACCGGCGCGCTCGTCTCGGCGATGGTGAAGAAGCTCGAGGAGCTCGGTGGGCGCATCCGCTACGGCGCCGAGGTGCGCTCGATCGACGTGATCGACGGCCGCGGCCTGCCTGCGCGCTCACGCTTCGGGCGGCGCCGCGTGCGCGGCGTGACGCTCGCGAGCGGCGAGCACCTCGCGGCCGATCTCGTCGTCTCCAACGCGGACTACGCGCACACGTACGGCACGCTGATCGATCCGCGCGTGCGCCTCGTGCACCACGACCTCCGCATGAAGCTCGCGCGTCAGTCGATGTCGGTGGTGGTGATCTACTTCGGCTTCCGCGACGACGGCCAGAAGCTCGACCTCCAGCACCACAACATCATCCTCGGCCCGCGCTACGAGGGCCTGCTGACCGACATCTTCGACAAGAAGATCCTCTCGCCCGACTTCTCGCAGTACCTCCACGTGCCGACGCTCACCGACCCGAGCCTCGCGCCGCCGGGGCACCACGCGGCCTACACGCTCGTGCCCGTGCCGCACAACGCGCCCGACCGCAGCGGCGCGACGATCGACTGGTCGATCGAGGGCCCGCGCCTGGTCGAGAAGGTCCTCTCCTTCCTCGAGACGCGCGGCTACATCCCCGACCTGAAGAAGCGGCTCGTGCACCAGAGCTTCGTCACGCCCGACTACTTCGAGCACACGCTGAACAGCCACCTCGGCAACGCCTTCGGGCTCGAGCCCGTGCTCTGGCAGAGCGCGTTCTTCCGCCCGCACAACCGCAGCGAGGACATCGAGGGCCTCTACTGCGTCGGCGCCGGCTACCAGCCCGGCGGCGGCACGCCCAGCGTGATGATGAGCGCGAAGATCACCTGCCGCGCGATCCACGACGACTTCCTGTCGTGAGACGGGCGCGACGGGACGGGCACGGGCACGGGCACGGGCACGGGCAGGACGGGGATGGGCGGGCGGTTCAGCGGGCGAAGAGCTTGGTCCAGAGGCGGCGGTACCAGGGGACGAGCTGGGCGACGTCTTCGTCGTCGGCGGGCAAGGCGAGCTCGGCGGTGCGCTCCATGGCCTGCGCGCCCACCGGGCTCGGCACGAAGGCGACGACGCGGGGCGCGGGCGCGGCGGCGAACGTCGCGACCGGCGCGACGTGGGCGGGGGCCGGTGCTGCGGGTGCGGGCGCGGCGTGCGAGGCGCGCGCGGGCGTGAAGTCCGACTCGACCTTCTGGAGGAGCATCTGCGCGAAGCGCGCGGGATCGATCGGCGGCTGCGCGGGCTCTGCGGGGCGCGGCGCGCGGGGCGCGGTGGGCTTGCGGCTCTCGCGCGCGAAGAGCGCGTCGAGATCGCGGATCACCGTGGGCGGCGGCCCACCGACGGGCAGCGGGCGCACCGCGCGCGGCGCGACGTGAGAGGGACGCGCGGGCGCGAGCGAGGGGCGCGCTTCGTCGAGCGAGGGCACGAGCGGCGCGTGCACGAGCGAGGGGCGCGCTTCGTCGAGCGAAGGAACGAGCGGCGCGTGCGAGGCCAGCGGCGCGTGCGTGAGCGGTGCGTGCGTGGCGACGATCGGCGAGGCGGTGCGCGGACGAGCGCGCTCTCCCGTCACGTACCAGGGCTTGGGGCCGGCGGCGCGATCGAGCGTCTTGGCGAGGGACTGGGGCGGCCTCGACGCGGAGACATCCTTCGCGGGGGCTCCGGAAGCGTTCGCGATCGGCGCCGGAGCGCTCGCGGGGGCTTCGGAAGCGTTCGGCTGGCCTGCCGAAGCCTTCGCGGCCGTCCCGAGCGTGGGCCTGGGCGCGACGTAGGACGTGCGCGGGGGAGGGGCGCTCGTGCGGCTCGGGAGCGGAGGCGCGCTCGGCCGTGCGGCTGGGAGGCTCGCCATCCGCGGGCGCTGCGAGGGCGGCAGCGCGGGCGGAAGGCTCGTGCGGGCCTCGATCGGCTGCGGGCCGGAGGCGTCGCCGCGCTCGCGCCGCGCCACGGGCGGCGGCTGCGGAGGCAGCTGGGGACGAACGGCTCCATGACTGAACGTGGTCATCGCACGCTCGAGCTCGGGCTTGGGCTGGGGCCGGGAGACCTGTGGACGGGGGCCTGCCGGCCTCGCCGGGATGGGCGCGATCCGCCCGATCGTCGCGCGCTCGGGCGGCGCGATCGGCCGAGAAGACGGGGGATTCTCGAGGTTCGGGACCGTGTCTTCCGCGAGCGCGCTCCGCATGGTGCCTCCACGACCGACCGAAGCTCGGTGGTCGTCGAGGAAGAGAGCAGCGGCCGTGCCAGAGCGTGAGTGGTGCCCTTTACAAGCGGGGCGTGGCGCGCGAGCCTGCCGGCCATGGCAGCGATCGACGCAGTGAGCGTGGCAGCGCGACGGGCGCTCCTCGAGGTGATGATGCAGGTGGCGTGGGCCGACCGTGAGATCGCGCCCGAGGAACGCCAGGCCGCGCAGGCGGCGGCGATGGCGCTCGGGCTGGTGCTCCCCGGCGAGCGCGACCTGACCGCGCCCGACCAGGCGCCGCCGAGCCTCGAGATGCTCGACTTCAGCGGCCTCTCCCCGCGCGACTGCGAGCTCGTGTACGTCTGTGCCGAGTGGATGGCGCAGGCCGACTCCGTCGAGCAGGCCGAGGAGGCCGAGCTGCTCTCGCGGCTGCGCGCCAAGCTCGGCGTCGATGCGACGCGGGCGACGGACCTGCGCACGATCGCCGTGAACCTCCACGCCAAGCAGGTCGTGGAGCGCGGCTCGTGGTGGCGCGCCTTCGATCGGCTCGTGATGGAGGCCGCGCGCTCGCTCGCGAGCAAGGGCTGAGCCCCGCTTCGATGAGCAAGGCTCCGATGCGCCTCGCGCTCCACGCCATCGCGCTCGCGCTGGGCCTCGCGTGCCTCACGCCGTGTGGCCTCGTGAGGGCCGATCCGCCCGAGCTCGAGGCCCGCGTGCGCGCGCTCGGCGCCGCGCGAGAAGGCGAGAGCGACGTGTACGCGCAGATCGGTCGCGCGCTCGAGACGGCCGAGGTCGCCTCGGGCGAAGGCGAGAGCGCGCGTGCGGAGCGACACCGCGATCTCGCGCTGGCCCTCGTGCGAGGGCTCGAGGCGCGTCGGCGCGTGGCCGAGCTGCGGGCGCGCCTCTCGGAGCGTCGCGCGGCGCTCGAAGCGGCGCGTGCGCGGCTCGAGCGAGCGCGCGCGGCGAGCGCGCAGGGCGAGATCGATCGTGCGCGCGTGGAGGCCCGGTGACGCGCGATGCACGAGCCGGGCGGACGCGGGCGCTGGCCCTCGTGATCGCGGCGAGCCTCGCGGGCTGCGGCGCGGCGACCTCGACGATCGGGCCGCGGCTGCACGCGGATCTCGATGGGGTCCTCTCGTCGGAGGCCAGCACCGACACCGCGCGTCGCGCGCGGGAGGCGATCGCGAGCGCCGAGCGCGCCGAGGCGGTGGGCCTCTCGAGCGAAGCCGAGGAGCACGCGAGCCGCGCGCGCGCGTGGGCCGAGGTGGACGTGGGCGAGCGCGAGGTGGTCGCGCTCGAAGAGGAGCTCGGCCGCACGGAGGAAGAGCTGCTCGGCCTCGAGGCACAGGCGAGCGCGGCGGAGCACGAAGCGGCCGATCGCCGCGCCCGCACGATCGCGCTGGCGGACGCGCAGGCCGCGCGCGAGGAGCTCGCACGTGCGTTCGCGCGCGCCGAGGCCGACGAGAGCGCGCCGCGACGTGCACGACGCGTCGGTCTCGCGGACGGGCCAGAGGTGCGCAGGCTCGCCGACGTGCTCGCCGATCGGGCGCGCGTGCTGCTCGCGGCGGCGCGGAGCCTCGGCGCCTCGAGCGAGCGGGTCACGCCGGCGGACGCGGCGCTCGCGTCGATCGAGGGGCTCGAGGATCCGGCGGCGCGTCTGGCAGCGGCCGACCGTGCGCATGGCCTCGCGCGTGTCGCGCTCGCGGACGCGCGACACCGACGCGGGAGCGGACCGGGCGCGCCGAGCCCCGAGGAGATCGCGGCCTTCGAGGAGGCGCTCGAGAGCGAAGGCTTCGCGCCGCTGCGCGACGAGCACGGCCTCGGTGCGCGCGTGACGGATGCGTTCGAGGGCAACGGGATCGCGCCCGCTGCGCGCGGTCGCTTGCGACGTCTCGGAGAGCTCGTCGCGAGCCACCCCGCGGGACCGATCCTCCTGGCCGTGGAGGCCGACGCCGCGCGCGAGGCGCAGGCAGAGGCGTCGCGTCGCCTCGAGGCCCTGCGCCGCGCGATCGTCGGTGATCGCGCGCGCGAGGTCGTGGTGACGATCGCCGTCGAGGTGCGTGCGCCGGGCAGCGTGCCCGCAACCGCGCCCAACGCCGCGCGTGTCGTGCTCCCCGCGTACGTGCCGCGCCCGCCCGAGCCCGTCGCGCCCGCAGGAGCCGACGCGCCCGCGGCCGCAGAGAGCGAGCCCGCGGGCGAGTGAGCCCGCGCTCGCGCGCGTCGCGCGGGCCACGCGTCGTCACAGGGTCGTTCGCCGCGCGAGCGTGGGGCGTGTCATCCTCGGCGCGTGGATGCGCGTCTCTGGCTCGTCGTTTTCGTCTTGCTCCTCGGGTGCGGCGCCAAGAGCGGCCTCGAAGGAGCGCCGCCGCGGCGCGTCGATGCGGCGCGCGAGGACGCGGGCATCGACGCGGGGCGCTTGGACGCGGGCCCGATCGACGTGGGGACCGATGCGGCGATGTGCACGCCGATCGACCTCGACGGCGACGGCGTGAGCAGCTGCGACGGCGACTGCGACGACACCGACCCGACGATCTCCCCGCGCGCCACCGAGGTCTGCAACGATCGCGACGACGACTGCGACGGCGCGAGCGACGAGGGCGTGCGCTCCGAGTGCAACGACTGCCGGCCCGGCTGTCGGCGCCTGCCGGTGCCGGGCACGACCGAGACCTGGGATCTCTCGGACGCCGAGGGCCTGGACGTCGATCCCTCGGGAGGCCTCGTGCTCTCGAGCTCGCGCACCGAGTCGCACGACGCGTGGATCGCGAACTATCGGTTCGGCACGGTGACGCGCATCGACACGCGCACCGGCAACCAGGTCGGCGAGTACGACTCGGTGATCCTCGACGGCACCAACCACGCGGCGCCGCCCGGACAGGAGTGCGAGGTCGAGACGCCCGGCGGCAACTGCCCGTCGCGCACGGCCGTCGATCGACGCGGCAACGTGTACGTCGCCAACCGCGCGTTCTTCACGCAGGCGACGGTGACGAAGATCGCTGCGCTCCGCGAGGACTGCGTCGATCGCAACGGCAACGGCGGCATCGACACCTCGATGGATCGCGACGGTGACGGCGTGATCGAGCGCTCGGTGCCCGGCGAGTTCCTCGGGCAGGACGACGAGTGCATCCTCTGGACGGTCGACGTCGGGCCGATGAACGGGATCGCGCGCGCGATCGCCGTGGACGCGATGGGTCACGTGTGGGTCGGCCTCTTCGGGGCGCGACAGGCGGTCGAGCTCGACCCGGACACGGGCGCGATCCTCGCCACGATCGAGCTCGGCGCGCGCTTCACGCCCTACGGCGCGGCCGCCTCGCCCGACGGGCGCGTGTGGTTCACCTCGATCGCGAGCGGCAGCATCCTCGCGGTCGACACCGAGACGAACACCGTGTCGGACGGCGCGCTCGTCTCCTCGCCCGATCGGTGCCAGGGCAGCTACGGCATCGCGATCGGGCCGGACGGAGTCGTGTGGGTCGCGGGCTTCTTGTGCCCGTGGATCTACGCCTACAGCCCCGCGACCCGCGCGACCCGCGCGATCAACCTGCCGGACTCCGGCATCACGCGAGGCATCGCCGTGGACGCGGAGGGCCGCGTGTACGTCGCGTCCTCGCACGACTTCATCACCTTCGGGCCCGACGGAACGATCGCCGAGGCGAGCCCGCCGGTCGCGCGCCTCACGATCGTCGATCCACGCCCGACGCGGCCGGTCATCGAGGTGCTCGGCACCGCCGCGGCGCCGCTCGCGGGCGCGGGCTCGACGGGCATCGGCCTGGCCGATGGCTTCGCGTGGCTCGTGAACCAGGAGAGCTCGACCGTGACGCGCATCGATCTCGCGACGCGCGCCGCGACCGAGCTGCCCACGGGCACCGCGCCCTACACGTACTCGGACTTCACGGGCTATGCGCTCCGCACCTTCGTCTCGCCCAACGGCACGCTGCGCACGGTGATCGCGGGCTGCGCGAGCGGGCCGACGCAGTGGGAGCGCGTCGACTGGTCCGCGGACACGCCGCCGGGCACCAGCGTCTCGTTGCGCGTCCGCACGGCCACGACCGAGGCGGACCTCGCGATGGCGCGCTGGGTGGGCCCGTTCCGCGATCGACCGAGCGAGCTCGAGCTGCCGCCCGGGCCCGTGAGCGGCGAGCGCTTCGCGGAGCTCGAGCTCACGCTCGACTCGGGCGGCACGATGACGAGCCCGCGCATCGATCGGCTCACCGTGCAGTACAACTGTCCGCTGTGAGCGCGAGAGACGGGATCCGCGAGGCGGTGCGCACGCGACGCGCGTTCTTCGCCGGTCTCGCCGCCGGCGCAGCGGCGCTCGCCCTGCCTTCGCCGCTGCGCGCGTGCTGTGTGCCGATCTCGCTCGGCGAGGAGATCGTGCGCGCGCGCTACGTCGTCGAGGCGCGCGTGGTCTCGCTCGACGCGCACGCGGCCGTGCTCGAGGTGATCGCCGCGTGGAAGGGCACGCCCACGCCGCGGCTCACGGTGTCCTTCGTGCGGCAGACCGTGGCCTTGCGCACCGCGCGACCCGACACGGTGCTCGTCGTGTTCGCGCAGGGGCCGAACGACGCGCACCTCATGGTCTATCCGTGTGGCGCGACGAGCGCGCTCGTGCCCGAGCTCGCCGCCCAGCTCGCCGCCGCGGGCCTCACCCGCACCCCGCGGTGAGAGACCCTCACTGCGCGATGTAGGCGCTGTTGCCGCCGGTGGTCGTCACGCCATTGCCGCCGGTCGCGCCGGTGGCGGGGCCGACCTGCGCGATCGGGCTCGCGAGCTGCCACGAGCACGAGCCCTGGCACTGGAGGATGTACGTGCCTGCGAAGCCGCAGCCCATGACCGTGCGGCCCATGCCCTGCGCGGGCTGCATGTCCATCGCGTCGGGTTGGCAGCTCATGTCCGTGGCGGCGCGCGCCATGAGGTCCTCGACCATCGGGTTCCAGTCGCAGATCTGGCCGTACACGCCGGGCCGGCACGCGAGCTGGTAGACGACCATGTGACCGCAGCCCTCGACGGAGTAGGTCTGCGGCGAGACGCCCTGCACCGAGATCGTGTCCGTGGCGGTGCACGGGTACTGCTGCTCGAACTGGCGCGCGAGGGACTCGAGGCGGCGGCCGTTCACCACACCGCGATCGCTCGGGTAGATCGAGACCTGGAGCGCCGCGCCGCTGGCGGTGCCACCACCGCAGCCGACGATCGACGCAACCGACACCACACCCGCGAGCCCGAGACCGACGACGACGTTCCTCATGAGGCCGCGAGGATGCCAGAGCCCCGGCCGTTCGCAACGAGGTCGTCCTTCTGCCTTGGCGCCGCGCGCGGCACGGAAGAAGATGCGGCATGCGCGAAGGTTGGACCGTCAAGAAGTTCCGGAGCTTCGCCGAAGCGGAGGCTGCGCAGCTCGAGGAGACCATGGCGCTCTCGATGCCGGCCCGCATGAGCATCGTCGAGCGCCTCAGGGAGAGCTGGTATGGAGACACTCTCGCTCCATCGCGACTGGTACGAGTTGCTCGTCGCGTTGATCGACCATCGGGTCCGGTTCCTGATCGTGGGAGGTCACGCGGTCGCAGCGCACGGTGAGCCTCGGTTCACCAAAGATCTCGATCTCTTCGTGGATGCGACGCGGGCGAATGGCGCTCGGCTGAACGCCGCGCTGATCGAGTTCGGGTTCGGCGCTCACGCTCCCCGCGCGGAGGACATCGCGACGCCCGGGCCGTTCTGGATCTTCGGGCGGCCGCCCCTGCAGGTCGACATCCTCACCCAGATCCCCGCCGTCCGCTTCACGAGCGCTTGGAAGCGACGCTCTGACGTGCCGATCGATCCCGTCCGCGTCGTCGGGGTTCTGTCGCGCGAGGACTTGATCGCCAACAAGCGCGCATGCGGAAGGCCCCAAGATCTCGCGGATGCGGCGAACCTGGAGAGGGTGCTCAAGCCAGGCGCTGCAGATCCGCGGGCTCCGCGACGCGGTCCTGCCACGCGGGGTCCTGCGCGATCACGACGAGCGCCCTCGCGAGCTCCTCGCCGGTGATCGAGCGGTAGCGATCGCGGAGATCCTTCGCGCCCACCGCGCCGAGCACGCCGAGGAGGCCATTCACGAGCGGGGCGCTCACCTTCTCGAGCGCGCGCGGGGTGTCGCGCTCGCCCACGATGAACGAGGGCCGCGCGATGGTGTACGGCACGCCGCTCGCGCGCAGCGTGCGCTCGACCTTCGCGCGCGCCTGGAGGTAGCTGCCCGCCGCCGAGTCGCTCGTGCCCACCGACGAGAGGTAGACGAACCGCGGCCGCCTCGTCGCTGCGCGGCACGCCGCGATCGCCATCTCGGTGAGCGCGACGTCGACGGCGTCGTAGGTCTCCTTGCTCGCGTCGCGGCCCGCGCGCGCGGCCTCCTTCACGCGGGCCTGCGTGGTGCCGAGCAGGCCGAAGACGAGCGACGGCGCTTCCTTCGCGACGAGCGCGTCGATCGCGTCCTTCGTCCACGCCGCGCTCGAGACCTCCGCGCGGTCTCTCGTGAAGCGCTCGGTCCACTCGCCGAGTCGCGGCGAGTCCGGCCGCACGTGCGCGATGGTGCGCACACCGGCCTTCACGAGGTGCGAGACGACGAAGCGCCCGGTGAGGCCCGTCGCGCCGAAGACGATCGCGGTGTCCTTGCTCATGGCCGTGACGTAGCGCGCCCCACGCTCAGACGCCGAGAGACGGGATCCGGCGCGTCGAACACGCAGCAGCACTGGGTTGTGCTGGCCGTCACAGTTGCGAGCCATCGCGCCCTCCCGCACCCTCGCAACATGAACAGGCTCGCGCGCTACCGAGAGCTCATGCGCACGCTCGACCCGCAGGGTGACCCGCGTGCCGCGTTGACGAGCGGCTGGTGTGTCGGTGAAGGCCCGCGCGCTGCGTTCGCGAAGAAGATCGCGCGCAGGCTGGAGCTGGAGCCGAGCTCGCAGCACCTCGTCTTGGGCGGTATCGGCTCGGGCAAGACGACGGAACTCTGGCGCATCCACGCCGAGCTGGAGGCGAGCGCGGAGGAGACGGGGACGCGCTGCGAGTACCTCGATGTGAGCACCGTGCACCGGCTCGATCGGATGAAGCCGGGTGTGCTGGTAGCGCTCGTGGGCAAGCGCTTGATCGAGCGGGCACCCGCAAGCCACGAGAGGTCCGAGCAAGTTGCCAGCGCGGTGCAGCGCATCGATGAGCTTGCCGACGGCCACGAAGATGACGACTACCCCGAGGGCTACCCTGGGAACTACGTGCCTGGGGTGGTCGAACCGCATGAGCTGGGCCCGGTTCAGGGCCACGCCGCTCATCTGCGCGCCCTGACCCACGGCAGTCGCTTCACCTTCCTCATCGACTCGCTCGACCGCATGCCCACGAGCAGCTTCGAAGAGGCTGTCCGCGAAGACCTCGATGCGCTTCGCCTCGCAGGCATCGGTGTCGTGCTCGTTGGTCCGATGCGTCTTCGCTACGGCTCGCAGCGGGCGATCACCGAACTCTTCGGCGCGAACGTTCATTCGCTCCCCGAGATCGAGCCCGTCGATGAGGGCCTCGCGTTTCTCACGCAGGCGCTTCGCCAGCGCGTGCCTCTCGACGTGATGAGCGATGTCGTCGCGCAGCAGCTCGCGCGTGGTTCCGGTGGCGTGATGCGTGACCTCATCGCGCTCGCGAAGGGCGCCGCGCAGGAGGCCTATGTCGATGGCTCTGCTGGCGTGCTCTCGGCGCATGTCGCAACCGCGATCGACCAGCACGGACGCGTGAGCGCGGCGGGCCTCGACAGTGAGCAGGTCGGTGCGCTGCGATTGATCCGCGAGAAGGGGACGATGGTGATTCGCGATGAGCGAGACATCGCGCTGCTGGAGCGCAGGCGCGTGCTCGACTACGGCGGCGGCCGCTTCGTGGTGCACCCCGCACTCGCGCCGTTGCTCGATTTCATGCAGGCCGCGGCGTGAACGCGCTGGGGGTGCGAAAGACGGGGCGCTTCGAGCTGGCTGCGACCATTGCGCTGGAGGATCCAGTCGGCGGGTGGGTCGTGGTTGGTGCCCCAGAGCCGGAGGCTGAAGCGGCGCTGCTGGCGATGGAGCTGAGCGCGCAACTCGCCGAGGAGGTTCACGTCGTGAAGGTGGAGCGCACGGAAGCACTCGCCTCGCTCTCACGCGCGAACGCAGAGCCCGTCGTCTTCGTCGTCAGCGAGCGAAGCTCGAAGCGCGCATCGAGGGGACCATGCCCGTGCTGCCGCATCGCAGCCCAGCGGAATACCTGATGCAGAAGATTCGACCGCGCCTCAAGCGCGCGATCGAAGAGGAGATTCTGTTGATCAGCGTCCATGAGCTTTCGCGATTCGTTCGCGTCACCCAGAGCAAGCATGTGCAGGGCGCTTCGGACGTCGTAGGCGGAAGGATCAACTTCCGTCGTGATGAGCTGCTGGCCGAGCTGCGAACCACGGGCGGTGGATGGATCACTTTCTCGGCATGCGTGAAGCCCGAGGGGGAGGGACTCGCGCTGCTTGGCTACAACTTCGAACGCGTCTTCGCGGACGGTCACATCGAGTTCATCCGCTTCGACCTGAACTTCGAAGGGCACGCCAACCAGGAGCGCGAGCTGCGCTCGCACATGCATCCAGGCCACGACGATTGGATGCTGCCGGCGCCCATCCTCGCCCCCCATGAGCTGCTCGACGTGATGCTGAGGAAGTTCGGTCCGCGGGGAGAGCGCAGCGAGCGAAGCAAGGGACGCGATCACTGACTCGGGGTCTTCCCCCGAACCCCGTACACGCGCCCAGCGCCATTTCCGTACCCATGGCAGCATCGCGCGATGCTCACTGGCGAGGCCTTGCACCGCGAGCTCGTCGCCCGCCTCGGGGCGCGGCAGCCCGCCGCGATCGAGCTGCCGCTCTGTGCGCCGATCGAGCACGACGGCGGCGTGATCGCGTGGAGCCCGAGCCACGGCGCGTTCTTCTTCCGCGTGGTGGGCGATCGCGTGATCCACGCAGGCCTCGGCCGCGACGTACCCGCGGCGCAGACGGACGCGCTCGTGCGCTGGCTCGCAGCGCTCGATCCGCGCGCGCTCGATCGGGTGAGCGAGGAGCGCCCGGTGCGCTACCTCGAGGGCGCGCCGCTCTCGCCCTTCTCGGGCCACGCGATCGTGCATGCGTCGCTCACGCGCGCGGCGCCCTCCTCGCTCGTGACCGAGCTGCTCGCGGGCCGCACCTACCGCGTGCTCCTCGTGCACCGCTCCGAGATCGCCGAGGACATGGACGCGACGTGGGCCAAGGCGCAGCTCGTCGATCTGCGAGGCGGGCCCGAGCGCGCGCCGTGCTCGGCGTTCCAGTTCGCGCGGAGCAAGCCACACGCGAAGAAGACGCCCGCGCGCGGGCCGGGCAGGCCTCAGGGTCTCTCGGGCATCGCGTCGATCGTGAAGACCGGCGACGTCGTCGAGCTCGAGAACGCGTGGCGTCATCGGCTGCGCCTCGCACGACCGACCGCGACCTGGCTCGACGCGAACGAGTCACGCGCCTTCGTGGGCCTGGGCGACGCGCACGCCATCGTGCGGGCGTTCGTCGATCGCGACGAGGTCCTGCGCGAGGCCGCGCCGCGCGACGTGCTCGAGCCCTCGACGCTCTACGATCAGCTCGAGGCCGGCGCGCGCGACCTCACGGACGACGGGACCGAGCCCGTCGATCTCTGGGAGCGGAGCACCGGTCGGCTCGTCGCGAGGCTCTTCGTGCGACGCGGCGGAGGCACGCTCCACGTCCGCCACGAGCTGCTCGACGAACGTCTGGGCGAGGGCCTCGTGCGGCCGCTCCTCGAGGGCCCGTACCTCCACGTGCTCACGCGCCACCACGACCGCGGCAAGGCGAGCACGATCGTGCTCGAGCCGCTCGGTGGTGTGGGCGCGCGCTTCGAGTACCCCTATCCCGAAGGTCCGCGCCAATGAGCGCGAGGGCACGCGCATGAGCGACGTCGGTCTGGCCGCGGTGGCGGCGGTCGTCGTGTTCGGTGGGCTCATCTACCTCGCGAACCGCGTGAACGAGAGCGAGATCCGTCGCACGAGGCGCAAGCACCTGCGCGAGATCCTCGCGAACACGCTCACCGATCTGCGCGCGAGCGGCGACAGGATCGAGGGCACGCACGGCGGCGTGCCGATCCGCGTCGAGGGCGGCTGGACCCCGGGCATGCGCATCGACGAGGTCGCGCTCACGACGAGCGCGACGATCGAGGGCGGTCGCCTCGCCGCGTTCTCGTTCGCGTCGATCACGCTCGAGAGCGTCGCGCGCGAGGGCCTGCCGACCGACCTCGTCCCGCACAACGGCATGCTGGAGCGCGCCTCGCTCACGTGCGACGGCACGACGGTCCATGTGCGCGCGACCCAGACGTGGTCGATCCTTGCCGCGGTCGGCTTCGCGGCGGAGATGGCCCGCGTGCCGGACCGTGTGCTCTCGCACTTCGCACAGGCGGCGAAGGTCGGTGCGGCCGACGTGAGCGCGACGCACTCGCTCCACCTCGGGACCGAGGCGCGGCCCATCGCCGTCACGATCGATCGCGGCTTCCGCTGCGTGATCACCGCGCCACCGCTCTCCGGCCTCGAGAGCGGCTCGATCGGCAAGGCGATCGCCTCGGTGCGCGAGCACGTGCGCGGGCCCGAGCTCGAGGCGCTCGCGAGCGAGCTCACCGGCACGCTCGAGATCGAGCGACGCCCCGAGGGCGATCGGCTCTCGCTCACGCTGCCCCTCGCGACCCCGACCGAGCGCCTGCTCCGCGCCGTCGAGCTCGTCGAGCGCCTCACCGAGCCCGAGCGCAGCGCGTTTCGCTGAAGGGGCTCTCCGATGTGACGCGACCCCGCGTGCTGGGGCATCGTCTGCGTGTGGGACGCCGACGAAGAGAGCCGCGCAACGAGGACGAGCCGTCGCTCGACGGGCTGGAGCTCGAAGAGATGGGGGGAGAGCTCATCCACGTCATCGATCGGACCGAGGGCGGCGCGCCGTTCGGGCCGACGCTCGCGGAGCTACGCCGCGATGCCGAGCTCGACGATCCGAACGCGGGCTGGGTACGAGCGAAGCGGGCGCTCCTCGAGGTGCTCGCGGAGCAGGGCCACGCCGTCGTGGACGTCGGCCGTGTGACGAAGATCGGCAGTGGTCTCTCGCGTGACGTCTATGGCGCGTGGGTGGACCACGACGAGGGGAGAGAACAGAGGTATGCGGTCGTGCTTCCGCGGGTCGATGCGGGCTTGGATCGCGACGACAGGGCGGTGCGCGAGGCTCGGCTCCTCGCGTGGCTCGGTGGGCTCGCGCTGCCCTTTCGCACGCCCACCGCGATCGGGACGACGCGCGACGATGCCGGGCACGTGGTGCTCGTCTGCACGTATGTGCGTGGCGAACCCCTCGATCTGCGCGCGGGACGACAGCACGCGGTGAAGCCGTGGGAGATCGTCGGCACGATCGCCGCGGCGATCCACGCCATCTCCGGTGAGGACGTCGTGGAGCGGACGATCGGCTTCGCGACGCGTCGCGCGCACGCGAAGGACGCGCTCCGCGTGCTCGACGGCGTCGAAGCTCCCGAGCTCGGCGAGGCGGCGGCTTGGGCGCGTGAGCACCTGCCGCCGGACGAGCCCGCGTCGCTCCTGCACGGCGACCTCCTCGGTCAGAACATCCTGCTCGGCCTCGGCGAGCCACACGCGGTGATCGACTGGGAGCACGCGATGCGTGGCGACCCGGCCTACGATCTCGCGATCATCACGCGCGGTGTGAAGCAGCCGTTCCAGATCGCAGCTGGGCTCGAGAAGCTGCTGGAGGCCTACGCGAGCTGCGGCGGGCTAGCCGTGACGTGCGAGCACGTCCAGCTCCACGAGCTGTGCCTCTTCGCTCACTGGTATCGAGAGGCGCTCGCCGGCCGAGGTGCTCACGCGCCCGCGGTGGAGCTCGATCGCTTCCGCAGCCTACTGCATCGCCTCCGCTGACGGTGCGATCGTCCACGCGATCAGCGTGACCGCTCGTCGTCGGCTCGATCGACGCCGGGTGCGCGTTCCGTCGCGTCGAGCGTGGGAGGATCGGCTCGCGGTGACGACGGACCGGGTGTGCGCTCCGACGCAGAGGTGACCAGCGCTACTGCGCTCGAGGTCACCCAGCGTCGGGAGCGCGTCACCGCGTCACTCGAAGGCGCTGATGCCCGTGATGTCCTGGCCGACGATCAGCGTGTGGATGTCGTTGGTGCCCTCGTACGTGTAGACCGTCTCGAGGTTCAGCATGTGACGGCCGGGCGGGTAGGCGTACATGATGCCGTTGCCGCCGAGGATGTCGCGGGCCGTGCGCGCGCAGTCGAGGGCCATCTGCACGTTGTTGCGCTTGGCCAACGAGATCTGCGTGGGCTTGATCTTGTGCGCCTCCTTGAGGCGGCCGAGGCGCAGCGCGAGCAGCTGCGCCTTGGTGATCTCCTGCACCATGTCGACGAGCTTCTTCTGCACCAGCTGGTAGCCCGCGATGGGCTTGCTGAACTGCACGCGCTCCTTCGCGTAGGAGAGCGCGCTGTCGTAGCAGCTCATCGCCGCGCCGATCACGCCCCACGCGATGCCGTAGCGCGCCTGCGACAGACACGAGAGGGGGCCCTTCATGCCCTTCACGTTCGGGAGGATCGCGTCCTCGGGGACCACGCAGCCCTCGAAGAAGAGCTCACCGGTGAGGCTCGCGCGGAGCGACCACTTGTCCTCCATCTTCACGACGGAGAAGCCCTTCGTGCCCTTCTCGACGATGAAGCCGCGCACGTCCGAGCCGGGGCGGCCGTCGCCGGCGCCTTCCAGCTTGGCCCACACCACCGCGAGATCCGCGATCGGCCCGTTCGTGATCCAGCGCTTGACGCCGTCGATCTCGTAGCCGCCCGGGACCTTCTTGGCCTTGGTGATCATGCCGGTCGGGTTCGAGCCGTAGTCGGGCTCGGTGAGACCGAAGCAGCCGATCATCTGGCCCTTCGTCATCTTCGGCAGGAACTTCTGCTTCTGCGCCTCGCTGCCGTAGGCCCAGATCGGGTACATCGCGAGCGAGCCCTGCACCGAGCAGAACGAGCGGATGCCCGAGTCACAGCGCTCGAGCTCCTGCATCGCGAGGCCGTAGGCCACCGCGCCCATGCCGGGGCAGTCGTAGCCCTCGAGGTTCGAGCCGAGGAGGCCCAGCTCGCCGAACTCCTTGATGAGCTCCGTCGGGAACGTCGCGTGCTCGTAGTGCTTGGCGATCACCGGATCGAGCTTGGCCTCGACGAAGCGACGCACGCTGTCGCGGATCATCCGCTCCTCTTCGGTGAGGAGCTCGTCGATCTCGTAGTAGTCGAGGGCAGTGAACGTCATGGCGTGTGTCTCCGGGTGAACGAGGCCGACGGCGTAGCGCGAGAAGGGCCCGCCGGACAACCGGTCCCGATCGATCAGCGCGCGAGGAGCGCGTCGACGCCGGGCTCGAGGGCGTCGAGGTCCACGTCGCCGACGCTCGTCGCGAAGAGGAGCGCGCGGCCCACGTCGAGGTTCCGGCGCACGAGCGCCATGCAGTGGCGATCAGGCTGCGGCCGGCGTCGGGCTCGGAGCGACCGTGGGCGGTGCGGGTGGTGTGCCGCGATCGCGACGCACGAGTCCCGTCTCGATCGGGATCGAGGCCTTCGCGAGGCCCGTGAAGATGAGGAGGCCGATCGCCCACACGCCCAGGCTCACGCGGGTCTCGCTGAAGGTGGGCTGGTATTCGACGTAGGCGCCGCGCGAGTCCGGGATGAAGCCCGGCACGATGAGGCCCATGCCCTTGTCGATCCAGATGCCGACGATCGCGAGCACGCACGCGACGGTGAGCCAGCCGAGGTGATTGCGCAGCGGCTCGATCATGAGGATGGCGCAGGCCAGGAGCTGCATCGTCAGCGACGTGAGCATCCACGGCACGAGGCCGTGCAGGCCCTCGTGACCGAAGAAGAGGTACTCGACCGACAGCGAGTGCTCGCTCGGGTGGTAGAGCGAGACGAAGAGCTCGTTGCCCAGCATGAAGAGGTTGACCTGCAGGGCGACGGCCGCGAGCAGCGCGAGGTAGCGGATGATGCGCGGATCGATGTCGAAGGCCGTCTGCCGGTCGATCCAGCGGAACGCCAGGATCATGAGCGAGGAGCCCGCGGTGAAGCTCGAGGCGAGGAAGCGCGGGCCGAGCAGCGCCGTGTGCCAGAAGGGGCGACCCACGTTCGCGGAGAAGAGGAACGCGATGATCGTCTGCACGAGGATGGCCCACGCGATGCCGAGCAGGGCCGCGGGGAAGATCTGCCGCGTGGTGAGCGGGCGGCCCTGCCAGGTGCGGTAGAGGACGTACGTGGGGACCACGACGTTGAGGATCAGGTAGCCGTTCAGCGCGACGACGTCCCACGCGAGCATCGAGCGCGGCCAGTTCAGCGCGCCGAGGTGCGGAACGAGGTGCCAGGCGCGCTCGGGGCGACCGAGATCGACGACGACGAACAGCATGCAGGCGATCGACGCCGAGATCGCGATGCCCGAGCCGAGCATCGCGACGCGCCTCGCGTAGCCGCGATCGAACACGAACGCGGCGATGAGGAGCAGCGACGAGCTCGCGGCGATGCCGTCGAGGAAGCCGAAGTTCGCGATGTAGGTGCCCCACGGCACGTGGTCGTGCATGCCCGTCGTGACGAGGCCGTGCCGGAGCTGATCGACGTACGCGAGCACGCCCTGGAGCGCGAGCACGCCGAGCGTGATCACCCAGGCCCAGTAGAGGCGGCTCGCGTGCACGAGCTGTCTCGCGCAGTCGGTGAGGAAGCGGAAGAAGCCCATCGCGCGCTCCCGTGCTTGCTCAGGGGTTGGGCAGGCGCGCGGCGTGACAGACGCCGCAGGCCTGCGTGACGGTGGTGGGCTGGCTCGCCGCGAGGTCGAAGCCGGCGGCGAGGTAGCGGTGGCTCGCGACGTCGCCCTGCCAGTACTGCACGGGGATCACGCCGCTCGGCAGCGCATCGTAGAGGCCGAGCTGCTCGGCGCCCGCGTGCCCCGTGGCCGGCAGATGACAGCCCACGCAGCTCAGCTCCGCGCGCGGCACGAGGTGCGCATCGCCTGTGGCCGTGAGCAGGTGCTCACCGAGATCCGCGGTGTACTGGGGCTCGCCGTGGCAGCTCGTGCACGTCTCGGACGACGCGGGCGCGCTGCGGAGATCGTGCGGCTCGGCGGTGCCGTGCGCGTCGTGGCAGTCGATGCAGCGCGTGAGCGTGCGTCCGTTGCGGTGCATCGGGCTCGTCACGTGCACGAGCGCGGCGAGGCGGTCGCGCGCGGGATCGCCCGAGGCGTGGAGATCGCCCGCGACGGCCTCGGGGCGGTGGTGGTAGCCCGCGATCAGCTCGGCGCGGCGCAGCCCCGCCGGCGCGACGCGGCGCGAGGCATCGAGGAGCGGCGCATCGAGCGTGCTCGAGCCGCCCGCGCGGCTGTGGCAGCGCGCGCAGAGCGCGACCGAGCGCTCGGGCGTGAGCAGCGCGGGCGAGACGATCGCGACGCCGCGGCCCGTGGCCTCGACGTGCTCGGAGCCCGGGCCGTGACAGGCCTCGCAGCCGACGTGGATCTCCTCGCGGCGACCATCGAGGTCGTAGTCGAAGGGGCCCTCGAACGAGGGGATCGCCGAGGCGCGCAAGCCCACGGTCGCGTCGCCCTCGAGCGCGAAGCCGGTGAAGTGACAGCCTGCGCACGAGGCGTCGAACGAGCGCGCGCTCTCGGGTGTGGCGAGGCCCGCGCCGGCGATCCACGCGCTCGAGCCGATGTCGCGGAAGCGTCGCGCGGCGGGGTTCGCGCTCGCGGCTGCGCCCTCGGTCTGCCACTGGAACGGCAGCACGTGTCGCTCGATGCCTCCGGTCCGCGCGACGGGCACGACGAAGACCTGTCGATCGATCGCGCCACCGTACGTGAGCTCGACGGGCAGCGTGCGGGCGTCGGCGCCGCGTCGCAGGGTCACGGTGAACGCGCCCGTCTCGCCGAGCGGCACCGACGCATCGCGCGAGAGCGCGGCGGTGAGGCGTACGTCTTCGCTCGCGCCCGGATCCGTCTCGGAGATCGTGCAGCCCCCGAGCTCGGTGCCCACGGGGCAGTCGTGGAAGTAGAGCGTCGTGCCGGCCTCGAAGCGCGCGAGCGCGCCGTCGAAGTCGGGGAAGTCGTCGGTGTCCTGCAGGTAGCCGCGCCGGCCCGGCACCGAGAGGCCCGCGAAGTGCGCGGTGCCGAAGGCCTCGTGTCGGCCGTGGCAGCGCACGCAGCTCGAGGAGCCGACGAACGTCGCGTCCTCGCTCGGTCGCGTGGAGAGGTGGAGATCGACGCGGCGCCCCACGAGCGACGCGGGATCGCGCGCGGCGCTCGCGAGCTCACCGCCCGGCAGGTGATCGGCATCGGTCGTGGCGGGCACGACGACGACGAAGACCGCGGCCTCCGGCAGTGTGCGCAGGCGATAGCGGCCCGCTGCGTCGGTGATCGCGCTCGGGTACGCGCTCGCCGCTGCGCTCTCGAGCAGATCTTCGAGCGGCTCGTCGCTCGTGCTCGCGGCGGCCTCCGCGGGCGCGAGGCTCGGATCGATCGTGCGCCGGCCGAGCGCGGCCACGTCGGCAGCGGGCACGAGCACGACGCGCGCCTCGATCACCGGCTGCGCGGCCGTGTCGGTGACGACGCCGACGAGGCCCATCGGCTCGATCGCGAGCTCGTTCGCGTCGGGCGCGGGCGCGTCCGGCAGCGGCCCTGCGTCGATCGGTCCCACGTCGATCGCGGAGCCGGGCGGACCCTCGGGCCCCGGCGGTCCCTGTTCCCCGCGCGGCCCGACGGGTCCTTCACAGGCCCCGATCGCGAGCGCGAGGGCGGACAGCGCGGCGCGCGCACACCACCGCTCGGTGGTCGCGCGCGCGTCGGGCCGCTGGGATCGAGGCGTCATCCTCAGCGGTGCCATGCTCAGCGGTGTTCGTACTCGGGTCGTGCGTGCACCGTGTCGATGCCGTACTCCGCGCCGGCCGCGTGGCAGGCCGCGCAGGACTCGTCGCCGGAAGCGGTCGTCATCGTCTCGGCGTGGGCGCGTGCGGAGCTCGTGTCGTGGCAGCCCGTGCAGGCGCTGCTGATCGCGGGCGTCCACTGCGTCGCGAGGGTCGTGCGGAACGTGTCGGTCACCGCGGTGACGGTGACGTCGCGCGTGCGCGCCGGGCGGAGGTCGCCCATCGCCTCGAGGTCGATGTCCGCCACGTGGCAGACGCTGCAGTCACGGCGATCCGCCGGGAAGCGCAGGTGGCTGAAGTCCGCGGGCGTGCCGCCGTTGGTGATCGCGCCCGAGCGCGGGCTCCAGTAGGTGGCCGGGCTCACGCCGTCCTCGCCGGTGTGCACGCGGTGGATGAAGTGGGCGAGCGAGAGGCTCATCGTGCGCGTGGTCGACGCGAGCGGGACCGGCATGCGGTCGATCGTGTCGAAGGTGCTGTTGTGGCACATCACGCAGTACTCGGGATCGTTGCGGCCGCCGCCGTGGATCTCGAGGCGGACGTGACAGCCGTTGCACGTGCTCGCGTCCACGCGCGTGCGGCGCGCGACCGGCGTCGCGTCGGTGATGGCGAAGTAGCTCACCGGGTTGTACGCGGGGTAGGTCCACGCGGGCGTGCAGGCGCTCGAGACGCACTGCCACGACGCGCCCTCCGCGAGCGGCTGGCTGTTGCAGCTCGTGGTCGAGGTGCCGGTGCACGAGGTGCCCGTGGGCGTCCCGTTCACGCGCAGCGTGCCCTGCAGACCGAGCGCCCAGGTGCCGCTCGGCGTGATGGTCACGCCCGGGATGTTGCGCTGCGGATCGGCGTTCGCGTTGGTCGCGATCGTGTCGACGGTCTGCGCGCTCACCCAGCGGAACTGGCCCATCGCGGCGTTGCGGGCCGAGAGCGTGCCCTGCGCCGCGTTGGTGAGCGTGAAGCTCGTGTTGAAGAGGTAGTCGGTCGTCGGGCCGGCGACGATCGCGCTCAGCGAGGTGAGCGGCGCCGTGAGGATGTCGCGCGGGGTGCCGTTCACCGTGACGGTGAAGTCGAGCTGGATGTTGCGCGTGCCGGTCATGCTCACCGCGTCGACGGTGATCGCGGGGATCGCGGCGAGCGGCAGGTCGTCCTTGAAGCGGTGCGAGTCGAGGATCGGCGAGACGCTGCCCGCACCACCGTGGCAGGCGACGCAGGTGTCGTCGGTGCGTGCGCCGCCGGGGTGCGGGCGCATCCAGGTCTCGGGCGGCGCGGTCGCCGCGAACCAGATGTCGTCGTGGCACGAGCCGCACGAGGCGCTCGAGGGCTGCGTGAGGGGCAGATCCGCGTCGGCGCCCGTGTGGCACGTGTTGCAGTTGCGGATGTCCTGCGGGAACGCGACCTCGGAGTAGTCGTGCACCGTGCCGCGGAAGCCCACGATCTCGAAGGGCACGCCCGCCTCGACGCTCGGGAGCCGATGACCGCGGTGGATGCGGTGCACCATCGTCTCGAAGGCGATCGAGCTGCCCGTGTCGGGATCGGTGAAGCCCGCACCGTGGCAGCTCACACAGAGGCCGACGTCCTCGCGCGCGCCGCCGTGGGCGGAGAGCGGGTTGTGGCAGCTGTTGCAGCCGTCGTTCGTGACGATCTCGCGCGTCGTGGCGATCGCCATGCCGTCGGGGCGGAAGGTCGGCGAGGCGTTGGCGACGTAGCGCGTGCCGTCGAAGGTGCGGGTCGCGTAGACGCCGATCATGTGCGTCTCGGCCACGGGGTAGTCGGTGGGGAGCGCGGCCGCGAACGTGTAGCGGTACACGCCGTCCTCGGCGTCGACGTCGAGCCACGTGCCCATCGTGTCGGTCACGGGCTGCGTGCCCGTGGTCATGCCGTCGGCGCTCGTCACGTCGGCCGTGAGGTAGCTCTGGTACGGCAGCACGATCGGATCGCCCGCGATCGTCGTCGTCGTGGGCAGGTGGGCGACGGTGAAGCTCGCCGTGATCGCGCCCTCCGTGTAGAGGCCGCCGCGATCGAGCGGGCGGTCGCTCGCGTCCGTGAAGCGCACCTCGAGGAACGGGTGCCGGTCGGTGTCGATGCCCTGCGCGCGGACCGTCAGGCGGAGGCCGGGGCCCGTGAGCAGCGCGTGGCGTCCATCGGTCCCGTCGGTTCCGTCGGTGACGGTGACCATCGTGCCGTCGTCGCAGGTGATGCGGCGCATCCCCATGCCGAGGTCCGTCACGGTGCAGCTCGCCCCGTCGGTCCCGTTCGTCCCGTCGGTTCCGTCGGTGCCATCGGTGCCGTCGGTTCCGTCGGTCCCGTTCCGGACGACGAAGGTCGAGCCATCGTCGCAACTGAGCGTCGCGGTGCCATCTGCGTTGGGTGTGACGGTGCAGCGCGAGCCGTTCGAGCAGCCGACGCTGGCCGCGCCGATCGCTGCGAGCACCAGAATCGCCGATTGTCTGACCACGCTGCCTCCTCGGGTTGAGAAACGGACGGGGCGTCCGGGCCGTTCGGCGTACGCACGTCGGCGGACCTCACAAGGGGGGATCACCGGAACGGGTGACAGGACTGGCAGCTCGGGGCGTCGGCGAAGTGCCCCGCCGCGCGCTGGGCCTCGTGGCAGGACAGGCATCGGTCGGGTCCGGGTGGGGCCGTGCCGTGGCTCTCGTGGCAGCTCGCACAGGTCGTCGTCGGCTGCGTCAGGTGCGGCCCGTGGCCCAGCCGGAGCTGGTTCGTCGCGTGGCAGCTCGTGCAGGTCGGTCGAGGCGCACCGGGAGTGGCGTGGCAGGAGACGCAGCGCGCGTGCGTGCCTTCGGCCGCAGCGACGGCCGTGCTCTCCGCCGAGTGGCAGCGGGCGCAGCTCGACCACCAGGTCTGCGCGAGCGGTGCGGTGCCCGTGGCGTGCGGGCGGTGGCAGTCGATGCACCGCTCGTGCGGACCGACGTGGCTCCGCGCGCTCTCCTCCACGTGGCAGCTCTGACAGAGACGCTCGCGCGAGCCGCCGCGCGCCGTGGGCGTCGCGTGCTCGTCGTGGGGTGTGTGGCAGGCGATGCACTCGCCTGCGTGCGGGCTCGCGCGAGGCCAGCGCGCGGCGCTCGCGGCCTCGTCGGCATGGCACGTCACGCAACGATCGAGCGCCTCCACGGCTGCGGTGTGCGGCGTGTGGCAGCTCGCGCAGTCGAGGTGCGCTGCGACGCGTGGGTGCACCTCGGCGTGGCAGCTCGCGCACTCGGTGCCTCTGCCGAGCGGCGCTTCGTGCGCCTCGTGGCAGTCGGTGCACGCGCCGCGGTGCGAGGCGTGGCTCGAGATCGTCTCGCGGTGACAGCTCGCGCAGCGCGAGCGTGCAGCGTCGTCTCCACCGAAGCCGTGGGGTGCGTGACAGCCCGCGCAGCGGTGCTCGGCCGGAACGGCGGCGGCGCTCGCGAGCGAGCGGGTCGGCCTCTCGTGACAGCGCGCGCACGCCTGGGCCGTGGGCGCGAGCGGTGCGCCGTGCTCGTCGTGACACGCGGTGCAGTCGCGGTGCGCGCTCGCGCTCGCGGCGGTCTGTGCGTGCGCGCTCGCGTGGCAGCTCGCGCAGGCCTCACGCGGCGAGGGCCGCGCGTGGTGTGGCTCGTGACACGAGAGGCAGTCGCGGTGCTCACCGACGTTCGCGTCGCGCGCATGCACGTCCGCGTGGCAGCTCGTGCAGACGGCGGCGGTGGGCGCGGGCTCGTGCGGCTGATGGCACGTCGTGCACCGCTCGTGCGAGCCGGGCGGCAGCGTGTCGAGCGCGGCCCGTTGCTCCTCGTGGCAGCTGGCGCAGCGGTCCTCGGAGGCGATCGACGTGTGTGGATCGTGGCAGCTGGCGCAGTTGCCTTCGTGCGTGATGCGCGCGGCCGTGTCGGCGCGGCTGGCGGCGGCGAGCTCGGGGCTCGCGACGCCCCAGCCGTGTCCCTGCCGCGGATAGGTGTGGCAGCGCAGACAGTCCACCGCGGGCTGCTCGCGATCGCCGTGCGGCTCGTGGCAGCCGGTGCACGAGTCGTGGGAGGACGAGCGCACTTGCTCCGCGAGGTAGCCGCGGTGGCAGCTCTCGCACGCGACGGTCTCCTCCTCCATCTCGTGCGGGTCGTGGCAGCGCCGGCAGTCCACCGCACCGTGCACGCGTGTCGCGATCGACTCGTGGCCGGCGTCCCGCGTCAGGCCCGCGATCGCCGCCGGGGTCAGCGCCGTGACGCCCTCCGGGCGGAACGCATGGCAGGTGTTGCATGGCGTGTCGGCCGTCGACCCGTGCTGCTCCACGCCGGCGTGACACGCGCCGCACTCGGTGGGCGGTTCCCCGGAGTGCACCGTGGTGTGGCAGGCGCCGCAGCGCCCCTCGATGTGCGCGTGCGAGCGATGCCCTTCCGTCGCGACGGCCGTGCGCGGCCGATCCTCGTGGCACATGCCGCACTCGGTGATCTGCGAGTGATCGGGCAGAGAGGCGAGGCCCGTCGAGCTCCACGCGAGCTGATCGGCCAGCGCGTGATCGACCGCGTGACAGCCACCGCACGCGAGGCCGTCGTGGCCACCGCCGTGGCTCGTCTCGTGGCAGTCCCGGCAGAGCGCGCCGCTCTCGGCGCGGGTCGCGACGTCTTCGCTTCCACCACACGCCGACATCGACGCGGCCACGGCGAGCACGCCGAGCGCGAGCACGACCTCTGCGACGCGTGCGCTCACGACCCACCTCGCCTTCGCGAGAGGCGCACGAGGACGATCACGATCGCGCTGCCGACGAAGAGCGCGCCCGCGAGCGGCAGGAGCGGTCGCTCCATCGCGCGCGGCTCGGGCGCCGCGCCGTCTCCTCGCCTCGGACCCGGCGGCTCGCGCGGGGCGCCTCGAGACGCGCTCTCGCTCGCGTCGGCTGGCATCGGCGCGCCCTCGAGCGCCTCGGCGAGCGCGTCGACATCGAGCGCGTGGATCGCGGAGATCACCGCGATCCGCCGCGGATCGTCGCGCTCCCAAGCCTCGCGCGCGGCATCGACGCGATCGGCGCTCTCGGTGAGGCGCACGACGCGCGCATAGACCTCTTGCCCCTCGCCGTGGCAGCGCTCGCACGCGGCGCCCAGGCCCGCGAGCAGGCTCGCGTCGGCGGGCCGCACCTCGTGGCTGCCGTGGCACTCGGCGCAGTCGAGGAAGCCGAGGCGCGAGAAGGCCGACGCGTGGGGCCCTCGATCGAACGCCTCGCGGATCGCCTCGTGGCACTGCGCGCAGGCCTGCGCGGCCTCGAGGCCACCGCCGTTCTGGTGCGCACCGTGGCAGCCCGCGCACGTGGGTGCGTCCTCGCTGCCTTCGGCGAGCGCACGGCCGTGCACGCTCTGCGCGTAGCGCTGCGGGATGCGGGGATCGAGCCCCGCGAAGGCCATGCGCTCCTCGTCCGCGTGACAGCGCGTGCACGTGCCCACGACCTGCGCGCGCGCGACGGGCGAGCTGGCGTGATCGGGCCCCTCGATCGCGTGCGCGCCGTGGCAGTCCGTGCAGCTCGCGGCTCCGTCGCGGCGATGCGCGATCGCGGCGCCGTGCGCGCCCGCGCGGAAGGCCGCGAGCACGTCGGGCGCGTCGTCGCGGCTTCCGTCGTGGCAGCGCCCGCACACCTGCGAGACGCCGATCGCGTCGGGCACGCCGCGAAAGCCACCGGCGAGATCGTGCGCGCGCGCGTCGGTCGCGCTGCCATCGCCGCCGTGGCAGCGCGTGCAGCCCAGGCCCGCGCGTCCGTGCGCGTCGTTCTCCTGGTGCACGGGCGCGCGCAGCCGCGCCTCGGCGCGCGTCGCGTGGCAGCTGCGACAGCCCTCGTCGCGATCGGCGAGCGCGGGCGACGTGAGCACACCGATCGCGAGCACCGCGACCGCGCCGACGACGAAGCGATGTGCCTCACGCGACATCGATCACCGCACGTGGCAGGCGCGGCAGACGCCGTGCGCGAGAGGGTCTCGGCCGCCGCCGAAGCCGGGGGGATGCGGGCTCGCGGCGACGCCGCCCACGCGATGACACGGCACGCAGCGCTGCTCGGCGTCCGACTCGTGGCAGGACACGCACGAGAGCAGATCGCGCCGCGCCGCGCGCGCGTGCCCGAACGGCGAGGCGGGATCGAGCCAGCCCGGCGGGTGCGCGCCGCCGAGCGCCACCGTGCCGCCCACGCCGCTCAGGCGGTGGCAGTCGTCGCAGAAGCTCGTGCCGTGGCAGCGCGCGCAGGTGCCGCGCTCGAGGTCGGCCTCGATCGCGTGGCGCGCGACGAAGTCTCCGCGGTGCACGAGCTCGCGGTAGACGCGCGTCGCGTCGAGCACCTCGAGCGGCAGGCCGGGGCTCGCGAGGTGGCAGTCGCCGCAGAACGTCGGCTCGTGGCACTGCGCGCACGGCGCACCATCGGCGCGCGCGGCCGTCGCGTGGTCGCGTCCGAAGCCCGGCGGGTGCTCGATCGTCACGAGATCGCCCAGGCGATAGCGGCCGAGGTCGCGGTGGCACGCGAGGCACTCGAAGGCGCGCATCTCCTCGGCGTGGCAGCCCGTGGTGCACGAGGCCATCGACGGCCGCGCCGGCTCGAAGGCCGCGAGCGTGCGGATCGTCCCGCCGTGACACGCCACGCACTCACCGTCGCGCGGTGCCTCGTGGCTCGCGTGATCGAAGCGGATCTCGTCGAGGTGGTGCGTGTACGTGCGCGGCGCGGAGGGCTCGGTGTGGCAGTAGCCGCAGCGGTCGCGCGCCGGATCGTCGTGGCAGGTGCGACAGGTCTCCTCGCTCGGCAGGAGCTCGGGCCGCGGGGCCCCGTCCTGCGCGGGCTCCGACACGGCGGCGTGGCAGTCGGTGCAGGTCGCGCCGCGCGCGAGGTGAGGGCCGTGCGAGAAGACGATGCGATCCTGTGCGGGCGGCGGCGCGCACGAGGCGAGGCCGAGCGTCACCAGCGCGAGCGCGGGCCACCACGCCTTCGCGACGCGCGCCTGCGACCACGCGCTCGGCGACGCGGCGCTCGGCCACGCGGTGCGCTGCGACGCGGAGCTCTCGGGCGTGCGGCTCACAGGACCGGCTCCCAGCGCGCGCGGAGCATCGCGCGCACGTCGGCGTCCGTCGTCGGCGTGCGCGCGACGGAGGCCCACGCGCCGATCGTCCACTCCGCGCCCGGGCTCGCGTCGAGGCTCGCGCGTCCGCTCACCGAGAGCCGATCGGCGGCGTCGTCCACCGCGAGCGCTCCGTCGATCGCCACGCGCACCGCGGGCACGGGCGCGCTCGAGAGGCCCGCGGTGATCAGCGTGTAGCCGAGCACGCCGTCGTCGCGGCGGCTCGCGAGCACGCGGAAGGTGGTGCTCGACTCGTCGCGCACGGGCACGAGGCGCACGAGCGCCTCGGCGCGGTAGCCGACCCGCACTTCACCGGGCACCTCGCCCACGTAGAGGCGCGCGGCCCCTTGTGCGCGCGCCGCGAGGCCTGGCGCGATCCGCACCGTCGCGCCGCCCGCGATCTCCTCGAAGGTGCTCGCCTCGAAGGCCGAGAGGATGCTCCACGGCGGGATCCACCGCGCGGGCTCGAGGTGCTGACCCTCGAGATCGACCGACAGCTCGCGCACGATCGGCGCGGACACCGCGAGCCGCGCGAGCACCACCGCGGGGCTCGTCACGTCGAGCTTGAGCGAGCCCTCGAGCGACACCGGCCCCGGATCCCAGAGGCTCGTCACGTCCACCGTGCGCGAGCCGAGCATGCCGCGGCCCCAGAGCTCCGCATACGCGGCCGACGCCACGAACACGCCCGGATCGTCGTAGCCGACGCGCGCGCCGTACGCGACGCCCGCGCCCTCGAAGCTCGGCTCCGGCCCGAGCAGGCTCGAGCGGGTCGCCGTGACGGGTCGCCCGACGAAGAGCTCCGCGAACACACCGACGCGGCTCCCCACGCGCGCGCCGCCGCCATCGAGCTGGATGCCGCCCGGAGGTCCGTGCGCGACGAAGCGACGACCCACCCACAACGAGATCGGCGCCTCCGTGCCCGGCGGCGCGACGTCGAGCTCGAGGTAGCCGAGCACGACGTCGCCGGCCGCGACGCCGCCACCCTGATCGGCGAGGAGGTTCGCGGTGCCCCAGCCCGAGAAGTGCAGCGAGAGTGCGACGCCGCGGTCGAGGCGCAGCGTCCCGTTCACCGAGAGCCGGTGATAGAACGGCAGCACGTCGACGCGCTGCCAGAGGCGCTGCTCGAGGCCCAGCGGATCGGGGCTCGTCGTGAGCTGGTAGCGAGAGGCCCAGCCGATCACGGCGTCGTAGCGCGCCTGCGCGACGAGCCAGCGAGGTCCGTCGTCGCTCTCCTCCACGCGCGTCGCGCCGCTCGCCGTGGCCGCGCGCGCCCCCGCGTCGCGGGAGGTGTCGTCGCTCGCGTCGTTCGTGCTCGCGTCGTTCGTGCTCGCGTCGTTCGTGCTCGCGTCGTTCGTGCTCGCGTCGTTCGTGCTCGCGTCGTTCGTGGTCGCGTCGTTCGCGCTCGCGTCCGTGGCGACCTGCGCGTGCACGCGCGACGAGAGCGAGCCCAGCGCGGCGAGCATGAGCGTGGCGAGGCCTCGTCTCATCGCCCGCTCCACAGGTCGATCGCGCCGTCGCCGTGCACGGTGCGGCCGAGCGCGCTCACGCCGCGATCGACCGTGCTGTAGCCGCCGTGGCAGCTGATCGCGCTGCAGCCCTCGCTCGTCGTGTGGGGCGCGGGCGGCGGCGTCGCGTGGCAGGCGCCGCAACGCGCGGCGAGGCCGCTCTCGTCGTCCCAGCGCGGCGTCGTGTGTGTGCCGCCGCCGAGGCCTGCGCCGTGGCAGGCGAGCTCGCGACACGTGCGGCCCTCGCGGCTCGGCATCGCGCCGCGCGCCGTGGCCCGCGCTCCGAAGGACACCTCGGCCCCGGGCACCTCGTCGAGGTGACCCGCGTCCGTCACGCGCTCGGGCACGGCGTGGCAGGCGTCGCAGCCGACCTCGAGCGAGTCGCGCGGGTGCGCGTGCGCGAGGTGTGCCCCGGTCGAAGGCGATGGATCGTCGCCCTCACCATGACAGGCCGCGCAGGTGCCGCTCCCGTCGCCGAGATCGACGATCCCGTTCGCGTGCAGCGGGCCGCGCACGAGCGCGGTGCCGTCGTCGTTCGCCTCCGCGTGACACGTGCTGCACGTGCCGGCGTAGTGATCGGCGGGCGGGCTCGCGTGGCACGAGCCGCAGTCGAGC
>JBILLJ010000219.1:0-11029 GCA_044376125.1 Sandaracinaceae bacterium
CGACGTGTAGAGCACCTCGCCATCGAGCGCGCGCATCGCAGGTGGTGTGGGCTGATCGTCGAGCTCGAGATCCTCGGCGTAGTCGTCCTCCACGATCGGCACGCCTCGCGCGCGCGCCCAGGCCACGCGCCCCCCGACGCGCTCATCCAGCCCGACGCGTTCGCCCCCGACGCCATCCGCGGCCCCGACGCGTTCGGCCCCGACACGAACGACTGACCTACTCGAGCGCGAAGAAGCGGGCGATGAGCTCGCTCCGATGGGTGCACGCCGCGCGCTTCAGGATCGCCGTCACGTGAAGCTCGACGCTCCCGACAGATCGGCCCAGCGCCGATGCGATCGCCTTGTTCGTCGCGCCACCGACGAGCATGCCCAGCACCTCGTGCTGCTTCGGCGTGAGGTCCCACCGCTGTCGCGCGAGCTCCAGTCTTTGTGATGGCGGCGCAAACGGATGCACGCGCAACGTGATGATCCATCCGCGCTGTCCTGGTATCTCGCGACGAACGCCAGCGACGTCATGGCCGTCCGCGATCTGGCGGACGCGTTCTCGTCCGTCGCGATGCGCGCGCAACCAACGCTCACCGGTCGCGTTCGCGTGTCGAATCACCCCCCTGCCATCCACGACGAACGCGGGTTCGAGGAGCGTCTCGAGCGCGGCCGCCGCCACTCCGGCCCAGAAGAGTCGATCACGTTCCACGCGCTCCGCCCTATGCGCGCGCTGGAGGGCTGGCAAGAGGGTGCTGAACGCCTCGACCTCGGCGGGCTCGAACGGATGCGTACGAAACCCGGCGACGAACGCGAGGAGTCGTGGGCCGTCGCACACCAGCGCACGCACTGTCTCCTGGAAGTGTTGATTGGTGCCGACGGCCCGCCCCGTGTCGCGCAGGCGCTGGAGGTGGGGCCGGAGCGCACCGCTGTCGAACACACGGTTGCGCTGCGCGATCTCGGGCAGACGAGGGTCGAACGCCCATGGGGGGCGACCGCTCGCGACCAGGTCCTCGTACCGGCGCATCTGTGCTTGGTCATGGGTCGGTGTCGACCCGAGGCTCCAGTAGCTCTTCGTCTCGAGTTCCCAAGCGCGCGCGCCCATCACAGGGCGGAACGAGGTGAGGTGCGTGGCACCCGTTGCCGACGCGAGATCGGGCAGGAGCCCGTCATAGGGCACGCGATGCGTCTGAGCCGCCAATGGCGCCTCCACGATCGCATGGGCGAGGTCCCTCAACCGCGCGAGCTCAACCCGACCCAGACGACGTGCTGCCTCCGTCACGGAGCGAACGTAGTCCAGGCGGAGGTCCTGGGGATACCCCCAGCTTCTGAACTTGCACGGCATCCGCTGCCGTTCGCTCGCTACGCTGGCGCGCGATGAGGAAGCACTCGAGCATCGAGAGCGCGAACGGGACGGTCAGGGGTCAGCAGCCTCTCCACGTCGATGCGATGGGTGTGCTCAGCAACCTCGAGATGTTCGAGCGCGCAGGCGTGCCGACGTCATCGTTCTGGAACGAGTTCGGCCTCGACCGCTCGCACCTTTCGCCGGGGCTCGAGGTGCCGTGGGACGTCTATGCCCGCTTCGCGGAGCGCGCGATCGAAACGGCCGGCCCCGATCGCGTCGACGCCGTGGTGCGCGAGATCTCGCGTCAGTACCGAGGGCACTGGACGCCGATGTCCTCGAGTCGCGAGGCCATCCGCTTTCTCGTGCGTGACCTCGTACCCGCGCTGTGGCCCTGCCTGAGAGTGTCCCTGATCGAAGCCGAGGCACCGCTGCTCGCGCTGCACGTCGAGGTCCCGACGCCTCTCTACGCGTTTCGCTCGTACCACCGCATGAACGCGATGGGCGTGGTGGGCTTTCCGTTGGGCATGGACCTCCCCGAGCCCCACCTGATCGACATCGCAATGCGCGACGACGGTCGCGAAGCGACTTACCTCCTCGAGCTCGCTGACGAGTCATTGCATGCAGTTGCGCTCCCGCCGACGACAGTGATGCACGCAGAGATGGTCGGCGTCCTCAGCGACACGGAGATGCTCGAGCGCGCTGGCATCTCGACTGCTGACTTCTGGGCGGAGCAAGGCATCGACCCCATGCTTATCGCGCCCGGGCGCCGCGTGCGCTGGGACGCGTACGCCGCGATGCTCGACGATGCAGCAGCGCGCGCGGGGATCGACCCCCTCGCGAACGTCGCCCGTGAGCTGACGCGGCAGTTCCAGCCGCACTGGCCTCGCTGGTCGTGCAGCCGCGCGGGCCTGGGCTTCTTGGTGACGGAGATGACGTCGGAAGCGTGGCCTTGTCTCCGGAACCGCGTCATCCCTCTCCCATCACCGTTCTTCGCAGCGCGGTTCGAGATCCCGCCCCCGCTGGTGCCGTGTCGTTCGTACCTCGCGCTCTCCGGCCTGGCGCTCGCGGCCGCGCCCAACGCCGTGGATCTGCCCGAAGCGACCCTTGTCCTCGATCGCATCGATCCCACAGCGCGCGTGGGCCTCGCCGTGCTTCGTCTCGCCGACGAGACCGTAGCGTCCCCCGTTCGGGGCATCGAGGCGGCCGAAGCGATGGTGGCAAACTCGGACGCGATGACCACCGCTGAGGCCATCGGGGTGCTGACGAACCTAGAGGTGTTCGAGCGACTCGGTGTGTCGGGGCGTGAGCTCTGGGAGGAGCTCGGCGTCGATCCGCTCGACGTGCGACCGGGCCTGCGTGTGCCGTGGGATCCGTACGCGCGCTTCATCGAGGGCGCGATCGGGCGGGTAGGAGAGGACCGCGTCGCCGCGGCCGTGCGCGAGATGCCGCGGCAGTACCAGGCGCATTGGCCCAAGCAGCGAACGATCCGCGACGCCCTCCGCTTCGTGGCGACGGAGCTCACGCCCACGGCGTGGCCGTGCCTCCGCATCCGTTTCCACGAGCTCCCCCCGCCATTGTGCGCGATCCAGATCGAGACGCCGGCGCCGCTTCGCCCGGTGCCTTCGATCGAGCGCATGAACGGCGTCGCGTTCGCAGCCATGCCCGTGGCCGTCGGACTGCCGCAGGCGACGCTCGTCGGCACTTTCCTCGACGACACACAGCGGCGCGCGATCCACGTGTTCTTGCTCGATGACGAGCGCGTCGAGACGCCGCTCGGGCCACTGGGCGCGAACGTACGCGGCAAGTTCATGATGGCGTTCGTAGACATCTGCGACATCGCGGGCGCGGACGTGCTGGGCTGGATGTCGAGGCATGGCCTCGATCGCACGCTGCTCCTCGGCGACGAGCTCGTCCCGTGGCCCGTGCTGTCCGAGCTCCTCGAGGAGGCGCGGAGCACTGTCCGCGAGGAGGACATGCGGGCGGCGTCGCTTCAGTTCGCCGACCTCACAAGGTCGGTGGCGGCGCATACCACCTCGACGCGCGATCCGTTCGCCCTGCTCGAGCTCCTCCATTCACCCCCGCTGCTCGGCGATGGCTGGGGTGTGCTCGCGGAGCCCGCGATCGTCCGCCTCGGTGATCGCCACGCGCTGATCCACATGCCGACGCGCGTCGGCGTGAGCGGCGTCGCGACGCTGTTCCGCGCCCACCTTCACGCGCTCGAGACCGTCACGCGGCACATCGATCTGCCGCCCCTCCGCATCGTGGCCTCGCGCCTCGACGATCGGGAGGGTGTCTACGTGGTGGAGCTGCCCGTCGTTCCGAGCGCGGTGGTCGAGGGCGAGCTGCACAACGGTCCGAGCACGTCTCCGCTGTCCGCGCCGCAAGCGCCGCGCGATGGGGCCGCCACTCGAGACCCAGAGAACGACCGCGCGGTGTCTCAACTTGCGACGAGGGTCGTGCAGGGCGTGTACCGCGAGCGCGTCGAGGCGCGGGCCTCGATCGTGGAGCGCCTCGGGCGCGAGGTGGCGCGACGCACCGATGTGCACTCGATCGCGGAAGTGCTGACGCGCGACCTCCGCGATCACCTGGACGCGAACGGCGTCGAGATCCGGCTCTTCGTCGATGAGAAGGACGTACCGCTGCGCATGCGCGGCGCGCGCGAGGGGTCACTCCTCACGCGCACCGTGGCGTACGGCAGCCAGTCGATCGGCACGGTGCGCGTGTGGTCCGAGCCCGAGTCCACGGGCGCGATCCTGGCGGTGCTCGACGTGATGATGCCGTGGGTCGGCGTGGCGTTCGGCACGGCCATCGATCGCGCGGACGCCTCGAGCGCGCTCGCGACGACACGCGGTGAGCGCGACGCCATCCGTGACGCACTGGCCTCGGTGCTGGCGACGCACCCCCACGCCGTGTACGTCGTCGATGCGCGCGGCCACGTGGAGCCCGCGAACGGTCACGCGAGCGAGCGGCTCGCGGCAGACGGCAAGGCGGTGCTCGAGCGCATCGCCGAAGCGGTGGGTACCGGCGGCGCGAGCTTCGAGGTCCATCCCGTGCGTCACGGTGATCTCGTCGATCGACTGGTTGTCATCGAACGAGCGCGCGGCGCGCTCGCGCTCGGCGACCGCGTCCAGAGCGCCGCCGCACAGTGGAGCCTCACGAAGCGGCAGACCGAGGTGGTAGCGCTTCTCGTGCGCGGTCTCTCCAACAAGGAGATCGCAAACGAGCTCGGTTGCGCGGAGGTGACGGTGGAGAAGCACGTCACAGAGTCCTTCAGGCGCGCGGGCGTCACGGGCAGGACCGAGCTGGCCGCGAAGTTGTGGGGGTCGTGAGGACGAGCCAGTCCGCGCTCAGAGGTGCCGCCGGGCTAGCCGTCCTCGACGCGCTCTTTGCAGGCCGAACATGCATCTCGCTGCTCGCTGACGGATCGGACCTGTGCCTCGGCGACCGGCGGTCCACGAGCCTGGTGGCCGTTGATCCAGATGTCTCTGCCGATGAACCGTGGGGGGACGGTAGGGCTCTCCATCATGGCGAGGTCGCCGTCCGTCGGCTTCACTCGTGCCTCTGGCGAGGAGCCACACCATGACGTTCCGACTCGAGTGGACGGCGGCCGCATTCTGCGGCGCCGCCCTGTGCTCAGGGTGCCCGTCCAGTCCCGCGTGCGTGCCCGGCTCCACGCAGGCGTGTCTCTGCGGCGTTCGTCCTGGCTCTCAGGTCTGCGCCAGCGACGGCGCCTCCTGGGGCGCCTGTGACTGCGACATGCACGACTCAGGCGTTGAGACGGACACCGGTGAGCGACGGGATGCCGGAGCTCCACGGGACACCGGCCACCACGACCACTCGACCCTGGACGCAGGCAGCGACCTGGCAGACGCAGGGAATCGCTGTGCACCGGCGGCCGGATTCGGGCCCACCCTGGAGACACGTTTGCCCGTCCCCGACGGCCTGTCCGTCGACCAGGAGTTCTTCGTAACCGCCATCGCGGATCTGAACGGCGACGGCTTCCGCGACGTCCTGGTGGACACCGCGTCGCCAAACGGCATGTTCGTGGCGGTCAACTCGGGTCACGGGCGCTTTGAGATGTCGTACGGCATCCTATGGAATCCCCGGGCGCCCTTTGGATGCGAGGCTGCCGATGGCTTATCTGTCTATCGTGGAGTACTTGGCGACGTGGAGCCGTGCTTATCGGACGCAGCTGTCCGAGCAGCCATGTTGGCCAGCGGAGAGGAGGTTGACTGCGCAGGCCTGTCAACGGCTGAGTGTGCATTGGCGACATGCTTTTTGGCGCAGGCGGTCCCGGCAGGAGACACGTGCTTTGTAGACCATGTGGGAGTGTGGACTTTGATGGATTCCGGCCTCGCTTCCACCGTCGCCGTGACTCACGTTCAGCGATACAACAGTCGCCTTCCGGGCCATGACCGCACTGCCCTGCTCGTGACATCCACGGTTGGTGGTGGGGCATGGCGGCTTCATCCCCACGCACTCCTCGCCAGTTCGGTGCGTCGCGACCGAGGGAGCGCTCGCTGCTATCCAGGCAACCAGCGACCGCTGCGCGAGATCGCATGCACGAACACGACGACTGAGGTCGTATCCATTGTCGCGCGTTCGGGCACCGTTGAGGTGTTCGAAGAAGGTGTGGCGGCGACGCCTTTTTGGCCAACGGTAGACATCACCGGCGACGGTGTGAGGGACTACGAGGGCGCCAACGCGGTTCGTGATGGCCACGCTGTTCAATGGTTGGGCCTCTGGCCAAGTAGCGCCGGCTACGCCGTCGCACCATTTGCGACTTGGTCCGCGCGGGTCATGGACGTGAACCGCGATGGCGCGTTGGATGTCCTGGCCTCCAGCAACCAAGTCCTCGGCGCAGTGGCGCTGTCGGTGGGCCCCGCGTCTGGGTCGTGGCAGTACGATGACGTCGTTCTCAGCTTCAACCCAGTCGGAATCGCCGACATGGACGGTGATTGTCAGGTAGACTACTTCGGCGTCGCGGGCACCTTCGCGCCAATAACCGGCATTGGTGATGGTTTTTCTCGGTACTATCTCGTGGCGTCCTCGGTCGGCCCAACAGGGGCCCCTGGAGTGACGATTCGCGCCGGCGGCGGCCTTGGAGAGTATCCGTCAAGCGAGCCGTCTACGTACGGCCCCCTTGGTGCGCTCGATGCGGTGGATCTCAATAGCGACGGTCGTCTCGACTTTGTGCGTCGCTCGCCACGGCCGGCGGCTGATTCGACGTATCACGCAGATAGTCGGCCCTACGTGTTTCTGGCCATAGACTGACTCTGTGAGTTCGTGCTCCGGCGGGCCGCCGCGTCCCGCTGGCACGCGCCGACGCGACTCAGTTCTACGATGCCGTGTCCAGATGAACCAGGCCGCCTCGGTTGCCCACTACGTACGGGGGCCGCGGTCATCGCTGCCGGCGGCTTCCGCGGCGGCATGGGGATCGCCGCTCTGACGGCGCGAGGGCCGCCGAACAACGAGATCGCCCGCGAGCTCGACTCCTCGGAGGTGATCGGCGAGAGCACCCCACGCCAGCCTCAAGCGAGCGAATCTCGCCTCAAGTTCTGGGAAACCGCTTCAACGTGAATCTCGTAGGGTAGGGTTCTCCGTCATGGCCATGAGTCGGCCAGTGCGCTCAACTCGCTATCGCGCGCCTGGGAGCTCACCGAGAACCAACTTGTCGGGCGGGGCTCGCTGGCCGCTCCGCCACTCGGGCGTCAAGCGCCGTCCGCCTCATTACACGCCTCCCGGGCGCCCATCTCTTGTCCCTGGCGCTTCAAGCCAGGTGAGGGACCACTCACCCAGAGAGCCAAGTGAAGACGAATCATCAAACGACCAGCTACCGGCTGCTTCTCAGCGCCCTGCTGTCGATCGCCGGATGTCCCGAAGCCGCAGACACGAACGACGCTCAACCATTCGACGCGCCTCCTTCGGACGCGCTTCCCCGGGACGCGGCAAACCTGGATGTCATCCTGGACTCCTCTCATCCCTACGACGGGGGAGAAAGTGACGATGTCGACCTGGACGCCTCCGCAACGATCGCCCTCGATACTGCGGCCATCGACGCGGATGAGCTCGACGCAGTGGCGCACGATGCTCCCCCGACGCTCGACCTCGACGCATACGTCGGCGTCTTGGACGCGTCGACGGCCGACGCGGTGGGCTGGGCCATCAGCCCGGACGCCGCCCAATTGCCCGATGCATTTGCTACCGCGGACGCTCCAGAGAGGCTGGACGCTACCGAGGTGCCCGATGCGGTCGTCTCGGTCGCCGACGTGGGACCAACGGACGCCGGGCCGCCCCCGCATGTCGTCGAGATCGCGGCGGGCGGCTACCACACGTGCGCCTTGATGTCTGACGGCACGGTCCGCTGCTGGGGCCACAATGGCTACAACCAACTGGGTCTGGGACCGGGTGGCGGCGCGGAGCGGGACGAACCATCGATTGTACCCGGAATCGGCGGAGTCACCGCGCTCGACGGGAGCGAACGGGCCACCTGCGCGCTGCGAAGAGACGGGGAACTGCACTGCTGGGGGACCGAGTGCTACGGCGAGCTTGGGTTCGGCACCGTCTTCGCGACGCTGTGTGTGCCTCACTACGTTCCGGAGCACGTGACCGGTCTCAGCGCGGTTCGCAGCGTCGACCTTGGCTGGAACCATTCCTGTGTTGTGTCAGTCGGCGGAACTGTCCTCTGCGCCGGCTACAATCGTGATGGGCAGCTCGGAGATGGAACGACCCTTCAAAGCACGTCGTACGTGGGGGTGACGGGAATCGCGAGCGCCGCACAGGTCTCCGTCGCGTATTCCTCGTCCTGCGCGCGACTCGACGACGGCACCGCCACCTGCTGGGGCCAGGGTGGCTTCGGCGCGTTGGGAGACGGTCTCACCGTCGACCGTCTCGTACCTACGACCGACGTCTCGGTTCCCGAGCCGTTGCTAGGCATGAATGGCGGTGAAGCGTCGTATGGTTTCTCCGCCGTGGGCGTTTCGGGTGAGGTCTGGGGCTGGGGCGACAACGGATACGGAACCGTGGGCGATGGCACCGTCCTCCAGCGCCCCACGCCGGCTGCAGCGAGTGGAATCGCGACCGCGACGGCGGTTGTCGCATCCGGATATCACAGTTGCGCTCTACTCTCGGACCGCACCGTTCGCTGCTGGGGCAGAAACGATTCAGGCGAACTGGGCGACGGAACAACCACCAATCGACTCGTGCCGGTGCCCGTCACCGGGCTCACGGATGTCGTGCAGGTATCGGTCGGAACGCTTCATTCGTGTGCGCTCCGAGCCGACTGGTCGGTCTACTGCTGGGGAGACAATGACTCGGGGCAGCTCGGCGATGGGACGCGGGTAATCGACCGGCTCACTCCCGTCCGTGTCGCGGGTCTTTGATGAAGCAGTGGGATGGGGGCGCTCAAGCAGGCGAACAAGGGCGCGTGAAGCGGAGTGTCATGGAAATAAAACGACTGTCGATTGAAAACGCCTTCCATCGTCACCGTCGTCTCAAGGCGGGCGTTGGAGCACCAGGGCGGCAGCGACAATCAGGTGTGCGCTGGGTGCTCGTGTTGGCAGTTCTGGGGGTCACGGTCGCCGGTAGTACGGTCGCTGCGCAATCCACGGAGTGCAATGACGGGCAGAGTGTCACGGAAGACACTGATGGTCACTGTTGCTGGTCCGGTCAAGCGTGGTCGCGGCTTCACTCGATCTGCGTTGGAGTTCCTGAGTGTCCGGTCCACTTCGAGGCGGCTGGTCAGGTGTGTCGCCGAGTCTCTTGCGAAGCAGGTTTTACCCTCGCGGCCGCTGGATGCGTCCGTGTGTGCGACGGAGGCCGCCAGGCGAGCCTGGAGACACAGGGTAACTGTTGCTGGCCCGGCCAGAGTTGGTCTGTGGAGCGTCGGGCGTGTACGGGTGTCCCCACTGCGTGCCCAGACGGACTGTCAGCACAAGGCGAGGACTGTGCAACACCTTGCGCATTGGGGCTGGAGATTTCGATAGACACGGCCGGACACTGCTGCTGGCCAGGGCAAGTGTGGTCGGGGAGCCGGGATGTGTGCATAGGGGTGCCCACATCCTGTCCATCGGAGATGGAGGTTGTTGGCGAACGATGCGCGCATCGCGGGCGGATGTGCGAATCGGGAGTTGTCTGGTCGGAGACATCTGGATGCACTCCCCGGCCAACGGCCGAGCTTACGCCCAGGTCGGTGGAGCCCAGGGCGGCGGTTCGGCAGCCGCCAGTGGGCCTAGAGCCCTTCGTAGCGTTGGTGGGGCGGCCGAGCGGTGAGACTCAACGAGCTTGGTGGCGGGACGAAGTTCCTGTCGAGCGACTGGGCAGGACGACAGACGGCGATTCCTATCGCTCGATTCGTGTCGCATCGATCGCCTCGAGCGCGGATCTGGGCTTCGTCGCGCGATGCCAGGGCGATCAGGGGAGCTATGCCGTGCAGACATTTCGCGACGGCATGCTTGTCCGCGTAACCCTTCTGATTGCCCCAGGCTGTGCCGCAGAGAATGCTCGCGTGGTCGTGCCTGGTCATTGGGGGACTGTCGTTGTCAGTCTTCAGGTTGGATATCGCCAGTTTGCCTATCGTGTAGACTTCGTCTTGGACGGCTCCGTCGGTTCACCTCCGGCGGCGGGCACGGAGCGCCGCGACGGCCGAGGCGTCGCGGCAGGGTCCTCCGAGGATAGCCGAAGAGTCTCGGGTCGGGATGGCAGGCCGCAGCCATCGAGCAGAGGCGACAGTGGTTCAGGGGACTCGGTTCGTGTGAACTTCGTGACCCACCTTCCAAGGGCCGTGTTCCCACGTCGAGACGGACTTCTGATGCGCGCCCTCCTCATCACGCTCTCGCTCCTCGTCGCCGGCTGCCCGCCGCCCGTGTGCCTCACGGGCGCGACGCGCTGCGATGGTGAGCGCGTCGAGGCGTGCGACGGTCGCGGCCAGTGGCGGCTCGTCGCGGACTGCGTCGACGTCGCGCGCTCGAGCGGCGGCGAGTGGACGTGCGGCGAGGCGTACGACGACGGCCGGCACGTCAACGCGTGCATGCCCGCGGAGGCGCCGTGACGACGGCGCTCGTCGCGCTCGGCTCGCTCACGTGCGGCGTGCTCGTCGGCGCCGGCCTCGTCGTGGGCGCGCTCGTGTGTCTCGCGGTGATGAGTGGAGGTGACCGTGTGGATCGCTGACGCAGACATCCCGGCCATCACGGTGCGCATGTACGCCGGCCACATGGCGAGCGTGTACGGCGCCGCGGTCGCGCCGAAGCACCTTGTTCGCGGTGGCCCAGAGCGCCGCGTCGGCGATCTGCGCTTCGCTGTGCGCGTCGACGATGTAGCTTCTCCTTGGGCTTCGGCTCGCGCAGCGCGCGGTAGCCCAGCTCCCACTTCTCTGGCTCGATGCCCCTCGTCGGCCCGTCCTTCGAGAGGAGGAGAGGGATCTGTTGATTCTGCTCTTCGCTCCCGGCGCGCTCTTTCTGGCGGGCGGAATTGCCATGCTCGCTGTAGCCTCGGAGGATGACTTGGGCGTGCGGCTCGGAGGCGGAGTGTTGCTGGGCTTGGCGGCTGTTTCGGCGATCTTTGCTTTCACAGTTAGGTGGCGGGAGACGCAGTACGGCGGCCTCGAGTGGTTCTTGTTGTGAAGGGGTATACGGAAAGAGTCGCGATCAAGTCTTGGGTGGCCGTCGTCGCTCTGGTCACCCTCGGTACCGTTCTTGGGTGTGG
>JBILLJ010000096.1:0-35035 GCA_044376125.1 Sandaracinaceae bacterium
TAGAGCGCGACGTCGACGTGCTGCCCGACGCCCGTGCGGCGCGCCTCGGCGAGCGCAGCGAGGATCCCGATCGTCGCGTAGAGACCACACACGACGTCGGCGACGCCCACGCCCACCTTGGTCGGCGCGCCCTCGCGAGGCCCGGTCAGGCTCATCACGCCACCCATCGCCTGCGCGAGGAAGTCGTAGCCGACCTCGCTCGCGCGCGGGCCCGTCTGTCCGAAGCCCGTGATCGAGCAGTAGACGAGGTGAGGCGCTTCTCGCGCGATGCTGGCGAAGTCGAGGCCGTGGCGAGCGAGATCGCCGACCTTGAAGTTCTCGACCAGGACGTCCGCGCGCTGCGCGAGGCGTCGCACGAGCGCGGCCCCGTCGGGGTGCGCGAGATCGATCGCGATCGAGCGCTTGTTGCGGTTGGCCGAGAGGAAGTACGCCGAGAGCGAGGTGCGCTCGCCCTGCGCATCGGCGACGAAGGGCGGGCCCCAGCCGCGGGTGTCGTCGCCGCTGCCGGGCCGCTCCACCTTCACGACGTCCGCGCCCAGATCCCCGAGCGTCTGCGTGCACGTCGGCCCGGCCAGGATGCGGCTCAGGTCGAGCACACGAACGCCCGCGAGCGGGCCCACAGGCGGCGAGGCGGCCGAGTCGCTCATGACGGCTCCGAGGTCGTCGGCGCAGGCGCGCTCGAGGGCGCAGCGCCCCCCAACGTCGCGCGTGCACGGTCGATCATGCGCTCGCGCCAAGGCTTGCTCCGGCTCCAGCCGAGGCCCACGGCGGTGCAGAGCACCGCCATCACGGCGACCACGACGAGCCCTCGTGAGAGCGGGAGCGCGTGCGGCCAGACGTTCGCGGGGCTCCAGGGGAACGAGTAGAGGACCGGCAGGTGGAAGACGTAGATGATCAGCGTCTCGCCCGCGATCGTCGTCACCCACCGCGGCAGCCGCGGCACGCGCTGCATCGCGAGCGCGAGGACCGCGACCGCGAACAGCACCGTCGCGAGCTTCGCGACGAAGTACTCGGGCCGGCTCCCCCACGCCGTGTCCTCGACGGCGAGGGTGTAGGGCACCGCGCGCAGGACGTAGCGGAGCGCGAGCGCGAGCGCAGCCAGACCGAGGATGCGCGACCACGGATACGACGCAGGCGTGCGCGTTCCCTCCGGCAGCACGGTGGTCGCGATGGCGCAGCCGAGCAGCGTGTACGCAGACCACGGGAGGACCGGGAAGAGCGAGCCGCCGCGCTGGCCGAGCCAGTTGGTGAGGAAGGACCACGGCCCCGGCCCCGAGAGCGCATCGCCGATCGGCGCGAGCGCGACGAGGACCGTCGCGAGCCCCGTCGCGTAGAGGGCCACCTCGCGGCGCGTGCGCGCCACGCGCGTGATCGCTTCCTGCGCGAGGATGCCGAAGCCGATGCAGTGCAGCACGTCGACGCGCCAGAAGTACGCCCACATGCGCGGCGCGTGGTCGGCGTCGTGCAGCATGCCGGTGCGGAACTGGAGCGCGTAGCCGAGGAACAGCAGGAGCAGGCCGCGTCCCAGGCGCTTGCGCCGCAGCGCGGGGTCGCGCTTGTGCTCCTCGAGCTTGGCGACCGTCGTGAGGCTGTACGAGAAGCCAGCGGCCAGGAGGAACGCGACCGACACGAGGCCGCGCACGTAGTTGTACCAGGAGAAGATCGGCCCCTCGCGCACCGAGTCGAGCATCACCGCGTCGAGCGTGTGCCCGTTGATCATCTGCGCGAGCGCGAGCAGCCGCAGCACGTCCACGAAGGTGATGCGCGGCTTGGTCGCACGTGCGGGCTCGGCCGCGCTGGGAGAGACGGTGCTCGTCATCGGCGCTCCAGGCTAGCTGGCGCCACGTCGAGCACGAGCAGATCTCCGTCTTCTCGGAGCGAGCCCTCGACGCGCACCGGGTCGGCGACGAGCTCGGTCCCTCAGCCCGTGACGCTGCGGCCGATGACGATGCGCTGGATCTCGCTCGTGCCCTCGTAGATGCGCGTGACGCGCACGTCTCGGTAGTAGCGCTCCACGTCGTACTCCTTCACGTAGCCGTAGCCGCCGTGGATCTGGAGCGCGCGATCGCAGATGCGGCCCGCGGCCTCGGTGGCGTAGAGCTTCGCCATGGCGGCCTGGTGCGAGAAGCTCTGCTGGCTCTGCTTGAGGTACGCGGCGCGATAGGTGAGCAGGCGCGCCGCGTCGAGCTCGGTGCGCGCGTCGGCGATCATCCACTGGATCGCCTGGTGATCGGCGATCGGCTTGCCGAAGGTCTTGCGCTCTCTGGCGTAGTCGAGCGCCGCCGCGAGCGCGGCCTCCGCGATGCCGATCGCCTGCGACGCGATGCCGATGCGGCCACCGTCGAGCGCCATCATCGCGATCTTGAAGCCGCCGTTCAGCTCGCCGAGGAGCGCGCTCTCGGGCACGCGCACGCCCTCGAAGTGCAGGGCCGTCGTCGAGCTGCCGCGAAGGCCCATCTTGTCCTCGTGGTGCCCGACCGAGAGGCCCTTCTCGCCCTGCTCGACGAGGAAGCACGAGATGCCCTTGGTGCCCGGCCCGCCCGTGCGCGCCCACACCACGAACACGCCCGCGAAGTCACCGCTCGTGATCCACTGCTTGGCGCCGTCGATCACCCAGTGATCGCCGTCCTTCTTCGCCGTCGTGCGCATCGCGCCCGGATCGCTGCCGGCCTCGGGCTCCGAGAGCGCGAAGCTGCCGGCCGCGAGCGCGCCGCTCGCGAGCTGCGGCACGTAGCGCTTCTTCTGCGCGTCGGTGCCGAAGCGCGCGATGACCTCCGCGACCATGTTCGTCACCGACATCGTCACGGCCGTCGACGCGCACGCGCGCGCGACCTCGCTCAGCGCGGCCGAGTACGCGACGCTCCCCACGTCCGCGCCTCCGAGCTCCTCGGGCACCGCGAGCGTCATCATGCCGAGCTTCGCGAGCCCCTCGAGGATCGACCTCGGGATGCGCCCTTCGCGATCGATCGTCGCGGCGCGCGGGAGGATCTCCTTCGTCGCGTAGTCGCGGGCGCTCGCCTGCACCATCGCTGCCGTCTCGTCGAGCTCGAAGTCCATGCGTTCGCTCCTCGTCAGGCCACGGAACGGTGGTTCGTCCGGGGTTCCGTGTGCGGGCGAGCCCATCGTGTGGCTCGCGGCCGACGGCGACCATAGCGCGCCCTCCGCGAGCGGGCCGCGTCAGGGATCCGTGAGCGCGCGCACGAGCTCGTCGCGCTCCTCCACCGAGAGATCGAGGCCGAACGCGTGGCCCACGTGCTCGCTCGGGTCGAGGCGCAGGATCGCGCGCAGATCCGTGGCGCTCCCGTCGTGGAGGAGGCCGCGACGATCGCCCACGCCCAGGAGCGAAGGCGCGCGGTAGCCGCCCGTGCCGCGCTCGCCCATCGTGGCCAGCGGCTCGGTGCCGACCTCCGCGACGGGGATCCACGCGTCCGCGAGCGAGGGCGGCGCGTGGCAGCGCGCGCACTCACGCGCGAAGAGCCGACCCCCGACCGACGAAGCGTCGAGCTCGGGCAGGGTGTCGGCGAGGGACTCGAGGTAGAGCGCCATCGCGGCCACGAGCATGCGGCTCGGGCGCAGGCGCTCGCGCTGCTGCGTGACGAGCAACGTCTCGATCCGCACCATGCGCTCGAGCCGACCGTTCTCGAGGTTGCCCGCGTGGTGCAGGCGCGCCTGCCGCGCGATGGGCCGCAGATCCGAGGGCCGTGTCGGGTTTGCGAGCCCGTCGTCGGTCACGTCCATCGTGCCGAGCGGCCAGCGCGCGTCACCGAGCGCGAGGCGCTCGTTCGGCACACCGAGGCGAAACGTCTCTCCGTCGAAGCGGCCGTGGCAGCCACTGCACGTGAGCGCGGGGACCCAGCCCGAGACGGTCTCGGCCTCGATCAGGCCCCGCACGCGGCCGCTCGCCTCGACGTGCAAGCCCAGGCGCTCGGCGTCCGCGCGCGTCCTGATCTGCGCGAGCGACAGATCGAGCTGCGCCGGGTAGCGATCGAACGCGCGCTCGCCCGCGGCGATCACCTGCGCGAGCTCGGAGAGGTCCGTCTCGGCGATCGCGCCCGCCTCGCCCTCGCTGCCGTCGACGAAGACCTCGCGCACGCGCGGCAGGAATTCCGGCAGGCGATCCCAGTCGGCCTCGCTGTCGATTCCCTCGCCCGAGAGCGCGTAGTGCAGCGCGCGGCGCTCCGCGTACGGCGTGTCGTGATCGGCGATCGATCGCAGGAGCGCGGCGCGTCGCACGCGCGCATCGCTCACGAACGCGCGCGCGTCCTCGAGCGGCGAGCCGCCTTCGCTCGCGCACCCGGCCACCGAGGCGACCAGAGAGGACGCGAGCGCGAGCAGCCGCGCCGCCCGCGCCACGCGCCGCATCCGCTCAGCCGACACACTCGGACGTCGAGCACGCCCAGTGACCGATCGCCGGATCGAACGCGCAGTAGCCCGCCCCACACTCCGCATCCGTCGTGCACTCGTCGGCCGCCGTGTGGCACTCGAAGCCGATGAAGCCGAAGTAGTGACCGCAGCTGCCGAAGGTCGGCGAGCACGCGAAGCCCGGCGCGCAGTCGTTGTTGGTGCGGCAGCCCGCCGGCACGCAGGTGTTGCCGCCGCCCGGCGCGCCATCGCACATGCACGCTTCGTTCGCGGCGCAGTCGGAATCGCGGAAGCAACCGTCGTAGGAGCAGAACGTCCCGATGCGCCCGAAGCCGCAGCGGCCGTTCGTGCCCGCCGTGCAGTCCGCGTCGCTCGTGCACTCGCCGCGTCCGCCACCACCGCCCGTTCCAGGCGGGCGGCACGGGCTGCACACCACCTCGCTCGGTCGCGTCGGCGGAGGCGGGAGATCCATGCACATGCCGCCATCGGACGGCGGCTCCACGAACGCATCGGGCCTCGAGCCCGAGTCGCCGGTCGCAGCGGCGTCTTCACCGCTCGAGGGTGCGTCGTCGGGGCTGGGCGCGTCCTCGGCGACCACGGGCGCATCGAGACCGGGCGCATCGAGACCGGGCGCATCATCGGCGACGGCGTGCGCATCGCGCCCTGCATCGCCCGCGGTGGTGGTCTCGGGACAGCCGGTGAGCGCGACGAGCGCGCCCAGCAGCATCGTGGTTCGAAGGAAGGAGGTCATCGCGCGCAGGCTGACCCGAAACGGGCGAGCCCGCGAGCCGATCACAAGTCGAACGACACCTTCGCCGGGTAGCTGCCGGGGTCGGGCATCGTCCAGCCCGAGACGCCGGTCGCGATGCAGTCGAGCTGCGCCGCGGTGTCGTTCGACTGCGTGGCGACGCCGACGGCGATCACGCGTCCACCGCTCTGGACGTACGCCGTGACGTGATAGCCGCGCTGGCCGCCGCACCGCGAGACGAGCGCCGCCCCGTTGCTCGCGAGCGTCGAGGAGATGCGCGTCGCGTCCCAGTTGAGCGGCGGGCGCACGTCCGACGGCGCGTCGTAGCCGAAGCCCCAGCTGAACTCGGCCTCGCCACCGCGCGGACGCGGGAAGCGCACGCCGCGCGCGCGCTCGACGATGCAGCGCTCGACGGCCCGGTGACCGATCGTCGTCTGGCTCGGGAACACCCACGCCACGCTGCCATCGACGTGGATGCGGAACGAGAGGCGGATGTCGCCGCCGAGGAAGTCCACGCCCGCGCCCTGCGTGAAGCACCGCGCGAAGGTCTCCGTGCGCGGCTGGAGCGTCATGTTCACCTGGTCCTGCGAGATCGTGCCCATGAGGCCCTCGATCTGCACGCCCGCCCGAGCATCGGCCTGCGCCTGCTCCTCGGCCGACACCTCGCGGGAGCGACGCGCGGTCGTGGTGGTGGTGGTCGTCTGCTCGTTCGTTCCGCCGCCACATGCGCTCAGCGCCAGGGCCAGGCCGACGCTCGTGATCGCTCCGGTCAGGACTTCGTTCCGCATGCTGCTCCTCTGGCTACGCCGGACCCCGGGGTCGGCCTTCGTCGATCGATCCGGACAGCGTCAGGCCTTGAGCGTGTTGGCCGCAATCACGATCCGCTGGATCTCGCTCGTCCCCTCGTAGATCTCGGTGATGCGCGCGTCGCGGTAGTGCCGCTCCACGTCGTACTCGGTGCTGTAGCCGTAGCCGCCGTGGATCTGGATCGCCTTGTGGGCGATGCGCGTCGAGGCCTCCGAGGCGAAGAGCTTGGCCATCGCGGACTCCTTGGAGTGGCGCACGCCCTTGTCCTTCATCGTCGCCGCGCGGAGCGTGAGGAGGCGCGCCGCGTCGAGCTCGGTCGCCATGTCGGCGAGCATGAACTGGATCGCCTGCTTGTTCGCGATGGGCTCGCCGAACGCCTTGCGCACCTTCGCGTACTCGGTCGCCTTCTCGAGCGCCGCGCGCGCGATGCCCAGAGCCTGCGAGGCGATGCCGATGCGGCCACCGTCGAGCGTCGCCATCGCGACCTTGAAGCCCATGCCCTTCTCGCCGAGCACGTTCTCCTTGGGCACCTTCACGTTCTCGAAGAACACGGTGCACGAGTGCGCGGCGTGGATGCCGAGCTTGTGATCGCGCGGGTTCTGCGTGAAGCCGGGCGTGCCCTTCTCGATGATGAGCGCCGTCGTGCCCTTGGCGCCGAGCGAGCGGTCGTGCGCCGCGAACAGGAGGATCACGTCGGCGTGCGGGCCGTTGGTGATCCAGTTCTTGGCGCCGTTCACGAGGAAGTGATCGCCCTTGTCCTCCGCGACCGTCTCCATGTGCGACGCGTCCGAGCCGGAGGCCGGCTCCGTCAGGCCGAAGCAGCCGAGCTTCTTGCCGCTCGCGAGCGGCGTGAGGAAGCGCTTCTTCTGATCCTCGTTGGCGAACTTGTAGAGCGGGTCGCACACGAGCGAGTTGTTCACGCTCATGATCACGCCCGTGGAGGCGCAGGCCCGAGAGACCTCCTCCATCGCGAGCACGTAGCTCACGGTGTCCGCGCCCGCGCCGCCGTACTCATCGGGGATCGCCAGGCCGAGCAGGCCCAGCTCACCCATGCGGGCGACGAGCTCGGCCGGCCAGCGACCCTCCTTGTCCAGCTCACGCGCCTTGGGCTCGACCTCGCGTACCGCGAAATCGCGCGCCATCTGCTGGATCATCGACTGTTCTTCGGTCAGCTCGAGCTTCATGGGGGCGCCAATGTAGGGGGTGCTCGGACCCCCTCGCAAGGCGCGCAACGCACGTCGGGCGCGAGCCCGTGCGTGATAGGCTGGTGCGGTCGTGCGGGGCCCCTGGATGCCACCACCCTCCTTCGAGCGAGTCAGCCTCCGGGCAGAGGCCGCGCCGAGTCGGTCTCGCGGGCACTCGTTCGTCTGGGTCGTGACGCTCGCGCTCGCGGTCAGCGCGGCCTCGATGCTCTCCACGCCGCGCGCCGCCGCGGACGACGCCTCGGTCCTCGCCGCCGAGGCGGCCTACGCACGCGGGGCGCTGCGCGAGGCCAATCGTCTCTTCCTCGCAGCGCTGCGCGAGCCCGGTCACGAGCGCGCCGAGCTCGTACGCATCCACCTCCACCTCGGCATCCTCGCCAGCGCGATGGGCGCCGAGCGCACGGCCCGGAGCCACTTCGCCATCGCGCTCGCGCTCGATCCCGCGCTCGCAGCGCCCCCCGAGCTCGCGGGCCGCGATCGTTCGCGCTTCGAGCAGGAGCGACCCGCCCATGGCCTCTCGCTCGCCATCGAGGCCGTGTCGGACGAGTCCGGCCGCGCACTCGTCGTGCGTCCGACCCACGCGCCGCCGCGCCTCGTCGCGCGCATCGAGGTCCGCTGCGGCGACGACGTCCTCCACGCGAGCCCGCTGAGCCGAGCCGATCCCGCGGCCGTGCGCGTGACCCTCTCGTCGTCCGGGTGCGCGCGAGGGCTCTCGATCACCGCGCTCGACGTGCACGGAGGCGCGCTCGTTCGCGAGCGTCGGGCCTCCGATGGTGAGGAGTCGCCGTGAGCGCCACCGACGCTGCCGCGACACAAACGTGGATCGCCGGGCGCTACGAGCTCGTCGAGCGCCTCGGCCAGGGCACGACCTGCGAGGTGCACCTCGCGCGCACGGTGCGACGAGACGGCGAGGTCTCGCTCGTGGCGCTGCGTCGCCCCCTGCCCGTGCACGCAGCCGATCCGCGCTTCGTCGACGAGCTGCTCGCCTCCGCCCGCCGCGCCTCGCAGCTCTTGCATCCCGGCATCGCTCGCGTGCTCGACGTCGGCAGCGATCCACACGCCGCATACGTCGCGACGGAGTACGTGCACGGCGAGCAGCTGGCCGCCGTGCTGCGGAGGCTCGTGCCCGGGCAGCGGCCGCTCGACATCCTGCTGCGCGTGATCGCGCAGGCCGCCGAGGCCGTCGAGCACGCACACGCGGCGCGCACGCCGCTCGTGCATGGGAGCCTCACGCCGCAGAACGTCTTCATCGCCTACGACGGTGAGGTCCGCGTGGCCGACTTCGGCACGCCGCGCGCCGCGATCGGGCCCGACGACGCGCAGAGCCGCGACCACGGCGGCATCGCGTACTGGTCCCCCGAGCAGGCCGCGCAGCGCATGTTCGAGGCGCCCGCCGACGTCTTCACGCTCGGGGTGATCCTCTGGGAGTGCGTCACGCAGCGTCGCCTCTTCGTGGCGCCCACGCGCGCCGAGACGCGCGCGCTCGTGAAGCGGTGCGAGGTGCCGCGGCCCGGCGACATGACCGACTGTCCCGCGGCGCTCGAGCGGCTGGTGATGCGCTGCCTCGCGCGCGATCCGCAGGATCGGTTCCCGAGCGCCGGCGTGCTCGCGGACGAGATCACCGACCTGCTCGAGAAGCGCAGGCGCGACGCGAGCGCCGAGGCGATCCGCCGGCTCCTCCAGGACCTCTTCGCGCAGCGCAAGGCCGGGCGCGACGCGACGCTGCGGCGCGCGATGCACCCGGGCCGCGAGTCCTACGCGCCGCTCGCGGCGGCCTCGCCGTCGATCCTGCCCGGTCAGCTCGCAGGCGTGATCTCCACACGCGAAGCGACCGCGATGCGCGAGCTGGAGGCGAAGGCACGCGCCGCGGCGCCGGCGCCTCCGTCGAAGAAGGCCACGACGGGCACCGAGATCGCCGCTGCGACCCCGACGTCGACTGCGACTGCGACTGCGACCGCGACCTCGACTTCGACCCCGACGTCGACTGCGACTTCGACCTCGCCTTCGACCTCGCCTTCGACCTCGACTTCGACCGCGGCTTCGACCGCGACGGCGACTTCGACCGCGACGGCGGCTTCGACCGCGACGGCGGCTTCGACCGCGACGGCGGCTTCGACCGCGACCGCGAGCTCGAGCGGCGTGGTGGCGTCGGCCTCGACGTCGACGACGAACGGGCCGCTCGCCGTCGGCGCGCTCGCGAGTGAGCCCGCGGGCACGGTCGCGGCGGCGCGTCCGCGCGCACGCCCCCCGGAGCGCTCGATCGCAGCGTGGGGTGGCTTCGTCGCCATCGGCCTGGGCACGTTCGCGCTGCTCGGCGTCCTCACCCACGTGCTCACACGACCGAGGTCGGACGCGATGGCACCTCCGACGGAGATGCCCACACGCGGCGGCGACACGCGCCTCGAGCCCGTGAGGCACCCGGCCCCCGAGCCGCCCCCGCCCGCGCCCACGATCGAGCCGCACGCCAGCGTGGAAGCACCGGAGGTCCCCATGGGCTCGCGCGACGTCGAGGCCACCCTCGCGCCCGAGCGCACGAGGGATGTGGCGCCGGCAGAGCCACCGCTCGAGGATCCGCGCGAGGAGCCGGCGACGCAGGCCGCGGCCTTCCCCACGCTCGACGACGATCACGGCACGCTCGAGATCATCTGCCGGCCCGCAGCGGAGATCTTCGTCGACAACCGCTCGCTCGGCCTCACGCCGCGCATCGTCGACGTGCCCGAGGGCCCCATCGCGATCGGCCTCCGCTCGACGGGCCCCGGCCACGCCTGGCGCACGCTGCGCCGAACGGTCGAGCCCAGGAGCACGCTCTCGATCCCCATGACCGAGTGCCCCTGACACGCGGGTCGATGCAGGGCTCGTGCATCGTCACGGCTCGTAGCCCAGGAGCAGCGCCGTCTCGAGCGCGGCGCGGCCGGTGAGGGAGAGCGCCTCGAGCGTGATGTGCTCGTCGGCGCCGTGGCCCGTGTAGGGCGTGCCGGGCAGCGCCGGGCCGAAGTCCACCGCGCCCGGAAAGAGGCGCGCGTACGTGCCTCCGCGGATCGCGCGCGCCGTGACCGCGTCCCGCGCCTGACCGGTGAGTCGCGCGTAGATCTCAGAGAGCGTCTCGATCGATCGCCCCGCCTCGACGTGGTGCACCTCGCTCACGAACACGTCGTCGGTCTCGCGCACGTCCCGGCCGAAGCGCTCGCGCACGCGCCCGAGCGCCGCCTCGAGATCCGCCCGGAACGCCTCGGCCGTGCGGCCGGCGGGCCGGCGCATGTTGATCTCGACGTGCGCGCCCGTGGCCTCCACGCGGAGCACCGTCGGCGCGACGACCAGCGGCCCCATGAACGCATCCGCGTGCGCGAGGCCGAGCGCCTCCCCGTGCAGATCGCGATCGAAGTACGCGTGCACGATCTCGAGCACGCGCGTCGCGGGGCTCGCGCGGAGCGTGAGGCGCGAGGCGATCGCCGCGAGGAGCTCGTTGGCGTTGCGACCGTCCTCTGGCTGCGACGAGTGCGCCGAGACACCGCGCGCCGACACGATCACGAGCTCGCTCCCCTCGATCACCTCGCGACGCGCCGAGGCGTCGAAGCCATCGTGCGGGCGGCTCTGTCCCTCGACGTCACGGCTCGCGAGCTCGGCCGCGATCGCCTCGTTCGCGCGGGCCTCGAGGCTCGCGGCATCGGTGGGCGCGATCGCGCGCAGCGTCAGCTCCGCCGCGTCCGGGATCTGCGTGAGGAAGAGGCCGCCACGGGCGCTCACGACCTCCGCGATCTCCCGCGCACGCCCCCGCCGCGCCGCGGCCCGCACGCGCGAGGCCGGCACGCGCAGCCCCCACGCCACGAAGCCGCTCTGCGCGGTCACGACCGGAAAGTCCGAGTCCACCGAAATCTCGTGACGCGCAGCCGCGCTCTCGCTCGCGTAGCGGCGCATCGGCGTCCAGTCCTCTTCCTCCGCGGTGCCCGCCGCGAGCACGAGCGGACCGTCGGGCACGAGGCCTGCGCTCGCGAGCGTGGCGAGCACGATCATCACGGCCGCCATGGGCCCCTTGTCGTCCTCGGTGCCGCGGCCATAGAGCCGGTCGCCCACGAGCGCCGCGGAGAACGGCGCGTGCGTCCAGCCCTCGGGCACGGCGCCCACGTCGATCACGGTCGGCGGATCGTTCACGGGCACCACGTCCGCATGGACGATCCATCGCACGCGCCTCTCCTGCGAGCGGCCCGGCAGCTCGATCTCCCACGCGTCGTTCTGGCCGTGCCCGCGGAACACGAGCCCGTGCCGCGCCGACCACGCCTCGAGGAAGCTCGCCATGCGCGCGTGCTCGGCGTTGGTCGAGGGCGGCGCGATGGCCGCGACGGTCTGGAACGCCACGAGCTCGCGCGTGAGCGCCACCGCGTCCGCCTCGATGCAGCGCGCGAGCACGCGTCGCACGCGCTCGCCGACGTACGGCCGATCGCCCTCGAGCACGGGCCTCGCGGCGCCACCCATCTCTCGCCCCCGCGGCGACCAGCGATCGAGCGCGACGTCCGCGTCGCTCCGCGTGTGCGGTGTTCCATCGAGCGCCAGCGCGCGCGCCCGCTCGAAGCGCGTCTCGAGCGGGAGATCACAGAGCGCAGCCTCGTCGGCGGGCGTCGGTGGCGTGATGGACACGGGCACGCTCCCCGCCGACGCGACGCGCGAGGCAGGAGTGCAGCTCCCGATCGAGGCGCCCAGCGCGAGCGCGACGAGCGCGAGCCCCCCGAGCCGGCTCACGTCGTCCCCCCACCGACGCTCGGAGACACAGCGCCGAAGCTCGGCGACACGAGCGCGCGCTCGTCGAAGGGGAGGTCCGCGCCGAACGAAGGACCGCTCGCTCCGAGCGTGAGGGTGCCCTTCGCGATCGCGTCGATCACCGCGGGCAGGAGCCGATGCTCGACCTTCTGGATGCGCGCCTGGAGGCTCGCCTCGTCGTCGCTCGGCCAGACCGGCACGGCCGCCTGCGCGAGGATGGGCCCGGTGTCGACGCCCGCATCCACGACGTGCACCGTGCAGCCGGAGATGCGCACGCCCTTGGCGATCGCGTCGCGCGCCCCGTGCGCCCCGGGGAACGAGGGCAAGAGCGCGGGGTGCACGTTCACGATGCGCTGCGGAAAACGCGCGAGCATCGACGCGCCCACGATCCGCATGAAGCCCGCGAGCACCACGAGCTCGGGCGAGAACGACGCGACGGTCTCCGCGAGCGCGGCGTCCCAGAGCTCGCGCGAGGCGTGCGCCTTGGGCGGCACCACGGCCGTCGCGACCCCTCGCTCGGACGCGAACGCGAGCGCCGCCGCGTCTGGCTTGTCGGAGACGACCGCCACGATGCGCGCACTGCACGCTCCGCGCTCGATCGCTTCGGCGATCGCACGGAGGTTCGATCCACGACCCGATGCCAGCACCGCGATCTTCATGCCCGCCGAATGCGCCGACTCGGGCAGTCGAGCAAGCCGACTCATCAATAGTGGTGAGAGTCGCGGGCGCAGGCGCGGAGCACGCCGAGGAGGATGCCGAGCACGATGAAGCCGATGCGGAACATCATCTTCCGATCGGAGTCGTCCTGCTGCTGCTGACGGAGCTGGGCCTCGGCGTCCTGGATGGCGCGCTGCGCGCGACGCTGCTGCTCGAGCTTGGCCTCGTCGATCCCCGCCGTCTTCGCGGGTGCCGCAGTGGGCGCCGGTGCCGCGCGCTTCTGGAACGCGCCCGCGACGCTCACCAGCCAGCGGTTGTGCTGACGGCCGGGGTGCGTGTCGCTCCGGTGCATCGCGCCCGTGTCCACGTTGACCTTGTTCGCGTCCCCGCCCGCGAGCGCGATCGCGATCCACGGCCGCGGACCGAAGGCGACGCCGCTGCACACGCGCTGCGGATAGCTCACGTCGAGGAGCGCTTCGCCCGGGGGATCGTCGAGCACCAGGACGCGCGAGCGATCGATCTGCATCGCGAGGCGCGTACCCTCCGCCGAGCACGCGACGTCGGTGATCACGTGCTCGCGCGCGCGGGTCACGTGCGCGAGCGGAGCGTCGGGCTGCGTGAAGCGCTGGATGCGGTCGCCGTTCGCGACGAAGAATCCCTTCGGGCAGGAGGCGATCGCCGTGATCGCGCTCGCGAGCGTCTGCGGTGCGCCTTGCGGCTCACCGTTCGCCCCGTCGAGCAGGACGAGCTGGTGCTCTCCTTCGGGCGAGCTCTTGCCGACGAGGACGCGCTTTCCGTCGCGCGACCACGCCAGGGCCGTGACCCCACGGTGGTAGAGCGGCACCGCCGCGAGGTCGTTCCGCCGCAGAAGCGAGACGTGATCCTCGTGCGCGCCGACGATCGTTCCGTCCTCGCGCACCGCGAACGTGCGCACCGGCCCACCGAGCGAGGCGCGCGCGAGCTCGCGATGGAGGAAGGTGAAGCGCCGCACGGCGCCCTCCTCGCCCAGGACGACGATCTCGTCACCCGCGATCGCCACGCCCGCGATCGTCTCGTCGATCGTCTCCTGCCAGAGCGGCGCCTCGCTGTCACCGTCGTGCACGAGGAGCGCCTCGTCGTGCGTGACGACGAAGATGCGTCCCCTGGGATCGTAGGCGACCTGCCCGCGCTGGCTCATGGCGCGCATGGTACGCAGAGGGCGGAGCGGGAGAGAAGCCGACAGGCCCCACGCCCCAGCGCGCGAGTCAGCGTCGTCGGACCGGGCGCGCGCGGTGCTGGGCCGCCGCTCGGATCTCCTCCGGCACACCGCGCTTGCCGGTGCGGATCCAGCCGATCTTCTGGACGAGGTGCGCCCGCATCTGCGTGAGCTCCGCGATGCGCTCGTCGATCGCCTCGAGCTTGTCCTCGAGGAAGCGAGCGCGCGCCGCCGGCGTCAGGGTCTCCCAGCGGCCCATCGACTTCTTGATCTCGGCGAGCGTGAAGCCGAGCACCTGCGCGATGCGGATGGATCGCAGGAGATCGAGGTGGGTCTCGTCGAACGCCCGGTAGCCGTTGGGCGAGACGCGCGGCGAGAGGAGGCCCGCCTTCTGGTAGAAGCGGATCGTGTCGCGCGAGACGCCGCTGCGCAGCGACAGCTCCCCGATGCGCATCGCCGCCGCCGGGGCGCCGGTGTCCGCCCGTCTGCTGCTGGTCCTCGGGCTCATGCGCCGGACAGCCTTCGCAGGACCGCGTGCATGAGCCAGTGGGGCAAGAGCGTGTGGAGCGCGTGGAGGAAGCGCGCGTCGAGCCCGACCCACGTGCGAAAGCCCGGGCTGCGCCGGGCGAGGATCCGCTCGAACGCGCGCGCCACGGCCTCGGGAGGCGTGCCGTACTTCCCAGCGTTGGCGGTCAGTCCGAGCATCGTCTCGAGCGGCCGCTGGTAGCGCGTGCGCCCTTCGGCGGGCATCTCGGCGAGCGCGGTCTTCAGGCTCGCCTCGGTCTTCGGCATGAAGTCCGTCTTGATGCCGCCCGGCTGGACGACGACCACGCGGATGTTCTGACCGTAGAGCTCGTTGCGCAGGCTCTCCGAGAGGCCGAGCACGGCGAACTTGGACGCGTGATAGAACGACTCCCACGGCAAGCCGATGCTGCCGCCGATGGAGCTCACGTTGACGAGCTTGCTCGGCTGTCCGGCGCGCTCTGCACCGCGTCGCAGGGCGGGGATCAGCCGCTGCGAGAGCCTGTAGAGGCCGAAGAAGTTCGTCTCCATCATCGCTCGCGCGCGCGCCTCCACGGTGTGCTCGAACGGCGCGGTGTAGTTGAACCCGGCGTTGTTGATGAGCGCGTAGAGCCCATCGGGCTCGGCATCGAGCCGCTGACCGATGCGCTCGATGTCCTCGGCCTGATCGACGTCGACGATCACGGGCTCGAGGCCCGGCACGTTCTCCGCGCGCAGCGCCTCGGCGTCCTTGTCCTTCCGGACGGTGGCGAGCACGCGGTAGCCCTTGCGGGCGAGGTGCAGGGCGCTGACGCGGTCGATGCCGGTCGATGCGCCCGTGAGCAGGATGGTGAGCGGGCGAGCCGTGTTCATCCCGAGGTCGTAATCCATGGAGCATGGTCCATGGTCAAGGCTTCGCGATCGATCCTCGTCAGAGTCTCTCTCGCGGTCTCGGTCAGCTCGGCTCGGTCGGCGCTGCTGCGCCCTGCTGATCACCGCCCTGCTGGTGACCGCCCTGCGTGTCTTCGCCCTCCTCCGCCTCGCCCGCGTCGTCGCGGAGCTCGGGGAGGATCACGGTCCACGTCGCGATGCCGAGGATGACGAGGAAGCCCACGACGAGCGCGACCATCGTGCGCACGGGTCGATCCCGCGTCTCGATGCCATCGGTCTCCGGCAGCGGCTTCTTCGCCATGGTCTTCTGGGGGTGCTCTCGGGGGTGCTCTCGGGCTCTCGCGGGCGAGCGTGACGCCTCAGGCGCGCGGCAGGAGGCGCACGCCGGCGGACTTCACGGTCTGGGCGACCTTCTCGACGATCTCGGCGACCGGAACCATCGAGACGTCCTTGTCCTTCCGCGCCTTGAGCTCGACCTTGCCCTCGGCCAGGCCCTTCTTGCCCACGACGATGCGGAGCGGGATGCCGAGGAGGTCGGCGTCCTTGAACTTCACGCCCGGCCGCTCGTCGCGGTCGTCGAGGATCACCTCGACGCCCTCGGCCTGGAGCTTCGCGTAGAGCTCGAACGCGGTCTCCTGGATCTCCTGCTCCTTGCCCGCGGGCACCACGATCGCGTGGTAGGGCGCGATGCTCATCGGCCAGCGGATGCCATCCGCGTCGTGGTTCTGCTCGATCGCGGTCGCGACCAGACGCGAGACGCCGATGCCGTAGCAGCCCATGACGATGGGCTTGTCCTTGCCGTCCTCGTCGAGGAACGTGCAGCCCATCTTCGCCGAGTAGTGCGTGCCCAGAACGAAGATGTGGCCGCCCTCGATGCCTCGGTACGTCTTGAGCTCGCTGCCGCAGCTCGGGCAGCGGTCGCCGTCGACCACCGTGCGCACGTCGACGACGCGCGCGGTCACGTCGCGGCCGATCACGACGTTCTTCGTGTGGAAGCCCTCTTCGTTGGCGCCCGCGACGAAGCCCTCGCCCGTGTCGAGGAAGCGGTCGACCACGATCTCGAGATCCTTGGACGGCGTGAGGCCCTGGGGCCCGATGTAGCCCGTGACGATGCCGAGCTTCGCGGCCTCCTCCGCGGTGCCCATCACGACCTCGCGCGCAGCGAGCGCGTTGACGACCTTCACCTCGTGCGCCTCGTGGTCGCCGCGCACGAAGACGAGCGCGTACGAGACCGAGTCCTTCTTGATCACGCGGAAGAAGAGCGCCTTCATCGTCGCGCTCTGCGGCACGCCGAGGAACGCCGAGACCTCCTCGATGGTCTTCTTGTTCGGCGTCGCGACCTTCTCCATCGCGCCCGCAGTGTCGGCCTTCTTCTCGGGGGCCGGCGTGGTCGCGACCTCGACGTTGGCCGCGTACTCGCACGCACCGCACGCCACGATCGCGTCCTCGCCCGTCTGCGCGAGCACCTGGAACTCCGCGCTCGTCTTGCCGCCGATCGCGCCCGAGTCGGCCTCGACGATGCGGTACTCGAGGCCGAGGCGCTTGAAGATGCGGTGATACGCCTCGCGCATCGCGGCGTAGCTCTCGAACGCCTTCTCCTCGCTCACGTCGAACGAGTACGCGTCCTTCATCATGAACTCGCGGCAGCGCAGGAGGCCCGCGCGCGGCCGCGGCTCGTCGCGGAACTTCATCTGGATCTGGTAGAGGTTCTGCGGGAGCTGGCGGTACGACTTCACGTCGCGACGCACCATGTCCGTGATGATCTCCTCGTGCGTCGGGCCGAGGTGGTACTCGCCGCCCTTGCGGTCCTTGAGGCGCAGGAGCACGTCGCCGTAGACGTCCCAGCGGCCCGTCTCCTGGAAGTACTCGCGCGGCAGGAGGGCCGGCATGAGCACCTCCTGCGCGCCCGAGCGATCCATCTCGTCGCGCACGATGCCGGCGATCTTGTGGAGCACGCGCAGGCCCAGGGGCAGCATCTCGTAGATGCCCGCGCCGACCATCCGCACGAAGCCGCCTCGCAGGAGCAGCACGTGCGACGGCGTCGTCGCGTCCTTGGGAACTTCCTTGAGCGTCGGGATGAAGGCCTGGGAGTAGCGCATGGGGGCGTGGGCTTAGCACGACCACCCGCCCGCGCGGATGGAGTCGTGCCGGGCCGCGCGACGAGGCCTCAGGCGGGATCGCGATCGGCCGCGTCGGTCCCGGCCGCGTCGCGCACGCGCGAGTCGCGCATCGCGCGGATCGTCGCGGCGAAGATCGCCAGCAGCACGAGGAGGGTCCCGAGCAGCGCGGCGCGAGGGGCGGCCCAGGGCGCGACGAAGACGGTGCCACCCACGAGCGCCGCGCACGCGGAAGGCAGCGCGAACGCGCGGTGCACCGTGATGGACACCACGGCGAACCAGCCCGTGACGAGCGTGAAGCCGAAGACCATCGCCTGCGGTGCGGGCAACCCGAACGACATCGCTGCCCCGTTCACCAGGGTCTGGAACACGAGCGCGCCGTACACGACCAGGGTGAGCCTCCGGTTGCCCGCGTTGGCGAAGAGCGCCGCGCGGAACACGACCATGAGCACCGCCAGCACCACGAGGACGATCACGTCGTTCTGGAAGAAGCCACGCACGGTCGGCATGCTCGGATGGCGGAGCCACTGCGCGATCACGACGCCCATGAACACGGCGAAGCCCACCACCGAGGCGGCCACACGCGCGCGCAGCGAGCCCCACGTGTCGGCCTCCGCCCTCGCCTTCTGCGCGGCGAGATCGCGCTCACGCGCCTGCTCCATCCGCGTCTCGAGCGCGGCGATGCTCGACTCGAGCGCCGCGTCGGGCTTCGGCAACCGCGGCAGGAGCGCGCGTGCGGCGCGCGGGCTCTCGAGCGCGATCTCTCGCGCCACGAGCGCGCGGACGTGAGCCTCCTTCGCGCTCTGGAGCACCGCGCTCTCGGCGTACACGCGCTCGGCCGCCGCCAGGGCCGCGCCGGCCTCCGAGAGCGCACCGACCGCCTCGGGGGAGCCCGCTTCGAGCTGCGCCGCCCGCGAGGTCGCCTCGCGCGCCGCCTTCACGAGCGTGAGCGCCTCGCGGTGTCGCTCGTGATCGGTGAGGGCGCGGCGAAAGGCGGCGGCGCTCGCCGGACGCGCGGCCGGATCGGCTGCGGTCGCGGCGTTGGCGAGCGCCACGAGGTCTTCTGGGACCTCGGGCCCGTAGGCGTACGGACGCGACTCGAGCGCTGACGCGAGGATCTCGAAGAACGACTCGCCCTCGTGCCGCATGCGTCCGGTGAGCACGTCGTGGAGCGTCGCGCCGAGGAGGTAGACGTCGGTGCGCGCGTCGGCGTGGTCGGCGTCGAGGACCATCTCCGGCGCCATCTAGCCGGGCGTGCCGACGACGTTGCCCTCGCCCACGGGCACGGGGTCGTTCACGCGATGCGCGATGCCCCAGTCGAGGAGGTACACCTCGCCGAACTCGCCGACCATCACGTTCTCGGGCTTCACGTCGCGGTGCACGATGCCGTGCGAGTGCGCGAGCGTGAGCGCATCGCACACCTCGCCGAGGATCGCGAGGAGCGCACGCTCGCGATCGCCCCAGCGCGCCTCGAGGCGCGGCCACGCGGGGTGCGCCTGATCGCGCAAGAGCGCCTTCATCGACGCGCCCTGGATGCGCTTCATCACGAGCACTGGTCGCTCCGCGGCGTCGCGCCCGAGCGCGAACACGGGCACGACGTTCGGATGCTCGACGAGCGCCATGACCCGCGCCTCCTCGACGAGTGCGGCCGCGGAGCCCTCGCCGAGCGGTCGCTTGAGCGCGACCTCGCGGCCGAGCGAGCGCTGCGAGGCCGCGTCGACCACGCCCATGCCGCCCTCGCCGAGCCGTGCGCCGAGGACGAGATCGGCCGAGGGCGGCTCTGCGTCGGCCGCGCCCACGCGCTCCCCGAGCGTGATGGTGGGGAGGAACGGCGCGGTGCTCGCGACGGCACCGGCACGCTCCGCCCCGCGGGCCGTCGTGTCGCGGTCGGACGCGCGGGCGCGGACGTCACCCGGCCGCAGGGTCGAGTCCGGGCTCACGACGCGGGCCGTGCGATCGATCCCCAGGGTGTCGAAGAGGCGGGCGAGCTGCTCCGAATCGCCGGGGTGCACGGAGGTGACTTGTCCCGCCAGCCGCAGCGAGCCGCAAGGTGGTCACCCTCCTAGCCAGGCCGGTTGTCGGCCCGGCCAGTCGATCGGCCACTGCACCCCTCGACCCGACGAATTCTCGTGGAGAATACGCGTCCGCCATCGTCTCGTGACGTCGCGTGTGTATGGCACGAGCATCGCAACGAAGGCCGACGAGCGCGTTGAGCGCGGCGACGCGCCGAAGAATTCTCCTCGCGGGCGAAGGTGGCCAGCCGAGCCCGCAGCACTCCCGACCCGACCCACTTAGCTTCCCCGAAGGCGGTGCTCTCCGAGCGCCGCCTTCAAGTTTTTCGGGCCCCCGCGACGTGTCTCGCCCCGGTCGGCCCCCCTCCCCGAGCGCGTCACGGAGAGGCCGCGGATCACCCGCGAGCCCGGTCCATTTGCCGTGGGGGAATCGCTTCGCTAACTTCCGCCCCCTTTTCGCGGGCCCCCTCACGCCGAGGCGGCCCGACAGTGGGCGCCCTTTCCTCGCGAGTCCTCCCCGATGCTCGAGCTCATCCAACAGCGCTTCCAGACGGTCGTCCTCGTCGTGCTCGTCTTCATGCTGAGCGCCGTCTTCGTCCTCCAGTTCGGCGGACCGCAGTCGCAGGGCTGCACCTCGATGTTCGAGAACTCGGGCTACGCGGCGCGCGTGCAGGGTCGAACGCTCACGAACGGCGACTTCCGCGCCGCCTACGCCGTGCCGGGCTTCAACCAGTACCGCATCGAACAGGCGCGCACGCTGCGCCTGCGCGAGCTGACGCTCGACGGCCTCATCGAGCGCGAGCTGCTCGCGAACGCGGCGCTCGAGATGGGCTTCCGCGTCTCGGACGAGGAGGTCATGGACGACCTCCTCGAGACCGGCATCATCTACCTGAACCCCTCGGTCGATGCGCCCCCCGGCTTCCCGGGCCCCGAGTTCGACGTGTCGAGCGCCTTCGAGGATCGCAACGGCACCTTCTCGGCGCGCCGCATGCGCGGCTTCATCTCGAACGCGCTCCGCCGCTCGACCGACGAGTTCGTGCAGTGGCAGGTGCGCGAGCGCCTCGCGGGCCTCGCGCGCGACGCGATCGAGGAGCAGGTCACGGTCAGCCCCGACGAGGTGCGCTCCACCTACGTGCGCGACACCGAGCGCGCTCAGCTCGACTACGTGCAGTATCGCCCCTCGTACTACCGCGATCGCATCGAGCCGACCGAGGCCGACGTCACGACGTGGATGGGCGCGCACCAGAGCGAGGTCGACGAGGAGTACACGCGGCAGCGCCACAACTACACGGGCCTCGAGCTCCAGGTGCGCGCGCGCCACATCCTCATCCAGGCCGGTCAGGACGCGCCGGAGGCCGAGCGCACCGCGGCCCGCGCCCGCGCCGAGGCGATCCTCGCGCGCGTCCGCGGTGGTGAGGACTTCGCGACGGTCGCCCGCAACGAGAGCCAGGACGAGGGCAGCGCGCGTCGCGGCGGTGACCTCGGCTACAACCCCCGCGGCCGCATGGTCGCGCCGTTCGACGAGGCGCAGTTCGCGACCGAGGTCGGTCAGATCACCGACCACGTGGTCGAGAGCCAGTTCGGCTACCACGTCATCAAGGTCGAGGGACGTCGCGAGGGCGACGTGCCCGAGGCCGAGGCCAAGCGCGAGATCGCCGAGCGTCTCTACGTGCGCGCCCGCTCGAGCGAGCTGGCCCGCGAGGAGGCCGTGCGCGCGCTCGGTTACCTCCGCGAGGGCCACACGATGGAGGAGCTCGATCAGCAGCTGGCGCGCAACTGGGCGCCGCCGGCACCGCCGGTGGATCCCGCCGCGGCGCCCGCGCCGGGTGCAGCCCCCGCGGAGGCCGAGGCCGCGACGCCGGAGCGCGACGCGCTCTCGCCGCAGGTCCGCGAGACGCGCCGCTTCGGTCGCACCGACACGCCCATCTCGGGCGCGTTCGACTCGGGCCCGCTGACCCGCGCCGCCTTCGAGATGACGCTCGAGTCGCCCCTGCCCGAAGAGCCCATCCAGCTCGGCGACGACTGGTTCGTCTTCCGGCTCAAGGACCGGACCGAGGCGACGGACGAGGGCTTCACCGACGAGGTCCGCCAGCGGATCACGGACGAGCTGCTCTCGGTCAAGCGCATCGAGGCGGTGCGCGCGTACGTGCACGAGCTCCGCGACGCGGCCGAGGATCGCGGCGACATCCGCATCGACGATCGCACCCTGCGCTACGGCGACGAGCAGCCCGAGAACGACGAGGACTCGGACGAAGGTGAGGAGCCGAGCGAGGAAGAGGGGAACGAGCCGGCCGAGGAAGAGTCCGCCCTGCCGCCGCGCGCGCGCCAGGCGATCCCCGCTTGAGCCTCGTTCGATGAGCGCGCCCCGGATCCGCCGGGACCGATCACGAGCCGCCCCGCGCACGGAGCGCGAAGGCGGCTCGTCGCGCGAGGTGCTGGGCAACGGCGCGGTCCTCACGTCGCTCTCGCTGCCGAGCGTGCGCCACGTCGCGCTCGCCGTCGCGGTGCGCGTGGGCTCGCGTCACGAGCCGGCAGCGCTCGGCGGCATCTCGCACTTCCTCGAGCACATGCTCTTCCGCGGCACGAAGGAGCACCCCACCTCGTTCGCGCAGAACTTCGCCTTCGAGTCCCTGGGCGGAACGCTCGACGCAGCGACCAGCGCCGAGACGACGATCTTCTCCGCGACCGTGCCGCGTGACGCGGCGCCGAGCGCGCTCGAGCTCATCGCGGAGATGTTCCGCGAGCCGGTGATGGCGCAGCTCGAGCTCGAGCGGAACGTGGTGCGCGAGGAGCTGCTCGACGCGCTCGACGAGGACGATCAGCTGGTGGACCCGGACGAGCTCACCGCGCAGGCCCTGTTCGGGACGCACCCGCTCGGTCACGCGATCGGCGGCTCGGTGGCGAGCCTCGGCGCGATCACCGAGGCCGATCTCCGTGCGTGGCACCGCACGCACTACGTCGGCGCGAACCTCGTGATCGCGCTCGCGGGCGCCGTCGAGGCCGACACGCGGGAAGCCGCACGACGCTCGTTCGGACACGTCGCGGCGGGCACGCGCAGCGCACCCTTGCCCTTCACGGCGACCGAGGCCTCCACGCGCTCGCGCCTCGTTCACACGACGGGCAGCCAGGTCGATCTCCGGACGTCCTTCCTCGTGCCCGGCGTGCGCGACCCGCGCTGGGCTGCGATCACCATGCTGACGCGCATCCTCGACGACGGCATGAGCGCGCGCGTCTTCCGCACGATGATCGAGGACCGTGGCCTCGCGTACGAGGCCTTCGGCGACCTCGATCCGTACTCGGACGTCTCGTCCTTCTCGCTCGGCGCGGCCTGCCGCCCCGAGAGCGCGCCCGAGGCGACCCGCGCGCTGCTCGCGCTCGCACGCGGCGCAGGCGAGAACATCACCGACGCCGAGATGGCCCGCGTGCGCACGCGGGTGCTCTTCGAGATCGATCTCGCGCGCGAGTCCGCCGAGGCCAACGTCGATCTGATCCTCGGCCACGAGCTCGACGGTCAGACCGCGTCGCTCGACGAGCTCGCCGCCCGCGCCGCGCGCGTCACCCGCAGCGATCTCGAGGAGGCCGCGCGCACGATGTTCCGCCGCGAGGCCCTGACCGTCGTCGCCGTCGGTCCGCTCGAGGCCAAGCAGCGCAAGTCGATCCGCGACGCCGCCCTCGCCTGGCCCTGAGCCGACGCTCGCGCCAGAGGCGACACGAGGGCAAGCTCGGCCGCGCATGCGTGTGATCTCGCTCCTCGGGATGTCCGGCGTCGGCAAGAGCCATTGGGCCAAGGTGCTCGTGGCGCGCGGCTGGCTCCGCATCGACTGCGATGGCGAGATCGCCGAGCGCCTGGGCGAGATCGTGTCGGTGCGGGAGGGCGAAGAGCCCGTGAACGCGCTCGGAACGTGGATGGGCATGCCGTGGACGGCCGGCTACCGCGCGCGCGAGGCGGCCTACCTCGCGCTCGAGGGCGAGGTCACGCGCTCGGCGCTCGATCGGGCGCGCGACGCCGCGGCTCGAGGACGCGACGTGGTCATCGACTGCACGGGCAGCGTCATCTACCTCGAGGGCGCGCTGCTCGATCGCCTCGCGCGCGACACCGAGCCCGTCTACCTCCGCACGCCCGAGACGCGGCGCGACGCGATGCTCGCGCGCTACCTCGCAGAGCCCAAGCCCGTCGTGTGGGCGAGCTCGTTTCAGCCACGCGCCGACGAGCCCGAGGGCACGGGCCTCGCGCGCCTCTACCCCGAGCTGCTCGCGTTCCGCGACGCGCGCTACGCCGCGCTCGCGACGCGCACGATCGACGGTGGCTGGCTCGAGCGCGCGAGCGTCGACGACGGCCTCGCAGCCCTCCTCGGAGAGACATGAACGCGCCTCGCCCCACACCCTTCGTCCTCGCGCGCAACGTCGGCGCCTACGACGCCGCGGGCCTGCCGCTCGATGCACCCTCGGTGCCCGACGAGACGCCGGCCTCGATGCGCGTGCAGGGTCTGCTCGCCCTCGCGGACGAGCTCGAAGGGCTGCGATCCACCGACGCGACGCGACGCCCGTTCGTGTGGCGCGCGCTGACGTCGGCGACCGACGTCGACGCCGTGCGCCTGCGGCCCCTCCCCGACGAGGGCCCCGCGCGCCCGCGCCGAGCGCACTGGCCCCTCGACTTCGCGATCGAGCTCGAGGTCGTGATCGACGCGAGCCTTCGCCACGACGGTCTCGTGATCCCGCGCGACGCGCTCGCGACGCTCCTCACGCCGATCGTCGCAGGGATCCTGGTCGACGACGGCTGCGCGCGCGATCTCGGCACGGCCGAGCCGCTCGTGCTCGCGCCGCAGGCCGCCGCGATGGTGAATGCGCGCCTCGATCATGCGCTCGAGGATCGACCGCTCGTCGTGAGCCACCGTGGCCGAATCTCCTCGTGCTGGGCCCTTCGCGGCGCCCGCACCGGCGTCGCGCCTGCGCTCGCGCGCGCCCTCGCCGCGACCGAGGGCGACCACGTCGTCGTCCACCTGCCGCTCGGCGAGCTCGCGATCGAGGAGGCCTGGGCGCTCTCGAAGCGGTTCCAGGCCCTCACCTGATCGAAGGTACGGGCACGGGCGCGGGCACGGGCACCGGCACGGAGAGCAGCCTCGGCGATCAGATCAGCTCGACGGGGGCGCAGATCGAGACGCCGGCGCCGACGATGCCGCGGCCCGTGTCGGAGAGGAGCCGCATGACGGATCCGTCGGCGGGATCGAAGCGCCACACGTCCGACGAGGGCGCGTCCTGCTCCTGGATGAACACGTAGAAGCGCGCGCCCCAGAACGCGAAGGCCCACGCGCGCACGTCGCCCGTGCCCATGGCGGAGAGGTCGTGCGTCTCGAGCGCCGCACCGCTCGTGGGATCGAGCTCGACGATCCGCCCGGGCGTGATGCGCGAGAATGCCTCCGAGGATCGGAAGAAGCCGAAGAGCTGACCGGCCGAGTTGCCGCTGAGCTCGGGCCAGCCGCCGAGCGCATCGGGCGAGACGGTCGTGAGCGTGCGCGTCTCCGGCGTGATCCGACCGAAGCGCGCGGTGCCGCTCAGGCCTCGCGTGTCCATCACTTCGAGGAAGGTGCCGCCCGCGACGAAGAGGCTCTCACCGCCGGCGTCGGACGTGAAGCCCATGCCGAAGAGCTCGTAGGGCGAGCCGGGCTCGTAGGGCGCCGCGCTGGTGCAGCGCGCGTCGAGCGTGCTGACCTGGCGGATCACGTGGTCGTCGAAGAGCACCCACGCGTTGGCGTCCTGATCGACCGACATCGAGAACGGCTGCGCGCTCGTGCCGCAGTCGATCGTGCCGACGTCCTCGAACGACGGTCCGCGTGGATCGAAGCGCGCGAGGCCACCGTCGCGATCGATCACGTAGATCAGCTCGGCGCGCGCCTCGCACTCGGGCGTGACGGGGCCGGTGTCCGGGCGCGGCCCGGTGTCGGGCAGCGGTCCGGCATCGCCGCCGAGGCTCGTGTACGCGTCGACGCCGCCACCGCCGCCGCCCGTGTCGCGTCGCCCACCGCCTCCCGATCCGTCTGCGCACGCAGAGAGCGACAACGTGGTGGTCAGGAGCGCGAGCGCGGGCGAGCGGTACTGCATCGGAGCAGGCTAGACGAGAGCGGGGGGGGCCGTCATCAGGACATCGCTCGGCCGCGGCGTCAGCCGTAGACGCGTTCGCTGCCGCGCGCGTCACCGCGCACCCGCGCCTCGTGCTGGTCGCGCACCGTCTTGGCGAGCGTGAAGGCCTGCGCGACCGTGAAGAAGAACGCGAGCCCGACGAAGGCCTTGGCCCACACGTCGAGCGGCAGGCAGGCGATGCCGATGCTCGAGCCCCCGAGGGCGATGACGAAGGCGACCCAGCTCTGGAAGATCCACGCGTTGGTGTTCATGCCCGAGCGTCATTGCGCCCGCCGTGCCCACGCGATTCAGCCCGAATTGCGCCACTCTCTCGCGCGGCAGCGGCCAGCACGCACACCAGACGCACACGCGCTGTACATCCAGCGCTCCTCCGGAGCGATTCTTCCTCCAGCTCTCAGCTCGCAGGCACGGGCGCCACGACCGCGGCGGTGGTGGCCGGGGTCGCGGCCCGCGCCGCCATGCGGGCCGCGAGCAGGCGCTCGGTCGCGAGGTCGAGGCTCGTCGCGCTGTCGCGCTCGAGCTGCGCGGCCACGCTCAGGAGCACCGCGCGCACGCGGCGCTTCTCGTCCTCGAGCTCCTGCTGGTAGTCGCGGCGCGGCAGCTCCTCGTCGATGTACTCGTACGGCTCCTGGATGCGGCCGATCTCCTCCTGGGTGAAGCCGCTCGTGAGCATCCAGTCCATGAGCGGGCCGCCGACGACCTCGACGAGGCGGACGTGGTTGTCGAGCGCCGCCGTCTGCTCGACGAGCTCGCGCTGGCCGTCGCGCGCGATGAGGTTCGCGGCCGCGCAGATGTGGCCCTCGTCGTCGATGAAGACGTTGAGGCGACCGGGCTGCTCGCTGTTGACGGGGAAGGCCATCGCGTTGGCGTAGCGGCGGAGCATCGCGAGGTGGCGGCGGCGCGCCGAGGCGAGGTCGTGCCGGATGCGGACACGCTCACGGGCGACGTTGGCCTCCGCGGCGAGGTCTCGGCCCGCGGTCGGGTCGACCACCACGCGGACCGCGACCTCGCGCGAGCCGAGGTCGGGCAGCGGATCGGAGACGACGGCCTGCGCCGAGGCGCGCTCGGCGAGCACGAAGAGCGACAGGGCGGCCAGCAGGGCGACGAGGAACGGGCGGAGGGGGTTTCGGCGACGCATTCGACCTCGGACGCGTGAGCCCGGCGCGCGATCTACGCGTCGTCGAGCGCGGGCTCGGAGGCGGGGCGCGGCCTTCGCGAGGACACGCAACCCGCGCGGGCTCGCGCCGATAAGGCGCGCTCGAGGAGGCATGTGATGACCGAGATCCAGAGACGAGCGCTCGAGACGAGCTGGGCAGGCGCGGGCTTCGAGGCAGACGCGGTGTCGGCAGAGCCGATGACGGTGGCCGAGCGCAGCACGATCGCGGGGGCCGACCGCGATGGCGACGGCCGCCTCGCCGAGGCGGAGCTCGACGCGCTCTTCGCGCGCCTCGATCACGCCGACGGTCGCGACGACGGAGTCGCGACGCTCGAGCGAGGCGGGGAGCGGACGAGCGCGGGGCGCCTCTACGACCTCATGCTGCTCGCGTCGGTGGGCAGCGGCCGCGCCCAGGTGCCGCTGCGCACCGAAGGCGCGCCCGGACGCCTCGAGGAGGCCGTGGACACCGCGCTCGCGGCGCACCGCGACGCCCACGTGGGCCCGATGCCGGACGACGCGCCCAGCCTCCAGCGCGCGGCGCATGCGGCCGCGGGCGAACGCGACCTCGAAGCGTCCGCCGCGACGCTGCGGACGCTCTACCGGATCCCAGCCGAGCGCACGACGGCGGGCGGTCGCACGGTCGATGGCTGGTCGGCGACGACGGATCAGGGACGCTCCCGCCGCATCGGCCTCGACGCCGAGGGACAGCTCCTCACGCGACGCGTGCTCGAGAGGCTCGGTGGAAGCGAGCGGACCGCGCGCGCGGCCGAGCTCGCCTTCGACCGCGCCGAACAGCTCTACGGCCGCTGCGATCGCGCGCTCGTCCTCGCGATCGCCGCGCGCGAGACGCGTGGCGGTGCGCTCGACGTCTCGCCGGGCACCGTCAACGTCTTCCACCAGGGCGGCATCGACAACCTCCCTGCGCTGCTGCGCGACAGGACCCTCTTCGCGGCGAGCGAGCTCCGTGGGTGGCAGGCCCACGACGCCGATGCCGGCAACGAGCGCGGCCGCACCGTGAGCACGGCCGACGTCCCGCGCGCCGCGCAGCTGCGTGCGTACGCGGGCGCGATCGAGTCGGCGTGGCGGCGCTTCGAGGCCGAGGTGTGCTCGCGCTTCGGACAGGAGCGTGGGCGCCAGATGCTCGATCGCATGAGCGACGGCGCTCGACGCGCGTGGATCCAGATCTCGTTCGGCGGTGCGCGCGGCGCGGAGTACGGATCGCGAAGGGAGTACGGCGGCGACCTCGGACTGCGCACGGTGCTCGGTCGCCTCGCCGAGCGAGCACAGGGTGAGACGCCCGATCTCGACGCAGTGCTCGAGCCGGACGACTTCCTCGATCCGTTCCAGCGCGTCCGCCGCGCGCGTGTGACCGCCGCCGAGGCCGAGCTCCTCGAGACCGCGCTCTCCACGCCCTCGACTTCTTCGACGCGCGCGGAGGAGCCGTGATGCGCGCGCGTCTCGATCGCGCGTTCCGGGCGCGCCTCGCCGCCTCTCGAACCATCGCAGGCCTCGCCGTGATCGCGGGTCTCTTCGTGATCGCGCGCGCGCACCCCGCGCACGCCCAGACCCGTGAAGCGAGCTGGGAAGCGCCGACGCCGCTCGGGAGCTTCGTCGTCGGTCGCTGGATCGAGCGACACCCGGACGTGCGAGGTCTCGTGCACATCGCGCACGGCGGGCTGCGCCTCGTGGCGATCGAAGGCGAGGTCGGCCTCACGTTCTGTGCGCGACGCGAGCGCCCCGTGTCGATCGAGTGTCGCCTCGAGCGCGGCGCGCGGCTCGTGCCGGGGCCTCCTCGTCGCTGGCGCGATGCGGCGGACCGCGGAGCCATCGGCCTCGTCGTCGACGGCCCACGCGGCACGCTCGAGCTCATCCTCTCCGAGCACGGCCTCGCGGAGCGGTCCCTCGACGATGATCGCGCGGACGCGATCGAGTCCTCGCGCGAGCCGCGCTTCGAGCCACCGTGGCCCCGGAGCCCCGAGGCCTCGGACGCTCGCGCCCCCATGCCGCCGATGACACCGGCGCGCGGGGAGCGCGCGAGCATGCCGGCGTGGATCTCGCCGATGCTGCGACGCGGCCTCGCGGCAGAGGCGTTCGTGGTCGCGCGGCGAGACGGTCGGACCGTCCAGGTCGTGCACGGGCTCTCGAGCGAGGGTCACGAGACGAGCCTGCTGCTCGTGCACGAGGACGGTGCCTGGCTCCGTGGACGCGTGCGCCCCTCGACGGTGCACGGCGCGCGCTTCCTCGACGCGCTCGCGCCCGGTGCGATCGGCGTGCTCGAGCTCGAGTCGATCGCGGGCAGCAGCCTCGACGTGCCCATGGAGGCGCGCGCGTTCCTCCTCGTCGTCCAGCCCTCGGGGCGATCCGTGGCGAGCCTCGGGCAGCTCGCGGTCGGGGGCGTGACGTGGACGCGCTTCTCGCCGGAGCAGAGCGACGTCGCGCGCTGGTTCTACGCGGCGCGCGTGGAAGCGCCGGGGCGCGTGGTGCTCACGCTCGATCACGCGTACGCGGGCGTGTTCGATCGTCGCGTGTCGGGCTTCGTGGGCACGACGCGCGCGTTCGATCCGACGAGCCACCGGCGCCGCGACGGCGCTGGCGCTGGCGCACGGCACGGTGCGGGCGCGTCGCGTCGCGACCTCGGAGGGACCTACGTCCTCGGCCCGCGCGGCTTCACGCGCACGCAGTGAGGGGGCGCGAATGGTGTTCCGCGCCGCAACCGGTGAGATCGTGGTCCGCGATCCGAAGGAGCGATCGGGCATCGCGTCGCACCGCGAGCTGGCAGCCCGGCGCTCCGCGCTCGCTGGTCGACGCAACACCGAGCTGGTCGTGCCGATGAGTGCGGCATGACGCACACGCCGCACGACGCGCTCTTCAAAGCGGTGTTCTCCTCGCCCGAGCACGCGGAGGCGGAGCTGCGCGCGGTGCTGCCTCCTCGCCTCTCGCGCCGCATCGACTGGTCCACGCTCGCGCTCGTGACGAGCCCCCCGCGACCTCGAGGCGCGCTTCCTGACGACGCTCGCGGAGCTGGCGCTCTCGCTGCTCCGTGACCTGCGGCGCAAGCCCACGATGGACGTGCTGAAGGAGCTCCGGAGGCTGTTCGTGACCCTCGAGGCTTCGGAGACACCAGCCCACCTGGTGAGCGCCGTGCTTCACTACGTGCTGCACAACACCGACGAGATCGAGCAACCTAGGGTCATCCCCTGGGTCACCTCGATCGGCCCCAAGACGAGGAACGAAGCCATGCGAAGCATCGCCGAGAAGCTCATCGACGAAGGCCGAGAAGAAGGCCGAGAAGAAGGCCGCGAAGAAGGCCGCCAGGAAGGTCGCGTGGAGGCGAGCCGGGTGCTCGTGCTCAAGCAGTTGCAGCTGAAGTTCGGCGCCGTCGGGCCGAGCGAGCGCGCGATTGTCGAAGCGGCGGACCTCGACACGCTCGAGCGCTACGCCGAGCGCGTGCTCACCGCAGCGAGCCTCGCCGACGTGCTCGCGGGCTGAATCGACGGGCTTTCCACGCGACAGCTCGCGTCGCGGCGTGTCTCGGGGGGCGGGCGCTGATATCCTCGCGCCAACGAGGTGCATGCCGTGACCGAGACGCAGCGATTCCAGTCGTTCGAGGAGTTCTGGCCGTACTACCTGTCGGAGCACCGCAACCCGACGTCGCGGCGGCTCCACTTCCTCGGCACGTGCGGATGGATGAGCTCGGTCGCAGTCTCGACCGCCGCGCACCCCGTGCGCTTCCCGCTCGCGATGGCCGGCTTCGCGGGCGTGCTCTGGCACGGCGCGCAGGAAGAACAGGACGGCCCCTCGCTCAAGCACATCGCGGCGATGGTCGCGATCCCCGGTGCGGTGGCGCCCGTCACGTTCCCGGCCGGCGTGATCTTCGCCTATGCGTGCGCGTGGGCCGGTCACTTCGGCATCGAGAAGAACCGCCCTGCCACCTTCCAGTACCCGCTCTGGTCGTTCCTCGGCGACCTGCGCATGTGGAGCTACATGGTGCGCGGCAGGCTCTGGTCGGGCGATCCCCTCGAGGAGCTCGGCCTCGAGGACAAGTGGCGCCGCACCACGCCAGAAGACGTGAAGCTGACGACGCACGAAGTCGGCGTGGCGGAGTGAACGACCATGTGTCGACGCATCACCTGCCCCACCTGCGGTAAGCCGAGCTACGCCGGCTGCGGTCTCCACATCGAGCAAGTGCTCGGCGACGTGCCCAAGGACGAGCGCTGCAAGTGCCGCGAGAGCGCGAGCGCGGGCCTGCCCGGCCTGGGACCGACGACGAGCGGCCCCTCGGATCCGAAGCGCACCGGCTGATCACACGCGATGGCTGGTTCGCGATCGTGCGCTCGCCTTGATCTCGCACGTTCGGCGCACGAACATCCGCTCTCTCGAAACGGAGGATAGCGGTGGTTCAAGCGGAGCTGGGTGGCAACGTCGCGCTCGACAACGTCGAGCATGCGAGGCAGGCGCTCGCGAAGAGCGATCTGGCGGGCGCGCTCTTCCACGTGAGCTCGGCGCTCGCGACCGAGCCGCAGAACCGGGAGTGGCGCGCGATCCTCGACGACGCGATCCGCAAGGCACCCGATCCGATGGTCTTCGTCCGCAAGGACGAGGCGAAAGCGGACTACATCACGGCCGCCACGCGCGGCTACGTGCACGCGTTCAAGAACGAGTGGGTCGACGCATTCGCCACGGTCGCCGACGTGTGCGCCGCGCGCCCCGACGCGCCCTTCATGCTCTGGGCGACCGAGTGGGTCACGCGCCCCGAGGCCGTCGCTGCCGTCGGCGCCGAGGATCTCGAGAAGCGCATCGTCCCCAGCATCCTCCGCATGATCTCGAGCTGCCCGAGCCCGGTGAACCCCGAGGACGAGCGCCGCAAGAACGTGGACGCGGTCTCCACGGTGCTCGGCGCCTTCTACCAGCAGCACCCGCAGCATCCGTTCCTCGTCTTCGCGATCGCCTCGACGCTGCGCCGCCAGGGTCAGTTCGACTCGGCGATCCAGTTCGCGAGCTTCGCGTACCAGCTCAAGAACGACTGGAACACGACCATCGGCGTCGCGTGCGCGTACCGCGACGCGAAGAAGGTCGACGAGGCCGTGCAGTGGTTCCGCCACGCGCACAGCCAGCGCCCCGACGACGTCGCCGCGCTGCTCGACGTGGGCGACACGTACCTCGACGCCGATCGCTTCGACGAGGCCATCGCCGCGTACCGCGAGGTGCTCGCCAAGGCGCCCAAGGACGACTGGGCCGAGACGTCGATCCTCTACGCCAACTACAAGAAGTCGAACGCCACGTCTGCCCAGCAAGCCGAGGCCGACTTCATGACGCTCTTCGAGGCGAGCGGCCGGAGCCAGCGCGCCAAGGAGCTCTACTTCAAGATCGTCGGCGACCATCCGTACTTCACGTGGCTGCCGCACCCCGGTGACTCGACCTACTTCGCGGCCCGACAGGTCGTGGCCGATCTGACGAGGCGCCCGCCCGCGTCGCCCACGCTCGGCATCGACATCCACCTCCAGCACATGGAGGCACCGAGCGCGCTCCGCGCGTTCAAGCTGTGGACCGAGGCGCGTGGGTGGAACGGCGTCGGCATGCGTGCGAAGGTCGAGGGCGTGCAGGAGCCCGACACGCGCTTCGCCAAGGGTCAGGTCGACTTCACGCTCTGGGCCTTCGACGACAAGGTGCCGCGGCCCAACTGTCCGCAGCCCGATCCGCGCGTCGCACAGGCGATCGCGGCGATCGCGGTCAAGCCGTACTCGCTGTCGGTCTGGGAGAAGGACGCCAAGGCGCTCGCCGCGCAGATGGGCCCCGCGTGGCTCAACCAGCTGCTCTTCACGATGGTGCAGCCGCCGAACCTCCCGCAGCTGAACTACGACCCCTTCTTCTGGGTGCAGAAGTGTCAGGTGGCGATCGCGCTCGTGATCGCGAACCTCGATCAGGGCTGGGAGGGCAGCGCGCGCAAGCGAGCGCTCGAGTCGCTCGCGCGCGGACCCGTGGACTGGACCGTCGATGCGGCGGTGATCGCGATGGGCTGGCTCGCGAAGAACGACCCCGCGATCCGACCGAGCGTCGAGCAGTTCTTCGGCTGGCTCGAGACGCAGATCCCGAAGACCGGCTTCACTTGCTACGAGTACCCGCTCGTCAACGTGTGGCGGAACCTCGGCGGCCACTCGCCGGAGCAGCAGAAGAAGCTCGACCTCTGGAAGATCCGCTGCGAGTCCCAGAAGATCGAGTTCGCCGAGGAGAAGCACGCGGGCCTCACGCTCGAGGACTACGCGAAGCTCTCGGCCGAGCGTGATCAGATCATGCTGCGCGCAGCGAGCGGCCCCGGCGGCGGCATGGGCATGGCCGCGCAGGCAGCGGGCGGCGCGCTGCTCGGTGGTCTCGCCAAGGGCTTCCTCGGCGGCATGGCGGGCAACGTCGCGGGCAATGCGCTCCAGGGCGCGGGCAACTCGATGGGCTACATGGGCGAGCTCCAGCAGCTCTGCGTGAAGTACAAGATCCCGCAGCTGCAAGGCGGTCTCCTCGGGCGCGTGCCGCAGTGGGATCAGCGCATCCAGGGCGACGCACAGCTCCAGAAGAAGTTCCTCGAGCTCCAGCAGAAGGCCTCGCTCGCGGCCGCGGGCGTGTCGGCGCAGGAGCAGCGCGCGATGCAGCAGGTGATGAGCGGCGGCATGGACGTCGAGTCCATGAAGCAGAACCACCAGGTCGCGGTGCAGCAGATCGAGTCGGGCCACGGCGGCGACCCCGATCCCGTCGTGTTCCCCGGCAGCAAGATCGCGAAGCTCAGCGACTACGTGGGCCTGCTCAAGGGCATGCAGGGCGGCGACTTCAACGGCGCGCTGCGCAAGTACGGCCTCGACATGGGCAGCTACACGCAGGTCGCGCAGGTCTGGGGCGCCAAGCTCGCGAGCGATCCGGTGTTGAACGCGAAGTTCGGCAAGATGATGAGCGGCTGACGCTCACGCCACGCTGCCTCGAGGTCGACATGTCGCTCCGCTCCCCGCACTCGCCGAGGTCGTTCGCGTGCGCGGCGCTCGCCGCCACGCTCGCGCTCGCGACGGGGTGCCAGACGACGCGTGGCGCACCGCGAGGCCGGACCGAGCCCGTCTGCGCCGTGCAGGACTGCGCGACCGGACGCATTCTCGACGATGGCTGCGCCGACGACGGACGCTGCGCGAGCTGCGTGAACGCGTGCGCGCCGAGCCCGACCACGTCGCGATGAGCGACGAAGAGCTCGAGACCGCCGCGCGCGCGCTGCTCGCGCTCGCGTCGCGCGCGATGGAGCGGCGCGCGCTCGACGAGGCCAGTGGCATCGCGCACGCCGTCGCGGTGCTCGCCGAGGGCGCGTCGTCGTGGGCCGTGGCCGCCCTCGCGCACCAGACCGAGGCGCGCATCCACCACCTGGGCGAAGACATGGACGCTGCGCGCGCTTGCTTCGCGAAGGCCGTCCGGGTCCAGCGTGCGCAGGGCGACGAGCGTGGCGCGCTGCGCACGGAGATCGCGATGGCCTTCGTGCTCTACGACGAAGGCGACGGCGAGGGCGCCGCGCGCCTGCTCGACGACGTGGAGGCGCGCGCCGCAGCGCACCTCGAGTCCCTGTCGCCACAGCTCGCAGGCTACCGCGGCAACCTCGCCCGACAGCGCGGCGATCACGCGCACGCGCACGCGCTCTACGCGCAGGCCGTCTCGTCGGCGACCGAGCGTGGCGACGCGCTCTTCGCACTCGTCTTCGCGATGGACGACGGAATCACGCTTCTCCTCGAGGACGATCTCCTCGCAGCCCACGCCTCGCTCTCTCGCACGATGGACGCGGTGCTCGCGCTGCCTCCGAGCGACGGTCGCGTGGTCCTGGGCTCGACCGTGCGTCACTACCTCACGCTGGTGCGCCTCGCGCTCGGTGTGCCGGTGGAGGACGTTCACGAAGGGCCACCCTCGGAGAGCCTGCGGGCGATGCGCGAGACGCTCGCACGTGCACGCAGCGAGGTCGCGCTCGGAGAGCTGGAGGACGTGGGCCTGCGCACCGAGCACGCGCGCCTCACACGCCAGATCCTGGAGCGCATCACCCGCGCGCGATCCGATCGCGCGCGCGTCATCGTCCAGCGCGACGGTCGCTACGTGGTGCGCGGCGACGGTCGCGTGGATCTCTCGCAGCGACAGGCGCTGCGGAACCTCCTCCGCGCGTTGATCGAGACGCTCCCCTCCGCCCGTGGCGGTGCCGACGCCGAGCCCAAGACCGCGAGCGCGCTCATCGCCGCAGGCTGGCCCGGCGAGTCGATCATGCCGCGCGCCGCGAAGAACCGCCTCCACGTCGCGCTCACGACCCTGCGGCAGCTCGGCCTCGGCGCCGCGCTCCGGAGCGAGGATCACGCGTACGCGCTCGACCCCGAGATCGTGCGGATCGTGGGCTGATCTCGCGCTCCGCGCGGTCGAGTCGCCCGCGCCACGGCGTCGCAGCTCTGTCCTCGAGCAAGGAAGCGAGAACGAGGGCCATCTCGCGTCTCGGGCTCGC
>JBILLJ010000097.1:0-34991 GCA_044376125.1 Sandaracinaceae bacterium
TGCGCTCGAGGTGCTCGCGGAGAGACTCGCCCACGAGCAGCTCGAGCACCTGGTAGATCGTGCCGTCCGGCTCTTCACCGACGTCGAGGATCTCGACGACGTTCGGGTGCCTCACCGCGGCGGCCGCGCGCGCCTCGCGCACGAAGCGCTTGGCGAACTGCGGATCTTGCTGCGCCAGCTCGGGGCGCAGGATCTTCACGGCGACGGGCAGACCGTTGTCTTCCTGCCGCGCCTTGAAGACGACGCCCATGCCCCCGCGCCCCAGGATCGCCTGGATTCGATAGCGCTCTCCGAGGAGCGTTCCAATCCGCTCCTGATCCGTCAGGATGGGCACGCCCGAGAGACTACCGGAGTCGGTGGGGTCTTGGAATCGAAGCCCGAGCGCGTCAGGGCGCCGCGAGGTGCCGCTCGAGGAACATCGCCGACAGCTCCGTGAAGCGATCGCGGTTGCTCTTGCGGAGGAAGCCGTGTCCTTCGTTGCGCGCGAGCATGTACCAGACGTCGTGGCCGCTTCCGCGCACGGCCGACACGATCTGCTCCGCCTCGGCGGCGGGCACGCGCGGATCGTTGGCGCCGTGCGCCACGAAGAGCGCGCTCTGGATGCGATCCACGTGCGTGACCGGGGAGATGCCCGCGAGGAACGTGCGCATCTCGGGGTCGGACTCGTCGCCGTACTCGACGCGTCGGAGGTCGCGCCGGTAGGGCGCGGTGTTCTCGAGGAAGGTCACGAAGTTGGCGATGCCGACGATGTCGACGCCCGCACGCAGTCGCTCGCCGAAGTGCACGAGCGACGCCAGGACCATGTAGCCACCATAGCTGCCGCCGAACACGGCGACGCGCGAGCCATCGAGCTCGGGCTGCGTGCCGATCCAGTCGAGCAGCGCGCCGATGTCGCGCACGCTGTCCTCGCGGAGGCGCCCGTCGTCCAGGGCGAGGTAGCTCTTTCCGTAGCCGTCGGAGCCGCGGACGTTCGGCGTGAGCACGGCGATGCCGGCCTCGTTGGCGAGGTACTGCGTGAGCGGCGCGAACCAGGGGCGCGCCTGGGCCTCGGGCCCGCCGTGGATGTTGATGACGACCGGTACGCGCCCGCTCGCGCCCGCAGGGCGCCGCGGCCGGTAGTAGAACGCGGGAATCGAGCGCCCATCGAAGCTCGTGAAGTGGACGAGCTCGGGCTCGACGAAGCCCGCCGGATCGAGGCCGCCCATCTCGCTCTGGGTCCAGCGCGCGACGCGGCGCGTGCGGAGATCGTACGTGAACGCATCGCCCGAGAGCCCCGAGGCGCTGATCGAGAACGCGACGACGGGCGCCTCGCGCGCGAAGCGCAGCCCGGTCATCACGCCGCGCGGCAGGCCGGTGATGGGCGTCACGCGCCTGCTCCGCGTGTCGAGCACGCGCAGCTCCGAGATGCCGTCCACGTTCACCGCGAAGGCGAGCGCGCGACCGTCGTGCGAGAGCGCGACCTCCTCGACGTTCCAGGGGATCGCGCGCGTCAGCGGCCGCCACGTCGAGACGTCCGACAGGTGCGCCACGTCCGTGAGAGAGACCTCGTAGAGCTCGGCGAACTCGGTCGCGCGATCGCTCACGACGTACAGCGTGCGACCGTCGGCCGAGAACGCGGCGGCGCGATCGGCGCCCACGCGATCCTCGGGCGAGATGCGCGTCACCGCGCGGGTCGCGACGTCGACGAGGTAGAGGCGCGTGTCGGTGATCGACACGAACTCCGAGAGGAGCAGGCGCGAGCCGTCGCGCGTCAGGTCCACGAGGTGCCAGTCGCCCGAGCGCTCGAGGAAGAGCTCGCCCGGTCCCGTCCCGTCGCTCGTCCAGATGTCCATGTCGCGCCCGTTGCGCGCGTTGGACACGTAGAGGAGGCGCGCACCGTCGCGGCTGAAGAGGAACTCGATGTTGCGGCTGCGGCCGTCGGTCACGAGCGCGCGACGCCCCGTGCGGAGGTCGAGGCGATAGAGCTGGTAGTTCTCGCTGCCGCCGACGTCTTCGTGCACGAGGACGGAGTGCTCGTCGTTCGGATAGAACGCCGCGCCGTACACGGGCTCGCTCGAGAACGTGAGCTGCCGGCGCGCGCCCATGGGCATCGAGACGAGGTGGAGCTGCGCGGTGTCCGCGAAGCGCGTCGTGAGGAGCATCGCGCGACCGTCGTCGCTCATCTCCTGCACCGTGGCGCTGCGCGTCTCGAGGTATTGTTGCAGGCGCGCGTGCAGCGCCTCGGGGACCTCGGGCGTTCCGTCGAGGCGCACGACGCCGTCGTCCACGACGCCCTCGGCGCGAGCAGGAGCGGGCGCCGGCGCCGCGTCGGCGGACGCCGTCGAGGTGCTGGGGCACTCGGCCGCGGGCGTGGTGGAAGGACACGCAGGGCAAGGCTGAGAGCCGCAGCCCACGAGCGTGGCCAGGACGAGCAGCGTGGTGATCGAGGAGGTCGCGCGGGTCATCGCCGCGCATCGTACACGCTGCGTTGCGTCCTTCGGCGCGCTGGGGGACGACTCGATGGGTCCGCGATCACTGCTGGGCGCGCTGCTGCATCATCTGGAGCAACGCGGCCGCCCCGAGACCACGGCGCACCTCCTCGACGGTCATGTTCGTCTGGAGATCGACCACGTTGCCCTGCCGCGTGCCGGTGAGCGCCTCGAGGGGGCGGCTCAGACCCGCGCCCCGCACGAGGAACTCGCTCGCGTACTGCCGCGCGTTCGCCAGCGACCAATCGAGCGCGGCCTGCGCGTCGGCCTCGCTCGCGAACTCTCCGTGCACGTAGAGGAAGAGCTGGTGGCTCGCGTCGTCCTCCATCGCGTGCAGGCGGTAGCTCTGTGGCGGCGCCGGGTAGCCCGCGCGCGCCTGCATCGCCTCGCTCGACATCATGGTCGCGAGCTCACCGGCCGCGAGCGTGAGCTGCGGCTCCACGATCGTGTCGGGGCTCACGGCGGCGCGGCGCGCGGCGTGATCGCGGGCCACGCTCGCGATGCGCGCGACCTCGTCGCTCGGACAGATCACGAGCTCGTGCTGCGCCGTGAGCACCACGGAGTGCGGCACGGGCAGCGCCACCGGCAGCGTCGCGACGGCGAAGCCCTCCGCCTCGCTCCACGTGAGCGGGAGCGACCGCGCCACCGACAGCGCGAGCAGGCGCTCACGCACGTACGCCTCGGTGCCGACGTAGCGGAGCACCGCGACGCGACGCGTCGCGTACACCCCGTCGGCGCCGATCACCATCGTGTCGAGATCCTGGACGGGACGGATCCCCGAGCCACCGGCCAGGCTCTGCCACGTCGTGGTCGCGACCATCGCGGACTCGATGTCGGCGGCGACCGGTGAGCGACGCACCCGCGCCATGTCGAGGCGCGCGAGGACCCGATGCCCTTCCGGCAGATACGACGGCGGCGGTCCGGTCGGCGTCACGGCCTCGGCGCCCGCGGTGCCACCCCCTCCGCCTCGCTCTTCCTCCGTGGCGCGCGGCGCAGGGCCGCAGCCAGCCACCCAGAGCATCGACGAGAGCGCAGCGAGCACGAGCCACGGAGAGAACGAGGGACGAGCGCGGTGGGGCATGGCGTTGAACCTACGCGACTCGGGACGCGTGCGCGAACGGGCGCATTCACGCGGCGGCGGCCATCCTCGTTCCGACGCGGTGTGGACGCGAAGCGCTCGAGGCCTCAGAACGTGGCCGATGAGCTCGTTCAAGCGCTCGCTGCCTTCGCTCGGTGCTCGCGACGTTCCGAGCGGACCTCCTTCGATCGACGAGGCGCGCGAGGCCCTCGGCGGCCGCATCGCGCGCTCGCCGAGCGCACGGATCGGCGCGCTGGCCCGGTTCCGTGACGCGCGCGGTCGAGACGTCGAGGGCGTGGTCGTCTGCGAGACGGGCGACGAGCTCGACGTCTGGATCGGCGAAGGGCGCCTCCAGCGCGTCGCCACCACGCGCGCCGAGCTCGGCCGGATGGAGCCCGATCACGTGCTCGCCGACGTGGCCGCGGACGCACGCGTCTTCGCGTCGCTCTCGGAGGGCCAGCGCATCCGCTTCCTCACACGCGACGGATCGAGCCACGAAGGCGTGCTCGCCGAGACCTGTCGCTACGGCGCCCTGGTGTCCCACGAGTCGCGCGTCCTCGCGGTCTCGTTCCGACGCCTCTGGCCGCTCGAGGCCGAAGGCGCGTGACGCCCGACGCCTCGCGGAGCGCGTGTTAAGAAGCGCGCCCCATGACCCGCAAGCTCTTCGGAACCGACGGCGTCCGCGGCCTCGCGAACGCCGGTGCGATGACCCCCGAGACCGCCTTCCGCATCGGCGCCGGCATCGTCTACCAGCTCCGCAAGAAGACCAAGCACGCGCCGCGCGTCGTGATCGGCAAGGACACGCGCCTCTCGGGCTATCTGCTCGAGACCGCGCTCTCGGCGGGCGTGTGCACGTGGGGCGGTCGCGTGATGCTCAGCGGCCCGCTGCCGACGCCGGCCGTCGCACACCTCACGGTCTCCATGCGCGCCGACGCGGGCGTCGTGATCAGCGCGAGCCACAACCCGTACTTCGACAACGGCATCAAGATCTTCGGGCGCGACGGCTTCAAGCTGCCCGACGAAGCCGAAGCGGAGCTCGAGCGACTCATCGAGAGCGACGCGCTCGATCAGGATCGTCCGACCGGCAGCGACGTCGGCGTGGCCGAGCGCCTCGACGACGCGCGCGGCCGCTACGTGGCGTTCGTGAAGCAGACCTTTCCTTCGGACCTGACGCTCGAGGGCCTGCGCATCGTGATCGACGCCGCCCACGGCGCCGCATACCGCGTCGCGCCGACCGTCCTCGAAGAGCTCGGCGCGGAGGTCTTCCCGATCGGCGTCGATCCCGACGGAAAGAACATCAACGAGAAGTGCGGAGCGGTTCACCCCGCCGCGTGCGCGGCCGAGGTGGTGCGCCGGCGCGCGGACCTGGGCATCGCCCTCGACGGCGACGCCGACCGCGTCATCGTCATCGACGAGAAGGGCAACGAGGTCGACGGCGACGCGGTGATGGCGCTGTGCGCGACGCGCATGCTTCGCGACAAGAAGCTCAAGAAGAAGACGCTCGTCGCGACCGTGATGTCGAACCTCGGCCTCGAGCGCGCGATCGAAGGCGCGGGCGGCAAGCTCGTGCGCACGGCGGTCGGCGACCGCTACGTCGTCGAGGAGATGCGCAAGCACGGCTACAACCTCGGCGGCGAGCAGTCGGGCCACATGGTCTTCCTCGATCACGCCTCGACGGGCGACGGCCTCGTGGCCGGCCTGCAGCTCCTCGCGATGGCCGTGCGCGAGCAGAAGCCGCTCTCGGTGCTCGCGAACGCCGCGATGACGCGGGTGCCGCAGATCCTCGTCAACGGCACCCTCAAGGCGCGAAAGCCCCTCGATCAGATGGTGAAGACCACGCGAGCCATCGCCGCCGCCGAGAAGAAGCTCGGCAAGTCCGGTCGTGTCGTGGTGCGCTGGAGCGGGACCGAGCCGAAGCTCCGCGTGATGGTCGAGGGCGAGAGCGAGAAGCTCATCCGCACGCTGGCCGACGACATCCTCGACACCGCCAAGGCCGAGCTCGGCGCGTCGTAGCGCGAGCCCTCGAAGGACGATGGGCGACTCGCCCGCTATCCTTCGCCGCACTTGTCCTCCTCCTCGAGAGAGCCCGGCCGCTTCGCTCGCTCGCTCGATCCGCTGCTCTCGGTGGCGGACGAGGATCGCGAGGCCGTGCGGGCCGAGATCGGCGAGCGGAACGCGCGGCACCTGCGCGTGCTCGTGCCGGTGACGTTCCCCCTCCACCTGATCGGCCTCTGGACGGGCCTTCGGGGGATGGGCCCGGACACGAGCGAGTCCACCCGGCGGTGGCTCGAGGTGCTGGCGAGCCTCCACCTCACGATGTTCGTGCCCGCGACGCTGCTGCTCGCGCTGCTCTACGTCGAGCGGAGCCGCGGTGGCGCGTGGCGGCGCGCGCGCGAGCTGGCCGGCGAGGTCTTCGTGTTCCTCTACGCGATCTTCGGCGCGCTCGTGAGCGCGAACGCGCAGCGCGCCCGGCCCAACATCGACATCTTCACGTTGTGCCTCCTGGCAGGCGCGTTCCTCGCGACCCCGGCGCGCGCCTCGGTGCCGAGCGCGCTCGTCGGCGGGGCCGTGCTGAGCGCCGCCATCGTCCACTTCGGCGCCGACGAAGCCCACGTGCGCTCGATGCTCGCGAACACGATCTCGATGACCATCGGCGCGATCGTGTTCGCGCGCGTCATCTACACCAGCAACGTGCGCGAGATCGCCGCGCGCCGGCTCAGCGAGCGCCGGGGCGACGAGCTGGCCGCCGTCAACGCCACGCTCGAGACCAAGGTGGCGGAGAAGGTCGGCGAGGTCGTCGCGCAGGCCAAGGAGCTCGCGCGTCTCAACACCCAGCTCGAGGCGCGCGTCGAGGAGCGCTCGCGCGAGCTCTCGGAAGCGCTCGAGCAGCTCGCACGCGCGCGACCGAGCACGCTCGACCCTGGCCGCGTGCTCGACGATCGCGTGCGCATCGTTCGCTTTCTCGCCGAGGGTGGGATGGGCGCCGTGTACGAGGCCGTCGACACGCGCTCGGGTGAGCCCGTCGCGGTGAAGCTCGTGAAGGCGAGCTTCGGTGATCACCCGGACGAGCTGCAGCGCTTCCTCCGCGAGGCGCGGGCCGGTGCGCGCGTGCTCCACCCGGGTGTCGCACGGACGCTGCACGTCGACCTGTCGTCGGAGGGCTGCCTCTACCAGGTTCAGGAGCTCGTCGACGGCGTGCCGCTCGGGCGCGCGCTCGGGGCGGCAACGCTGTCCCCCGCCGACGCGGCCGCGCTGGGCGCCGTGCTCGCACACGCCCTGGCCGCCGCGCACGCCAAGGGCGTCGTCCACCGCGACGTGAAGCCGTCCAACGTGATGCTCTCCAAGGAGGCGCCGGGGCTGAAGGTCCTCGACTTCGGGATCAGCAAGCTCGCGATCGAGGAGCGCGAGACGCTGCTCACGGCCAGCAGCCACATCCTCGGCACCCCCGAGTCGATGGCGCCCGAGCAGGTGCTCACGCCGGGCGAGATCACCGACCGCTGCGACGTCTATCTGCTCGGCCTCCTGCTCTACCGCCTGATCGCGGGCCGCAGCCCCTACACCGCCGAGAGCGCGAGCCAGTTCCTCATGGCGCACGCGTTCGAGGCCCCGATCCCGCTCTCCTCCGTCCGTGCCGACACGGGCGCCTCGCTCGCGGCCGTCGTGCACGCGTGCCTCGAGAAGTCACCGTCGGCCCGGCCCGCCATGGCGGACGTCGCCGCAGTGCTCGAGCGCGAGCGCGGCGAGTCGAGCGCGCTCGAGGTGTCGCGCCGCCTCCTCGCCCTCTTCGCCCAGGACACCTCGCGCACGCGCCCGCGCGTCGGCCCCGAGGCTGTCACCCACGACGCACGAGGCGGCCCGCCCGGGTGACGCGTTCGAAGATCGTGTGACGCGATCGAGGATCTCGCCCGTGGCGCATGTTGATTCTTTCTCGGGCTCTCAGATCAGTGGTGAGGCGCAGGCGGCTGGGGTGTGACGAGCGCCTCGTCGGGCTCGACGCGCGCGAGCTCCACACCCTCGGGCACGCCGCGCACACGCACCGGCACGGCCTGGGTGCCGCCCGTGAGATCGACCGCGCTCACGTCCACGTACGGCACGATGCTCGGCGCATCCATGGCATCGAGCACCGTCGGCGGACCGCGCAGCGTCACGCGTACACGCGCGGGACGCACCTCGCGCACGACACCGCCGATCACCGCGACCTCGAGGCGCGGCACCGATCGCTCCGCCACCTCGGGTGCGAGCTCGAACGAGACCGTCACGGTCGTGTCGCCCACGTTCTCCACGTGGCCGGGCAGACGCACGAGGCCCACGCGTCGCTCGTAGCGGCCCGCAGGCAGCTCGCTGATCGTGACGGGGTCGGTCATCAGTCGCTCGATCGTGGCGAGATCCGGCGTCGGCCCGCGCAGCATCGTCGTCGTCGGTCGCACCAGCGGTGTCCCGACGAGCATGAGCCCGGGGTCGGGCGCGCCCTCCATCGCAGGCACGATCGACACGCTGCGCGAGCCGCGATCCGCCCACGAGAGCGGGATCGTCGGGGGCGCGATCTGCATGATCTCGACGCCCCCCGGCAGCTCGAAGCTCTCGGGCTCGAAGTAGTAGAGGCTGGCCGTGCTCGCGGAGAGATCGACCTCGACCGGCGGGATGTCGTCGGCGTGCAGGGCGTTCAGGATCGAGCGGCTCCCGCGCAGCGTGAGTCGCACCTTCGCGGGCAGATCGCTCGTCAGCATCCGCTCGCTCGTCGCTGGCGGCGTGGTCGCGACCACGTCGACGAAGACGGCGCGCTGTGCCTCTTCGGCGCCGCGCACGAGCCAGAACACCGCCATCGCGCACACCAGCGAGACGACCTTGAGGCCGAGGTTGTCGAGCAGGAGGCCGCGGAGCGCGCCCGAGGTCTGCGCCGGCGCCTTGTTCACCATCAGGATCCTCCGGGCGCGCTGTCGCGCGTGATCGCGGAGTCCTGCGTGATCGGGGCGAGCGGATCGACCGGCTCGCCGCTCGCCGTGGGCGGAGGAGGCGGAGGCAGCGAGGGCGAAGGGGGCGGCACCGATGTCATGCTCGGGCGCCCGGTCTCCTCGCGCGAACGTCCGGTCTCGTCGCGACGCTTGCCCTCGGGCTTGGCCACGGCCTTCTTCTTCACCGGCACCTGGAAGAGCCCGAGCAGCGCCTGGCGAAGGGAGCCCGCGTCGAGGTCGCGCACCATGTTGCCGTTGAAGCAGATGCCGATCGCGCCGCGCTCCTCGGACACCACGACGACCACCGCGTCCGTCTCCTCCGAGATGCCGATCGCGGCGCGGTGTCTCGTGCCGAGCGATCGATCGAGCTTGGGGCTGCCCGTGAGCGGAAGGAACACGCCCGCCTGCCAGATGCGGCCCTCGCGGATGATCACCGCGCCGTCGTGCATCGGGTTCTCGTGGCTCGGCACGAAGAGGCTGTAGAGGAGCTCCTTCGTCACCGCCGCATCGAGCACCGTGCCCTGCTGGATGAACTCGTCGAGGAGCGCGTCGCGCTCGAACACGACCAGGCCGCCGATGTGCTTGTGCGCGAGCGCGACCGCCGCCTTCACCACTTCCTCGACGGCCTGCAGCTCTCGCTGGTGTCGCGCGCCTCGCATGAACGGCTGCGTGCCGACGCGCGTGAGCACCCGGCGGATGTCGTTCTGGAAGAGCACGACGACGAGGAGGACGATGTAGGTGAGGAACGCGTTCAGCAGCGTGTAGAGCGTGTAGAGGCCGAACTGACGAGAGGCCTGGTACGCGACGAACACGAGGCCCAGGCCGATGGCCATCTGCATGGCGCGCGTGCCGCGCACGAGCAGGAGCACGCGGTAGATGAGGAACGCGACGACGAGCACGTCGAGCACGTCGAGCGCGACACGGACGGGGCTCTGCGCGAAGAAGGCCTCGACGAGCTGGAGGAGGTCGGTCATCGGACGACCTCCGCGTGGGCTCTTCGCGCGCCCTCCGCTCGGGCTGCCCGTGCACGGAGCGCGATCCGAACGGCCTGCCTCGTCTCGCGCACGTCGTGCACACGCACGGCGTGTGCGCCCGCGAGCGCCGCGAGCGTGGCGGCCGCGACGCTGGCGCCGAGACGCTCGGTCGGCGCGGGCACGGCCTCGTCCCGATCGACGGCGCTGACCCCGAGGAACGACTTTCGGGACGCACCGACCAGGACGCGCTGCCCCGAAGCCACGAAGCGATCGGTGGCCGACAAGAGCGCCATGGACTGTGCCGCCGTCTTGGCGAAGCCGAGACCGGGATCGATCCACACACGCTCGCGCGCGACGCCGTGCTGCACCGCGCGCTCGACCGCCATCGCCAGCTCCTCGAGCACCTCGGCGACGACGTCCGAGTAGCCGGTCGTCGATCCGTCGACGCGCCCGTCGGCGCGCGTGTGCATGAGGACGATCTCGGCGCCGTGGGCGGCGCTCGCCTCGAGCAGCGCGGCGTCTCGACCCATGGAGACGTCGTTGACGATCGAGGCGCCTGCCACGAGCGCGGCCTTCGCCACCTCCGCGCTCGTCGTGTCGATGCTCAGTCGCGCGGTGAGCCCTCGCGCGACGAGCGCCTCGATCACCGGCACCGTTCGGCGGATCTCCTCCGCCGCGTCCACCGCGGCAGCGCCCTCCCCGTACGTCGCCCCGCGCGGTCGCGACGACGCGCCCCCCACATCGATCACGTCGACGCCGTCCGCGAGCATGCGCCATGCGTGCGCGAGCGCGGCCTCGCGATCGAAGTGCGCGCCGCCGTCGCTGAACGAGTCGGGCGTCACGTTGAGCACGCCCCACACCTCGACCCGCGACGCGCGCCCGTCCTGGCTCGACGGAGCGGACGAGCGCACCGAGCCGTTCCGCTCGCTGCGCTCGTTCACCGCCCCTGCCATGGGAGACCTCGTGTCGTCGTCGTGTCGTTCGAACGTGTGGGAGCCTGCTCCGTCAGGTGCCGCTCGGGATCTCGCGCGGACGCGGCTGGAAGATCGAGGCCTTCCGCTTCTCCTTGGCCTTGGCGGCCTTGTCGGAGTAGCGCGGGATCACCACACGCTGGCGCGCGGGCAGCTCACGGCCTTCCATGATCGCGAGCAGCTCCTCGGCGTCGATCGTCTCGCGCTCGAGCAGCGCGTTCGCGATGGCGTCGAGCTTCTCGAGGTTCGCCTCGAGGAGCTTGCGGGCCCGCTCGTACTGTCCCTGGATGATGCGGCGGACCTCGTCGTCGATCTCGCGCGCGGTCTGCTCGCTGTACTCCTTCGTCTTGAAGGGCGAGCCCATGCCGAACATGTCGTCCTCGCGCTCGCCGTAGACGAGCGGGCCGAGGTTGTCGCTCATGCCGAGCTGCGTGACCATCGCACGCGCCAGCTGCGTGACGCGCTGGAGGTCGCTCGCGGCGCCGCTCGTCTTCTCGCCGAACTTGATCTCCTCGGCGATGCGGCCACCGAGGGCCATCGCGATCATCGACTCGAGCTGCTCCTTCGAGCGACCGAGCACGTCCTCCTTCGGCAGGACGAACGTCACGCCGAGCGCGGGACCGCGCGGGATGATCGTGACCTTGTGGATGGGGTCGTGGTTCGGGACCATCATGCCCACGAGCGTGTGACCCGCCTCGTGCCAGGCCGTGGTCCGCTTCTCCTTCTCGGGGATGAGCATCGAGCGACGCTCGCTGCCCATGCGGACCTTGTCCTTGGCCATCTCGAAGTCGGCCATCGAGACGCTGTCCTTGTCCTGACGCGCCGCGAGCAGCGCCGCCTCGTTGACGAGGTTCTCGAGGTCGGCGCCCGACATGCCGGGCGTGCCGCGCGCGAGGACCTCGAGGTCCACGTCGTCGGCGAGCGGGGTCTTCTTGGTGTGGACCTGGAGGATCCCGATGCGGCCATTGATGTCGGGGCGCGGCACCATGATGCGGCGGTCGAAGCGGCCCGGACGAAGGAGCGCCGAGTCGAGCACGTCCGCGCGGTTCGTCGCGGCGATGATGATGACGCCCTCGTTCGCCTCGAAGCCGTCCATCTCCACGAGGAGCTGGTTGAGCGTCTGCTCGCGCTCGTCGTGACCGCCACCGAGGCCCGCGCCCCGGTTGCGACCGACGGCGTCGATCTCGTCGATGAAGATGATGCAGGGCGCGTGCTTCTTGCCCTGCTCGAAGAGGTCACGAACGCGGCTCGCGCCGACACCGACGAACATCTCGACGAAGTCCGAGCCCGAGATGCTGAAGAAGGGCACGCCCGCCTCGCCGGCGATGGCGCGTGCGAGCAGCGTCTTGCCCGTGCCGGGCGAGCCCATGAGGAGCACGCCCTTGGGGATGCGGCCGCCCAGGCGCTGGAACTTCTTCGGATCCTTCAGGAACGCGATGATCTCTTCGCAGTCGTCCTTGGCCTCGTCGATGCCGGCGACGTCGGCGAAGGTCACCTTGTTCTGCGACTCGTTGAGCAGGCGCGCCCGCGACTTGCCGAAGCTCATCGCCTTGCCGCCCGAGGCCTGCATCTGCCGCATGAAGAAGAAGAACAGCGCGACGAGGACCACGAGTGGGATGATCGACGACCAGATGGCCACCGAGGTCATGCTCATGCCCTCGTTGGCGCGGTAGTTGACCACCACGTTGTGCTCGAGGAGCTCGCGGTTGATCTCGTCCGTGATCACGCCCTCGGTCGTGCAGCGCTCGCGGCGATCCGCCTCGACGTGCACGTACTCGAAGATCGCCGAGCTCGCGGCCCCTGGCGACACGGTCACGGACTCGACGTGTCCCTGCCTCACGTCCGTGACGAACTGGCTGAAGGCGACCTCCCGCGGGTTGTCGCTCGGCTCCACGAGTTGGTAGATCGCGATCATCATCACGATCAGGAGCAGCCAGAGCAGCAGCGTCTTGTGGCTTTGCTTCACGTAAACCTCGGAATGAGGGACCTCGGAAGGCGGGACCTCGAACGACCAGGGCAGGACCGGCGCGGGCCGAGCATGCGATCCGGGCGCGATACGATGGTGTCACAGGGGGGTCGGGGCATCAATCGAACGACGAGCGTTGGCACGGGGGTTCACGCTTCTTCAACGGGTGGGTCGGTCCCGTCCGGCTCGTCGGACCCGAACGAGCCATCGAGGCTCGTCCCAGACTCTTCGGGCGGCCGCTCGCCGGTCCGTAGTCTCGCGCTCGCTGCAGATCGCACTGCGAGCCGTCCTTCCTCGATGGATGCGAGGAGCCCGCGCGGCAACCGGACCTCTCCCCGAGCTGTCAGGACGACACGCTCGAGGGCCTCGAGGTGAGCGCGGCCCAGGCTCTCGAGGCCCGACGTCTGCGCCCAGCGACGCAGCCGCTCTCGGCGCACGGGCGGTGCAGCCGCCGCGAGCGAGGCGATCGTCGGCGCGATCTCGGCGGGCCCCGCGAGCGACTCGACGAGCGCTCGGTGCTCCTCGGCGTCGTCGGCCAGACGCGCGAGCATCGCGCGGACGTCGGCCTGCTCCGTCGCGAGGGCCGGAAGGAGCTCGTGTCGGATCCGCGCGCGGAGGAACCGCGTCGCGCGATTGCTCGGATCCTCGAGCACCGGCGCGATCGCGCGCGCAGCGAGGAAGGCCTCGACCTCGGCACGATCGCAGTCGAGGAGCGGCCGGATCACTCCGTCCTCGCGGCGCCGCAGCGCCGCGGCGAGACCGCGCACACCGGCGCCCCGCAACAGACGCTGGAGCACCGTCTCCGCCTGATCGTCGAGCGTGTGGCCCACCGCGATTGCGCCGAGCCCTCTCTCGTTCGCGAGCGTCGCCAGCGCTGCGTAGCGCGCCGCGCGCGCACGGGCCTGCGCTGCGGCGCCCGCGGGCAGGGCGAGCGAGATCCGCGCGCAGCGGAGGCCCGCCGCCTCCACGTGCGCTTGCACACGGGCGTGCTCGAGGGCCGATCCCTCGCGGAGGCCGTGATCCACCGTCGCCGCCTCGAGCTCGATCCCGAGCGGTGCGCGCAGCGCGAGGAGGGCGTGCAGGAGCGCCGTGGAGTCCGGGCCGCCCGACACCGCCACGAGGACGCGATCGCCCGCCGCGACGAGCCGATGCTCCTCGATGGTCCGAAGGACGCGCGCCACGAGCACGCCCGCAGACTAAACAGAATCGGCGCCCATTGGATCGCGAGCCCGATGCGCGAGACAGGGTCGCGGCGCTCGAGGTCGTTTCGGGTATGCTCGACCCATGTCGCGACGCACCGACGCGTCCTCTGGTCCGACCCGATCCGCACCTCGGATCCTCCGCGCGCTCGCGGTCGCCGCGGCCCTCGGTTCGCTCGCGTTCGAAGGGGGATTCCGAGGCTGTGGAGGTGAGTCGTCGCCGCCCGGCGCGCCCCTTCCCGAGGGCGAGCCGCCCGAGTGTCTGGTCGACTCCGACTGCAGCGCCCCGATGTGCAGCGACGCGCTGTGCGTCGCAGGCCGCTGCCGCGTGGTCGAAGCGCGCATCGACAACGACGGTGACGGCGTCGTCGCCGAGCCCTGCGGGACCGACTGCGACGACAGCAACGGCTTCGTCTTCCCGGGGGCTGGCGAGAGCTGTGACGCGATCGACAACGACTGCGACGAGAACGTCGACGAGGGCGCGTCGCCCACGCCGATCACGTACGAGCTGGGCGCGACGGTGCGCGCCGCGGAGTCCGTGGCGACGCTGCCCGGCGTGATCCTCGTGAGCGTCGACCCGGCGCCGACGGGCTTCGATCTCGTCGCGCGATGGTTCGACCTCGGGCCGACGGCGCCGCTCGCCATCGAGCGAATCGCCGCCGTCGGCGAAGAGGACGTCCTCGTCGCGTCACTGCCGCGCGCAGAGGGCGCGCAGCTGTTCTGGTACGTCCCCTCCGAGCGCGCGCTGCGCGAGCTCTCGCTCGGCATCACGAGAACCGACGACTCGGCCGAGCTCACGCTCACGCCGCCGACGGACGTCCTGACCGACGTCGTGATCACCGGCGTGCGCGCCGTCAGCACGCCGTCGGGCCACGCCCTGCTCCTCGAAGAGCTCGACGAGGCGATGGGCACGCGCTCGCGATCGCTCCTCGTGGCGGGCTCGGCGCGCGTCGCGCTTCCGTACGGCGACTCGGGCGGAGCGTTCGACCTCGCCAGCCGGGACACGCGCTTCTACACGCCCGCCGCGGACGCGGAGATCGCCGTGCTCGACGCAGCGGGCACCGAGGTGAACCGCGTGGTGCTGCCCGGCTCCTCGGCGCTCGATGCGGTCGCGAGCTGGAACGGTCGGATCCTCGCGCCCGTCTCCGATCTCTCGGACTACACGCTTCGCGAGATCACCTCCGCCGACACGCTCGGCGATGGCTGGCCGCTCAGCACCGGCTTCGGCCCCGACCTCCGCCTGCATCCGCTCGCTGCCTCGCTCGCGGTGACGCGGGTCACGGGCGGCGTGGACCTCGCGATCTACGACGCACGCCTCGATCTCACGGAGAGCTACGTCGGCCTCGCGTACTCCTCGAGCGGCCTCTACAGCTACCGGACGGTGGTCGAGACCTCGGCCGGGCTCACCGCCGTGGTCGCGCGTGGACCTGGCGAGGGCTCCGCGATCGTGCTCATGCAGTGCCGTCCCTGAGCTACACCTCGGCCATGGCAGACGCTGACTTCCTGGTGTGGATCGACCTCGAGATGTCCGGGCTCGACGTGAGCCGCGAGCACATCCTCGAGATCGCCACGATCGTGACCGACGCGGAGCTCCGCATCGTGGGCGAGGGCCCGGACCTCGTGATCCACCAGCCCGAGGCGGTCCTGGCCGGCATGGACGCGTGGAACACCGAGCACCACGGCGCCTCCGGGCTCACCGCGCGCGTCCGGAGCTCGACGATCACCGTGGAGGACGCCGCCTCGCAGACGCTCGCGTTCTTGCAGCAGACGGGCGTGGGGCCGCGGAGCGCGCCGCTCGCGGGCAACTCCATCCATCAAGATCGGCTCTTCCTCGCGAAGTACATGCCCTCGCTCGAGAAGCACCTCCACTACCGCAACGTCGACGTCTCGACGATCAAGGAGCTCGTGCGCCGCTGGATGCCCGCCACCTACGCGGAGCGACCGACGAAGAAGTCGACCCACCGCGCCCTCGACGACATCAAGGAGTCGATCGAGGAGCTGCGCTTCTACCGGGCGCGCGCGTTCCGGTGATCGCGTCGAGGCCCGCACGACGCGGCCTCGCACGACGACGAGGCGTCTCAGAACGAGGCGGAGACGACGGGCACGATGACGTCCGAGCCCTGCTGGACGTGCAGGCGCTCGACCTCTTCGGCCGTGTACGTCGGAAGGCTCGCGAGGATGGGCGCCGTGAGCAGGAGCGCGCCGCGGTGGAAACGGAGCACGCCCGGCCCGCCGGCGTAGAGCGCACGCACACGCTGCTCGAGGCGGGACTGAGGTGACTCTTCCGCGGGCGCCGCCGAGGTCTCGTCCTGGACCGCCTCGACGCTGTCGCCGCCTTGCTCTTCGTAGTCCATGTCCTCGTCGGCCTGCTGCGACTCCGTGGGAGGCGAGTAGGCCGTGAGGGCGAGGGTGCCGATGATCGTGGGCACCAAGAGGGCCATGCCGATCGCCATCATCGCGACGCTGATCTCGGGCTGGCTCCGCGTGTTGATGTCGAGGAAGTAGCCACCGACCGCACCGCCGGCGCCACCGAGCACGGGGAACACCAGGTAGGGCCACCAGTCACGCGCGCCGAACATCGCGGGGACGATCAGACCGAGCTCGACGCCCATGAGGCCCAGCCCGATGGTGCCCTTCGGCAGGGACTGCACGGAGCTGACCTGCGCCTCCGCGCGTTCCGGGGCGAAGCTGGCCGACGCGACCGCCAACGTGGCTCCCACCAGCACGACCGCAGCGCAGCGAACGAAGAACCCACGGGCCATCGGGACCAAGGCAGCCTCCAGAGCGAGAACGGGCCACGGACGACGAGCGGCCACGAAAGGAGTGGGGCGCAGCCTAAAGGAACGAGCCCACCGCAGCAACCGCGCGGATCCTCGAGGCCACGCTTGACGGGGTGTGCCTCGCGAAGATAGTTAGCACACGAAACTTTCGGACGAGAAAGGTCCTCGTCCCGGACTCCACCTCCGTGGCCCACGACTCGCACAGCGTTCACGACGGCACCCGCGCGACCGAGCGTCGCAAGGGCGAGGTCGATCGCATCGTCGAGACGATCCTCTACCTCTATGCGGAGTCGCGTCGCGTCACCAAGACCGAGGCGCGCGAGCGCGGCCTCACGGGCCCGCAGCTCTCGGTCCTCAAGATCCTCGAGGCGACCGGTGACCTCTCGCTGACCGAGCTCTCCGAGCGCATGAGCGCGAAGAACTCGACCATCACCGGCATCGTGGATCGCATGGAGCGCGACGGCCTGGTCGTGCGCGATCGCAGCGCGACCGATCGCCGCGTGGTGCTCATCCGCGCGACCGACAAGGGCCTCGAGCTCGCGCGCAGCGTGAAGGTCGGCGCGATGGAGCTGCTCACCGGTGCGCTCGCGTCGCTGCGCGAGAAGGACAGGCAGGAGCTGCGTCGCATCGTGCTCGAGCTGGCCGAGCACGTGCGGAGCGAGATCGACAAGCGAGACGCAGTGGGCTCGCCACGAGAGTCAGTGGGCTCGCCACGAGAAGGCTCTCGTCGCGACGACGAAGGAGAGGAAGGCTGAGATGGCGAACGCAGACAAGGTGGTGATCACGTGCGCGGTGTCGGGCGTGCTCGCGAACCGCAAGCAGTGCCCCGGCATCCCGTACACCCCCAAGGAGATCGCGCTCGAGTGCAAGCGCGCCTACGACGCGGGCGCGGCGGTGGTGCACATCCACGCGCGCAACGACGACGGCTCTCCGACGTTCGAGACGAGCACCTTCGCCGCGATCAAGGAAGAGACGCGCAAGCTCTGCCCGATCATCCTCAACTTCTCGACGGGCACGATCCTCGACGACGTCTCTCAGCAGATCGCCTACCTCCGCGAGGTGAAGCCAGAGATCGGCGCGCTGAACATGGGGACGATGAACTACGCCAAGTACTCAGCGAAGCAGAAGCAGTTCGTCTTCGACATGATCTTCCCCAACCCCTACGGGAAGATCCTCAAGCTGCTCGAGGTGATGAACGAGGTCGGCATCAAGCCCGAGCTCGAGTGCTTCGACTCGGGCCACACGGCGGGCATCGCGCCGCTGCTCGACATGGGCGCGCTCAAGCCGCCCTACCAGTTCTCGTTCATCGTGAACGTGCTGGGCGGCATCCCGCCCATGATCGAGTCGCTCCAGCTCCAGACGAAGATCATGCCGCCCGGCTCGGAGTGGGAGGTCATCGGCATCTCGCACGGCCACTGGCGCATGCTCGCCTCGGCGCTCGTGCTCGGCGGCAACATCCGGACGGGCCTCGAGGATCACCTCTACCTGCCGAACGGGCAGATGGCCGCGAACAACGGCGCGATGGTCGAGGTCGCCGCGCGCATGGCGCGCGACATGGGCCGCGAGCCCGCGACGGTCGAAGAGGCGCGAGAGATCCTCGACCTCTACTCGGTCCAGGCCGGCCGACAGGCGGCGGCGGACGTGGGCCACACGAAGAAGGGCGTGGCGCACGCGCCGGCTGGAGCGGCGTGATGGAGAGCCGCGCGTACCGGGCGATCGCGGTCTCGGTCGACGGACCGAACGCGACGATCACGCTGAATCGCCCCGAGCGGAAGAACCCGCTCGGCCCCGAGATGGTCAACGAGCTCCTCTGGGCGCTCGACGACTGCAAGGACGACGCGGCGGTGCGCGCGGTGGTGATCACCGGCGCGGGCAGCGCGTTCTCGGGCGGCGGCGACCTCAAGCAGATGGCCGGCGGCGACGGCGGCCCTGCCCCGCTCGAGACCAAGGGCGACTACGTCGACCTGCTCCAGCGCTTCACGACGATGGGCAAGCCGACGATCGCGCGCGTCAACGGCGTGGCGATGGGCGGCGCGCTCGGGATCATCGCCGCGTGCGACTTCGCGATCGCCGCCGCAAGCGCGCAGCTCGGCACGCCCGAGATCAAGCGGGGCCTCTTCCCCATGATGATCATGGCGGTCCTGCGCCGCGTGGTGAGCAAGCGCCGCCTGATGGAGCTGATGCTCACGGGCGAGCCCATCTCGGCCGACGAGGCCGCCCGCATCGAGCTCGTGAACCGCGCCGTGCCCGACGCCGAGCTCGACACGGCGGTGAAGAGCCTCGCGGACAAGCTCGCCGCGCAGAGCCCGACCGCGATGCGCATGGGCCTCGCGGCCTGGCACGCGCAGGCCGATCGAGATCTCGCGACGTCCCTTCCGATGCTGCGCGATCAGCTCTTCGCGATCCTCGGCACGGAGGACGCGCGCGAGGGCCTCACCGCGTTCATGCAGAAGCGCGCGCCGGTCTGGACGGGCCGCTGATTGGCCGGGCCGAGCCCCGCCGCGAGGCGCCCCAAGAACCTCGAGCCGCGATAGCGTCGCAGCGTGAAGCCCTGGCAGACGCTCGAGACGGTCCAGACGCCCGATGGCGAGCTCGCGCTCCGGCAGCGTGGGGATCGCGACTTCCTCCTCACCATCGCGGGCCGCGTGCTCATGAGCAGCATGCTGCACCGCAGCGAGGACGCGCTCGCGAAGCTCGCGATCGAGCGCATCGCCGATCGTCCGAGGCCACGCGTGCTCACCGCGGGTCTCGGTCTCGGGTTCACGCTTCGCGCGCTCCTCGATCTCCTCGGCCGCGGCGCAGACGTCGAGGTGGGTGAGCTCCACGAGCCGATCGTGCGCTGGTGTCGCGGACCGCTCGCCGCAGTGAACGGCCGAGCGGCCAACGACCCACGCGTGCGCATCACCGTGGGAGACGTGATGGATCGCGTGCGTGAGGCCGCCGTCGATCCCGCGCGGCGCTACGACGCGATCGTCGTCGATCTCATGGAAGGCCCGAACCGTGGGCGATCGCGTGTGAACGCCCACCTCTACGGATCCAAGGCGCTCGCCTCGGTGCGCGCCGCGCTCACGCCCGGCGGCGTCTACGCGGTGTGGGGCGAGGAGCCCGACCCGAGCTTCGTCGAGCTGTTGCAGCGTTCGGGCTTCGATGCGCGCAAGGTCGTCGTCGGCTCGGGTGGCCCCAAGCACGTCGTCTACGTCGCGCAGCCTGCGCTCGTCCGGGGCGCGAGCCACGTGGTGCCTCGTGGTCGCGAGCTCGGGCACGGCGGCACACCGAACGAAGGAGGGCGTCCCTCGCGGCAACGCCCTCCTCGCTGATCCCTCGCGGTCAGACGCGCGTCAGGCGGACCTCTCGCTCCGCGAGACCTGACGCGCGAGAGCCACCTGCACGGTCGCGGCGAGCACCAGCGCGGGCCCCGCGAGCCAGCCCCCGATCATCGCGACGCTCGGATCGAGCGCCTCGACCATCAGCGTCGCGGCGGACGCGAAGCCCAGACCGACGAGGAAGGGCCGCGCCGAGGGCTTGTGCATCGCGAGCACCGTCAGCGCGACGGGCGCCGCCGCCAGGAGCATCACGCCGAAGGTGCCGAGCGCGCCGAGGCCCGAGAGGCCCTCCGCCAGGGTCTCGGCGACGACCGGCATGCCGAGCGAGCCGAGCAGCGAGCCGACGGGCAGGAACGCGAGACCACCGGCGAACACGAAGCCCACGAGGGCCGCGAGCCACGCGTGCGGCAGTCCGAGGAGCTTGCGGCGCTGGAGCGAGACGAACGCGATCGCCGCGAGGCCCAGGGCCCACGCGCCGCGCGCCATGCCGCGATCGTCGAGCTGACGGCTGATCGCCGCGTCCGCGCGCACGAGGCCCGCGCCGTAGAGAGAACGATCCCCGAGGCCCTGCGCGCTCGAGAGCAGCGTGCGCTCGATCGCATCCGGATCGGTCACGCCGGTGGAGCGCACGAGGGCCGCGACGCCCGCGACGTGCGGGGCGGCCATCGAGGTGCCCTGCCACGCGAGGTAGTCGAAGCGCCGCGGATCGCGGCCCACGATCGTGTTCTGGAGGACGCCGTCGGGCAGACCGTCGCCGTTCTGATCGACGCGGAGATCGCCGCCAGGCGCCGCGATGTCGAGGCCGTCGCCGCGCGAGCTGTACGGTGCGATCTCGCGGTCGTAGCGGACGGAGCTCACCGCGATCACGTGATCGTGGCGCGCCGGGTACTCGACCGGGCCGTGGCCCGTGTTGCCCGCGGCCGCGACGACGACGACGCCGCGCGCGTGCGCGTGGTTGATCGCGCGCTCGATCGTGCGCGACCGCGAGCCGCCACCGAGCGACATGTTGATGACGTGGGCGCCGTGGTCCGCCGCGAAGCGGATGGCCGCCGCGATGCTGCCCCAGCTGCCCGAGCCGTTCCGGTCGAGCACGCGGATCGGCATGATCGTCGCGCCAGGCGCCACGCCCGCCACACCGAGGCCGTTGTTCGTGGCCTGCGCGATGGTGCCCGCGACGTGCGTGCCGTGACCGTGCTCGTCGTCCGGCGTGGCGTCGCCGTCGACGAAGTCGTAGCCGGGCGCGAAGCGCGTGCCCGCGAGGTCGGGGGCCTGGAGGAAGCGGTCGTGCTCCTCGTACGCGACGCCGGTGTCGACGACCGCGACCACGACGCCATCGCCACACGCGCGCTGCCATGCCCGCGGCATGCCGATGAGATCGAGGTGCCACTGATGGCGGTAGTACGGGTCGTTCGGCGCGAAGCCCTCGCGGTCCGCCGCGGAGGGATCGTCGCTCGTCGCCTCGGACAGAGCGCCCTCGAGCTCGCTCGCGGAGAACGCCTCTCCCTCCGGCAAGGACCAGCTGCGCTCGACCTCGGCGACCTCCACGTCGGCGTCGGCGGCGAGCTCGTGGAGCACGTCGTCGACCTCCGAGGCAGGCACGTCGAGGCGGTACAGCTCGGCCTCGTCGGAGAGCATCGCGCCGAGCTCGTCGCGCGGAGAGTCGTCGACGACGAAGTCGTACGGGGCCACGCCCCGGGCGATCGCGTCGCGCGCACGCGCCCACTCGTCGTCCGACGCGGCGTCGTCGAGATCGAGCAGCACCGAGCCCGTCGCCGGATCGAGCGACAGGTCCGCCTGGTCGATCGGCGAGGCCTCCGGCGCACGCCGCGCCCAGGCTGCGGCCCCCGAGAGCGAGAGGATCACGCCCGAGAACAGGGCGATCCGACCGAGAGAGCCGCGATCCTTCATGGGACCTCCGAGACCTGCTGACCTACCGACATCATGCGCTGGGGACGGCCGAATGTCCCTCGGACCCACGCTTCTTCACGAAAGCTTGGGTCGAGCCTGGAACGCACGGACTCCTGGCGGCATTTCGCCGACCATCGCTCACACGCTCACGTTCTTCGCACGCCCGGCTGCGACGCCACGTGCCGCAGCCTCGATCAGGTCTGTGTCGACCGACACGGAGAGGCGTCCCTTCTGCGACATGTTCCGAGACCAGGTGAGTGCCACGATCGTGGCAACGCCGGTCAGCTCAGGTACTCGTCGACGGGCTTGAGGGGCGGCGGCAGGTCCTTCTCGCCGAGGCGCTGGCGGAGGTTCACCTCGATGAGGCGGCTCATCTGATCGAGCGGAAGGTCGTTGTCGTCGGTGCCGAAGGGCTGCTCGATCTCGTCGCCGATCGTGTCGAGGCCGAAGAACGCGTACGCCACGACGAGGACGACGATGGGCGTGAGGAAGCCGACCTCGCTCACCACGCCGAACGGCAAGCCGTAGCAGTACACCGCGACGATGCGGTGGATGAGCGTCGTGTAGGTGAGCGGGATGGGCGTGTTCTTGATGCGCTCGCAGGCGCCCTGGATGTCCGTGAGTGAGACGAGCGACTGCTCCATCACGCCGACATGCAGCGGGTGGACCCAGCCTCGTGCCCACGCCTGCTGGATGCGATCGGCCGTGCCCTTGCTGATGGCCGACGGGCGGTTCGTCTCGGTCTTGAGCGACTCGATCTCCTCGTCGGACAGGAGGCCCTTCAGATCCACGAGATCGTCGACGTCGCGCAGGCTCAGTCGCAGCGCGTGGGTGAACGCGATGACCCGGTGCACGAGCTCGATCTGGAGCGTGTGGATCTCCTTCTTCTCCGCGCTCGAGAGCGTGCGCCCCTCGGGGACCTCGCTGATCAGCGTGAGCACCTGTCGCGCGAGCGAGCGCGTGGTGTTGATGAGCGCGCCCCAGAGCTTGCGGCCCTCCCACCAGCGGTCGTACGCGGTGTTGTTGCGGAAGCCGAGGAAGATCGAGAGGGCGAAGCCGATGAGCGTGAAGGGCAGCGGGTGCAGATCCGAGTGGAACTGCTCGTCCTCGAGCGTGAGCTCGGCGTACGTGACCACGCAGGCGAGCGCGAACACCCCCGCGATGCGGTACTTGGTGCGAGGCAGCTCGGTGCCGCGGTAGCGCAGGATGAGCTGCAGCCAGCTCCCGTGCTTGGGGACCATCATGGCGTCGTTCCTCCGTGCGACTGCGTGGGCATCGCGCGCATCGTCGAGGAAGACCGCAGAGCTCTGCAAGGGCCTCCGCGCGCGTGCTCGCACTCCCTTCGGAGCTGCGAGGCATCGAGCACCTCGAGCTCGTGGGACTCCTCCGCAGCGCGACGGTCCTTGCCGTGGTCGACGGACGTCGTTCCGTTCGCGGTCAGCGCGGGGCGACGGGCGTGCGGCGGGTCATGTAGAAGGTGCGGTCCACGCGGCCAGTCGAGTCGAAGCCGACGATCAGCGTGGGGCCTGCGGGCAGCTCGGGGTCGCCGGGCGCGTGGCCGACCTCGTAGATCCAGTCGGTCGCGCGGAAGTCGTGGCGCGCGCAGAGCTCGTTCGCGCCGCAGTTCTGGCCGCGCCCCAGGCGCTCGCTCAGCTCGTGCTGGAACATGCCCTCGAGCACGCCGCCGTTGCTGACGTCCTCGGCGAGCTGGTTGTGATCCTCGAGCACGACCGCGTCCGTCACCTCGGCATCGATGGCCGCCCGCAGCCGCGTGAGCGAGCCCTCGCGGTCCACACCGGGACCACACGCCGAGGTGCCACAGAGTGCGAGGAAGAGGGTCACGCAGAGGATCGATCGCATCGAGAATCAGGGTAACACGAAGCGCGCGGCGCCTCGGCGCGGCGAGTTCCCCACCAGATCGCAAGCGCGGACCAGCGGCAGTAGGCTCGCATGGTGAGAGGCCCATACGAACCGCTCCGGACCGCGCTCCGTTCGATCGCGGAGGCCCAACGGATCCCGGGCGTCGCGGTCGTCGTGGTGGAGGAAGGGGAGGTCGCGTTCGACCACTGCTGGGGGATCGTCGATGTGGAGGCCCCTCACCCCGTGGAGCTCGACACGCGGTTCCCGCTCGCCTCGGTGAGCAAAGTGGTGACCGCGCTGGCAGTCCACGTCGAAGAGGCCGCGCGCGGCTCCATCTCGCTCACGGCGAGCCCGAGCGACCTCATCGCCGACCTCGCGTGGGGCGACGCACGGGCGAAGGGAATCACGCTGAGCCACCTCCTCTCGCACACGGCGGGCCTCGACGACATGGACCCGATCACGTGGGCCGATGACGAGGCGTGCGACGAGGGCGCGCTCGCCCGCTCGGTGGCGGCGTTCGCGCGGCGCTCGCTCCTCGACCTTCCTGGCGCTCGTTACCGCTACTCGAATGCGGGGTACGACGTGGCGGGGCTCGCGCTCGCACGCGCGGCCGGAACGAGCTTCGAGCGCGCAGCGTTCGACCGCGTCCTTGCACCGCTGGCCATGACTGCGTCGAACTACTACCCCCACGCGCCCGGCCCCTCGCTTGCCGCCGGTCACGTCGGCGACGGGCGTGGTGGGGTCGTGCCCTACCGTGGCTCGAACGGGTCGCGATCCCACGCGCCCTGCGGCACGCTCGCTTCCAGCGCACGCGATCTCGCGGCGCTCGTCAGTGTGCTCGCCGACCCTGCCCGCTCGCCCCTGGGAGACGTGAGCGTGCTTGCGCGCAAGATCGCGACGACCGGGCGCGACGACGGCGCATGGAGCGGCCTCGGCGTGCGCATCCGCGACCTGCGCGGTGAGACGGTCCTCGAGCACGGCGGCTGGGATCCAGGGTTCCGGTGCGCGGTCGCAGCGATCCCTTCTCGCCGCGCCGGCGCGGCGGTGCTCACGAACTTCCACTGGTCGGCGCCGAGCCTCATGCGCTCGGTGCTCGACGCGATCCAGGGCATCGAGCCTCGTGTCTCCGACGACGAGCTAGCGCTCTGTCGGCGCGCCCCGCCTGCCGGACGAGGCGCAGGCTGACCCGATCGCGCGACGAGCGCCACGCCCATCAGTCGGGGACCCGCACCTCGACGATGCGCCACGTGTCCACGCCGCCGGTGCGGCCGGTGTCGAGCGCGCGGCAGTCGCCGTGGACGCGGCGGTGCTCGTGCAGGCAGCGCACGCGGAGCGCTTGCGAACGATCGGGCCAGTGGGCGCGGAACGAGAGCTCGCTGTGCGTGTCGTCGAGGTCGGCGACCTCGATCGTCGAGAGCGTGGGCGGTGGCTCGCCCTCGCGGGAGAGGCCGAAGGCGGCGACGTCGGCGAGCTGCTCGAGCGGCTCCCGCCAGAACGACCCGCGGAAGCGTGGAAGGAGCGGTGGGCCGCCGAGCGCTGCGCGGAGGAGCGCGGGCGCGTCGTCGGGCGTGAGGTGCCCGTACATGTGGCCCGAGGGGAGCACCAGCACGGTGGGCGCGAAGCGGTCGCCGCCGAGGTGGCTCGCCTCGCGCACCTCGACGCGCTCGCGCGCATCACAGGCCTCGAGAGCGCGCGTGAGCGCGAGCCCGAAGCGCGCGCAGCAGCGATCGCGCTGGCCGTGCGTGCACACGAGCAGCATCGGGCGCGGCGCGATCCGGGGGCTCGTGAGCGTGCCACGCACGTAGCCCATCACGACGTCGGCGGCGGCCTCGAGCGGCACGTCCTCGAAGCGCATGCCCGCCGGGTAGAACGTGATCTCGGTCGACTCTGCCTCCGTCGTTCGCGCCTCCGGCGCGGCTCGGGGGCTCGCCGCCCCCGGTCCCCGGCGTCGCTCGCTCGTCGAAGACTCCTCCTCGCTCCCGCTCCAGGGTTCCGCTCCGCGGACCCCGCCGCGTGGCGCCCCGCCGCCCATCGCGCGATCGGGCGAGACGAAGCGCGTGACCACGTCGAGCTGCTCCTGCGCGTGTGCGAACGCGTTCGTGAGCGCCTTGGGCAGGCCCTCGGACGCGAGCGCGTTCCGATGCCACAGGCGCTTGGGATACGCGAACACGATGCAGCCACGCCCGTGGCTCGCCGTGCCCGCGAGCGGCTCGCGCGCGTCGCGCGCGATCAACGAGCAGTAGCGACGCACGATCACGGAGCGCGAGCCTACTCGGTGCGCGCAACCTCGAACACCGCGGTTCGCAGGCTCGCGCCTTCGTGCCGAGATGGAATCGTTCGACTCGACCTCGCGACGCAGGTACCGGGGCGGGGGACGAGCCCCCGCCCTACCTCCGTGGGGGAGCCACGATCTCGCGCAGGGACGAGAGAACGCGCCCTCGGCATCCACGGCTCGCGTGCAGCCTCACGACGAAGCGACACGTCCCCGCCAAGACTTCTCCTTCCTCGGCGCGACGAGCGCGACGCCGCACCTTCATCGTCCGTCGAGCCCCGCCTACACCAGCACGAGTCGCATCGAACGCGACGTACTGGCTCTCGCGGCATCCATGTCATACGCTCGTATGACGATGTCTCGGGTCAACGCTCGCCTCGAAACCTCTGTCGCGCTCAAGCTCGACGAGATCCGTCGCCGGACTGGGCAGTCGACCACCGCCGTCCTCGTCGCCGCGATCGAGCAGTACCACGAGCGCCTGGTGTCCTCGGAGGTCGGTGCACACGCGATCTTCGCGGAGGCAGGCTTCCTCGGGTGCGCCGATGGGCCGCGCGATCTGGCCGAGAACGCGAAGCAGTACCTCGACTTCGAGTCCGGCAAGGCCCGCGCGGGCGAGGCGCGCGAAGCCGAGCCGCCCTACGCGGCGAAGGGGGGGGCGCGGCGGGCCAAGCGCGAGAAGCGCCGATGATCCTCGCCGACACTGGGTTCTTCGTGGCCCTCGCCAACCCTCGGGACCGGTTTCATCGCGTCGCGGCGGGGGCCCTCCGCGACTTGCATGCTCCTCTCGTCACGACCTGGCCCGTGCTCACCGAGACCTGCCATCTGCTCCTCGGACGGCTCGGAGCGGACGCGCAGGAGCGCTTCCTCGCCGGGATCCGCAAGGGCGCGGCGCGCGTGCTCCCGATGGAAGACCGGCACTTGCCGCGAATCGAGGCGCTGATGAAGAAGTACCGCTCGCTCCCGATGGACCTCGCGGACGCGTCGCTCGTCATCGCCGCAGAGGATCTCGAAGAGGGGCGCATCCTCTCGACGGACCAGCGCGACTTCGGAGCGTACCGCTGGAAGAACCGCAAGCCGTTCCGGAACCTCCTGCCCGATCCGAGCTGACGGCGCCGCTCGCGTCGACGTCGCGCGCTGTCTCGTCGATCGTCGAGAGCGTCGCCTGCCCGCGCCGCGCGCCGACGAACATGGAGCGGTCATTCGCGCGCGTCGAAGAGGGCCGTGAGCACGGCTTCGATCGTCTCCGCCTGTTCCCGCGAATCGAGACGAACGATCTCCGTGTCAGGCGATCGCACGACCGACCACCGCGTCGATCGGCCGCGTCGCTCGAGGATCGTCCAGCGCGCGCCCATCGGGACCGACACCGTCCCGCCGGGAGCACGAATCAAGCGACGGCTGAGGTCGACGATGATCTCGATCGGCACGCGTCGCGCCGCCACCGCGGCCAACGTCACTCCCACGAGCATGGCTCCGGGCGCGAGCGCCGCGGCCTCGCGCGTCGCGGCGGCGAACGAGAGTGGCAGGGCCGCCGCGGCCACGGTGAGGGCCGCGCTGGGTGCCTCCATGCGCACGCGGATCACGTGGCGAGACGCCCGGATCGCCGGCACGCGATAGCCGGCGACGAGAGGGTCTGCGTCGCCGCCCGCGTCGACGACCTCGACGCCGAGCGCGAGCATCCGACCTCGCCACGTAGCAGCGTGCTCGCGGAGCGCTCGCAGCATCATGAGCGCGACGACGACCAGAGCGAGCGCAGACGCCCACAGCCCCTCATGCCGCGCCGCGCGGACGACGAGCGCGAGGGTCAGCCCCCACGCGGCGAGCGCGAGCACGCTTTGCCATCGCGCCACGGAGCGAAAACGCGACCCAAGCCCGTTCATTCCACCCGGCGCCCTCGCAGGTCCCTGAACCGCTGGGTGGACGCGGCGAGCTGCGAACTCCACCGTGCAAGGCGGTTGGCCGCACGGAGCGGACGCCATACGCTCGTATGACCATGTCTCGGGTCAATGCTCGCCTCGAGGCCCCTGTCGCGCTCAAGCTCGACGAGATCCGTCGCCGGACTGGGCAGACGACCACCGCCGTCCTGGTCGCCGCGATCGAGCAGTATCACGAGCGCCTGGTGTCCGCGGAGGTCGCTGCGCACGCGATCTTCGCGGAGGCAGGCTGCCTCGGCTGCGCCGAGGGGCCGCGCGACCTGGCCGAGAACGCGAAGCCGTACCTCGACTTCGAATCCGGCAACAGATGAATACCCCCGCATGCTCTCAATCGGTCTTTGCGGCCGCCGTACTCGCCGGGTCCGTGCTCGGGTGCGCGCAGACGACCGTGCAGACCGATGGCGGGGCCGGGATTGACGGATGGAGCCCTGGCTGCTCGGCGCCTCGTTCGGCCACGTTCGTGGTGGTGGCCAATGTGGATGGGACCCTCCTCCCTCGCACGGCACTGACCGACGGGGTGCTCGGTCTTCTCGAGCGGGTCATGAGCGGCGATGTGGACGGCGACGGGACTCCGGATGCGACACCCCTGGAGGAGGCGCGTCTGCTCATCGTCCCGAACGAGATGGAGGACCTGCGTTTTACGAGCTTGCCGTGCGATCAGCCGTCACGGGGAGAGTTCATCGAGAGCACCTGCGGACTCGGCGGCTGCGCGCAGCAGATTCGGCAGGGCCAATCATGGCGAGAGGAAACGCTCTGCAGGATGCGAGAGCTTCCGGACAACGGACGTCTCTGCGTGGCAGAGCCACTGGAGGCCGCCGTGGTTGCGCTCGCGTCAGACCCACCGCCATTCGATCTCGCTCCCCGTTCTCCCCAGGGTGGTGGAGTCAACGCCGTCTACCGGGCGGTGGACGATGTCTTGGTGGTGTTGATGTCGGCCGCAGACTACCGCGACGACTGCTCCGGTCGGGTCGATGAGGCGGCCGGTCGCGACTGCGATCATCCGGCGGGCGCGTGCTGCGAGAGCAACCTGCGGCCCGTGTCTCGTTTTGCGAGCGCGCTTCGGCAGATCGTCGGCTCTCGCCCCGTGGTCTACGCTTCGCTCGGGGTCCACCCGTCGTTCGATCCGCTCATCGAGCCGCGGGCGAGACTCGCCGAACTCCGGGGAGGAAGATTGTGCGCCGACGCGGTCCCGCACGATCGAATGATTCAACTCGCAGACGAACTCTATCCCGACATGCAGCTCGTGGCGCGCTCTGAGGTGTGTCCCGAGGTCGGATCCACCGACGCGTTGGCGCGGCACGTCCTCTCGAAGATCTGTGATTGAAGCCAGGAGGGCGATGGCGATGGTGAACGCGATGTCGAGTTCGACGTCCCCTCGTGGCGCTGCGGGTCAGTCGTCGTACATCGAGAGCGTGCGGCCCTTGCCGTCGCTCCACTTCGAGAGCCAGTCCTTCATGCGGAGCTTCTTCACGGTGTTGCTGCTCGTCATGTAGCGGACCTTGCCGAAGATCGGCCGCTCGGGGCCCCAGGCGCGATCGTAGGCGCCGAAGACCCAGCCGATGTTCGTGTACGTGTTCGGGTCGCGGCCGTCGATCGCGTACTTGTCGTTCAGGTGGACGAGCGCCTCGAAGGCGTCGCGCGGCTCGGCGAACCAGCTGAGCGTCGTCTTGCCCCAGACCATCCGGAGGTAGTTCTGGATGCGGCCCGTCTCGCGGAGCTCGCGCTGCGCGGCGTTCCACACCTCGTTGTCCGTCTCTCCGCGATCGAGCTGCTCGACGCTGTAGAGCGCTGGCCGCGGATCGTGGCGGTGCTCCGCGAGCGTCTCGCGCGCCCACGCGGGGATGCCCTCCCAGCGCGTGAAGTCGTCCGTGTGGTGACAGCGCGCGAAGCCGAGCTCGCGCCACGTCACGAGCTCGTCGAGGAAGCCGTCGGCCGCGGGGCTCGCGTTCCACCACGCCTCGCGGCTGCCGTGCGCCTTCCCGGCGACCTTCGACGGCGTCCAGTCCGTGGCGCGCGCGATCTCCGCGAGCACCTGGTGTGCACCGACGTGCCCGAAGTGAAGCCAGCTCGAGAGCCCGCTCGCGACGTCGTCGTCGGGGTGGCTGCGATCCTCGTGGTAGCGCGCGAGCTTCTTCTTCACGAAGCGCGAGAGGCGCGCGTGCCCCTCGCGGTCGCCGCCGTGCTCGTCGATCGCCCCGATCGAATGATCGACGGGCAGGCTGGCGACGAGCGCGTCGGGGCGCGCGAGCTCGTCGTCCGTGGCGAAGCCGAAGCGAGCGCGGAGCGACGCGTCGAGCAGCTGGCCCTCGCTCCGGCCGACGCCCGCGAGGAGCGGCTGCGGCATGGGCGCGCCGTCGAAGTGGGACGGCAGGTTCTTCTGGAGGAAGCGACGAAACTGATGGGCGAAGCCGAAGGGGCCGGGGCTCGCGCGCAGCGGCAGGAGGCCACACGAGTCGACCACCTCGAAGCGCACGCCGATCGCTGCGAGGCGCTCGGCCGCGCGTGCGCGCATGTGCGGGAGGAAGAACGCCGGGAAGTCGTCGCCCACGACCAGACACGCGTCGCGCGCGAGCGTCTCGAGCAGCGCCTTGCCCCCGCCGCGCTCGCGCTCGACGAACGGGAGGTACGCGACCCCCGCCTCGCGCAGCGTCTGCGCGTGGTCGGCCATCCCTTCGATCACGAAGCGGTGGAAGCGGTCACAGGCGTACGGGTAGTCGACGCGCAGCCCCTCGAGCACCACGAGCGGCTTGCCGAGCTCCTCGCACCACGCGAGCGCGCGCTGAAGGGCGTGGTTGTGCGTGAGCCTCCGCGCCGCGGTCATCCAGTAGAGGACGTAGCGCCCCGGCCGCCGCGCGGGCGTGGGCACGGCGGCGTCGATGCGGATCGCAGGGACCGGAGCGAGGAGAGCCATGAGCGGAGGAGGCTCGGGCCGAGCGCTCGTCGCGGCAAGGCCGCCCCGCTGTCGCCGTCACGCTCGGCGCCCGTCAGCGCTCGGGCTTCTTGCGCACGAGGGCGCTGGCCTTCACGTCGGGCTTCTGGAGCACGGCCGGGCGTCGACGCGGTCCGACGAAGCGGTAGACGAGGTAGCCCACGGCGAGCACCTCGATCACTGCGACGGCGATCCACTGCCAGGTCACGTCTCGGAGTATCGCAGGCTCACGCCCTCGCCGCCGCCGCCCGTTCGGTGCGGCGCCACCCCGAGATCGCGCGCGACGCGGAAGCCCCTCGCGAACGAGCCGGTTGTGCTTCGCAAACGCACGCGAAGGCTTCACGACGCGATTTTTACGCTTGCCATCGCGAAAATAAGGGTTCAGAAGGGCGCCACTCGTTCTCTTCCCGGAGGCTCCCGTGGCGACCAAGGCATCCGCAGAACCCACCTCGACGGCTCTTCGCTCGTTCCTCGAGATCCCGTACGACGAGCTCGAGCAGCTCAACCTGGAGGCGAAGGAACAGCGCATCTCGCGCGTGAAGGCCGACAAGGTCCGCGAGCAGCGGATGAAGTACCTGACCGACGAGAAGCGCATCAAGGCGATCACCGTGTGCTTCACCGACCTCGAGGGTCGGCTGCACATGCTCGACTACGACAAGAAGTTCCTCCTCGGCAGCGCGGACAACCTCACGTTCGATGGCAGCTCGATCCGCGGCTTCTCGGCGCAGCAGGAGTCCGACCTCCGCCTCGGCATCGACTGGCCGGCGTTCTACTGGCTGCCCTCGGACGTGTTCGGCCCGGGCAAGGTGCTCGTGTTCGGCGAGGTGCTCGAGCGCGACGGCTCGCCGTACGTGGGCGACCTCCGCGGCCGCCTCAAGGCCTACACCGAGAAGCTCTACGCCAAGGACCAGACGGTCTGCCACGTGGCGCACGAGATCGAGGGCTTCCTCTTCAAGGGCAAGGACGCCGAGCGCCACTACCACGAGACCGGCGCGTTCGAGTTCATCTCGACCGGCGGCTACTACCACTCGCTCCCGGGCGACGCGCTGCGCTCGTTCATCGACCACGCGGCCGAGTGCCAGCGCGCGATGGGCTTCGAGAACGAGAAGGATCACCCCGAGGTCGCGCCCTCGCAGTTCGAGATGAACTTCAAGTACGCCGACGCGGTGATCGGCGCCGACCAGGTGCAGCTGTACAAGCTGCTCGCGCGTCAGGTCGCCTCGCAGATGGGCATGACCGCGTCGTTCCTGCCCAAGCCGGTCACGGGCGTGAACGGCAACGGCATGCACACGAACATGTCGCTCTCGAAGAAGGGCGTGAACCTCTTCCACGACAAGAAGGGCAAGGACGGCCTGAGCAAGGCCGGCTGGGAGTTCATCGGCCGCATCCTCGCCGCTGCCCCGGACATCTGCCTCGCGCTCAACTCCAGCGTGAACGCGTACCGCCGCCTCGACCCGCACTACGAGGCGCCCAACCAGATCAAGGCCTCCGCGATCGACCGCGGCTCGATGGTCCGCATCCCGCTCGGCAACGAGAAGAGCGCGCGCATCGAGGTTCGCTCGGTCGCCCCGGACTCGAACCCCTACATGAGCGTCTACACGATCCTCCGCACCGGCCTCGAGGGTCCGAAGGAGTCGGAGGACGAGAGCAAGAAGGCGCGCACGCGCTTCCTGCCGGACAACGTCTACGACGCCATCCGCCTCTTCAAGAGCAGCGCGTTCTCGAAGGAGCTGTACGGCGAGACGGTCCACACGAAGTTCGCCGAGCTCAAGACGGCGTCGGCGGATCGTTGCCCGAAGGCGCTCGGGAGCCGCGTCAAGACGAGCGAGATCCAGTTCCACCACGAGATCACGAACCAGTACCTCTGGTCGCAGTTCTGACACTGCGCGCCGTTCGGCGCGCGCTCGGGGGCTCGTCTCCGGGCGGTCTGCTGGACGTGGAGATCATGTGTGCCCGTGTCGGTGACGACGCGGGCACACGCGTTCCGTCGGTCGCTGGGCCGCGGTAACGTGGTGGGGTGCGCTGGCTGGTGCTCGCCCTCTTCGCGCTCGCCGTCGGCTGCGGCGATCCGCGCGGCGCCGCGCCCGCGCCCGCCTCGCGCTCGGTGTGCCGGTGGAGCTGCGCGAGCACGACGCGGTGCACTGGATCGTGCGCTGACGCGCGCCGGCGTCAGGGCCCCGCCCAGGCCTCGCGGTAGCGGTCCCGGAGCGCGATCCACTCGTCGCGCTCGGCCACGTAGACGCCCTCCTGCCACGAGAACACGGACGCCGGGCGGTCTTCGGGATCGTGCACGGGGATGACGTGGAGGTGGAGGTGCATCGAGCTCTGCGTCAGCTCTCCCGCGCTCGAGCCCGTGCTCGCGAGGTAGCAACGACGTGGGCGCGCGAGCGACTCGACCATGCGCGCGACGCGGTGACCCGCGATCGAGACCTGGGACCAGAGCCCGATCGGTGCGCTGCCGTACGAGGTGACGTGCGCCTTGGGCATGATGCAGACGTGGCCCCAGCAGCGCACGTAGCGCGGCAGGAACACCAGCACGTCGTCGTCCTCGTGGACGGCGTGGAGCTCACCCACCTCCCCTCGCGCGATCGCGCACATCAGGCAGGAAGGCTCGCCGCCTTCGGCACGGATGCGTGCGAGGGCCTCGGCGCGAGGGATCAGCGTCGGCATCGCGCACAGACGCTCAGCGCGCGCTCGAGCATTCCTCGACCGGGCTCGCGCGCTGTGTGAGGCGCGCGGCGAGCACGCGCTCGAGCTCGGTCAGCACGCCGGCGTCGAGGCGATGGCGCGCCGTATCGAATGGCATCGAGCGCGCCCAGCGCGCGCTCCAGCGACGAGTCTCGGTCTCGAAAGGTGCGCTCGCTCCCCAGAAGGGCGCGAGTGGGAGCGCGCGGCGCGGTCTCGCGACACGGCGGAGCCGAGCGACGAGGACGCGGTCCTCCTCGAGGCGCGCCCGGATCGACGCGCTGCCGATCGACCAGCAACGCACCCCGCCGTGCACGACGATCTCCCGATAGGGTCCGCGCGGATCGTCGGCGCGCACGTGGAGCACGCTCGCCAGGCGCGAAGGGGACGCGAGCACGAGCGAGGGATCGACACGCGCGCCGCGCGCATCGATCACGCGAAAGGCCGGCCGCTCGGCGGGCGAGAAGCGCGCGAAGAGCGCGTCGTCGGCGATCGCCATCGCGACGAGCACGGGGCCATAGCTGCGCTGGCCGCGCGGGATCGCGGTGCCGTAGGGCGTGACCCACGCGTAGCGGCGCGCGCCGAGCTCCGGGCTCGACGTGAGGAGACGTGCCAGGGCCGCGTCGCTCTCCGTCGCGCGCGGATCTCGGGCGAGGTCGTCGAGCGCGCGCTGGTAGGGGCTCCGGCTCACTCCGTCGCTCGCCCCGCGCACGAGCAGGCGCCGCGTGCGGGCGAGCTCGCTCGCCTGCACCTCGGTGGTCCACGAGAAGAGCGTACGCGCAGCGAAGGCCTCGTCCCCCACGCCTCGCGCGTCGAGCGCCGCGGCGAGATCGCGATCGTCGGCGCGCGCCTCGGCGGCGAGGCACCAGACGAGCAGGCAGGCGATGCGAAGCGCGGACACACGCACGGGCGCGTCGTAACGGCGGCGCCGGGCGGTGAGATTCCCGCGAGGAATGGCGCGCTCCGGGTGGGCCGTTGCACCGCGATGATCTCACGACGTCGATGGATGCGCGCGTCCGCGGCCGGTGCGCTCCTCGCCGGGGCGGGCACGACGCTTCTCGTCGCCAGCCAGCGAGCCTCCCGTGCGCACGCCCAGACGGACGCGATGGACCCCGCGGTCGCGGCGATGTTGCGCGACGCCTTCGCCCACGGCCGCGCGGTGCGTGAGGGCACGCTCTCGCCGACGGCGTGGCAGGACGCGATGCCCGATGTGCTCGGACGCGTGTCGGTGGAGGCGATCGCGCGCGCGCTCGATCTCCCGCGCCTGCGGGCGCGTGCGCGCCCGGTCGCGCGAGGCTGCGCGACGCTCGCCCTCCCCTTCCCCGACGAGCTCGGAGCCGACGAGGGCGCGGCGATGCGCGTGTTCTTCTTCGAGGCCGGCCGCACCGATCCGCCGCACGTGCACTTCAACTCGGTCACCACGCACCTCGTGCTCGAGGGACGCTTCCAGGTGCGGCACTGGGACCGCGTGCGTGAGCAGGCCCGCGACGCAGCGCGCTCGACGCGGGCTCACGTCACGCGAGATCACGCCACGCGAGCTCACTCCATGCAGGGCGCGGGCTTCGTGCTCCGCGAGACGCACGACCGCACGATCGAGCCGGGCGAGTCCACCTCGATCTCGGAGCCGCGCGACAACGGCCACTGGCACCAGTGCCTCGCGCGCGGCGTGCTCCTCGACATCGAGCAGGGGCGCCT
>JBILLJ010000098.1:0-34815 GCA_044376125.1 Sandaracinaceae bacterium
AGCACCGCGAGCATCGCGTTCGGAGGATCGGAGGCCGCGATGGCGAGCTCGCCACGCGCCTCGCGCACGATGCCTCGCTCGCTCACGAGCGCGACGGGCAGGGCCGGGCTGGTGCGCACGACGGCGGGACGCGACGCGGGCAGCGTGAAGAACTGGATCTCGGGCTCGTCGTCGAGCCCACCCGAGTCACCCACCGCCGAGGCCGTGGCCTCGGTGCCGGCGGTGATCGCGGAGATGCCCGCGACCTGCACGTCGTCGAGGTGACCGCGACCGAGCGCGTCGAGCCACGCCTGCGGGATGCGCTCCGCAGGGCGCGCGAGCTCGATCGGCTCGAGCGTGTCGTCGCCGCTCACGACGGCGGTCGGCACCGCGACGAGTCGGCCGCGTCGATCGACGAGCATGCCGCCCGAGTTGCCCGGGTTGAACTCCGCGTCGGTGCGGATCCACGCGACCTCGCCGCGTGCGTTCATCTGGAAGCCCGTCGTGTGGCCGCCGGTGACGTTGATCGTGCGAACGCCGAGCGGATAGCCGAAGGCCCAGAGCGGCGCGCCCGGCTGCATGCCCTCGGTCGTCGCGATCTCGATCGTGGGGAAGGTGGTGCCGGCCGGGATCGGCGAGCCGTCGGCCTGAGAGACGATGCGCAGGAGCGCGAGATCGAGGCGCACGTCGGCGCGCACGACGCGCGCGATCCAGCGCGGCTGCGCGGCGTGACGCGCGTCCTCGACCATCGCGATCTGCACGTGCTGACCATCGCCGAGGAACGCGCCCGGAAGGCCCATCGCGCTCCAGCGCGTCTGGCCGACGACGTGGAAGTTCGTGAGCACGTAGCCGCGCGGATCGATGATCGAGCCCGACCCGGTGGAGGAGCCGGTCCGGCCGCTCGGCCCTGCGATGTCCACCTGCACGCGGACGGCGGACCGCACGCAGCGATCGGTCGCGCGCTCGCTCAGCTCCTGCGCCGAGGCGCCGGCGGCGAACCCGAGGAAGAGGCACGTGAGGAGCGTCGGGACAGCGAGGTTCGCCCAGGGCCTTCTGCGCATGGAGCAAGGGTACGGTCCACTCCGGTCCGAGTCACCCTCGCTGATGTCGTGGTCCCTCGACCCGCCAAGCTCAGATCGCGACGCGACGCGGACGCTGCTTGCGGCGCGCGGGATCGCGGCGGAGCGGAAGGACATTCGAAGGCCGGGCCGCGCGGGCCTCGCCGGACGCGGCCACGCCAGGCAGCGGGCGCGCACCGCTCTCGTCGACGGCCGGAGCGATGGCGATCTCGGCCGAGGCAGAGAGCGGTGCCGAGATCGCGAGCGCGGCGAGCGACAGACCGTTGGGCTTGGCCACGGTGTCCCCGCGGCCGGACACGGGGAACGGGCTCTCGAGGTAGGCCTCGCGTCGCGTGATCGACTCGAGCTTGGCCCACATGCTCCGGTGCTCGGGCCGCGGATCGATGCGCGCGTAGCAGTAGCCCTCGACCAGCATCGCGCGGCGGAGCGCCTCGACCACGAACGTCGGCGCGTGCTTGCTCGCCACGTAGAGGAAGCCGCGCTGCGCCTCGAGCGTGAGGTTCGGGTTGCGCGCCGTGGAGCCTCCACCCACGTGCACGACGGGCTCGGGCACGATCTCGAGGTGGTAGCCCGCGTCGTGGCAGCGGGCGCACCAGTCGTACTCCTCGTTGTAGAGGAAGAACGACTCGTCGAGCGCGCCGACGCGCTCGATCACGTCACGGCGGGTCATGATGCAGGCGCCGGCGAGCAGCCACACGCGGCTGGCCTTCTTCACCTCGACCCAGTTCGGCCAGTAGAACGCGCCGAAGACCGACTGACGCGAGCCGTCTTCGTTGACGAGACGCGGCGCGACGGCGCCCAGGCGCGGATCGGCGGCGAGGCGCGTGTGCATCGACGTGAGCGCCTCGCGCGTCACGAAGAGATCCGAGTTCATGAGGAGCACGAAGGGCCGGCTCGCGCGCTCGATGCCGCGGTTGGTCGCGTGTGCGAAGCCGTGGTTCTTCTGCCGCAGCAGCACGACCGAGGGGAACTCCGCCTCGACCATGTCGGCCGATCCGTCGGCCGACTCCCCATCGACGACGATCACCTCCGCCTCGGGCGCGACGCCCTCGAGCGTGCGGAGGGTGCGCGCGAGGAGGTCGCGCGCGTTGTAGGAAGGGATCACGATGCTCAGGGCAGCAAGCTCGGTCATGAGTGGGCTCTTGGAAGAAGCCAGTCGCCGACGAGAACCGTTGCGTTCGAGAGCGTCAGCGGCCGAGCCTTAGCAGATGCGACCGTTCTTGCTCGCATTTTCGGCTCGGACATGGCGGGCGGGTAAACAGGATGCGTGCCATCGGCGCCTGGCACGGTCCGGCCCCGCGACCCCCCTCGAAAGCGGGGGTTCTGCGGGGCCGACGACGTGAAGAGCCTCGAGCCTGTGAACGTGGCTCACACCGAGGGCTGATCGCGAAGTCCTGATCATGCACGCAGGTGTACACGCCGAGCACCGGCCGCTGCGTCACCGGACGACCTGCACGACGAAGCGCTCGACCGGGCCTGCGCGCACCGTCCAAGGCAGGCCGTGCCAGCTCACGTACAGGCCCTCGCGATCGATCATCGTTCGCAGCGCGTCGAGCGCGCCGGCGGGCACCTCGACGACGTGGTGGAGCGAGAGCCTCGCGCGATCGTCCGGCGCGAGGCGCGGTGCGTGGACACCGAGCGGCTCGATCACGACGTCGCCCGCGCGGAGCTCCGTCTGCCCTGGCACGTAGGGCGCGAGGCCCGCGTGCTCGGCGTGCTCCTGCCAGCCCCAGTGACCGACGAAGTAGAGACGCGCGGCGGCGCCTCTCTCCTCTCGTGCGCTCGCAGCGAGGAGCGGCGCGTGCTCCGCATACACCGACGCGAGCCGATGATCCGCGACGGCGGTCGCGAGGCCGATCAGCGCAGCGAGCGCGATGGACGCGCGCACCGTGGGCTCGCGCGTCCAGGTGTCGCGCGGCCACGACTGGCGGTCACCGAGCAGACCGTGCCGCGCGAGCAGGAGCCAGAGCGGCGGCAGGACGAGCAGCACGTGCCGCGCGGCGACGAACGGGGCGAGGCCGACGCACGCGAGCGCGCCGAGGGCGAGCCAGAGGCCGAGGCGTCGATCGGTCCTGTCACCGTGTCTCGCACGGATCGCGGCGAGCGCGACGAGGCACGCGCCGAGCACGAGATCGACGACGCGGAGGATCGAGTGCACGAGCGGCTCGTCCGCGAGCGCGTCGAGCTGGTGGGCGCGCGCGACCTCGAGCACGAGCGTGCGCCCGACGATCACGAGCGCGAGCGTGGCGATCGCCACGAGGCCGAGCGCGCGTGGGCTTCGCCGCGCGAGGTGCGCGGGCACGGCGACGAGCGCCGCGGGCGCAACGCCCCCGAGCACGATCACGAAGAGGCCCGCACGACCCAGGCCCACACCCACGCTCTCGAGCCACGGCCGCGCGAGGCCGGGACCGAGCGCGTCGGCGCTCCGCGCCACGAACGCGATCTCGCCCGTCTCGGCGTGGCTCGCGAGGGCCCAGAGCCCCAGCGCGCCCACGGGGACGGCGAGCGCGAGCGTGGCGTGCGCGACCGTGAGTTGCCGCGCGCGGCGGCGCTCGACGATCGCGAGGACGAGCACCACGACGAGCACGATCGACGAGAGCTTCACGAGGAGGCCGAGCGCGAGCGCGGCGGCCGACGCGAGCAGGCCGCGAGGCCGCGCGTCCTCGAGCGCGACGAAGAACGCGAGCCAGCACGCGAGCAGCGGGATGTCGAGCATCACGTTCTGCTCCGCGACGAACGCGGGGCTCAGCACGAGCAGCGCGGTCACCGCGAGCGCGTGCTCGGGCGCGTGTCGCCGCGCGAGCGCGTGCGCGAGCAGCACGACGATCGCGGCGAAGACCGACGTGAGGAGGTGGAGCGAGAGTGGCTCCTCGCCCGTCGCCGCGATCACCGCGGCCTGCACGGCGGGCACGAGCGGCGAGTGGTTCCCCACACGATGGAAGGGCACGGGACCGTCGCCCTCCCAGAAGACGAGCCCCGAGGTGGGTCGATCGGGATGCGCCGCGATCCACCGCGCCTCGGCGACGTAGAACGCATCGTCGACGTGGAAGGGCTTGGTGACGTTCAGGCACGTCGCGACGAGCCAGAGCAGCACGAGGGCCACGCGCGAGCGATCCACGCGAGAGAGCGTAGTCGCGCGTGCGCGGCGCGTGCACGGGCTCGGATCACGCGCGAGCCAGTCCGGGAATGCGGTGGCGTCGGTGCGGCGTCCTGGCCGTTTTGTTGACCGTTTGCCCGTGCGTTCCTTATGGCCTCGTGCCACCCATGCCGCCCTCGCCCATCAGCACCACCCTCCCCTTGGCCGCCACGCCGATGACCACGAACGAGAGCGCCCCCGCACCGGACGAACGCGGCCCCGCGCCGAGCGAGCACACCGAGTCGACGAACGAGGTGAGCCCGCGCACCGGAGCGCCCGCGAGCCCGAGCTCACCGAGCTCGCGGCAGTGGATCCTCTTCGCGATCAAGGCGGCGCTGTCGGTCGGCCTCGTCGCGTACATCTACTCGATGGTGGTGGGCCGCGGCGGTGAAGGGCTCGCCCGCGCGATCGCGACGCTGCGCTGGGAGTGGGTCGCGCTCGCGCTCGGTGTCCACCTCCTGCAGGTCGCGTTCAACCTCGGCCGCTGGCAGCGCCTGCTCGTCGGCCAGGGCATCCACCCCGACACGCGCTTCCTCGTCGGCTCGCTGCTCATCGCGCGCTTCTTCGGCGCGGTGACGCCCGGCGGCCACCTCGGCTACGGCGGCTGGCGCATCTACGACGTCGGCCGGCACACGCAGAAGTACGCGCGCGCGACCGCGACGATCGCCGTCGAGATGGTCGTCGGACAGCTCGCGTTCGGCGCCGTCGTGATGGTCGGCAGCTTCTTCGGGATGCGCTTCATCGGCATCGAAGGTGTGCTCGCCATCAACGCCGTGTTCGCGTGCGTCATGGCGCTCGGCATCGCGTTCCTCGCGCGGCCGCGGGCCTTCGGGGCGATCGCGCAGCGTCTTCCGGCCAAGGCGCGCGTGCGCGTGCAGACGCTCATCGACGCGCTCAGCGCGTACGAGGGCAAGAGCTCGCTCGTCTTCCAGGCGCTCGCGCTCGCGATCGGCACGCACACCTGCCACATGCTCCTCTACGTGTGCGTCGCGCAGGCCCTGGGCGCGATCCAGCTCGGCGCGGGCGAGGTCTTCTTCGGCAGCTCGCTCCAGATCATCGCGACGATGATCCCGACCTCGATCAACGGCATCGGTCTGCGCGAGGCCGCGGCCGTCGCGCTCTACACGAGCCCGGCGATCGGCGTGCCGATGGCGATCGCGGTGCTCATCCCGAGCCTCGGCTTCGCGGTGGAGATGCTCGTGTCGATCACGGGCGCCCCGATCTTCCTCGCGCGCCGCGCGGGCTACGCGCCGAGCATCCGCGTCGATCACGCCGAGCGCGAGCAGGCCGTGTACGCGTCGATCCCGGACGTGCCGCTGGCGAAGCTGCCGACGGTGCGCCGCGGCGCGGAGCTCGGCCTCGGCGCCGGCATGATCGCGGGCTTGATCCTCGGTCTGGTCGAGGGTGGCCTCGTGATCTCGGGCGGCCGCACGGACGCGTGGGTGCTCGCGTACGGCGCGATCGCCTACACGCTCTTCTTCGCGCTCGCCGGCACGGGCGCGGGCGCGTTCTTCTCGTGGGCCAAGCGCTTCCTCAAGCTCGAGGCCGCCGCGGAGAGCTCGGCCTTCGGCGCGATCAGCGGGCTCCTCGTCGCGGGCGCGGGCTTCGGCATCGGCCTCTTCCGCATCCGCCGCGACGTCTTCCACGAGGAGCTCGCGCTCGTCAGCGTGCGCGGCCTCGGCGTGGCGCTCGCGTGCGCGCTCGCCGCCGCGGTGCTCTTCGCCGCGCTCTGGCAGACGCTGCGCCTCGTCACCGAGACGCGGGCGATGCGCTGGCTCCTCCGCACCTGGGGCGGCCCCGCGCTCGCAGGCGCGGTCATCGCGGTGCTCGTGCCGGTCACGCTGTCCATCGGCGCGCCGGCCCGCGCGGCGCTGCCGCCCGTGATGCGCAGCGCGCCCGAGGGCTCGGGCAACGTGCTCGTCATCGTGGTCGACACGCTGCGCGCCGATCACCTGCCGAGCTACGGCTACGAGACCGGCCACACGCCGAACCTCGACGCCTTCGCGCGCGACGCGATCCGCTTCGATCAGGCGTTCGCGAACGCGAGCTGGACGCGCCCGAGCTTCGCCTCGATCCTCTCGGGCCGCTACGCCTCGAGCCACGGCGTGATGGCCAAGACCGACGCGCTGCCGGGCGATCTGACGACGCTCGCGGAGGCCTACCGCGAGGCGGGCTGGCACACCGAGGGCGTGGTCACGAACTACAACGTCGGCCCCTACTTCAACTTCGATCAGGGCTTCGACAGCTACCACTACCTCTCGCCGGACTTCGTGCTCGGCGCCGACGACTCGGCCGCGAAGCTCCTGCTCGTGCAGTTCCTCCGCCAGCGCATCGAGACCCTCCGCGATCGCGCGCTCGGCGTGCAGCCGGGCACCGCGTACCAGGACGCGTCGGTCGTGAACCGCGAGGTGCTCTCGGCCATCGAGCACGCGCCCGGCGATCGACCGTGGATGATGTTCGTGGGCTACATGGACCCGCACGACCCGTACTACGCGCACCCGTACGACGGCGAGGCCTACAGCCGCGCGGCGCACCCGAACCCCACGCCGGACGAGGCCGAGCACCTCACCGCGCTCTACGACGGAGAGATCACGTTCTGGGACGAGCACTTCGGTGCGCTCGTCGCGGAGCTCCGCCGCCGCGGCCTCTACGAAGACATGACCATCGTGGTCACCGCCGATCACGGCGAGGAGTTCTGCGAGCACGGCGGCTTCTTCCACGGCACGACGCTCTACGACGAGCAGGTGCACGTGCCGCTCTTCGTGAAGCTCCCCGCGAGCCGCCGCGGCGGCACCGTGGTGCGCCACTGGGTGCAGTCGATCGACATCATGCCGACGCTCCTGCGCGAGAGCCGCGTGGAGGTGCCCGCGGGCGTGCAGGGCGCGAGCCTCTTCGAGGGCAGCGACCGCCTCTTCGCCGAGGAGAGCCACGAGGGCAACGTGCTCCAGGCGGTGCGCGAGCGCCGCGGCACCGACGAGATCAAGCTCATCACCGCGAACGAGGGCAACCCGCGCCGCCTGCCGAGCACGGAGCTCTTCCGCGTGGATCTCGATCCGGGCGAGCAGGAGAACCTCGCGGACACGGACGCCGCCACGCTGGAGCACGCGCGCCGCGCGCTCGAGGCCGCGCACGTCCGCGCCGGCGAGGGCGCCGTCGAGGGCCAGGAGGTCGAGCTCGACGACGCCTCCCGCCGCCAGCTCTGCGAGCTCGGCTACCTCACGGGTGAGAGCTGCGAAGAGTAGACACTCTCGCGGCGGAGAGTCTGCTCGCGCCGTGGAGACCGCGCCGACCGCCCACGCTGCTCAGCCGGCGGGCGCGTCTTCGACCGCCGCATCGACCTCGCTGGGAGCGGCATCCAACGCCTCGAGTGCCGCGTCCGGGAGCTCGACGCCCGCGTCGAGCGGGTCGAGCCACGCATCCGGCGCGCGGGACGCGTCGAGGCCCGCATCGATCGGCGGTCGCTCGAGTCCTTCGTTCGTCTGCACCAGCTCTCCAACCAGACAGGTGACGGTCCGACGCGCGACGGCCGGCCGGCCCCACGCATCAAAGTGCTGATACGAAGTGCCGTATTGCCCCGGTGCCAGCACGTAGGCGCCGCCTCGCCCGTCGGGCCGAGCCAGAAACGAAGCGCTTCCGGGCGGGGAGTCCTCGAGCACGTTTTCGAACACGAGAGCGCCACTCCAGTCGTAGCGGCTGATGACGGGATGCTCCATCTCGCGGCCGACCGCGATCGTGAGCCCCCAGGCGTCAGGTGCCAGTGCGGCGGTGTAGGAGCGCCCCTCCCCGACGTTGAGGGGCGTGCCCTGACGCAGGAACGCCGGGGCATGAACGACGTCCCCGTCGGCCGTGATCTCGACGATGCTTCGCTCCGAGCCGTCGAGGAAAGACACCAGCGCGAGGATCCCCCGTGCCACGCATAGACCCTCGACCGACTGAGGCGATTGTTGCTGACGATGCCAGTGAATCGGCGTCTGAAACGAATGGAGCCGTCGGCCTCCACGCGCGCGAACAGAGCTCCGCCCGAGGGCTCGTTCACCGCCACGTAGACCAGCGTCGCGCCATCGTCCGTGGCGTGTGTCCACATGTTGCTGCTCGTGCCGATCTCCCGGAACGTGGCGAGCGCCTCCGAGCGCGCCACGAGCGCGCCACTCTCGTCTCTTCGCTCCCAATGGAGTGCCTCTTCCTCGGTGCCGTCGGGGCCTCGGTCATATACGAGGTAGCTCACCCCACCGTCGCGCTCGGCCTGCATGGTCGGCGAGAAGTTGGTGTAGAGGAAGATCTCCCGCAGCGGGATGCCTTCGGGCGGAGTGATCTCGGTGCCTGTTCGGTCGAAGCCGTGAAGGCGTGCGCGAAACCGGCTGCCCGACTCGGGGTCGTCGGGGCAGCGGATGCTCCGAAAGAACCACAATCGGCTCTGGGTGGGGACCACCTGTTCGGTGTCGATGCCACACGCGCCGATGGAGAGATAGGGCCAGCGTTCGTAGATGTCCTCGATCTCGACAGTGCTCGTGTCGTACTCGTCGGGTCTCCAGGAGAGGTAGGTGTAGGCGTTCAGCGGGTCGTTTGGGGGGTTGCGTTGCCGGTAGAGGACCCCCGCGATCGAACCCTGGTCCCAGCGAACCGAGCCCGCAGAGTCGTCGCGCCGCACGATGTCCCAGACATCGTGGAACTCACCTGAGCGGTCCAGCAGGGACGCTTGGACATAGGTGTTGTGTGTGCCGATCCGCAGCCGCCCCTCCTCGTCCACCTCTCCGACCCAGTCGAGGTGGCGGCTCTCGGGCAACCGGCCGAAACCATCATCATCGAAATAGGCGTAGCACATGCGTGCATCAGGACCGCCATCCAGGCCGACGTCCGCCGTCGACGACCGCGAGCACGCATCACAGGACGAGGTCGCAAACGTCAGTCCAATCCAAGCAGTCCACAGGATCGGCGCGAGAAGCTCGGCCCGCTCCGCGCAACAGAATCGCCTCGCTCCGCAGAAACCGACGGGTCGAGGTTTGCGCCAGCGCCGCCTCACAGCGCACCGCAACCCACCGCGACCCCGCCACAAGTCGCGCTCGCCTCGAGCACGCAGAGCTCATCGCGCCGCTCAAGGGGATTGCGATTGCTCTCGAGGCACTCTGGGGTCGGCTCGACCTGCCCGAGTCGATCCTCGCAGCCACACTGGTCCAGGCTCAGGTCACCTGCGGGCCAGATAGGCCCGCACCCGCCAGGCGGAGTGACGCTCAGCACTTGCATCGCGAGGCCGACATCGCGCAGTCGTCCGCGATGCAGAGTCTCGACCTGGCCGACCGTCCCTGGCCAGACAGCCACGTTCTCGAGGGCGCTGTTGACGGGGATGCGCACGCGGTCGCTCGCGGGCGTGCCGGAGCAGCGATGAGCCGCGGGGCCGATTGCGCCGCCCTCGGCTCGCAGCACCACCAACACGCCGTCGAGCTCTCCAGCGGTCGAGCAGAAGACCGGCCGCCCCAGCACGAGCTCAGCTTCGTACTCATCGAGGGCCACGACGCGCTCTCGCAAGAGCACGTTGCCCTCGGCGGTCTCCCCCCGAGGCGAGGCGGAAGAGCTGGCCGCTCTTGAGGAGTGGCGGCTCGGTGGGGTTGTTGGTGTTGGGACACCCAGCGAGCGCCACGCCCGCTGCAAGTGCAAGCCACGTCCATCCGCGAGCCACCATCGAGTCCTCCCTGAGCGCGACAGAGCATGACACTACGCCCCTCCTTCGTGCCCGATCAACCCGGCCGGTCCTTCGGTGTAGGCGCGAGCGGGCCGTGATCGCGCTGCTGACGGTGCGTCACCCAGCGCCGCCACCGGGGGGGCCGTAGTTGGCGGCGGCCCAGGCGGCGGTGGCGCGCACTTGCTCGTCGAAGGGCGTGGGGGCGCCGCCGAAGGTCTCGCGGTAGCGCGCGTCGTCGAGGCGGTAGGGCTCCTGCCACTGGTACCGCATCTCGGCGAGCTCGCGGATCGTCGGGGACACGAGACCGAGCATCGAGGCGACCCAGCCGACGTCGGACCGGGAGGCCCGCGGGTCGCGTCTGCGCCGTCGCTCAGCGCTCCATCTTCTGGAGCGCCCGCGCTGCCCATTCCCGCACTTCGGAGTCCGCGTCCTCGGAGGCGCGGCGGGCGATCTCGATGAACGCGCCCCGCGCCTTCGTGGACCGAGCGTCGCTCAGAGCGAGCGTGGCCCACGCGTCTCGACGAATCGAGGCGTCTTCGTCGTTCACGAGGCGCATGAGCGCCGGGAACGCGAGACGGACGTCCGCACCGGCCCCCTCCACGCGCTCCAGCGTCGCATCGAGCGCCGCGCGTCGCAGCGCGAGATCGTCGTCGAGCAGCGCGAGCGCCAGCGCGGGCTGGGCGGCACGGATGTCGTGCACGTCGACCGCGAGCTTCATCAGCGCCACGGCTGCGTCGCGACGCTGCGTGAGCTCCCCGGTCACGAGCTCCCGCGCGAGCTTGAGCGCCGCAGCGTCATCCTTCTTCTGCATCGAGCTCATGGGGCCACCTGTCGTGCATCAAGGGCCTCCGTGGCGTGCCTCGCCGCTGCGATTGCACGCCCGATCGCGACCGCGTCGCCTAGTTCGAAAGGCCGCCTGGCGAGGATGAGCATCATGCTCGCATCAAACGGACGACCGGAACGGGCCGCAATCTCGCAGGCCGCTGCGCACACGTCGGGTCGAGAGTCGGACACGAGCGCCCCGAGGAAGGGAGTTGCGGGACTCGGGCCCTCGCGTCGCGCAGCCACCGCCAGGACCTCGAGGACTGGGAAGGGGTAGGGGTCGACGTAGTCGCCACACAACAGCACGCCGGCCAACACGACTGCTAGGGGGCCGAGCCGTGCGCCGGCGCGGGCGGCGTCGCCCAGAGCGCGCACCGCGGCGCCACGATCCGCCGTACCGAGCATGCCAACGAGCACGGCAACCCCCTCGGGGGTGAGCGTCGACTCGCCCGGTACGCGCAGGTGGCGCAACGACGCGAGCGTGCGCGGCTCGATGCCGGCGGCGCGGATGGCGGTGACGACTCGGACCAGTGCTTCCCGGTCGATGGAGTCGCCGACCAGCCCGGCCACGAGCGACTCGCGCGTGTCGCGGGGCGTTGCGGTCAGAGCCGACCCGAGCTCGCTCCATCGCTCATCGGCGCGCAGTCCAATGCCGAGCGCGTACGCGGCGTGTTCACGCACTGCGCGCTTCTTCGATCGTCGCGCCGTGTCGAGCACCGCCTCGACGTCCGCACGATGCTGAGTCGCCATGGCTAGCCCCAGGAGCGCCGCGCACGTCGCGCCGTGGGAGCGCACCCGAAACGTTCCTTGCTGTGGCTCGTGCTTTGCCTCGTCTCCGAGGCCTCGCTGCGCCACCGCGAGGGCCTCCTTCACGACGACGCCGCGCTCCGCCAGGAGCACCGCAGAGGCGAGCGCCAGACTCTCCAGACGGACGCTCGCGTCGACGAGCATCGGACCGCACGCCGCCGCGAGCGTGTCAGGGCTCGGATCACGTGCCGCGCGAGCGACGACGAGCCCCGCCAGCGCCTCGCGCTCCGCAGGGTCAGCACCGTCGTAGAGGGCGTGCAGCGCCGGAACGTCGCCACGCAGCAGCGCGACGAGAAAGCGCAGCGTCGCAGCCGCGCCCGGCTCCGCCGCCGATCGTTCGAGGCGGCTCCGCGCCGCCGCGCTGCCGCGTGTTGCGGCGAGCTCGAGGATCTCGCCCGTGTTGGCATCCGGCATGGCATCGACGAGCGCGTCCAGCGCCGACATGGGCAGGTGGCGCGCGTGGTCGACGGCGATCTCTCTGGCGACTCCTGCGATCGTTCCGTTCTCGGCGAGCATGCACGCCCCGAGCTTCGTGAGCAGCGGGCCGCGTTCCGTCGCGGGGACGCTTGCGATCGAGTAGAGCCAAGCGCGCATCGCCGAAACTCTCTTGCGCGCTGCGCCTTTCGGCTCGGCTGCCGCCACCTCGTCGCACGTGCGCGACGGTGTTGCGGTTCGAGGCCCCCGCTCGCTCCAGCCGAGCGCGTGGCGCACGGCGTCAGCGAGCGGCCCATGCCCGAGGGCGCTGGCCAACTCCGATGCGCGGCGCACGCGCTCCGAGCACCACGCCATGGCGACGAGCGCCACGGCTCGATCGCGCTCCAGCGCCGCGCTGAGCGTCGGTACCAAGTCCGGCTCGGCGCTCGACTCGAGCTCGCGCGCGAGCGCCAGCGCTTCTTCGAAGGGCTCGCTCATCCTGTCGTGCTCACAATCGTAGCAAGGTGGCGGTCTCCGCCGCGACGCGATCGAGGCGCTCGAGCGCGTTGCGCCTCACCCGTGGCTTCTGCGCGAGAGGTCGTCGTCGAGGATCTGGCAGCGCGAGCACCACTCATGTCGTGGGAAGTCGATGCTCGATCTCGTCGACTCGGTTCCTTCGCCGAGACCGTGAGCTGGCAGCGATCGATTGCACGACGCTCATCGTCGGTGCCGTGACGACGCTTCGCGCCGCCAGCTCTGCGAGCTCGGCTACCTCACGGGTGAGAGCTGCGAAGAGTGACTGGGCCGTAGGTGGCGGCGGCCCAGGCGGCGGTGGCGCGCACTTGCTCGTCGAAGGGCGTGGGCGCGCCGCCGAAGGTCTCGCGGTAGCGCGCGTCGTCGAGGCGGTAGGGCTCCTGCCACTGGTACCGCATCTCGGCGAGCTCGCGGATCGTCGGGGACACGAGACCGAGCATCGAGGCGACCCAGCCGGGCACCTCGCGGATGCGGAGCTCGCGGCCGAGCGCCTTCGAGAGCGCGGTGACCCACGCGTCCACGGGCTGCGCAGGCAGCGTCGGCACATGCCAGACCTTGCCGAGCGCGCGAGCGTCGGCGCCGAGCGTGACGAGGGCCTGCACGATGTCGGGGCCGTACGTGAACGCGTGCTCCATCGAGGGCGGGCCGAAGCACTCGCCGGCCTTGCCCGCGAAGGTGCGCTGAAAGAAGCGCTCGCCGAGGTGCGCCTGCACGATGCCCGGACCCACGAAGTCGCTCGCGCGCCCGATGGCGAGCTGGATCTCACCCTTCGCGCTGGCCTCGAGGTAGCGCTCGGCCATCGCCTTGCGGAGCACGCCCTTCTTCGAGCACGGCGCCTGCGGGCTGTCCTCGCGCATCGGCGCACCGCCCATGCGCCCGAACATGTAGAGGTTGTCGAGCACCACCAGGCGCGCCCCCGAGCTGCGGGCCGCGTGCAGCACCGCGTCGGTGAGCGGCGGCAGCTCGAGGCCCCAGCGGTGATAGGCGGGACTCATCACGTGGTAGAGCACCGAGGCGCCCCGCGCGACCTCGGCCGCGAACGCCGGATCGGACACGTCGCCCGCGCGCACGCGCACGCCACGGTCGGCGCCACCAGCGCCCTTCGGGGCGCTCCGCCGCACGGCGAGCACGTCGTGCCCCTTCGCCGAAAGGGCGCGTGCGAGCGCGCTCCCGATCTGTCCGCTGCCCAGCACCACGTGCGTCTCGGCCATGACGTCGCTCCTCCTCGTGTGCGCCGGCCCGAGGACCGAGCGAGCACCACGAGAGAAGCGTTGCACTCGTGCATGGCCTACGCTCTCTTCGCAACCTACCCTTGCATCCATGCAAGACCGCAGGAAGGCCGCGGCGGGCCGTGACGTGCCCGCACGACGGCGCGTGAAGTGGGACGATCTCGCGCTCTTCCTCGCGCTCGCCCGCGCGCGATCACTCTCGGGGGCCGCGAGCCGCCTCGAGGTGGACGCGTCGACGGCGAGCCGGCGCCTCGCGGCGCTCGAGCGCGAGCTCGGCCTCCGCCTCTTCGACCGCACGCCCGAGGGCCTGGCGCCCACGGCCTACGCGGAGAGGCTCTTCCCCGAGGCCGAGGCGATGGAGCTCGCCGCCGATCGCTTCGTCACGGGCGCCGAAGGCTTCGAGCGCGCCATCGAGGGCCGTGTGCGGCTGAGCGCACCGCCGGGCCTCGTCGACGCGTTCGTGCTCCCGGTGCTGCCCGACCTCGCGCGCACGCACCCCGCGCTCGTCGTGGAGGTCGACGCTCGCATCGGCGTGGCGGACCTCACGCGTCGCGAAGCGGATCTCGCGCTGCGCACGCTGCGTCCGAGCGGCGCCGACCTCGTGCAGAAGCGCATCTTCGTCACGCGCTCGGTGATCGCCGGCGCGCCGCGCTACGTGCGCAGCCTCGGGCGCCTCAAGACGCTGCGCGACGCGAGCTTCGTCGCGTGGGGCGAGGACCTCGGCCACCTGCCGCATGCGCGCTGGCTCCGCACGCACGCGTCGGGCGCGCGCCTCGCCCTCGTGACGAGCTCGATGCAGACGCAGCTCGCGGCGGTGCAGCGAGGCCTGGGCCTCTTCCTCGTGCCGCGGCCGTTCCTCGAGCCGTACGGCCTCGTGGAGGCACCGCTCTCGCGTGCGCTCGCTGCGAGCCTCGCAGCGCTGCCCGACGACGAGCTCTGGCTGGTCGCGCACCGCGCGCTCCGCAGCGTGCCGCGCGTCGATGCCCTCTGGCGCTTCCTCGACGCGCACTTCGCCTCGGGCCGCGAGCGCGAGCGCTGAAGAGACGAATGCGGCGGACCGCTCGTCGCGATCCGCCGCACATCAGTTGTCTCGAGCATCGGTTGGTGCGCGCAGGGTGCGCAAGGCTCACCGCGAGCGCCGGGGCGCCTCGCGGCGGGGTCTGCAGAGCAGACCCCTGGAGCGGGAGCGAGGAGGAGTCCTCGACGATCGAGCCGGTGATCGCACACGCGCGCAGCGTGCGGAGCACGCGAGCACGGGAGAACCCGGGGGAGCTCGAGGGGCCGGAGGTCCCTCGACCTAGCTAGGAAGTCAGCTCAGCCGGGGACGCGACAGCGGCGCGGCGTGCCGCCACCACCGCCGGAGCACACGTAGGGCGCGCCGCAGGTCGAGAAGCCGCAGCACGGCTGATCGAGGCCGCCGCACACGCCGCACACGTCGCCCGCCTGGCACGAGCTCCAGGCCTGCCAGCACTCGGTGTCGCCACCGCAGCAGGCCTCGCCGATCGCGCCGCAGCCACCGGTGCACGCACCGGCGGAGCAGGTGCCCGAGCCACCGCCGCCGCAGCTCTCGCCGCTCGCGACGCACTGGCCATCGACGCAGCAACCGCCGCTGCCGCACAGGCCACCCTCACAGCACGGATCGCCGGTGCCGCCGCAGGTCTCGCAGCTGCCGCCAGTGCACACGACACCACCGACCGTGCAGTAGCCCGTGCCGCCGCCACCACCACCGAGGCCGCAGCATGCGTCGCCCGCGCCGCCGCAGGTGAAGCCGCCGCCCGTCGTCGTGCACGCGCCGTCGGTGCACGTCGTCGCGAACGCGCCCGAGGAGCACGCGCCGCCGTTCATCACGCAGAGCCCACGCACGCAGCAGCCGCCGGTGCCACACGAGCCGTCGCCGCAGCAGGCCTGGCCGTCGCCGCCACACGCGACCGGGGAGCCGGCGCTGCACACCATGCCGGTGCCGATGGGATCGCCCGAGGCGACGCAGGAGCCCGCGTTGCAGCAGCCGCCGCCGCTGCACGTCGTGCCGCCGCAGCACGCCTCACCGGGAACGCCGCACACCGTGCACGCGCCGGCCATGCAGGTCGCGGTGCCGCCGCCGCACATCGTTCCGTCGGTCACGCAGCGATCGCTCGCGGGATCGCAGCAGCCCGAGCCGTCGCAACTGTTGCCCGCGCAGCACGGCTCGCCAGGGCCACCGCACGCCGCGCAGACGCCGGGGCCACCGCCGCCGCCGGTGCACGCGAAGCCCGTGTCGCACGCATCGCCCGCGCAGCACGGCTGGCCCGCGCCGCCACACGCAGCGCAGGTTCCGCCCGCGCACGTCGTGGAGGCCGCGGTGCAGGTGAAGCCGATGCAGCACGGATCGCCGAGCGCGCCGCACATGCCGCACGCACCGTCCATGCAGGTGCCGCCGATCGGACACGCCGAGCCCGAGCCCGTGCAGGTGCCCGCGACGCAACAGCCGGTGCCGCAGTCGTTGCGATCGCAGCACGCTTCGCCGGGGCCACCACACGGCACGCAGACGTTGGCGCCGTTGCAGACGCCGCCGGTGCAGACGTCGCCCGCGCAGCAGGCCTCACCGGCGCCGCCACAGGTCACGCAGGTGCCACCGTTGCAGACTGCGCCGGCAGCGCACGAGCCGTCGGCGCAGCACGCAGTGCCCGCGGCGCCGCACACGTACGCGTCGGCAGCGACCACGAACGCGTCGTCACCGGGCGCGACGAAGGCGTCGTCGGTCGATGGCGCGAACGCGTCGAGATCCGCATCGGCGCCTGGTGGCACGAACGCGTCGGGCCGAGCGCCCGAGTCGCTGCCGGGCGGCAGGAACGCGTCGATGCCTCCGCCGGGGCCCGTGTCTTCGGTGCCCGTCCCGGTGCCGTTGTCGCAACCGGCGACCACGACCAACGCAAGCAGCAAGAACCATGATCTGGTGCGCGTCATGCCACCCTCCTCGAAGTGCAAGAATCCCATGGAATTCGCGGGAAATTGTTGGGAGTGTTTCCCCCGCGCGCTGCGCAAGCGCGTGCGCAGGGGCGGGGATCAGGGCATCGCGCAGCTGCCGTCGCGGCAGACGTACGGCGCGCCGCACGACGAGGCGTTGCAGCAGCTCTGACCCAGGCCTCCGCACGCGGTGCAGACGTCGCCGTCGCACTCGCTCCATGCGGCCGGGCACTCGACGTCGCCCGCGCAGCACGCCTGGCCGATGCGGCCGCAGCCGGGCGAGCAGCTGCCCGCATTGCACATGCCCGCGCCTCCGCCGCAGCTCGAGCCCGCACCGACGCAGTCGCCATCGACGCAGCAGCCGCCGCCGTCGCACGCGTTGCCCTCGCAGCAGCGCTGGCCGGGCATGCCGCAGCTCTCGCAGTCTCCGCCGGCGCAGATCACGCCCGCCGTGGTGCAGAAGCCGGTGCCGCCACCGCCACCGCCGCCGCCCGTGCCGCAGCACATGTCACCCGCGCCGCCGCAGGTGCCACCGCCCGTGGTGCACGTTCCGTCCATGCACGTCCCCGATGCGCCGCATGCCGCGCCCGTCGCGGCGCACGTGCCGGCCACACAGCAACCGCCCGCGTTGCACGAGCCGTCACCGCAGCACGCCTCGCCTGCACCACCGCAGCCGACGATCGTGCCCGCGCGGCAGACCATGCCGCTCGCGCTCGTGTCGCCCGACGCGATGCACGAGCCCGCCTCGCAGCAACCACCACCGCCGCACGTGGTGCCGTCGCAGCACGGCGCGCCGGGCACGCCGCACACGCTGCACGAGCCCGCGGTGCAGGTGCCCATGCCACCGCAGGTCGAGCCCGGCGCGACGCAGCGTTCGCTCGCACCGTCGCAGCATCCGCCGCCATCACACGCGCCACCGTCGCAGCACGGCTCGCCGGGGCCGCCGCACGCAGCGCACACCGCAGGCGCGCCACCACCACCACCACCGGTGCACGCGAAGCCGCCATCGCAGCTGCGACCCGCACAGCACGCCTCCCCCGCGCCACCGCACGCCGCGCACGTGCCGCCCGCGCACGCGGTCGACATCGCGGTGCAGAGGCCGCCCGTGCAGCACGGATCGCCCGAGCCACCACACGCGCCGCACGCGCCGTCCATGCAGGTGCCGCCGATCGGGCAGCTCGAGCCCGCGCCGGTGCAGGTGCCATCGACGCAGCATCCGGTGCCGCAGTCGTTGCGCTCGCAGCAGGCCTGTCCCGGGCCGCCGCAAGGCACGCAGACGTCGGCGCCACCACCGCCGCCCGAGCACACGTTGCCTGCGCCGCACGTGTTGCCCGCGCAGCACGCTTCACCAGGACCGCCACACGTCACGCACGTGCCACCGCCGCACGTCGCGCCGGCCGCACACGAGCCGTCGGGGCAGCACGCCGAGCCGAGGGCGCCGCACGCGATGCCGGCGTCGTTGCCCATCGGATCCGGTCGCGCATCGAGCGACGCATCCACACCGGGTGGGATGTAGATGTCCGCGCGCGCGCCGGCATCGCCAGCCCCCGTGGTGCCGGCGTCGCACGCGGCGAGCGATCCGGAGAACAGCGCGAGCACCGAGACGGAGAGAAGCAAGACGTTCGAGCGAGCCTGGGTCATGGTCGCCTCCTGCCCCCACGATCCGGGGCGATCGTGCGCTTCCCGAGGTGGAGAGTTTCCCCGCGAGATGCGCACGCCGCTGCGCACGCGCCGGCCCATCGCCAGCGCGGGATTCGCGTGGGGGCGGAGCGCTGCGCACGGCGGTGCGCAGCACCGGGACGTTGGAGTACCGTCTCGACTGCTCATGCAGCAGCGCCTCCTCACGATCGCGATCGCGGTGTGCGCCATCGTGCTCGTCCTGCTCGGAGCCGATCGTGCGTGGCGGCGCTGGGGCGCGCCGCGGGTGTCCGCGGGTGATCCGCTGGGCACCGCGCTCGCGATCGGAGCCGTCGCGCCGATGGAGGTCCCTTCGGGCCTGACCGACGAGTCCCCGATCACCTCGGTCGACGGCTTCTACGTCGCGAGCACCACGGAGCGGACCGCGCCGCTTCCGCCGTCGCGCACGCCCGCGACGCTGCGTGAGCCCTGGGGCGCGACGTTCGCCGACGACCTCTGCGCGGGCCGAGAGAGCGCGTGGTCGGCGCTGCGCGCGTTGCTCGACGCGGCCCCCGAAGGGTCAGTCGATGCGGAGCTGGCCTCGCAGATCGCCGACGTCGCGATGCATTCGTGCTTCTCGCCCGAGAGCACGCAGGCCTGCACGTTCGCGCGCGAAGCGCTGGAGCTCGCGCCGAGCACGCGCACGCCGATCGGCTGGGTGCTCCTGGCGCACTGCAGCGACGAGATCGCGCTGCCGCTGCTCGATCGCGTCGACACGCCGGCGCCCGTGATCCTCCGCTTCGTGGTCGACCGCGAGGCCCTCGCGCGACCGCCCGTGCGCTTGCCCGCGTATCTGCTCCAGAGCGTGCAGGGTGCGCTCGCCGCGGCGTCGCCCGATCACGAGCCCGTGCCCTTCCACGCGCTCGCGAGCGCGCTCGGTCGCTACGACGATCCCGTCGCGACGCGCGCGCTGGTCTCGATGTACGAGGCCGCACCCGGCTACGTGCGCGAGCAGATCGGCATCGCGATTCGCCACCCGGACGACGACGGCTCCCGCGCGATCCACCAGGAGTCGTGTGCGACGGTCCCTGCAGGCAGCGTGATCCACGCATGCAACGACGGCTCGCTCGCCGCGCGCGTGGGCAGCTACGAGATGGACGTGCACCTCGAGCTCGCGCGTCATCCCGAGCAGCGCGACGCCGTGCTCGCCGCGCTCGAGGCCTGCGCGGGTGGGAGCGATCCGCTCGCAGGCGCCTTCTGCTTCCGCCGCCTCGCCGCGCTCGATCGCGAGCGCGCCGCGAGCGTCGCGACGGGTCGCATCGCGTCGGCGAACGTGCCGCTGCTCGGCTTGCCCGCCGTGGGCGATCCGCCTCCCTACGTGAGCGACCTCGAGCACGAGCTCCGCCTCTTCCCGAGCGAGGCGGCGGTGCGCACGGCGCTCGCGACCGCAGGGATCCTCCGCGAGCCCGACGCGGCCTGGATGCCCCATCCCGTCACGATGATCGACGCGCTGTCCGCGCGCCGGCACGCCTTCGCGGTCGATCCGGAGAGCGGCACCTTCCCCACGCCGCACGACGTGCTCCTGCGACGCGTCGCGCGGCTCGTCTCGCCCGCGCTCGACGAGGTGGTCTTCGAGCAGGTGGCGCCCGACGAGACGCAGATGGCCGTGGGCCGCTACACGCTGCGCGCACACGTGGACGGACGCTTCGTCGAGACCTTCGCGCGCAACTACGGCGACTTCTACGACATCGAGGCGGTCGTCGGCTTCGTGAACGCGCTGCTCGTGCGCCGCGGTGCGCTCGATCGGTGTGAGGTCGACGTGGCGGACCAGAGCGAAGGTGCACCGATCGTCTGCGCGACGATGCCGCAGCTGGCCGCCCTGCACGCGGCCCAGGTGCTCGGCGCGACGGGGACGCCGGAATGAGCCTCCGCCCACGCGGGGCGTCGCACGGCCGCGTGCATGCCGCTGCGCAGTCGTGCCTCGCGGTGCACACCGCGACGCCCCGCGCCGCGTCCCCAGGGCGGCCCGTCGCTTGCGATGCCCTGCGCAGCATCCGCAGAGGAGACCTCTCATGAACGTGCTCGTCCTCGCCGCGCTCACCGACGCGACCGGCAACGCCGTCACCGCAAGACGCATCGCACGCCTGCTCGAGCGCGAGCATCGCGTGCACCTCGTCGACTCGGTCGGCGCGACACGCAAGTCCGTCCAGGAAGTGATCGACCGCGAGCACGTCGATCTCGCGATCGGCGTGCACGCGCTCCTGGCTGGCCCGTTCCTCCGCACGCTGACGGGCGCGCGCGGCGCCCTGCCCTACCTGCTCGTGTTCGGCGGCACCGATCTCTACGAGCCGATGGACGCGCTCTCCACGACGCAGATGACGCGGGCCGTCGAGAGCGCCGCGCGCCTGCTCGCCTTCAGCCCGGAGAACCGCGCTCGCGCCGAGTGGATGTGGCCCGCAGTGCGCGGTCGTGTCGAGCTCTTGCCCCAGGCCGTCGACGTGGGCTCGCAGCGCGCCGAGGGCCCGTCGGTGCCGACGCTCCTGCGCGACCGTCTCTCGCTCGCGCCCGAGACGTTCCTCTTCGTGCTGCCCACGGGCATCCGCCGCGTGAAGGACCCGCTCCACGTGGTGGACGCGTTCTCGCGCTGGCACCGCGAGGATCCTCGCATGCATCTCGCGGTCGTCGGCGCCGTGCTCGAGCCCGACTACGCCGCGGGCGCGCTCGACGTGCTCGCGTCCCGACCGGGCGTGCACTACGTGCCTGCGCTCGCGCGCGAGCAGATGCTCGCAGGCATCGCCGAGGCGGACGTGGTGCTCAACACCTCGCTGAGCGAGGGCATGTGCGGCGTCGTGCTCGAGGCGATGGCGCTCGGCACCCCGGTGCTCGCGCGACGCAACGCCGGCAACCAGTCGCTCGTGGTCCATGGCCACACGGGCCTGCTCTACGACACGCCCGAGGAGCTGGTGGAGTGGGGCCGCGCGCTCACGCTCTCGGCGGAGCTGCGCCACCGCATCGCGCGCACGGCGCGCGCGAAGATCCGCGCCGCGCACACGCCCGAGATCGAGCAGGCGGCCTATCTCCGGATCGTCGACGAGATGGCCGCTGCACGCCCGAGCCTCTTGCCCGCGCTCGGCCCGCCGGTGGACGAGATCGCGCGCGCGCTCGAGCTGCTCGCGCCCATCGACGTGGGCGAGCCCGTGCGTGCGCGCCTTCGCAGCGTCGCAGCGCGCGTCCGCACGGAGGCCGAGCTCGCGAGAGAGACCAAAGAGCTCGCGGGCCTGCTCGCGACGGCGCCACCGTCGGTCGCGATCGCGGAGATCGGCGCGCGCACCGCGCAGCGCACGACGCTCGCGATGAGCGACGAGGATCGCAACGCCTACCACCTCCTGCTCGGCGCGATGCAGATCTCGGATGCACGAGCACGCACGGGCGCGCGCGGCGTGCCCGACGAGGTGATCGACGCGACGCTGAGCGATCTCGCGGTCTGGTCACAGCGCTTCGAGGAGCTCGCGTCGAGCGATGGCGAGTCCTTCGGCGGCCTGACGCTCGAGGTGCTCTCGTGGTGTCAGCGGTTCCTCCGCGGAGAGCTCGTACGTCTGGGACCGATCCAGTTCGATCTGCGCCCCTTCCCCGCGCCGATGCGCGTCTTCCGGCACGACAAGACCCGCCAGCTGCGCGCGCGCACGCTCGAGGGACGCTCGCTCGATCTGCGCACGGGCCGCGTGACCGACGAGGCCGCGCCGGCGCTCGACTCGCGCTGGCAGATCGTGCTCGAGCCCGGCACGCCCATGCTCGAGATGTGGTTCCCGGGCGCGCTCTCGCGCATCACGCTCGACGAGGTGGGCATGGCGATCCGCCGCGCGCACGCGCTCTTCGCGAAGCTCTCGCCCGAGACGGTGCCGGCGGGCGTCTACGGCGAGAGCTGGCGGCTCGACCCTCAGCTGCGAGGTCTCTTCGCGGACGAGGTCGGCATCGACGACATCGGCCGCGTGACCGCGCTCTACCCCTCGGTCATCGGCGAGGACGCGTGGCTGCGCCGCATCTTCGGCCCCGACGTCGACCGCCAGACGCTCGCGCAGCGCGCTCCGCGCAGCCCCGTCGAGGCCAAGCTGCTCGCGTTCCTCGGCGAGCGAGCACGTCGCCTCGAGCCACGCGGAGGCTTCGTCCTTCGCGAGGAGCTCGAGCGCCTGCCCGAGTGGGAGGCCGCATGAGCACGACGCCTCCCTGGCTCCGCGACATCGCCTCGAGCGCCGAGGCCGTGGGCCTCGCGCCCCATCACCGCGACGTCGCGGTGCAGCGCGCTTCGGCCATCGACGGTGACGACGCCCTCGCGCGCGAGCTCGAAGCGCTCCACGGCGCGCTCCTCGAGGCCCCGCCCGCCGAGGCGATCGCGCGCGTGAAGGAGCGAGATCTCCCGGGCGCGCTCGGGGTGAGCGCCGCGAGAGAGACCTTCCTCGTGCTCGCGCTCTCACAGGTCCCCGCCGCGCGTGCACGACACGCCGCGCAGGCGGTGCCCGACGACGTCTCGTGGGCGACGCTCTCGGACCTCGCGATCTGGGTGCTCCACTTCGAGCTCCAGACGGGCGCGCCCGGCATCACCGTCGAGATCCTCGACTGGGCACAGCGCTATCTCCGCGGCGACCTCTTCCGCATCGGCGTGCTCCAGTTCGACCTCCGCCCCTTCGGCGGGCCGATCCGCGTGTACCGACACCAGCGCGATCGATCGCTCCGGCTGACCTTGCTCGACGGGCGCGAGATCGATCCGCGCACGGGCGATCCCATCGAGGACCCGACCCCGCGCGCGCCGCTCGACGACGCGTGGTCGCTCGTGGCCGATCCGGGCTCGCCCATCCTCGACATGCACATCCCCGCCGGCACCAAGCTCGGCGAGCGCGAGGTCGCGCACGCGATCCGCGACGGACTCGCGTTCTTCGCGGCCCGGAGGCCCGACGTCTCGCCGGTGGGCGCCGCCGGCGAGGCGTGGCTGCTCGACCCGCAGATGACCTTCCTCCTCCCCAAGAACGCGGGCCTGCACGCGATCCAGGCCGACTGCTGCCTGTATCCGTCGGTGCTGCTCGAGGCCAAGACGATCCGGCGCCTCTTCGGCCCGGACGTGACGCGAGAGATGCTCCCCATGCTGCCGCGCGACCGCATGACGTCGCTCCTGCGCACCGTGGTCGATCACCTCGCGGATCCGAAGAACACCCTGCGCGCTCGAGGCGGGCTGCTCCTTCGCGAGGAGCTGGACGCCATCCTCGCGCGCGTGTGACGCCCCATGCGCGCGCCGCCCTTCGAGCCCTTCGGCCTCCTGCACCTCGTCACGGTCGCGATCGTGCTCGCCGTGATCGCGGCCGTCGTCGCGTGGGGCCGACGCATCTCGATCGACGACGCCCGCAAGCTCGGCCGCGCGCTCGGCGCGACCCTCGTCGTCTACTACGTCGTCGAGAGCGTCGTGCGCGTGACGATGCTCGGCGTGCCGCCCGTCTTGCTCCTTCCGATGGAGCTCTGCAGCGCGCTCTTCTTCATCGGCGCCTACGCGCTCTACACCGGCAACGCGCTCGCGCTCGAGGTCCTCTTCTTCTGGGCCTTCGCGGGCACGATCCACGCGCTCATCACGCCGACGCCCGGTGAGGGCTTCCCGAGCCTCGAGTACGTCCGCTACTTCGTCTGCCACGGCCTGCTCGTGCTCGTCGCGACGTACGCGGTGCTCGCGCTCGATCTCGCGCTCTCGTGGAAGTCCGTGCTCCGCGCGCTGCTCGCGCTCCAGCTCTGGGAGCTCGTCGTGGCCGCCGTGGATCTCGCGCTCGATCAGAACTTCATGTACCTGCGGCACCCGCCGCCCTCGCCGACGCTCATCGACTCGCTCGGGCCCTGGCCGGTGTACCTCGTGAGCCTCGAGCTCGTCGGAACGGTCTCGTTCTTCCTCTGGCTCGGCGTCGCGCTCGCCGTGCGACGACTGCTGCCCGCGCGCCCGCTCGCGAGCCCTGCCGCTGCGTGAGGGGCGACGCGTCGGCTCTTCTGTCGGGCGATCCGATCCGGGTAGGGTCGGCCGGTGGCCGACGAGGACGAGACCGCGGCAGGCTCCGGATCGCCGCGTCCTTCCGGCGCGGCGAGACGAAGCGAGCGTCCGCCGGCGACCGAAGCGACCCCGAGCCCGAGCTCGCTCGGAGATCCGCGCGAGAGCGCCGCGCTCGGCGCGACTGCGGGCGCACGGACCGCCGTGCGTCACGCCGCCCAGCACGGTGAGCACGTCGGGGATCTGCGTCGTGCGCGCCCGGTCCTGCTCTTCGCTGCGATCGTGTGGCCGCTCTTCTTCGTGATCGATCTCGCCCACGCGTATGCGCGCGACGCCTGGTCGGATCTGCCCGTGCTCGCGCTCCTTCGGGTGCTGCCCGAGCCCTGGTTCGTGTTCGCCCTGGTGCGCGTCCAGCGTCGCCCGACGATCTCGGCCCGAGAGCTCACCGTGCTGCTCTACGGGACGATCTACCTGCTCGTCGCCACGCTCACGCTCGAGGCGTGCGTGACCGGGGGGCTCGAGAGCTCGTTCGCGGAGTCGATCCTCGCGGTGCTCGCAGGCACGACGATCGTGCCACGACCAGCCTCCAAGCACGGTTGGCCCATGGCGATCGCGGCGGCGATCTACCCGGTCGGCATGGTGATCGGCGCGCTCGTCTACCCCCCGATGCACGGGCAGCTCTCGGAGATGCGCGCGATCTATCCCTTCGTCGCACACACGAGCCTCGTCGTGACGACGGCCGCGATCGTCGTGATCGCGAGCAACCGCCTCTTCCACCTGCGGCGCTCGATCGCGGAGGTGCGCAGCATCGGCCGCTACGAGCTCGAGCGACGCATCGGAAAGGGCGGCATGGGTGAGGTGTGGGCCGCCTGGCACCGCGGCCTGGAGCGCAAGGTCGCGCTCAAGATCCTGCGCCTCGGTGAGCAGACCGATCCCCTCGCGGTCGCACGCTTCGAGCGAGAGGTGCGGCTCTCGTCGGGGCTCACACACCCGAACACGGTGCGTGTGTTCGACTCGGGCACGACCGAAGACGGCCTCCTCTACTACGCGATGGAGCTGCTCGACGGCTCGAGCCTCGGCGAGCTCGTGAAGCGCGAGGGGCCGCTCCCACCCGCGCGCGCGGTGCACCTCGTGACGCAGGCCGCGCGCGCCCTCGCGGAGGCGCACGACGCGGGCATCGTGCACCGCGACGTGAAGCCCGAGAACCTCTTCGTGACGAGCGCGGGCGGCGAGTCCGACTTCGTCAAGGTGCTCGACTTCGGCATCGCACGCGCGGCGAGCGAGGCACAGCACCAGCTCACCGAGACGGGCGCCGTCACGGGCACGCCGGCGACGATGAGCCCCGAGGTGATCACGGGGCACGAGGCCACACCCGCGAGTGACGTGTACGGCCTGGGCGCGACGCTCTACATCGCGCTCACCGGTCGTGCGCCGTTCAAGGGCGAGGTCCCTGCGAGCACGCTCCTCTCGCACCTGCACGACGCGCCCGTACCTCCGAGCGAGCGAACCTCGGGCGCGGTCCCCGCCGATGTCGACGCGATCGTGCTCCGGGCGCTCGCGAAGAAGCCCGACGATCGCTTCGCCGATGGGCGCGCGCTCGCCGAGGCGCTCGCGGCCTCGAGCGTCGCGGGCACGTGGCGGCCCGCGCCCGCGAAGGAGAAGGCCGCACCCTCGGGCGCGCGCGGTGCGGACGGGACCGAGGGCAGCGAGTCGGACACGCGGGTCGAGGTGCCGCGTCGCACCGGCTGAGCGCACGTGGCTCGTCGGTTCAGGAGGCCGGTTCGAGCCGCATGCGCAAGGGGCCGCTCGGTCGGAGCGTGACGCCGGGGACCGGCACCGGATCGACACCGTCGGCGAGCACCGGGCGGAAGCGCGACGCGATGGTGGCGAGCACGAGCGTCGTCTCCATCATCGCGAATGCGTTTCCGACGCACACACGCGGCCCGCCGCCGAAGGGAAGCCACGTGTAGCGATCGGGCTCGACCTCGCCGAGGAAGCGTGTCGGATCGAAGCGCTCCGGATCGGGGAAGAAGCGCGCGTCGCGGTGCGTCGCGTACGGCACGAGCGAGACGTCGGTGCCCTTCGGGATCGCGAAGCCGCCGACGCTCGTGTCGGCCGTCGCGGTGCGCATCACGGTGAACGCGGGCGGAAAGAGCCGCAGCGCCTCCTTCACCACGGCCTCGGTGTAGCGGAGGGCGCGGTAGTCGCTCGCCTCGGGCAGGCGTCGCGACGCGCCCGCGGGGCCGAGCACGCGCCCGAGCTCCTCGTCGAGCGTGGCGCGCACGGCCGCGTCCTTCGCGAGGAGGATCCACGACCACGCGAGCGTGTTGGCCGCGGTCTCGTGGCCCGCGATGAACATCGTGACCATCTCGTCGCGCGCCTGGAGGTCGGTCATGCGCGAGCCGTCTTCGTCCTCGGCCGAGAGCAGCATCGAGGCGAGGTCCCCGGTGTCCGAGACGGGCCCGTCGGCCGTGGGGCGACGCTCTCGGATCATGCGGTAGACGATCTCGTCGAGCGTGGCGACGGCGCGATCCTCGCGCAGGCGCTGGAACGTGGGGAACCACGCGGGCAGGAGCGTCCACGCGGAGTTGTTCGCCTCGAACATGCCGTGCAGCGCGTGCGTCGCGTCGGCGATGCGCTCCGTCTCGCTCGCGACGGTCGTGGAGAAGAGGGTGCGCGCGACGATCTCGAGCGCCGCCGCCATCATCGCGCGGTCCATCTCGACCTCGTCACCGGCCTTCCAGCCCTCCATCGCGCCGCGGCCTGCGCGGATCATCGCCTCGCCGTAGCTCGCGATGCGCTTGGCGTGGAGCGCAGGCGCGACGAGGCGCCGCTGCCGCTTCCAGAAGTCGCCGTTGCTCGTGATGAGCCCCGCGCCGCCGAACTTCGCGAGGCCCTTGCGGCGATCCGTGTAGTCCTTGCCCTTCTCGAACACGCTCGCGTGCTCGAGCAGCACCTCGCGGTTCTGGGCAGGCGCCATCACGAGGACCTGCTTGCGACCGAGCACCTCGAGGCGGAACACGTCGCCCATCTCGCGGAAGGTGCGGAGCACGAGGCCGAGGAGGTCCTTGCGCACCTCCTTCATCAGCGCGTACGCGGCCGGGATCGTGCTCGCCGGCGGCGGCCCGGGCATCTCATCGAAGGCGCGCATCGATCTTCTCCGCGGCGCGGGTCGCGAGCGCCATGATCGTGATCTGCGGGTTCACCCCGAGCGCGCTGGGCACCGCGCTTCCGTCGACCACGAAGAGCGACTTCACGTCGTGGGTCTCGTGGTCGGGGCCGATCACACTCGTGCTCGGGTCGGTGCCCATGCGGCAGGTCCCGAGCGGATGCACGGCGGAGAGCGCGAAGTCTCCAGGCGCGGGCTTGGCCGCGCGGAAAGCCGCGAGCTGCTCGGCGTTCTCGATCGATGCGAAGCCGCGCACGGCAGGGAACACGACCTCGGCACCGGACGCGAGGTAGAGCTCGCACACGGATGCGACGCCGCGGTGGAGGCGCGTCACGTCGTCGTCGGTCATCGAGTACGAGATGGCGATCCCGCCGCCGCGCGTGCGCGACACGACGCCGCGCGCGCGGTCCTCGATCATCGTCCCGAACGCCGCGAGGTGCTCGTAGCGGTCCATCTCGCGCACGAAGCGCTCGCCCACGAGCGGAAGCGCGACCGCGACGACCTCGGGCGGGTTGCCCGACTCCTCGATCATGATGCCCTCGTCCGCGAGCTCCTCGACGGCCCAGCCCTGCGGCACGTTCCTCTGCATCGAGACCGGTTCGGCGAAGCGCGCGAGCACCGGCGCCGCCGGGTGCACCGAGAGGTTCTTGCCGACCATGCCCGAGCGGTTCGCGAGCTCGTTCTCGAGGAGCAAGAGCGGCGTCATGAGCGCGCCGCCGGCGAGCACGGTGGCGCGCGCGGTGATCGTGAGCGTCGCGCCGCCCGCGGTCTTGGCGACGAGGCCCGTGGCGCGCCCGCCCTCCACGCCGATCTTCGTCGCGCGCGTCTGGGTGTAGAGCTGCGCGCCCTTCTCGAGCGCCATCGGCACGTAGCTCTCGTTCGTGCTCCGCTTGGCGCCGGTCGGGCAGCCGAACATGCAGCGGCCCTGGCCGTCGCAGCCCGGCGCGTTGCGCGCGATGGGCTCGCTCTTCCACCGCAGCTTCGCGAGGCCGGGCTGGATCGCGCGCGCCCCGCCACCGAGGAGCGCCTCGGAGGTCGGCGCGACGCCGAGGATCTCCTCGACGCGCGCCGCGAGCGCCGCGACCGCTTCGCTCGTGAGCTCCGAGAGGCCGAGCTCGCTCCGCCAGCGCGCGAGGATGCGCTCGGGCGTGCGGTAGCAGGTGCCGGAGTTGATGGTCGTCGAGCCGCCGACCGTCACGCCGGTCCACACCGGCATGAGCACGTTGCCGATCGCGAGCGTCTGGCCACCGTCGCGGAACATGCGCGCCCGCGCGTCGGAGGCGCGACCGACGAGCTCGTGTCGCCCGAAGAAGCGCCCCTCCTCGACGAAGACCACGGCGTGCCCGCGCTGCGCGAGCTCGTAGCCCACGACCGCACCGCCGGCGCCCGTGCCCACGACGACGACGTCGCACTCGATCGTCTCGTCCTTCGAGATCGTGGCGCCATCCAGCATCTGCGCGTGCCAGCGCGCCTTCTCCGGCGCGATGGCGGGATAGCTCCGCGCGCCCACCGCGCGGGCGGTGGCCTCGTGATCGAAGTGGGCCGTCTTCACGAGCGCGACGAGGCCGCGGAGGGCATGGCGGCTCACGCCGGGGGCGTGCTCGAGCCAGCGCGCGAGGGCCTCCTCGCGCTTGCCCGGTGAGAGCGCCGTGAAGCGACTGCCGCGCGTCACGACGCTCATGACCTGCACGCTGAAGAGCGCCAGACGCACGAGGCGCGACGAGAGGGCGGGCCCGCGATCGAGCGCCTCCTCGACGAGCGCGACGGTCTGGGCCCCGCCCGCAGGGATCTTCGTGCCGCCGGGGATCACGGCCTCGGCGAGCGCGGCGAGCACACGCACCTCGGAGCGGCCGAGGTGACGCGACGGCAGCGGGAGGAAGCGACCCACGTCCTCGAGGTAGCGGCGGTACGAGGCGCCGTGGAGCGCGAGCAGGTGTCGCTCCTCGAGCCGCGCCTGGAGCTGGATGAAGACGAGGTAGCCGAGCGCGCCGGCCACCGTGATCCACGACGGGGTCATGATCACCATCGCCCAGCCGCAGCCGATCGCGCCCACGTAGATGGGGTTTCGCACGATCGCGTAGACGCCTTCGGTCACGAGCGAGGTCGCGCCGCGATCGATGCCGATGCGCCAGCTCTTGCCCATCGTGGCCTGGGCCTGGATCACGACGACGAGGCTCGCGAGGTAGAGGGCGAAGCCGCTCCACATCACCGCCGCGCTCGGGAGCGTGACGCCGAGCGGACCGGGGCCGAGCCACGCATAGAGCGGACCCCACGCGAGGTGCGCGGCGCCGAGCGCGCCGACGACGGTGCCGATGAGGCGCTCGCGCGCGTCGCGCCGCGGCTGCTGGAAGGTGAGCCCCGAGGTGCCCGTCTTCGCCGAGGCCCGGAGGATCGGCAGGACGGTCCCTGCGCCGATCCCGAGCACGACCGCGAGCGGCACGAGGATGCGATCGATCGTCATGGCATCACCACGTCTGCGCCCAGAGGCAGGTCCTCGACGGCGACGTGCGCGTCGTCGGCCTCGCCGAGCGTCACGGGCACCTCGTCGACGAAGAGGCCGCTCCGGACGCGCACGACGGCACGTCCATCGCGGATCGCGATCGCGTCGCGCGGAAGGAGCGCCTCGACCGACCGCGGCTCGCCGAGGAGCACGACGTCGACCGACGCGCCGATCGCGAGATCGCTGCCTTCGGGCACGGGCGCCCACGCGACGCGGACGCGACCGGACGCCCGCGACATCACGTCGTCGAGCGGGTGCTCGCGACGCTCGATGCGCGGACCGACGCGATCGATCGTCGTCTCGCGATCGCCCACGCGCACCGTGCCGCCGACGCTCACCGCCGCGGCATCGCGTGCGTCGATCTCGAGTCGGAGCTCGAGGTGCGACGGATCCGCGATCTCGAAGAGCGGCACCGCCGACGGCACGACGGTGCCGAGGAGATCGCCGGGCTCCACGTGACGCGAGAGCACGACGCCGGCGGCGGGCGCGCGGAGCGACTCGCCTTCGCCGAGCACGTCGAAGGGCTGCGCGCCTCCGCTCGGCTCCACGCGCGCCAGCTCCTGTCCGCGCTCGACGCGATCGCCCACGCGCACGAGCACCTCGGTCACGCGACCGTTCACCGAGGGCGCGACGTGGAACACGCCGTCTCTGGGCGCGACGGTGGCCCGCGCCGCGACCGCGCGGCGGATCTCGCCCGCCTCGGCGTGCACCACCTCCGCCGCGAGGTTCGCGCGCACACGCGCGCCGAAGAGGAGCGCTGCGATGGCGAGCGCGACGCCGACGACGACCTTCCTGCTCATGCTCCCCCTCCAGGTTCGGGCACTGGGCCCGCGGCGGGCTCCTGACTGCGTTCCTTCGCGCCCTGCGGCGCACCGTGAGGCGCGCCGTGAGCAGCACCGTGCGTGCCGGCCGGCAGACCTCGTCCGTCGTGCGCGATGCGACCGTCCTCGAGCGCCACCACGCGATCGGTCGGGCGCACGAGGCGCACGTCGTGCGTGACCAGCACCACCGAGGTCCCGGCCGACACGTACTCGCGCAGGAGCTCCATCACGGCGCTCGCCGTCGGCCCATCGAGCGCGACGGTCGGCTCGTCGGCGATCACCACGCGCGGGCTCGTCGCGATCGCGCGCGCGATCGCCACGCGCTGCCGCTGACCCGCCGAGAGCTCACCCGGTCGGTGGTCGAGGCGTGCGCCGAGCCCGAAGCGCTCGAGCAGCGCTCGCGACTTCGCGCGCGCCTCGCGGATCGACAGGCCGGACAGCGCGAGGACCTCGGCGACGTTGTCGGTCGCGCTGAGGGCCGGAAAGAGATGGAACGCCTGGAACACGAAGCCGAGCGCGCGGCGGCGCACCGCGGTCACCTGCGCGTCGTCCATCGCGGTGATCTCGCTGCCTGCGAGCACGACGCGGCCCTTGGTGGGTCGGAGCAGGCCCGCGAGGATCGAGATGAGCGTCGTCTTGCCCGAGCCGGACGGGCCCATGACCACGGTGAGCTCGCCGGGGGCGATCTCGAGGTCGACGCCGTGGAGCACGCGCGTCTCGAGGGGCGGCGTGCCGTGCATGAACACGATGCCCTCGGCGCGGAGCACGGGCTCCTTCTCCTCGTCGCTGGCGGTCACTGGAGCACCTTCACGACGTCGAGGCGCAGCACGCTCGCGAGCGAGGCGGCGCCCGCCGTCGCGCACATCACGAGCACGGCCGCGATGCCGGTGAGGATGGCCTCCGGCCCGTAGTGGAGCTCGACGCTCCGACCACCGAGGCCGCTCTGCACGAGGAACGCGAGCGCGATGCCGGTCGCGCCGCCCATCGCCGCGACGAACACCGAGAGCCACGCCACGAACTGTGCGAGCTCGCCGCGAGAGGCACCGACGGCGCGCAGCATGCCGAGCTCCTTGTGGTGCTCGCGCACGAGCGAGAGCAGCGTCTGCCCGACGATCACCGTGCCGACGACGAGGCCGAGGAGCGCGACGAACGCGAGCGCGGCCCCTGCGCCCGACTCCGTCACGACGTGCTCCTCGGTGACGAGCGCGATCTCGTCCTGGCTCATCACGTCGAGGCGCGGATCGCGCTCGATCGCGCGTGCCACCGCGGGGCCGCACGCCGCATCGGCGAGATCGACGAGCCAGTAGGTCGCGCCGTCGGGCGCCGCGCCGGCGAGCGTGCGTGCGGTCTCGATGTCCGCGAAGACCATCGGGATGAGCGAGACGTTGCGGATGCCCGTGGAGACGCCGCGCACCTCGACGCGTCGCTCCGCGATCTCGAGCGTGCTGCCCACGAGCGGCGGGCGCAGACCCAGGCGAGAGAGGTCACCGTCGTCGATCGCGATGCGATCCTCGCCGAGCAGATCGGTGGGCAGGCCCTCGGCGAAGGCCCACGGGACGTACGGCGCATCGCGCCCCGCCGTGCGCACGTCCGAGCCGACGAGCTGGAGCGTGTGCCTCGCGCCCGCCGGCGTGCGGTACGGCACCCACGCCACGATCGCGGGACGCACGCGCGTCACGCACGGGTGTGCACGCGCAGGCAGCTCCGCGCCGGTCGCGAGGAGCTCGCTGTCGTCGACCATCGAGGTGCCCGACGCCATGACCCAGAGATCACCTCCGAGTCGATGCACGAGCACCGAGGCGCGGCTGCGCAGCCCCTCGTAGAGCCCGATCTGGATGATCATCAGCGCGGTCGCGAACGCGACACCCGCGAGCGCGGCGGCGACCTTGACGCGATGGAAGAGGAGCGTCTGGAGAGCGATGCGATGCATGCGTCGTGATCCGACCGAGCACCGACGGTGCCCGCGACGAAGACTACACGGGGGCCCGCTCGCACCAGCGATCGAAGGCGATCCGACCGCGAGACCCTCCCGGAACGTGCGCCAGGCGTGCAGCGCTGCGCACGGTCGAGGGCCGAGCGTGTCGCGCGCTGCACACCGCCCGACGTACGCTCGCGCGATGCCGCGCACCCTCATCATCACGGCCGACGACCTGGGCATCGACCCGCGACGCGACGACGGAATCCTGCTCGCGTACGCGCGCGGCGCGATCACGCAGGCGAGCCTCATGGTCCGTGGCCAGAGCGCCGCGAGCGCGGTGATGGCCGCGCGCCGCGTGGGGCTGCCGCTCGGCCTGCACCTCGATCTCACCGAGTCGCCCGCGAGCGCGGATCCGGCGTCGATCCCCACGCTGCTCGACCCGCACGGGAGCAAGCGCGGCAAGCACGGCCTTCGGGCCGCGATCGCGGAGGGCGCGATCGACCCGGCGGACGTGGTGCGAGAGACGCGCGCGCAGCTGGCCGCGTTCGAATCGCTCGTCGGTCGTCCGGCGCAGCACGTCGATGGGCACCAGCACGTGCAGTCGATCCCGTTCCTCGCCGAGATCCTCGCGCCCGTCTTCGCCGAGGCCGGCGTGCGCACGACGCGCATCGCCGAGCAGGGCGAGGTGCACGTCGAGGACGCGACCGCCGCGCGCTTCTACCGCTCGGTGGCCGACGACGCGCGCGCCTCGCGTCCTCGCTACGCGGCGCACGGCATCGACGCGACCGAGTCGTTCATCGGCCTCGATCTCATGGGCTTCGCCTGCGAGCGCGAGCGCCTGCGCCGCGCGCTCGCAGGCGCGGAGGGGCCGCGCATCGAGCTGATGTGCCACCCCGGCTTCGTCGGCGAGGGCGTCGACGACTTCAACCAGTCCCCGGCACGCGAGCAGGAGCTGCGTGTGCTCACCGCCCTTCCCTTCGCCGACCTCGTCGAGCGCGGCGAGCTCGTGCTCGCGTCCCTGGCCTGACCGCGCGCCGACCGCTCGGCCTCGAGCCGCGACCGCTCGAGCGGACGGCTGCGCGCGCGTGCCCGCGACCACGCACGGTGGGGCATGCCCGAGCCCAAGCGTGTCTTCGATCTCGCTGCCACGGCGCTCGCCGGCGTGGTGTTCGCGCCTGCGATGCCGTGGATCGCCGCCTCGATCGTGCTCGACGACGGCCTGCCGCTCCTCTTCGTGCAGGAGCGCGTTGGCCGCGATCGGAAGGCGTTTCGCGTGCTCAAGCTGCGCACGATGCGCGACGGGCGCGTGACGCGCGTGGGCCGCTGGCTCCGCGCGACGGGCCTCGACGAGCTGCCGCAGTTCGTGAACGTCGCGCGCGGCGAGATGTCGGTCGTCGGCCCTCGCCCGCTCACCTCGTTCGACGTGGCGCGCCTGGGCTGGGACTCGCCGGCGCACGACGCGCGCTTCGCGGTGCGCCCCGGCATCGTCGGCCTCGCGCAGATCGTCGGCGGAAGGGGCGCACGCCACACCGCGCGCCTCGACGCGCTCTATGCGCGACGTGTCTCGCTCGCGCTCGACGCGCGCCTCGTGAGCCTGGGCTTCGTCGCGAACGTCGTCGGCAAGGCGCGCATGCGGCGCTGGGTCTGGCGCGTGGCGCGCGCGAGACAGCTCGTCTTCCGACCGCTCGTGCTCCGCGTGCGACCGCTCGAGGTCGCGACGACGTCTCGTGCGTCGTGCGCCGCGCAGAGTGTCCCCTCATGACGCGCATCGACCCCGAAGAGCCCTTCCGCACCCACGTGAAGCCTCCCGTCGTGCCTCGCGCGATGCGCGAGCCGCCAGGGCTCGATCCGCGCCCGTCGCGCGGCGTGCGCGCACGACACGCCCTCCTCGTGAACCCCTTCTACGCGAAGGATCCCCACGCGAGCTTCGGCAAGCACGCGCTCACGCCGACCCTGGCGCTGACCAGCGTGGCGGCGGCCACGCCCGAGGGCTGGAGCGTCGAGATCTTCGACGAGAACCTGCTGCTCGGTGCGCCGCCCAGCGATCCGTGCCCCGAGGTCGTCGGCATCTCGGTGCACCTCACGTTCGCCGAGCGGGCCTACGCGCTGGCGCGCCACTACCGCGCCCGTGGCGCGAAGGTGATCCTCGGGGGC
>JBILLJ010000220.1:0-10895 GCA_044376125.1 Sandaracinaceae bacterium
GCGGGCCCACCTGCAGCCTCCGTTCCGGTGTTCGCACGTGAAAAGCGAAGGGAATTCGCCCTTCGACTGGCGTGTCCGCCGCCAGCCCCCCTGGCGGACGCCACCCTCCGCACGAACCAGCCGCAGCTCAGAGACCGAGAGAGAACCGGCCTCTGAGCCTTCGTCCGCGGGGCAGGTGCCACGAGACGGGGGCTCCGCCCCCGAACCACAGACAGCCCGAGAAACGATCGCTTCTCTCAGTTGAGGTACTCGGGGCGTTCGTCGTCGTCCTTGCGGCCGCCTTCGATCACGCGGAAGCGCGGGTCGCCGCGCTTGGCGGGCGGCGCGCTCTTCGGGGCCGGCTTCTTTGCGAGCCCGTCGAGGCGCACCCAGCGCTCGAACACGTAGGCGGCAGCACAGGACCCAGCGTAGACGCCTGCCACCGGGGCGTAGCGATCCGAGAACGCACTGAAGAGCGAGAACACACCGAAGCCCGCGACGAAGATCCACGGGCTCGTGCGGCCCATCATCGGAACGTCCACTTCGCGGCCGTGCGCACGCATCGCGAGCGCGAGCACGAGCGCGGTCGTGAACGACGAGCCACCCCAGGGCGCGTACGGCGTGATCCAGAGGGTCGCGAGCGCGCCGAGCGCGCCGCCCAGGACCGACGCGACGAAGAGCCCGTACACGCGGCGCGGGCCCGCCATCGCCTCGTACTGCGAGCCCATGAGGAACACGATCGCGAGCTCGATCAGCTTGAAGAGCACCGCCGCGCCGCTCGTGCCGGTGATCAGCCAGTGCGTGGCCCACTGCCACGCCCAGCCGATCGACGGCGTCGGCGAGATCGCGAGCAGCGCGAGCGGCACGCCACTCTCGGCGAGCACCACGTTCACCACGAGCGCGATCGCCCCGAGGATCAGGAGGTTGCGCGTCGCGGGCAGGAGCGGCGGCAGCGACATCATCGTCCCTGCACCCTGCGCGCTCGGGTGCCGCCTCGCAAGGACGCCGCTGGTCGAGCGGTCGGGCCCGCGGCTCGTCGCGGTGTCTCGGGCGGGGCCCCGTACGCGCCGAGCTCCGCCACGAGGTGATCGACCACCGCGCGCACGCGCGCCACGCCGCGCATGTCCTCGTGTGTGACGACCCACGCCTCGAGCCAGAACGCGAGCTTCGGCAGCACCCGCACGAGCGGCACGGGCACGCGTGCGAGCGGCGCTTGCGCGATGCCGATGCCCACGCCCGCGCGCACGGCGGCGAGCTGCGCGAGCGTCGAGTCCGTGCGGAGCGTGAAGTCGCGTGGCGCGAGCTCGAGGCCGCCGCGCGCGAGCGCCTCGAGCGCGGCGCGCTGTCGATCGGGGCCGACGAGCGCGTGGTCACGCAGCGCCAAGACCGTGTCGGGCACGCCGCGACGCGCGACGTAGCCCTCGCTCGCGAAGAGGCCGAGCTCGATGCGCGCCGCGCGGCGCTGGACGAGGCCCGTCTGCGTGGGCGCGATCATGCGCACCGCCACGTCGGCCTCGCGCCGGAGGAGATCCTGGTTCCGATCGTCGAGCACGAGCTCGATCGAGAGCGCGGGCTTGTCGGCCAGGAGGCGCGCGAGGATCGCGGGCAGGACCTCGGCGCCCACCACCTCGCTCGCCGTCACGCGCACCGTGCCTGCCTCTCGGTCCGCCGGCGACGAGACCGCACGCACGAACGCACGCGCGCTCGCCGCGATGGCCTCCGCGTGCGGCACGGTCGCGCGGGCGAGGTCCGTCGGCGTGAGGCCGTTGGGCGCCCGCGTGAAGAGCGTCACGCCGAGCTGCTCCTCGAGCGCCTCGATCTGCCGCCGCACCGTGGGCTGCGCGACGCGGAGCGCACGCGAGGCGCCCGAGAGCGAGCCGTGCTGCATGACCGCGAGGAAGGCGCCGTAGAGGTCCCACGAGGGCTCGGTGATGCTCATCCATTCATGATGAGCGGCTGAACGCATTCGTACAATGTTCACCAGCGCTACGCGGGGCCAGAGTCGACGTGTGGCCAGGCAGAGAGACGAGCCGGCCCAGGAGAGAGCCACCATGACCGACACCTCTGCCGGGATCCCCACCACGATCCCCACCCCGACGAGCCCCGCGTCGGAGACGCCCACGACGCGCGAGGCCCCGGAGGCGAGCGCCGTCGTCGGTGGCCCGCGCGTGATCCTCCGCCTCGAGGGCGCGGCGCTGCTCGTGGCCGCGACGCTCGCGTACGCGCACCTGGGCGCGCTGGGCTGGGGCCTCTACGCGGCGGTCTTCTTCCTCCCCGACCTCGCGTTCTTCGGCTACCTCGCTGGCCCGCGCGTGGGCGCGGCGGCCTACAACACGACGCACAGCCTGCTCGGCCCCGCTGCGCTCGCCCTCGTGGGTGCCGTGGCCTCGATGCCGACCGTGATCGCGCTCGCGCTCGTCTGGGCCGCGCACGTGGGCTTCGATCGCATGTTCGGCTACGGCCTCAAGTACGCCTCGGCCTTCGGCCACACCCACTTGGGCTTCCTGGGTCGAGGGACCTCTGGCCCCTCGAGCCAGGGTTGAGCTGCGCTCACGCACGCGACATTCGATGTAGGGCGGGGGCTCGTCCTCCGCCTTCGTGCGTGCTCCATCCCGCCACGTCGCCGTCGTCGACACGCCCGCTGCGTCCGAGGCGCGCTGAAGCGACCATGCCGAGGTGCGCTCACGCACGTGACTCTCGACTCTCGATGTAGGGCGGGGGCTCGTCCCCCGCCCTCGTCGCAGTCCATCCCGGCCAATGGCCGACTCGTCGGCACACAGCCGAGCACAGTCGCCGAGCCCTCCGTCACGCAACCCTCGATGCAATGCACGGAGTGGTCGTCACGCCGCCGAGCACGGTCGGCGAGCACCGCGAGGGCGTGATTCACGACCACGTTCCCGCGAATGCTCCCGGCAGGATCGAGGGGAGGTGCGAGCACCACGACCGTGCAGTCGAGCGCGGACGCGACACGCGCCCCGGCCTCTGCTGCGTCCGAGGTGTGAAGCCGCAGCACGCCCGCGAGCGCCCCGCCGAAACGGAAGAAGGGCGAAAAGAAACGGCCCGGGAGGTGAAGCCCGGGCCGTGTTCCTCGTGTGGGCGAGAACGTGTGGGTCAGGGCGTGAAGCTCGCCGGGCACGTGTCGTAGACGATCCCGTTGTTGTCCACGCGGATCGCGTCGCACGTGGCGGGGAGGATCGCCCACTGCTTGCGGCCCGCGCCGTTGAAGCCCTCGAAGTAGAGGGCGTAGTTGCCCGGCGAGAAGCCCGCGGTGTCGGTCGAGTTGAACGAGATCAGGTCCTGGCAGGGGCGGGCCGTGGTCTCGGCGACGATGAAGCCGTCGCGACGCAGCGTGTAGTTGTAGGTCGCGACGCCCGCGCCCGAGCACGTCGTGTAGGCGCCCCCGGGCGACTGCCACTCGAGGCCGAGCGTCATCGTGGTCGGGAACTGGAAGTCGACGAGGGGGAGCGTGATGTGGCTTCCGGTCGGCACCGTGAGCGGGACCATCTCGCTGTACTCGGTGACGATCGCGCCGCTCGAGTCGATCGCCTCGAGCGCCCAGAGGTAGGTGCCCGCGCGAACCACCGTCATCGGACGCGAGTCGAGGCGTCCGTTGCTGCACTGCGCCTGGAGCACGGTCACGCCGTTCTCGAAGGCCGTGTCCGTCGCGGCGAAGAGCACGAAGCGCACGCGGTCGATGCCGAGCGCGTAGCAGGAGTCGCTCGTGGGCATACGCGTGTTGAGCTGCCAGCTGCCCTCGACCGTCGCGTCGGACCCGAGCGGGTTGAACGCGCCGCCCGTGAAGTCGATCGCGTCCATGATCACGTGAGAGCCGGGCGTGACGCTGAGGTTCGCCATCATGCCCTGCGCGAGGATCGCGCCGCTTGCGTCGAGCGCCTGCACCTGCATGGTCCAGGTGCCGGCGCGGATCACCGGCGTCGGGCGCGTGTCGAGTGAGCCCACGCTGCAGGGCACCACGAGGTCCGGGTGCTCGTACCAGCTGCTGCCGTTCTGGAAGGCGATGCGGATGTCGGTGATGCCGAGCGCCCCACAGCTCGCGCTGTTCGGGGCGACGCCGTCGATCGTCCAGCTCGTCTGCACGGTCGCGTCGGTGCCGCGCGGATCGAAGCCGCCGTCCGAGACGAAGTTCGTCGAGACGCGCGTGTGGTCCGCAGCGATGAGGCGCGTGAAGCTGGGCTCACCGGCCGCGACGCGCGCCCCGCCGAGGTAGCCGTCGAACGCCACGTCGTAGTCGCCCGCGCCGATGAAGACGTCCGCGCTGCGGGAGTCGATCGTGCCCGCGGTGCACGGTGCCTGAAGGCGCAGGCGCGGCACGGTGCCGCCCGGCGAGTAGAGCACCAGCTCCACCGTGTCCACGCCAATCGCGTTGCAGGCGGCGGCCGTCGGCGCGCCTCCGTCGATGGTCCACGTGCCCGAGATCGTCGCCTCGTCCGAGGGGTTCGGCAGCGGGTCGACGATGATGCAGGCCGACAGGCCGCTGAGCGATCCCACGACCACCGCGGTCTTCAGTGTCGGTCCCCACCACCTCGAAAGAACGCCCGAGAACGTCATGTCCAACCTCCAAGCCTGAGAAGTCTTCGACACACGGCTGCGCTCGCAACGACGCGCACGCACCGTCTGCGATTCACCGCCGTGGCCCGGCCCAGCTGGACCGAGGCCCCAGCATACCCGGCCGTGCAGGCCCACGCCCCCTCGCGGGCCTCACGGCCGTTCATCGCTTGGGGCGCAGGGCGATCGCGCTCGCGGCGTCGTCGGGGTGCTCGTCGAGGAAGGCCTGGAAGCTCTCGTCCGAGATCTCGACGGCGATGTCGCCGTGAACCTTCGCCTGGCAGCCCAGCCGCGAGATCGAGCGCACGTCGAAGGCCTTGTCGAGGATGTCGAACTCGTCGTCCTCGATCTCCGAGGTCTTGGCGAAGCCCTCCACCACGTACACGTGGCACGTGGAGCACGCGCACACCCCGCCGCAGCGGTCACCCTCGGGCGCGTGGATCTTCTTGGCGGCCGCGAGGATCGTCTGGCCGTCCTCGATCTCGACCTCGAGGTTCTCTTTGATGAAGCGGACTCTGGGCATGCTCACTCGACCGGCCTCTAGGAGGTTTCCGTGGTGTCTGGGGCGCCTCGCGGCGGGGGCAGCGAAGCTGACCCCTGGAGCGGGGGCGAGGGAGGAGTCTCCGACGACTGAGCGACGCGGGGTCCGGGGGCGCTCGAGCCCCCGAGCTGCGCCGAAGGCGCGAGAGGTTCATGCGCTCGCTCGAGGCCACGCGCGTCCTTCGTCGTCTCCTCGACGCTGACGAGATCCCGACCGCGGAGCGCGCCGCGGATCGCACGATCCATCCGTCGGCCCGCGAATTCGTGGGTCGCGTGCTCGAGCTCCTCGATGCGCGAGGCGATCACGCGGTGCTTTTCGCCTCCGTGCGCCTCGCGCAGGCGCGCGACGGCAGCCTCGATCTTCGCGCGCTCCTCGTCGGACACGAGATCGCCGTCTTCGCCGAGCGCCTTCTCGGTCGCGAGGATCACGCGCTCTGCCTCGACGCGCTGCTCGGCGAGGCTGCGCTTCTCGATGTCGCTCTCGCCGGCCTCGTAGGCCTCCTCGAGCATCCGCTCGATCGCCGCGTCGTCGAGGCCGTAGCTCGGCTTCACGTCGACCTTCTGCTCGAGGCCCGTCGTGCGCTCCTTCGCGGTCACGTGGAGGATGCCGTCGGCGTCGACGTCGAAGCGCACCTCGAGGCGCGCGAGGCCCGCGGCCATCGGCGGGATCCCGCGCAGCGTGAAGCGAGCGAGCGAGCGACAGTCCGCGGCGAGCTCGCGCTCGCCCTGCACGACGTGCAGCTCGAAGCCCGTCTGCTGATCGGCGTACGTCGTGAAGACCTGCGCCGCGGCCGCAGGAATGGGCGTGTTGCGCGGCAGGATGCGCTCGACCACGCCGCCCATCGCCTCGATGCCGAGCGAGAGCGGCAGCACGTCGAGGAGGAGCACGTCGTTCTGGCTCTTGCCTGCGAGCATGTCGGCTTGCAGGGCCGCTCCCATCGCCACGACGAGGTCGGGATCGACGTCGGAGAGCGGCTCGCGCCCGAAGAGCTGCGCGACGTGGCGGCGCACGGCGGGCACGCGCGTCGAGCCGCCCACGAGGATCACACCGTCGAGCGCGTCGGCCGAGACGCCCGCGTCCTTGAGGGCGCGCCGACACGCGACGCCCGTGCGCGCGAGCAGCGGCGCGATCAGCGCGTCGAATTCCGCGCGCGTGATCGTGAACGCAGCGCTCTGCCCTTCGTGCGCGAGCTCCGTCGTGACGCTCTCGGCGTCCGTCAGCGCGTGCTTGATCGCGCGCGCCGCATCGAGCGCGTAGCGCGTGCGCGCCGGTGACGAGGCGGCCTCGCCGCCGAGCGACTCGAGGATCTTCGCCGCGAGCGCGCGATCCATGTCGTCGCCGCCGAGCTGGCTGTCGCCGCCCGTCGACTTCACCTGGAAGACGCCGTCGTCGAGCACGAGGATCGTCACGTCGAAGGTGCCGCCGCCGAGGTCGTAGACCGCGAACGTGCCGTTCTTCTTCTTGTCGAGGCCATACGCGAGCGCGGCGGCCGTGGGCTCGTTCAGGAGGCGCAGCACCTCGAGGCCCGCGAGGCGCGCGGCGTCCTTGGTCGCCTGGCGCTGCGCGTCGTCGAAGTAGGCAGGCACCGTGATCACCGCGCCGCCGACCTGACCGATCTCGTCCTCCGCGCGGTCCTTGAGCTCTCGCAGGATCTCCGCGCTCACCTCGATCGGTGTGACGGCGCCCCGACCCGCGACCTCGAAGCGCACGACCGGGCCTTCGGCCGAGGCGAAGCGATAGGGCCCCATGCGGCGCGTCTCGGGGTCGTCGGCTCCGCGCCCCATGAAGCGCTTCACCGAGACGATCGTGTCCTCGGGGAAGTCGATGGCGAGCGCCTTGGCGCGCGGGCCGACGACGATGGTCCGGTCGCCGCCGTAGTGGACGACCGACGGCACGAGCACGATCCCGTCGCAGTCGCTGATGGCGATGGGATCGCCCAGGGAGCTCACGTACGCGACGAGGCTGTTCGTCGTGCCGAGATCGATGCCGATCGGCCGAGGGCCTGCGCTGGGGTCGTTGATCTGGAGCAGGGACATCTCAGGCCAGCTCGTTCTCTTCGCGGATGACGTCCACTTCGTCGAGGAAGCGCCGGTAGTAGCGCATGCGGCCGAGGTGGTGCCTGGCCTGCGTGTGGTCACGCGCGTCGAAGGCGGCCGCCAGCGCGCGGCGTGCGCTGCCGTACGTCGACTCGACCTGCGAGGCGAGCGCGTCGACCTTGGCGAGATCCTTCGCGCCCCGTGCGTCCCCGAGCGACTCGCGCAGCTCCATGATCTCCATGAGGAACGACGGATCGTTCTCTCGCTCCTCGCCCCCCATCGACACGCCCCGCGCTTCGAGCAGCGCGCGACCACGGGCCAGATCGTCCTTGAGCGTGCGGTAGGCCGCGTTGAGATCGATCGCGGCGCCGAGCTCGGCCCGCCGGCTGCGGTCCGGGTGCACGTCGCGTGACAGATCGCGGAAGCGCTTCTCGAGGGCGGCGAGATCGAGGTCGAAGCGAGGCTCGACCCCGAGGATGTCGAACGGGCTCTTCACCTCAGATTCCGAACGACTCCCCGCAGCCGCAGCCCTTCTTCTCGTTCGGGTTGAGGAACTTGAAGCCGTGGCTCATCAGCTTCACCTCGTAGTCGAGCACCGAGCCGCGGAGGTACACGAGGCTCTTCGGATCGACGATCACCTTGAGGCCGTCGAACTCGAAGACCTTGTCCCGGTCGCGGATCTTCTCGGCGAACTCGATCACGTAGGACGCGCCGGAGCAGCCGCCGCCGCGCACGCCCAGACGCAGGCCCGCCGTGGGCTGCTCGCGACGCGCGATCGCCTTCTTGGCCATCTCGACGGCCCTGGGCGTGAGCTCGATGCGCGCCTCCTCGGTGGCCGGGGGCGGCGCGGCGATCGACTCGGTGACGGCGGTGGTCTCGGTCATGACGGCTTCTCGGTTCGGGTCACGCGGCGCAGAGGACGCGCCTCACTTCTGCAGCTGGACGACGTCCTCGCTCTTGTGCGCGAGGGACGGCTCCTCGCCACGCGCGACCGCCTGCTTCTTGCGGAAGTCCGCGATGGCGCTCTTGATGGCGTCCTCGGCGAGCACCGAGCAGTGGATCTTCACCGGCGGGAGGTTGAGCTCCTTCACGATGTCGGTGTTCTTGAGGGCCATCGCCTCCTCGACGGTCTTGCCCTTGACCCACTCGGTGGCGAGCGAGCTCGACGCGATCGCGGAGCCGCACCCGAAGGTCTTGAACTTCGCGTCCTCGATGATCTGCGTCTCGGGGTTCACGCGGATCTGGAGGCGCATGACGTCACCGCACGCCGGCGCGCCCACCAGGCCCGAGCCCACGTTGGGATCTTCCTTGTCGAGCGTGCCCACGTTGCGGGGCTGTTCGTAGTGATCGATGAGCTTGTCCGAGTAGGCCATGGGAATCTCCGGGAGACGAAGGGTGTCGCCCCGCGCGCAGCACGAGCGAAGCGGAGGCGAGAGGAATCAGCGAGCGGAGGCGAGAGGAATCAGCGAGCGGCGCGAGCGGGGCCCGCGCGCAGCAGCGGAAACGAGAGGAATCAGCGAGCGGAGGCGAGAGGAATCAGCGAGCGGAGCAAGCGGGCGCTGGGGCCCCGCGCGCAGCACGAGCGAAGCGGAGGCGAGAGGATCAGCGAGCGGAGGCGAGAGAACCGGCAAGGAGAGCAAGCGGGGCTGGGGCCCCGCGGGCAGCACGAGCGAAGCGAGTGGAGCGGGAGGGGGCCCCACTCCGTGGGGGAGGGGCCGCACGGCCCCTCAGGAAATCAATGAGCCACCCACTGGATGGTCTTGTAGTCGACACCCTCTTTGTGGAGCTCGTAGAGGGGCGACATCTCGCGGAGGCGCTTGACCTCGCGGATGACGATCGACGCGACGTAGTCGACCTCTTCCTCGGTGTTGAAGCGGCCCAAGCCGAAGCGGATCGACGAGTGCGCCAGCTCCGTGTCGACGCCGAGCGCGCGCAGCACGTAGCTCGGCTCGAGGCTCGCGCTCGTGCACGCCGAGCCCGAGCTCACGCACACGTCCTTGATGCCCATCATCATCGCCTCGCCTTCGACGAACGAGAACGACACGTTGAGGTTGCCGGGGTGACGCCACGGATCCTCGGCGCCGTTGAGGTGGATCATCTCGAGCGCGTCCTCGAGCTTCTTGCGGAGGCGATCGCGCAGGCCGCGCACGTGCGCGATGTCCTGTGCCATCTCCTTCGAGAGGATCTCGCAGGCCTTGCCGAGGCCGACGATGCCCGGGACGTTGAGCGTGCCCGAGCGCATGCCGTGCTCGTGCCCGCCGCCGTCCATCTCGGCCGTCAGGCGCACGCGCGGCTTGTTGCGCCGCACGTAGAGCGCGCCGATGCCCTTGGGGCCGTACATCTTGTGCGCCGAGATCGAGACGAGGTCGACGTTCATCTCGTCGACGTGGAAGGGCATGCGGCCCACGCCCTGCACCGCGTCGGTGTGGAGGAGGATGCCGCGCTCGCGCGTGATTCTGCCGATCTCGGCGATGGGCTGGACCGTGCCGATCTCGTTGTTGCAGAGCATCACCGAGACGAGGATCGTCTTGTCGGTGAGGGCCTTCTTCACGTCATCGGGGCTGACCTGGCCGCGCGAGTCGACGTCGAGGTAGGTGACCTCGAAGCCCTCGCGCTCGAGGCGCTTGCAGGTGTCGAGCACGGCCTTGTGCTCGGTCTTCACCGTGATGATGTGGTTGCCGCGATCCTTGTACTGGTGCGCGGCGCCCTTGATCGCGAGGTTGTTGCTCTCGGTCGCACCGGAGGTGAAGACGATCTCCTTCTCGCTGCGCGCGCCGAGGAGCTTCTGCACCTGCTCGCGGGCGTAATCGACGGCCTCTTCCGCGACCCAGCCGTACTTGTGGTTGCGCGAGGCGGCGTTGCCGAAGCTCTCGGTGAAGTACGGGAGCATCGCCTCGAGCACGCGCGGATCGACGCGCGTCGTGGCGTGGTTGTCCATGTAGATGGGGAGGGAGAGGGACATCGAGGTGCTCGTCGGAGGGCGGTGGAACGAAGGAGGGTGGCTCAGTGGAAGCCGGCCACCAGCACGGGAGGGTGGGTGTCGCAGTCGTGGCGATCGCAGGCGGAGCACTCGCTCACCACGCGCTCGGGCTCGCAGGTGCTGCAGGTCTCGAGGTAGCCGAGGCTCTCCTCGAGCTCGCCGAGGAGGCCGCGCAGCTTGTCGATCTGGAGGCGGGTCTCCTCGACCTTGCGCCGGTAGAGGTCGTGCACGCGCTGCATCGCGCCGGGCGCGGACTCGCTGGCCTTCCAGTCGCGCAGGAGATCGCGGATCTCGGGGAGCGAGAAGCCCATGTCCTGCAGGCGTGTGACCCACTGCACGCGGCGCACACCGTCGTGGTTGTAGAGCCGGAAGCCACCCTTGCTCCGCAGGGTCGGCTCGAGGATCCCCAGCTCCTCGTAGAGGTGCAGGGCCCGCACGGTCTTGCCGGTGAGGCGCGCCACGTCGCCGACGCGTAGCTCCTCACCCCCCGGACCGGGCGGCGGTGGCAGCAGCGCGGGCACCTCCGCCACGATGGACGTGGCGAGGAGGGGCAGGCGGGTCTTCGGGGACGGGGTGGTCATGGCTTCGAATCGAACCCTTACGCATAGGTGAGGTTTCGATGTGGGCGAGGTTGTGGGCGCGGAGGGGGGCCACGTCAAGGCCTGCGCTCGAGGCCAACGCCTGGCGGAGTGGCGCGCCAGGCGCCCGCCAATCCGCCAGCCGAGCCTCGAATTCCCTGCATTCGTGGCCCGCGAGGGCCGGTGCGGAGGGTGCAACGGCCCTGCGCATGACG
>JBILLJ010000221.1:0-10882 GCA_044376125.1 Sandaracinaceae bacterium
CTCGACCGCGAGCTGCTGCGCCGCGGCCTCCTCGAGTGCGTCGCCTGATCAGCCGACTGCGTCCAGCGTCCACATCACGCGGACTGCCCCCCTGCAGTCGGGCGAGCGATGCACGATTCCCCTCCCGGCCATCCCCGGCCACGCCTCTCCCTTGAAGAACGCGAGGCTGGCGAGGGGCAGGGACTGCACGACGGCGCCTTCGCGCAAGAGCCCGGATCGCTCGTCGGGGAGACCCCGAGCACCATGGCCCAGCTTCTGGCGGTCGAGCACCTCCGAGTCGTCGACCCACTCCGTGCACGGTCCTGCCCACACACAGACCGCTCGCAGTGCGACTCGGTCGACGTGAAAACGTGGGCACGACGGTCGATCCTCGACGGAGAGGCGAAGACCCACCTCTTCGGCGCCGGTGAGATCCGCGAACAGGCCAATCGCCTCGACGATCCGCGCCGACGCGACGGACGACGCCGGGAGCTCGAGTCGAGCAGCGACATCCTCGCGCTGGACGTCGATGGGGAGAAGGGCGCGGACCGATCGTCCGACACGGGACGTGAGCGCGGCGACCTCGTGCCCAGGCAACGGATCGGCGCGCAGCGCGACGAGCACCGTGTCGGGAGCGAACAGCGCGTCGAGCGCCCCGAGCTCGTCGACGAGAAGGACTCTGCCCGTGCCAGCGCGAGAGGAATGCAGGATCGAACCAGAGGCGTCGTGGACGAAGGTCATCGGGTCTCTCGGACGTCGTCGACATGGGTCCTGTCGGGGAGCTCGATGCTCCACACTCGGCCGCGCCTCCCGTGCACCGTCACGAGCACGGACCACTGGAGATCTCGGCGAGGCGGAGCCGCACCGTCTCACCGCGCGAGACGCCGTAGACGTCCAGCAGCGCGCGTGTGGCCAGGTGCGAGAAGATCGCGAGCGACTCGCCGGTTCGGAGCCCTCTCCCGCGGTTCGGGTGCCCGGCTTGGTCCCGCTGGAAGCCGAGCAGACGGAGGCGGTCGAGGCTCGCGCGGGGGCGGTGACCGAGCAAGTGTCGCCCCGCCACGGCCTCGAAGCGCACGTCCTCTCCATCGACGAAGGCCTGTACGTAGAAGGCGAGAGATGGGCCGCCCTCGACGACGAGGTAGCCCCTCCTCGAGAGGGAGAGAAGTCGTGTGGCGCTGGTCAAGGACCAGTGAGGCGCGTCGGTGAGCGGGATGCTGGTCACGAGCTCGGGCCATGCCGTGTCGATGGCGGTCAGGCCGTGCTCGAGGGCGAGGTCGATGACGTCTTCGCGCTCCTCAGCCTCTTCGGACGCACCAACCTCGAGCCAGCCATCGTGGAGCACGGCCGAGGTGCCCACGCGCCGAGCCAGCTCGCGCCTCGTTCGGTCGAGCCGAGCACGAGTGGACGGGCTCATCGCCCGAGGGATCGCGTGGCGCCATCGCCCCGGCTGCACGACGGACTCGAGGCAGGCCAGGACGAGCGTGGTGGACATGCCCAGAAAGTATTGCATCGCCGATGCATCTGCAATACTCATACGTCAAGATGACCCCCAGTCGTGCGGTCGTCTCGGTCGCCGACACACCATTCCAGAGGAGTCCAGTCGATGTCTCGCCGCTGCGATCTCACGGGCAAGAAGTACCTCAAGGGTCATCAGGTCTCGCACTCCAACCGCAAGAGCCGCAAGCTCTCTCAGCCCAACCTCCAGTGGCGCCGAGTCTGGGTGGAGTCCGAGCAGCGCTTCGTGCGGATGCTCCTCTCGACCCGAGCGATCCGCACGATGACGAAGAACGGTGTCGACCGAACGCTTCGGGAGGCCTGAGCCTCAGAGCATGAGTCACTTGCATTGACTCATGCTCTGACGTTTCTTGCCGGAGGGTCGGGTCGCGAGGGCCAGTCGTAGGCGCGGAGGGCACCGTCGGCGGTGGCGCATGCGAGCCAGTCGCCGTCGGGAGAGAACACGAGGGCCGTGGGTGGGGCGGCCAGCGCGTGTCGCTGCCGTGTCCGTGTGCGGGAGTCGAGCACGATGAGGTTGCCGGGCTTGGTGACGACCGCGAGCCCTCGACCGCTCGGGTGGAAGCGGACGAGGGCGACGGGCTCACCGTCGGTCTCGACGACGGAGGCCTCGGCCTCGTTGCAGTCGAGTCGAGGGATCGACCAGACGACCAGGAGGTTCATGCCGCTCGTGGCCAGAGAGGCTCCGTCGGGAGAGAAGCAGAGATCGCGCGCGGGTCGCACATAGCCCTCGAGGCGCGACGCGCGACGATCGGTCATGCGGAGACAGACGAGAGAACACTCCTGGGTGCCCATCGCCCAGCCGAGGCCCCGTGGATGCGCGGCCAGCGAGCGTGGCGTCGCGAGCAGACGATGTTCCTCGATGCGGGAGAGGTCACGGGCCTCCGCGAGGAGCAGCGCTCCCGTCACCGCGACGGCCACGAGACCAGGGACCGCGCCGGACGTCGTCAGTGCCATCACGCCGCGCCCGAGGTCGTGAGTGGCGAGCTGCCCGTCGAGGCCGAGCTGGAACAGACCCGTCCCGGCAGAGGCGACCACCGAGCGCCGGTCGATCCACGCGAGCCGGTCGACCCACGCGCGCGTGAGCCCCGACGCGAGCACGCCCTCCGTGGTGCTGAGGCGAATGCGCCCGTCCGCACCGCCGGTAGCGACGAGAGTGCCATCGGGGCTCGAGACGAGCGTGAGCAGGCCGTCGTCGTGCACCTTCAGGCGGGCGTGCGCGCGACCGGTGCGTGCGTCGAGGTGAACCACCTGCCCGTCGTCGAGCCCCACGGCCATTCCGAACGCCGTCGGTGCCACCGCGACGGGCTGGGCATCGAAGGACGCGCGCCAGCGCTCGGCGATCACGTCAGCTCGTCGAAGCAGCGCGACGCGCGACGCGGTCGAGCGAGAAGCGGTCGACGAGCACCGACGCGACGAGCGCGCCCATGCCCGCGAGCTCGAGGCTCGTGAGCTCTCCGAGTACGTGCGCGAGCGTCATGAGCCCGACACCGAGCCACGACAGCGCGAAGGGCCAGGCCCGACGGGTCGCGCGGTAGCGGTACGAGCTCGCGGCGATCGACACGATCATCGCGAGTGCGAGCAGCACAGTGTGTGCGGCCTCGCTGATCGCGAGGCCCGCTCCGACCGCGCTCGCGAGCTTGGCGTAGAGGGAGAGGCACGCGGGGCAGAACGCGCACGCGAGCACCGGCGCGAGCGCCGCGAGCCCAGACACCTTCGGCTCGGTCGGGGACGACGCTGGGCGCGCACACGCCACATCGCCACAACCGCAAGGACCACGGAGCTGGTGTGGCAGGAGCGGCTCGGTCATGGCGGACGCTTATCGCGTCGACGTTGCCACTGCAACATCGTCGCAAGAACAGCCGGGACGCATTGGTTGAACGCGTTCTACGAAACAGCTTGACGAGTGGAACCCACTCGCGCAGGAAATCGCGAGCGAACTGAACGAGTTCAGCGAACACCCAAGAGGTCCTCCATGGAACCCCCCGTCCCTGTGCCCGTCGACCACCTCCCCCTCGTGTACGCCGCGTACGCGGTCGTGTCCGTCGCACTCACGGTCTGGCTCGCGCGCACGCTCGGGCAGAACGGCCGCGTCTTCCTCCACAAGGTCTTCGCGGACGATCCGGCGTTCGGCGACGCGGTGAACCGGCTGCTCGTCGTGGGCTTCTACCTGGTGAACTTCGGCTACGCGTGCCTTCACCTCGTGGGTGGTCACGCGAGCACGGGACGGCAGGCGATCGAGGTGCTCGCGACCAAGCTCGGCTCGCTCCTGCTCGTCCTGGCCGCGATGCACTTCGGCAACCTCTTCGTGTTCAACCGCATCCGCAAGAGCGCGGGCCGGACGATCGACCTGCCGCCGGTCGCGCCTCAGCTCCGCCTCGCGCACGCGGCGCACGCGCAGAGCGCCGCCGAGCGCGCGCACGACGACGAAGGTGCCACGGCGCCGCGCCACGTGAGCGAGTGGTGAGGCCGTGCTGGTCGTGTTCTACGACGCGCTCTGCCCCGTCTGCGTGCGCTGCAAGGAGTGGCTCGAGTCGTCCGCGCAGCACGTGCCGCTCTCGCTCCACGACTGCCGTGGTCCGCTCGCGCGGGCGCGTGCGGCCGAGCTGCCGTGGCTCGGACACGAGCTCGTGGTGGTGAACGAGCGAGGCGAGGTCTGGATCGGACCACGCGCGTTCCTCGTGTGTCTCTGGGCGCTCCGCGCGTGGCGCCTCACCGCCGAGCTCCTCGCGAGCGAGCTCGCGTGGCCTCTGGCCGAGACGGTGTTCGAGCAGCTCTCCGAGCACCGCGGCGCATTGGCCTCGCTCGTCGGCGCGAGCCCGTGCCACGATGGGCATCAGTGCGGCGCCCACCCCGCCGCGGCGACGCGCGGGCCTTTCCGGTGAGGGGTCGCGCGAGCCCGGACGACATGGCCAGAGCACGATCGACCACGCAGCGCGGCGCCGAGCCGGAAGCCCTCGAAGCGCCGACGGTGAAGGTGCGTCGAGGTGCTCGCTCGGCGAGCGGAGCCGCGGCCGAGCCGACCTCGAGACGCGCGGCCGCGGAGCAGACGCGCGATCGCATCCAGGACGCCGCCCTCACGCTCATCCGCAAGAAGGGCTTCGATGCGACGACGATGCGCGACATCGCGCAGGCAGCGCACGTCTCGCTGGGCCTCGCCTACCACTACTTCGACAGCAAAGAGGCGCTGGCGCTCGCCTTCTACGGCGAGCACATCGCCCGACACGACGACGAGACGCGGCGTGCGCTCGCGACGCGCCCGGGCCTGCGCGAGCGCATCGAGGCAGCGCTGCTCATCGGGCTCGACGTGCGCGCCGCCGACCGCCCCGTGCTCCTCGTCATGGCGCGTACGGTGCTCGACGCGGCGAACCCGATCTCGCTCTTCTCGGAGGAGACACGTGCGCTGCGCGCGCGCTCGATCGGGCTCTTCCGCGAGGTCGCGGAGGTCCCCGAGCTGGACGACTCGCTGAAGGAACCGATGGCGCTCGCCCTCTGGGGGCTGCACCTGGGCATCCTCTTGCGCTTCGTGCACGACGACTCGCCCGGCCAGAAGCAGACGCGTGCGCTCGTCGAGGGGAGCGCGAAGCTCGCGGCCGAGATCGCGACGATGCTGAGCCTGCCGCTGCTCGAGTCGATGCGAAACGATCTCCTCGAGGTGCTGCGGGGGGGTGGCCTGCTCGGCGCGCTCGAGGGCCAAGGGCCGGGCGGGCACGGAGGTCCGAGCACGCGTTCGCCGGAAAATGGAGCGGAGGGCCATGGTACAACGCGGACCGATGCGACTCTCGAACGTGAGCCCGATCCTGCTCGGCCTCGCCCTCGCGGGCGCCAGCGCTTGCAGCGGTCGTAACCCATCGCCGCCCCCGACCGTCACGGCGGAGCCGCAGGTGCCGGCGGATCAGGTGCTCGTCTCGGTCTCGGCCGCGAGCAGTCCGCCCGGCGCGACGGTGACCGGTGGTGGCGCGCTGCTCGGTCGAACGCCGCTCACGACGCAGGTGCCGGTGCCGCGACCTCGGCCGGGCGAGACGCAGACCTTCGAGTTCACGTTCCAGCTGCCGGGCTACCAGACGCAGACGATCACGGCCTCGCCCGTGAACAACACGCTCACGCTCAACGTGCTCATGCAGCCCGATCAGGTGCTCGGCACGCCTCCGGGCACGGTCACGCCGACGACGCCCACCACACCCACCACGCCGACGACGCCCACCACACCCACCACGCCGACGACACCGGGAGGTGCGCGCTCCGTCACCGTGCGAGGCCGCGGCGGTGGACGCATCGTCGACATGTCGCAGGCGACGGGCACGGCGCACGTCGACGTGAACTGCGTCATCGGCGACCTGGACGTCACCCTCGTCGGCAACCACAGCTACTTCTCGGATCTGATCGTCACGCTGGTCGGCCCCGACGGACAGCGCTACCAGCTGCAGAATCATTCGCGGGCCAACCCGTTCCGCCGCCACTCGGTGAACCGCGCGGTGGGCCACACGTCGGGCGGCGACTGGCAGATCATCGTGCGCGACGACGTGCGCGCCGACTCGGGTCAGCTCACGGGCTGGTCGATGGATCTTCGCTGTCAGTGACCTCTGCCGGTCCGCGGGCTCGAGCGCGCGCGCTCGAAGAGCGTGCGATCAGACGTCCACGCGGCGCAGCAGGGCGTCGAAGGTGACCTCGCAGGGCTGACCGTTCTGTCCGCGGTAGCGACGGATCCCCAGGCCCGTGAAGCGCGCCGCATCACGGCGGGTGACCATGAAGTGGTTCGTCGGCGGATCGGCGCCGCGCCATCCGTGGAGGGACGAGTCGCCGAAGATCTCGTCGCGCTCGTTCACGACGATGGTCCAGTCCGGCCAGTACTGGGAGTTGAGCAGGTGCATGACCATGCGCCGACTGCCCGAGACGCCGTGGATCGGCGCGATGAAGGAGTCGACGAAGCCGGTGGCCTGGTCGTCGCCACAGGTCGCGTTTCGCACGCGCGTCTGGAAGACGTACATGCCGGGCCCGAGGAAGGCCTGCTGGCTGTCGGGCACGGTCGCCGGAGTGACGGGCACGGTGTCCGGTGCGGTCTGCGCCGTCGTCAGGCTCGTGACGAGGAAGAGAGAGGCGGTCACCGCCGCCGTGAGAGGGCCTCGCATGCTGGACATCGTACCTCCCGCGTTCCTACGCGCGCGAGCCAGGACGTTACCGCGTGCGTGACGATTCACCGGGGACGCCGCGATCTCCTCGGCGAGAGGCCCTCAACGAACGATCTGCCAGTCGACGTCGGGGCGGATCTCCAGGTGGACGTGGTTGGCGTGGCGGTCGTCGTGGTGCGGCGTGATGACGACCTGGAAGAGACCCTCCGAGGCAGCGCGGCACACGAGCGCGCGGACGCTCGCCTGCTCGGCGGGCTCGTCGTGCGCAGCACACGGATCGCCGCCGCGCTCGCGCGCGGTCCAGTCGTCGAGGATCGAGAAGCTCGAGCCGTCCGCGCGCACGAGCCTGAGGACGTCGATCGCGAGGGCGTGCGCGTGCCCGCTCACGCGGCCCGTCGCCGCGACGCGTGCGTGAGGGCGGTGCACCGAGACGTGCTCGATCGCGACGAAGCCCGCCGCGCGCACTCGCGGTGCCCACGTGGCCAGGACGAGCACGAGGCGACAGTCGAACACGGCGTCGAAGCGATGGTCCTCGGGCGTGCGGCCGCGGCGTGCACGTGGTGCCTCGCCGCGTGTGCGGATGGCGATGCCTGCGAGCGAGCCGCGCAGACGCACGGGATCGGCGACGCCGCTCGCGGCCGGGAGCGCGTCGAACACGATGGCGCGGGCCCGCAGCAGCTCGTGACAGCGATCGGGCGCGAGGTGCTCGAGCGCGCGGCCGCGCAGGCTGGCCGACGCCCCCGAGGGAAGAGGGCTCAGCTGCGAGGTGCAGTCCTCGCCGACCTCGTCCAGACGCTGCGCGACGCCGGGCACCGGCGCCAGGAGCGCGAGCGCGAGGACGAGCGCGAGGAGGCGGGCCGCCATGCGATCCTCGATCGTGGCAGGGCGAGACCGCGCTCGCCAGGAACGCGCAGACGAGCGCGAAATACGCGTGGCGGGTGCACGTAGGGGCTGGTGTCGACCGAGCGCGCTCCCCGATGGACCGGGAGGCCTCGGCGACGGAGGAGGCTTCCATGCGTCTCGGCTCGTTCGCTCTCGCTGCGCCGCTCCTCGGCGCGATCGTGCTCGGCCCCACGCCCGCCGCGCACGCCGACGATCGTGTCGGCTTCGGAAACGGCGTCATCGTCGGAGCGAACGAGGTCGTCGACTCCGCGGCCTCGTTCGGTGGCAGCGTGAGCGTCGATGGCGAGGTGCGCGGCGACGTCACGAGCTTCGGCGGCGCGGTCGTGCTCGGCCCGCACGCGCGCGTGCACGGCGACGTCGCGACGTTCGGAGGCGCGCTCGCGCGTGATCCGAGCGCGGTGATCGAAGGAGAGATCGTCACGTTCGGAGGCGGCGAGGCTGCGCCGCCCACCTGGAATGGCTGGCAGCCCACGCCGCAGCGCTGGGAAGCAAGCCCCGGTCAGCAGGGTTCCCACCACCGCGCGCATCACGGCGGTGGTTGGCTCGCACGAGGAGCACACGACATGTTCGAGAGTCTCATCGCTCACGGTCTCTTGTTCCTGCTCGCGCTCGTTCTCTCCGGTCTGTTCCCGGAGCGCATGACGGCCCTCCACAAGGCGATCATCCGCGAGCCGATGCGCTCGGGCGCGATGGGGCTCGGGAGCTACGTCGCCGCGGTCGTGCTCATCATCGCGCTCACCATCACCGTGCTCGGCATTCCGGCCGCCGTCGTGCTCGCGTTCGGCATGCCCATCGCGACCTACGTGGGCCTGGCGGCCTGCGCCACGGTGATCGGCGCCGCGATCCCGAGCGAGAAGCTCTCGGATCGCCCCATCCTCCGGCTCGCGTCGGGCGTGGGCGTTCTCTTCGTGGCCTCGCTCGTGCCGTTCGTCGGCCCCATCCTGGTCGCGGTCATCGCGTGCGTCGGTGTGGGCGCGCTCGTGCGGACGCGCTTCCGCACCGAAGCGCCGCGTGATCTCGAGCTCGCAGGTCAGTCGGCCTATCGCTGAGCCCCACCGCTGAGCCCGAGCCCACCGGCCGCGACGAGCCCGCCGACCCCACGGTCGTGCGGGCTCGCTCGTTCGATCGTGCAGCGATCAGAGCTCGATGCCGGGGCCGGGATCCGCGACGATCGTGCGAAGCACGCCTTGCGTCTGCCCGAGCGCCGCCGCGACGTGCTCGACGTCCTTCGCGCCGCAGAGGGCCTTCACGTGAGGGCCCGCGTCCATCGTCGCGTAGACCGGGAGTCCCTCCACGTCGCGGAGGCGACGCACCGTCGTGAGCGCCGCGAGCGATCCGGGCTGGAAGTAGAGCGTGAAGGGGCTCGAGGCGAACGCGAGCGCGTGCATCGCAGTGAAGCTCTGCTCGGTCGCCTCGCCCAGCAGGACGAGGTCGCGCTTGCTCAGGCCCTCACGGATCGTCGCGGCGATGCGGGGCGAGCGCTCGACCCACGCGTCGTAGTAGGGCGAGGTGCGGCGCGAGACACCCATGCCGTCGCGCGAGCTGACGTCCTTGCGGCCCTCGGTGATCACGGCGACGACCAGCCGCAGATCCCAGTGCTCGGGCCCGAACAGCGGATAGGCCGCGAGCGAGTCGTCGCCCGGTGTGCCCGCAGGGAGCTCGACGTAGCCACCGAAGACCGAGCGTGCGGCCGAGGCGCTCGCACGACGCGCGAGCACCGAGGCGCGGCGATCGTCGCGCGGCAGGCCATAGGCCGCGCGCGCGGCGGCCGCGAGCGCCGCGAAGCCCGACGCGCTCGACGCGAGGCCGCTCGCGGTCGGGAAGAAGTTGCGGCTCGCCACGCGCGCGTGGGTCTTGTCGCGCGCCTCGGCGCGGATCTCCGCGAGCATCGTCGCGACACGCGCCGACTCCTTGTCGCTCGCCCGCGTGCCATCGAGCTCGAACACGTCGTGGTCGAGCGCGGGCTCGAGCACGACGCTCGTCTCGGTGCGCATCGGCGCGAGCGTCATCGAGACGCTCGGCACCGCCGGCAGGTTCAGCGTCTCGTCGCTCTTTCCCCAGTACTTCGCGAGCGCGATGTTCGCGCGCGCGACGGCCGTGGCCTTTCCGCTCATGATCTCTCCGTGCGGTCGGTCGCGCCGACCTTCGTCTCACCGATCGTCGTCTCGAACGCCTCGCGCCCCATCGAGGCGAGAGCGGCGCGCACGCGATGCGCCGCGGTCTCGTCGCGCACCAGCGCGATCATGCAGCCACCACCGCCACCGCCGGTGAGCTTGGCGCCGAGCGCGCCGGCGTCTCGCGCTCGCTCGCACATCGCATCGAGCGCGGTCGTCGAGACGCCCCAGCGTGCGAGCAGCGCGTGGCATCGATCGAAGCTCGCACCGAGCGCGTCGAGCTCGCCCGCGAGGAGCGCGCGCTCGCCCGCAGCCACGACCGCGCGGAAGTCCGCGAGCTCCGAGTCGAAGCCCACGGGATCGGAGGTCTTCCGGGCGCCCACGCGCGCGACGGTCTCCTTCGTGGAGCCGGGCTCGCCGCTGTGGCCCACGACCAGTCGCAGCACCGCGCCCGCACCGAGCGGCTCGAGGGCACGCTCACCGGGACCGGGGTGTCGGCGAAAGCGCACGAGCCCACCACTCAGCGCGACGGCCGTGTCGATGCCCGACGGATTGCCGTGGAACACGCGCTCCCACGCGAGCGCGATGGACTGACTGCGATCGAAGTCGCGCGTGATCCCATCGGCCGCATCGAGCGCGCGCAGCGTCGCGACGCCGAGCGCCGCCGAGCTGCCGAGTCCCGCGCTACCCGGCAGCTCGATGCTCGCGTCGATCGCGTGCTCGCGCGGCACCTCTGCGTCACGCGACTCGGCGCGGCGCGCCGCCACGAGTGCCGAGAGCGCCGAGCCGAGCGGTGTGTCGTCGCCCGCGCGCACGGTCACGCCCCACGGCGCGATGGTGAGCATCGCGTCACCGTCGCGGGCGCGCGCGCTCGCACCCACCGAGAGGCCCGCGGCGATCGCAGGCACGCCGTGCACGACGGCGTGCTCGCCGAGGAGGATCACCTTGCCGCTTCCGTGGCCGATCACGCGCGCAGGGCTACCGCGCCGCGTGGGGCACGACAACGGCGAGACGACGCGCGCGCGACGGTCGCATCCACAATCATCGCGCGAGCAAGGATCGGAGGCGCGGCGCTCGGCGCGATGTCAGAGCATGAGTCACTTGGAGCACGTGCCACTCGCATCGATCCATCCAAGTGACACGTGCTCTCAGAGCGTGAGTCACTTGCATTGACTCACGCTCTGACGTTTCTTGCCGGAGGGTCTGGCCGCAGCCCCTCCCTCTCGCCGAGTGAATCGGCGAGAG
>JBILLJ010000222.1:0-10880 GCA_044376125.1 Sandaracinaceae bacterium
GGTCCGTCAGCCCCGACTTGCTTGCGTCTCCTCGACCCAGACCCTCGCGGAGACGAGAGAATTCTCGATGAAGAGGACGGACATCACAAAATGCTCATGGGACGGACTTGCTTAACTGCTACCGACACGTTTCGCTCCGGCGTGCTCGCAGGCGGGCCGCGCTCGGACTACCACTCGGTCCGCCATGTCGCTCTTCTTCGCGCCGCTCCGACCGAACTACGAGGCCGCTCTCCGCGACGTGGAGGCGGCGGACCCGAAGATGCGCGCGCTCGCGGCCGAGCGCCTCGGTGACCCGCGAGGCAGCGAGACGATCGAGAACGCGCGCGACCGTGCGGTCGCGGGGCTCGTGAAGCTCGGTGACGACGCGGACGCGACGGTGCGCACGATGGCGATCTCCTCGCTCGGCAAGCTCGCCGATCCGCGCGGCCTCGAGCTCGTGCTCGCGCGCTTCTCGGATGGCGAGGGCTCCGTGCGCGAGGCGGCCGTGATGGCGGCGGGCGAGATCGGTGGCGAGCAGGCGCGCGAGGCGCTGCGTCGCGCGTGCGGTCACGAGCGACCGGACGTGCGCTTCCAGGCGATCGCTGCCTACGCCGCGGTGGCCGGCGAGGACGCGCGCGCGGCGGTGTCCGTCGCGCTCGGCGACGAGGATCCGCTCGTGCGCCAGAGCGCGATCGAGTCGCTGACGACGCTCGGCCCGAGCGCGGACGCGTGCACGCGCATCGCGCGCCTCCTACAGGATCGTGAAGAAGAAGTCGCGGACGAGGCCGCCATCGCGCTCGGGCAGCTCGGTGATCAGCGCGCGGTGCCGCGTCTCGTGAAGCTCGCCTCGGGCTCGCGAGGCTTCGAGGCGATGGCCGCGCTCGGGGATCTCAAGGCCACGCAGGCGAGCGATGCCCTCGATGCGCTCGCGGGCTCGATCCTCAAGCCGCTCCTCGTGAAGGCGGCCGCGGCCACGGCGCTGATCCGCATCGGCGATCCCCGCGGCGACGTGCACTTCCGCGCCGTGTTCGAGGCCTTCCGCAACGACGCGCGCACGTACTGCGTCGAGGTGATCGGCGAGCTCCGCCTCGCGGCGTACGCCGAGTCGATCGTGAAGATGATCGATCGCCCCCGCGGCGCGGAGCCGGCCGCGATCGTGAAGACGCTCGCGCGCCTCGCGTCGCGCAGCGACGTCGCGCGCCAGGGCTTCGACGCTCTCCTCGCGCGCACGGACGTGCTCGGCTCCCTCGCCCGCGAGGTGCGTGGCACCATTCCTCCGCCCGCGTGACATGAGGTGCGCGCGCAGGACGTAGGGGGGAGCGATGCGCGCGCGGACACGAGTCGCCGAGGTGATCGGAGCAGCGGCCTTGCAGCGAACGGGCGCCCCCCTGCCCACCCCATGCTGGCCGGTCTTCCTCTTGGCATTCGCCTGTGCCCTCGGTGCGCCTTCACTTCCGCGAGGATCTCTCCTCCTGGGCGAGCCTCGAGGTCGGCGTCCACGTGGAGGGTGGCATCGCGCTCGACTGGCGCGAGACACGCGTGGTCGGGTCGGACGTTCTTCGCTTCAGCGTCGGTGTCGGCGCATTCGTGACGCTCGAGCTCGGCAAGGTCAGCAGCGTCTGCCTCGACTACACGCTCACGGCCTCGGGCCTCGGCGGAACGAGCGTCTCCCTCGCGGGCACGGCCACGCTCTCGTACGTCGCGCGCTTCGACTGACGCTCGCCCCCGCCGGCAGGGCGATCAGGTGAGGACGAGGTCGTCGCGGTGCACGACCTCGTCGCCGCCGTGGAAGCCGAGGATCGAGGCGATGTCCTTCGTCGCGATGCCCGCGAGCCGCGCGGCGTCGCGCGTGCCGTAGCGCGCGAGGCCACGCGCGATCTCCTTGCCTGCGGCGTCGGCGATCACCACCGAGTCGCCCGGCGAGAAGTCGCCGCGCACGCCGATGATGCCCGCAGGAAGGAGGCTCCGGCCTCCGCCGAGCAGCGCCTTCTTCGCGCCTTCGTCCACGAGCAACGTGCCGCGCGGCCGCAGCGTGTAGGCGATCCAGTGCTTGCGCGACGCGAGCTTGCCGCCCTGCGGCACGAAGAGCGTGCCGACGTCGTCGCCGCGCACGATGCGATCGAGGATGTCCGGGTCGCGCGCGTCGGCGATCATCGAAGGGATCCCGCGCAGCGTCGCGCGTCGCGCGGCCTCGAGCTTGCTGCCCATGCCGCCGGTGCCGACGTCCCCCTCGGACGCGTTCACGAGGCTCATCGCCTGCGCGACGTCCTCGACGACCGCGACGCGCTGCTTGTCGCGATCGAGCAGGCCCTCCACGTCGGTGAGGAGCACGAGCAGATCCGCGCCGCTGAGCGTCGCGACCATCGCGGCGAGCTGATCGTTGTCACCGAACTTGATCTCCTCGACCGAGACCGTGTCGTTCTCGTTGATGATCGGCGTGGCGCCGAGCTCGATCAGCGCATCGAGCGCGCCGCGCGCGTTCAGGTAGCGCTCGCGATCCGCGAGATCGGCGTGCGTGAGGAGCAGCTGCGCCACGGGCATCTCGTGCGGCGCGAACGCCTCTTCCCACGCGCGCATGAGGAGCGTCTGACCGACGGCCGCGCACGCCTGCAGCTGCGCCATGTCCTTGGGGCGCGTCGCGAAGCCCAGGCGCTGACGGCCGAGCGCGATCGCGCCCGACGACACCACCACCACGGAGCGGCCCTCCTTGCGCAGCGTCGCGATCTGGCGGGCCAGCGTGCTGAAGCGATCGGCCGCGGACACGAGCGAGCGCGAGCCCACCTTCACGACGATGCGGCGGCCATCGGGCGCGCCGCGGCTGCTCGCGCTCATCGCGTGCTCTCCTCGCGTGCCATTGCGACGTCGAAGAGATCGCACACGCGCTGGAAGACGTCGCTCGGCGCATCCGCCGCGCCGTCGAGGAGGTGGTCGACGAAGCGCTCGATGAAGCCGCGGTCCTCGAGGTCCGGCTGCATGCTGTCCTTGCCGGCGTGGAAGATCGTCTCGAGCGCGCCCATCGGCACCGAGCGCAGCGCCTCGAGGCCTCCGTCGACGAAGGCCTGCTCCATCGCCGCGCGGATGCGCCTCGCCTCGGCCTCACCGACCGGCGCACCGGCGCGTCGCGGCGAGGTCGCGAGGTAGTGATCGAAGACGAGGGCCGCGAGGAAGGTCGCGCCCGCCTCCTCGAAGCGCGACGCGATGCGGATGGGCGCGAGCGCACGCGACAGGGCCGCGCGAAGGAGGCGCGCGGGGCCCGTGCCGGTCGAGCGCGAGAGGCTCACCTGGCTGAGCACCTTGCGCGCCTCTCGCGACAGGCGAACGCCACGTCGCGAGGCGACACGACGCATCGCCGAGCCTCGCGCGATCCCGCCGAGGATCCCGTCGACGAACGGCACCGGCACCGCGGACACGACGCCCGCCGCGGCGGCGTACACGGCCGCGCCCGCCGTGCTCGGACGTGCGAGCGCGCGTGGCGTCTCTCGCGTGAGGGGCGCGCGCTCGTCGTCGTCGGCGGGCTCGAACGTGGCGTCTTCGGGGGGATCGGAGGGCTGGCTCACGGGGACCTCGCTGGCGGCGCTGCGGAAGAAGCGTCGTTGGCTCGCGCGTTGTGCGCCCGTTCTATTACCATCGAGCGCTCGTGCTGGTCGAAGAGCTGTCGCCCGTCATCATCCGATCCCTCTGGTTCGTCTGGGGAGCCTTGTGGGGCAGCTTCTTCAACGTCGCGATCTATCGCTGGCCGCGAGAGATGTCGGTGGTCTCCCCGCCGAGCCACTGCCCCGCGTGCGGCGCGCCCGTGCCCGCGTGGCGGAACCTCCCCATCTTCGCCTACCTGATCCAGCGCGGCCGGGCGGCCTGCTGCGGCGCGAAGATGACGCCGCGCTACCTCGTCGTGGAAGTGCTCACGGCGCTGCTCGCGGTCGCCGTCGCCGAGCGCTTCGTGGTGGGCTCACCCGGTGATCGCTCGCTCCTGGACGCGTGCATCGAGGCGCTCGTCTACTTCACGTTCGTCGGTTGCCTCGTGATCGCCACGTTCGTCGATCTCGAGCACATGCAGATCCCCGACGAGGTCTCGCTCGGCGGCGCGGCCGTGGGCCTGGCCACGGTGCTCCTGCGCGAAGACGTGGATCTGTCGTCGATGGCGATCGGTGCCGGCAGCGCGTACCTCTTCACGATGCTCGTGCCCGTGTGGGCGTGGGAGCGCATGTCGGGGCAGCGCGGCATGGGCGAGGGCGACGCGAAGCTCCTCATGTGCATCGGCGCGTTCCTCGGCTGGCAGGGCGTGCTCTTCGTGATCGCGGCCGCGAGCTTGCAGGGAACGATCGGCTACTTCCTCCAGCTCCTCTGGCGATCACGGCAGCCCGTGGCGGCCGACACCGCGCCCGAGCGCGAAGCGCCCGAGCCCGAGACGAAGAGCGAGCCCGAGACGAAGAGCGGGAGCGAGCCCGAGACGAAGAGCGAGCCCGAGACGAAGAGCGAGCCCGAGACGAAGAGCGAGCCCGAGGCGAAGAGCGAGCCCGAGGTGGCCACCGTCGAGGGCGATGAGGACGTCGACGTCGTCGAGGTCACGGGCAAGGGGCCCATCACCGCCGAGCTCGACGTGGATCTCCCTGGCAAGGTGAAGGCCCGCGCGCGCAAGAAGGAGGGGGGCCTCGAGCTCGTCGTGGAGTACCGGCCCGACGTCGGTGCGCCGAGCGCGCCACACATCCGCTTCGGCCCGTTCCTCTCCCTCGCCGCGCTCGAGTTCCTCTTCTTCGGTCAGCGCATCGTCGACTGGTACATCGAGACCGTGTTCATCACGGATTGATCGTCGCTCGCGCCGAGCGCCGCGTGCACACCGACCCATGACCCAGCTGATCATCCGCCCCATCGAGCCGCGCGACGACGAGGCGGTCGCGTCGATCATCCGCGAGGTCATGCCCGCGTTCGGCGCCGGGGGTGCGGGCTTCGCGATCCACGACACCGAGGTCGGTCACATGAGCCGCGCGTACGCGGCGCCCGGCCATGCGTACTTCGTCGTCGAGGACGCCGACGGCGTCGTCGGCGGCGGTGGCATCGCGCCCCTCGCGGGCACCGACGACGGTACCTGCGAGCTGCGCAAGATGTACTTCTTGCCCCGTGCGCGAGGCCGAGGCGCGGGCCGTCGGCTGATCGAGCGCTGTCTCGAGACCGCACGCGCGCTGGGCTACCGGCGCTGCTACCTCGAGACGCTCACGGGCATGGACGCGGCGCAGGCGCTCTACACGAAGGTCGGCTTCACGCGCCTCCCGTGTGCGCGCGGCTCGACCGGCCACCACGGCTGCGATCGCCACTACCAGCTCGAGCTCGCCCCGCTCCCGGTGGCGGAGCCGCGCGATGCGTGAGCTGCTCGCCGCGCATCCCGCGAAGTCGTATGTCGAGCGCTGGTGGCTCCTCTACACGCCCGTGTGGGGCGCGATCACCGGCGTCGTCATGCTCGGCGGCTTCGCCGAGCGTTGGGGGGACCTGCCCTGCCTGCTCTTCGGCCTCGTCGTCGCCGCTGGCGCGCTCGTACCTCTGGTTCGCCCTCACCCGACCGAGGAGGCCTTGCCCTGGCACGCACGCACGAGCGCCAAGCTCGTGGTGTCGGTGCTCGTGCTCTCGTTCGGCCTGAACTACGTGCAGACGCCGTTCTTCTTCGACGTGCTTCACATGCACTACGGCTTCCACGTGCGCTGGACGATCGATCGCAACCCGATCTTCCTCTACCTCGTCACGGTCGCGTACTTCGGGACGTACGCGTCGCTCTGCATGATCGCGCAGCGCTGGCTCCGGCCCCGCATCGGCGTGCTCGCGTGGGTGCTCGCGCCGATCGCGATGGCCTTCTTCGAGACGGTGCTCAACGCGAACCCGTGGATGACGCGCCTCTTCTGTTACGACGAGCTGCCCTTCATGTTGACGTTCGGCACGCTCGTCTACGCGATGTCGTTCGTGCTCGTGCTGCCGGTGTGGATGCGCATCGAGGAGACGCCCGCCTCGCGCGCGCTGCCGATGCAGCACCTCGTGATCGCGATGTGCGCCGTGCTCTTCGTCGATCGCCTGATGCTCGATCTCGTCGAGGGCCTGATCGCCCCGCTCTTCACGACGGTGATCCACGACGCTCCCGGCCTCGGCCCCGGCGGCTGCCTCGTGCCGTGAGCGAGGTCGCGGTGTCTCGGGCGCCGCTCCGTCGTGCATCGTGCTTGCTCTCCATGCCTGCGCGCGTCGATCCTCGAGGGACATGCTGCCCACCCAGGCGTCCCTGAACCGCGCGCTCCTCCACGTGGTCAACGAGGCGATGGTGCACGCCGTCACGGCGCACTCGTTCCTGACCCGCAACCGGATGTCACATCTCTTCGGGACGTGCGGACGCGGCACGCTTCGCGTGGTCGACCGGCCCGAGTTCCCACGCAACGAGTTCTTCGAGCCGGGCCGCGTGTTCCCCTGCCGCCTCCGCCACGCCGCCGCCACGTTCGACGACGACGCGTGGCTGCTCGTTCGAAGCGCGTCGATCAAGCTCGCCGACACGGACTACGACGCGCCGCTCGACATCGAGATGAACACGGGGCAGACGGCGCTCTTCAGCAACACCGTGCAGTTCGTCGACTTCGGTCGGCTGAGCACGGGAGAGCGCATCCAGCGCGATGGTTGGTACTACCGCAAGTACCCGCTGGCCTGGGAGGGCGTGAAGACGGGGGTTCGCCGGACGCCACGCTCCTACTCGCTCCTGCACTACTACACGCAGACCTGCTCGCGCTTCGTCGGTCTCGATGGTGTCGAGCGCTACATGAAGCTGCGCCTCTTGCCCGAGTCCAGGGAGCCCGATCACGGCTTCCCGACCGCGTGGGACTTCGCGCGGCCCATCAACCAGCACCGACTGCCCGACGAGACGCGCTCGCCCACGTTCCTGCGCGACGAGTGGGAGGCCCGCGTCGCTCGCGAGGGCGCGCGCTACTGGCTGCAGATCCAGCTGCGCGAGGCGCGTCCCGACGACGACGACGCGGTGTTCGACGCGTGTCGCGAGTGGGACGCGCGCCTCTGTCCGTGGGTGGACCTCGCGCACGTCTCCATCGACGAGATCATCCCCTACGCCGAGGCGAACCGGATCCGCTTCTCGCTCGGTCACCAGCCGCCCTCGCTCGGCCTCCTGCCCGCGAAGTCCATCTGGGATCACAACTCGCTCAACCAGATGCGCGCGCTCGCTGCGCGGGCCAAGGCCGCGCGCCTGCGCTCGTACGAGATCTTCGGCGAGCCCGCGGAGGATGGCGGGCGGAGCGCGACCCGCTTCGTTCGCTGATCGCGGCGCTCACGCGCTCCAGGCAGCTCACACGGTCCGTGCGTCGCGCGCGTGCTTGGCCTCGAGCGACTCGATCCACTGCACGAGGCGATCGCTCGAGGCCGCCGCCATCTTCTCGCGCACGACCGGCGAGGCCGCGAAGAGTTGCTCCAGCGTCGAGCGTGGGAGCGCCAGCACCAGCGCCGACCGGCCCTCGCGCACGCGCACGGTGGCGGCGCGCGGGCGGCGTGAGAGCACGCCCATCTCGCCGAAGATCTCGCCCGCCGTGAGGGACGCGATCTCGTGGTCGGTCCCGTCGGCCTGCGCGCGAACCACCACCAGCTCTCCCGAGACGACGGCGTAGAGGTGCTCGGGAGGATCGCCCTGCGCGAAGACCGCCTCGCCGCTCGCGAGGGCTCGCAGGCTGAGCTCCGGGATGCTGGCCTGCGTCGCGCCGAGCTCGAGGTCCGGCATCGCGCGACGCAGGATGTCGCGCAGGTACTGCCACTGGATCACGCGCCCGAGCTCGCGCGCCATCAGGTCGCTCTCGCTCATCCGAGCCGCGAACGTGGCGCCCGAGACGACGAGGAGGCGCGTGGGCTCGTTGGCCTCGTAGACGCGGGTGCGGCCGGGCTGCGCGTGCGCCTGCGCGCCGATGGCGCCGAGCACGTCGCCTGGTCGCAGCGTCGCGCCCGTCGCATCGTCGAGGCTGCCGGCGAGCACCACGAACAGCGCGCCATCCGCGGTGGGTGCCTCGATGGCGCGCCCCGCGGCGAGCTGCATCGGCTCGAGCTCCGCGAGCTCCACCGAGGGAAGCCCGCGACCGAAGGGATCGCTGAGGTCGACGACGCGCGAGAGCGGCGCGCTCGCGTGCTCCTGGCTCCTCGCGTTGCCCACGACGAGCGGCAGACCATCGGGCGCCTGCGGCAGTGGGCGCAGCTTGGCCGCCGCGCGGTAGGACGGGGCCGCGAGGGAGAGCTCCACGCGACGCAGGATGGACACGGCGACCGACAGCGTGAGCGTCTCCACCACGCCCGCCGCGAGGCAGGTGCGCGGCGCCATCCCGAAGGGCGCATAGCCTGCGCCGCTCGCCCCGGAGCCCGTCTCGAACCTCGCCGCGTCGAACTCGAAGGGCTTGGGGAAGTGCGTCGGGTCGAAGTGCGCGGCCACCGGCGAGACCAGGACGAGCTCGCCGCGCGGCACGCGATGGCCCGCGAAGTCGAAGTCGCGCGAGGCGCTGTAGGCGAGGCCGAACACGATCGGGTAGCGGCGCAGCGTCTCGAAGTAGGCCGCGCGGAGCGCAGGCATCTGGCGGAGGCGGAGTGGATCGAAGGGGCCCGCGTCGAAGGCCGCGTCGATCTCGTCGAGCACACGCGCGTGCAGCGCGCGATCGCGCGTGACCTCGTAGAGGAGGAACGCGCCCAGCGGGCCGACGTAGCTCGAGGCGCCACAGAGCGCGTAGAGGCACGCGCCGCGAACGCCACGCGCGTCGAGCAGACCATCGGCCTCGGTCCGCGCATCGAGGAAGGCGTCGGTCATGTAGGTGCGCCGCTCGTCGCGCTCGTCGGGGCGTGCGTGCCGCGCGACGACTGCGTCGATCGCGGCGTGAAGGCGGGCCTTGGAGAGCTGGTAGGCGCGCCGTTCGAAGATCAACGCGGGCCGCACGCCCACGACGACGCTCATCACGTCGTGGCCGAAGCGCTGCACGTCGGGCAAGAGCTCGGTGAGGTCCACGGGCGTGAGCGCCGTCATCATCGCGCGCACGGCGAGCTCGCCGCAGAGCTCGACCATCGGCGTGCGCGCCCGCGTGCGCAGTGACTGCGTGCGCCGCGCGAGGCGCTTCATGATCTCGGGCACGAACTGGCCGAACACCTGGCGCGAGTAGCCGCGCTGGAGGAGCGCGCGTGCCTCCTCGTGCGGCGCGCCTTCGCGCGAGAACACGTCCACGCTCGTCTCGTCTCGCTGGAGAACGCCTCGAAGCTGCTCTCGCGGGTGAGCGGACCGTCGGCCGCCGTGCGCACCAAGGCGCTGGCCTCCGGCCCGGTGATCACCGTCATCGGGCGGCCGAAGAGCCGCAGTCGGAAGATGGGGCCGAGCTGCTGCGCGCCATCGGCCAGGAGCTCGAGGGGTGCCTCGCTGAGGGCGTGCGCGTTGCCGACCAGTGGAAGGCCGCGCAGCTCCGGCGGGGCAGGACGCGCTCCAGACGACGGAGCGAAGGGACACGGCATCGCGCTCAGCGTGACAGGGGCGAACGCGCAGGTGGAAGCGAAATGCGCGGGCGACGCTCAGTGCGTCGCGAGGGCGCGCTCGAGCTCCGCGATGCCGACGATCACGAAGCCGCCGTGCTTGGCCGGGCGATCCATCGGGGGCGCCGCTTCGGGCCACGCGGGCATCGCGACCAGCGCTCCGACCTCGCTGGAGAATCGAACGAGGCGCTCACCGTCGCGCTCGAGGTCGCACCAGAACAGCCTCAGTCCGCGCCCACCGATCACGCGGGTCCAGCCGCGGCGAACGGCGAAGCTGCCAGCTTCGTCGAGCAGCGAGCCCACGCGGACACGCACGCCGCCGTTCGGCACGGCCGTCACCGTGAGCTCGAGGCGGCTCTTCACCGTCCACCGCCACGCCGCCAGCGCCAGCGCCACCCCGAGCGGGATCCCGATCGGCAGCGACCAACGAACGAAGCTCTCGAGCGAGGGCTGCATCGCCTCGCCCGACCCGAGAAGCCACGCGTTCATCGAGAGGATCACCCCGACGATCAGGGCGGCCGCCCAGAGGCAGCCGACGCCCTGGGCCGTCCACGGATCACGCGCCACACCCCGGTAGAGCTCACTCGACACTGTGCGCGATCACTCGGCGGGCTGCTCGGCCTCGGGGGCGCGGCGCTCGCCGTGCCACCAGTACGAGGGCCTCAGCAGGATCGAGTAGTCGGGCTTCACGACGCGCTCGAAGGCCTCACGCGTCCGCTCGCCGCGCGCGATGCAGTGCTTGACGCAGAGGCACTCCTCGGGCGGCGCCTGGTACATCGAGCCAGCGAGCTGATCCCAGATCTTGAAGAAGAAGCCGGTGTGGAGCGGCTTGCGGATCGTCGAGCGCGCGTGGTGCACGTAGTGCTGGAAGGACGTGTTGATCACGGGGTGGTGCGCGTCGAGCCAGCGCAGCTCGTGGCCCCAGTGGATGTAGACGCCGTACCCGTAGAAGAACGCGCCGTAGGTGAGGAACAGGAGGTCCATGTTGATCGGCATGAACAGCGGCACGAAGAGCAGCGGTGCCGAGCGAATCAGCTGATCGACGTGATCGTCGGCGATGACGGCGAACGGGGACGGGTTCGCGAACACGTGGTGGGCCTTGTGCTGCGACCACCAGAAGTCCGTCGAGTGCCCCAGGCGGTGGTACGCGAACTCGTAGAAGTCCGAGCCGATCCACACGACGAAGAACGAGAACACGAGGTAGCCCCAGCCGTAGTCACCGAGCCCTCCGTACGCGTGCGACCAACCATAGGGCACGAGGTGCAGCGCGATCGCGGGGCAGAGCGTCGCCGTGTAGATGCCCTTGAGCATCTGCAGCACCTCGCGGCGCACGATCGCGGGCTTGGGATAGTGTGGGTTCGACTTCTGCGTCCACGTCTCGAACG
>JBILLJ010000012.1:0-103799 GCA_044376125.1 Sandaracinaceae bacterium
CTGGTCGAAGCTCAAGGCGATCGTCGCCGCGCTTCGAGCAACCACCCGCGATGCGCTCGAACGTGCCGTGAACATCGCGGCAGACGCAATCAGACCCGCCAACATCGAAGGCTGGTTCCGTTGCGCCGGAATGATCAGTCAGTGCAAGTGACGCACGCTCTGAGCTGAGCCCGATCGGCCGACGAACCGCCATTCTCTCGCGACCGAATCGTCGTCCGGGCCGAGGGGCCCTCAGTCGCTGGCTTGGGTCGCAGCAGGCTCCTCGCGCGCGGCGCGATCTGCCATGTCCATCTCCACGATCTGTCGTCGCGCGGCCGCTGCGACAGCAGGCACGGGCGAGTGGGATGCTCGCTCGAGCGCCACCCGCGCATCGCGTCCCCGACCCAACCGGCGCAGGCAGTCCGCCATCTCGACGGAGGCGCGTCCCCCTTCCGGATAGCTCGGGTAGCGAGACTGGAGTTGCTGGTAGCGCGCGACCGAGTCCGCGCAGCGTCCGGCCGCCGCGAGCTGGCGCGCCTGGCCGTGGAGCGCCGCAGCCGCGAGATCCTCGCCCTGTGGACCGCCGGGCACGGCGTCCATGTCGTACGACGGCTGGGTCGGCGGCGGCGTGGACGGTCGAGCCCAGGTCGCTCCCTGACCCGGAGGAGCCACGGGGGTCGGCGCCGTCGGGATCGCGCCGCCTTCGTACGCGCCCGCCGCGGTCGTCAGCTCCGGCAGCGAGTCCTCCTGGACGGCGCCCGGATCCTCGCTGGGTGGCACCACGGCCTCGAGCGCCGCGAGCCGCTCGTCGGCCTCGGCGGGCGTCCGTGGCTCGTCCGTCTCGTGACGCACCTCGGAGGGCGTCTCGGCCCGCGCGACCTCTCGCTCTGGGCGCTGCGCGCTCGGCGGAGCCTCCTCGGCCTCGCCCGTCTCGCGCTCGTCCTCGACGGTGACGCGCCCCGTGCGGGGATCGTGCGAGAGCTGGAGTGGCTCCGCAGGCTCCAGCGCCGTCGTCTCGCTCGTCTGCTGGGGATCGGGCTCGAGCAGCGGCGTCGCGCCGCGATCGCCCCCACCACCGAGCTGCGGCAGGTACCAGAGGCCGATGCCGACCACGAGGAGCAGAACCGTCGCCACGCCGAGCTGCGGGCCCATGACCATCGCGCCCAGCCAGCGCAGCCAGCTCGCGAAGGACCCTTCCTCTTCGGGCGTCGTGCGCGTCTCCTTGGCAGGGGTCGCCGCTTCCTTGGTGATGGGCGCGACGACCTGCTCGCGCGCAGCGCGATTGGCGGCGGCCTGCTCGCGCGCTGCCGCGAGCACCTTCGACAGAGAGGGCGCGGGCTCGATGACGAGCTTGCGCGCGAAGGCACGCCCGCTCTCCAGCTTCTCGTAGGCCTGCCGACAGCCATCGCAGCCCTCGAGGTGCGAGCGCACCTGGGCCGACGTCGCCTCGTCGAGCTCGCCATAGAGCAGATCGACGAGGCTCTTCTCGCACAGCTCGCAATCCATACTGGCCTCGCTCGCCACGCTCATCGCCACACGTTCTCGACGCACGCGATCATTCGCCGTCGAGCTCCTTCACATAGTCTTCGTACTCCACCAGAGCGCGCTGAAGGCGCTCGAGCGCGTACCGCATCCTGCTCTTGACCGTATTCTCCGGGACGCCGAGCACCTCGGCGATGTCCTTGAACGGCATGTTCTGGACCTCGCGCATCAGGAAGACCTCGCGCTGCTCGTCGGGCAGCGCCTCCACGGCGGCCGTGATCCGCACGGAGAGATCCTGCGCGATCACGTTCCGGTCGCTCGCCGCGACCGGGCTCGCGATCCGATCCATCAGCGCCTGACCCTCGCCGTCGTCGGCCCCGCCACTCGGTGCATCGAGGGATCGGTGCCGGCGGAAGGCCATCTTCCGAGACGTGTCGATGCACAGGTTGCGGGCGATCGTGTAGAGCCAGGTACTGACCTTGGACTGCCCCTGGAACTCGCCCGCCCGCTGGACCACGCGGAGGAAGACCTCCTGCAGCAGCTCCGCGGCCTGCTCTCCGTCGCGGGTCGAGCGGAGGATGAAGTTGTAGAGTGGTCGCTCGAAGCGCCGGACGAGGACCTCGAACGCCGCCTCGTCCCCGTGGTTGAAGCGACGGAGCAGCTCCTCGTCCGGCACCGCATCGCGCGGATCCATCACCACGGCCGGGCGCTCCCCAGGCGGGCGCGGCCGGCCGAGCCACGACGACGCGATGTGACCCACGGTTCATGGTGGCCGAGACGCACGAGGGCGGCGTTCGATCTGGGCCAGGGGCGTCGCACGGGCGGGGATTCTAGCCAGGGCGGCGCGGAAGGTGTGCCTTATCGACGAGCGAGCGTCGCGGCGTATCCTCGCGGCTTCGTTGGGATCTCACGCGGGGGGTCTCGTTGACCCCTGCAACCTCGGTTGGTATAAGCCTGACGCTTTGGTGGGCTCGGAAGCTCGCGAGACCCTCCGAGCTCGGAACGGCTTCGTCGTCGCCGCGGCCGAGCACGTCGTGTGCTTGTCGCGGCCCATCAAGGAGTTCGCATGCGCAGGGTGATGGCCCTCTGGCTCTCGGTGGCCCTTGCTACGCTGGTGGGTGGCCTCGCGGTCGCCCAAGAAACGGCCCCGGCCGACACGCCTGCGACGACGGCGCCCTCCGACTCGGCCGCACCGGCCGAATCGCCAGCACCTGCCGGCGGCGAGGAAGTCATCACGAGCAGCACCTCGGCCGCGGTGGCCCAGGCGGACCAGGAGATGGACGCTGGCACCTACGCCACCCGTCTCCGGGATCTCGAGCAGCGGATCGACGCCCTCAAGGAGCAGATCTTCCGCTCCAAGGCGCGTCTGTCCCTCCTCGCCGAGACGGTTCTCCAGGGTGTGGTCGCGGGCGCTCAGGCCGTGATCATCCACGAGAACCGGATGTCCTCCTCGTATCGCCTGGTGAAGGTGCAGTACGCGCTCGACGGCGCCCGCATCTTCAACAAGGCCGACGAAGAGGGGCCTCTGGGCGATCAGACCGAGTTCGAGGTCTACAACGGGTCGATCGTTCCCGGCGACCACAACATCACCGTGAACCTCGAGTACCGCGGCAACGGCTACGGCATCTTCTCGTACCTCAAGGGCTACCGGTTCCGCGTGCGTTCGAGCTACACGTTCAACGCGCCCGAGGGCAAGGGCGTGACCATCCGGGTCGTGGCGTACGAGAAGGGCGGTCCGACCGCGCCCCTCGAGGAGCGTCCGGCCGTTCGGTACACGGAGCGCACCGAAGGACGCGCAGCTCGATCCGATGGATCGGGTGAAGAGGCCGCAGCAGGCGGGGAGAGCGGCGAGTGATGGCTTCGCGACGACGCTCGCTCGTCGTCGCGGTCGTGGCTCTCTTGGCCGCGCTGCCGTCGGCAGCACTCGCCCAGGACCTCGACGCGATCACCCGCGAGACGACCAGCATCGAAGGGCAGGTCGACGCGCTCGTGCGCGAGCCGCTCGAGGAGCAGGGCCGCCGCAGCGCCACGCACGTCGAGGAGCGCCTGACGGACGGTGAGCTGTTCTATCGGCTGCAGGACTACGTCCGCGCGTCGATCATCTTCACGGACATCGTCGACAACCATCCACAGCACGCCGCGTACTCCGACGCGCTGTTCCTGCTCGCGGACTCGCTGTTCCGTGCGGGCGATTACCTCGGCGCGCGCACCCGTTTCCGCGAGGTCATCGCGCGTTCGAGCGATCCTCGCTTCCGGCCTTTCATCCAGCGTGCGCTCGGGCGGTTGATCGAGATCGCGATCCACACGCGTGACTTCGACGGCATCGAAGAGGTCTTCCGCCAGCTCTCGAGTCTGCCGCCGGCAGAGGTCGAGGCGGCCACGTCCTACTTCCGTGCGAAGTACCTCTTCAACCGCGCGGTCCCCACCGAGGACGTGCTACGCGACCCGGCGGCTCGTGCGCAGATCGACACCGCGCAGCTCGATCAGGCGCGCGCCGCCTTCGAGGCCGTCGCGCCGGGCAGCCCGTACTACCCGCAGGCACTGTACTTCGTCGGTGTGATCTACACCGTTCGCGAGCAGTACCCCCAGGCCATCGATGCGTTCACCCGGGTGCTCCGCACCGAGGCCACGACCCCCGAGCACCAAGAGGTCGCGGAGCTCTCGCACCTCGCGCTCGGCCGCCTCTACTACGAGACGGATCAGCTGGCTCAGGCGGTCGAGGCGTACACCTCGGTGCAGCGAACCTCCTCGCGCTTCGACATCGCCCTCTACGAGCTGGCCTGGGTCCACATCCGCCGCGGCGACTCCGTCCGCGCCGAGCGTGCGCTCGAGGTCATGACGCTGGCCTCCCCGGACTCTCGCTACATCCCGGACGGCAAGCTCCTCCGTGGAAACCTCCTGCTCCGAAACGGGCGCCTCGAAGAAGCCGAGCGCGTGTTCCAGGAGGTCTATCGCGAGTTCAATCCGGTCCGTCGTGACCTCGACGAGATGCTTCGCGCGCACGACTCGGACCCGCTCGGCTACTTCCGCAGCCTGGTGCACGACAACCTCGAGGTGTTCGACGCCAACGCCTTCCTCCCCCCCGCGGCGCAGCGATGGGGCCGCATGGAGGGCGACATGGATCGAGCCCTCGACACCCTCGCCGACCTCGCGCAGGCGCGGCAGCTCGTCAACGAAACCACCCAGCTCGTCGAGCGCCTGACAGGCGCGCTCGCGTCGCCGAATCGCGTCGCGATCTTCGCGGACCTTCGTCGGCAGCTCGAGCGCTCCACGCAGCTCCACAACCGGATCACGCGTGTGCGTCGCGGTCTGCTCGCGACCGAAGGTGGCAGCGGTGAGCTCGCCGAGGTCCGTCGACAGCGCCGAGAGCTCGAGCGCTACCTCGACAACATGCCCACGACCGACGAGGAGATCGCGGCGCAGGACGACGAGATCCTGGGTCAGATTCGTCGTCTCGAGCGTGAGCTCGCACGGCTGGAGGTCGTCCTGCTCGGCATCGAGGCGCGTGTCACCGGCATCGAGCACTACCTCGACTCGCCGAACCGAACGCCAGTGCCGGACGCGGACGCGGCGGTGCGGGCCGAGGCCGCGAACCACCGGGCGTCCGTGCGCGAGTACCGCCGCCAGATCCAGGAGATCCGCATCGCGCTCGAGAGCGCGCGACTGCAGGTCGGCGTCGGCGATGACCGCTACCGTCGTCAAGGCCGGATCCGCGAGGAGTACAATCGCCTCATCGCGCGTGAGCAGGAGCTCGGCGGTGGTGGTGGCCGCTCGGACGAGCTCCTCCGCCGGCTCCAGGCGGCCGAGCGACGGCTCGATCAGCGAGACGGCGAGCTCGAGCGCGTGGCCAACGAGCGCGCGACCGAGATCCGCCGACAGGTGGACGAGGAGAGCCAGCGCATCGTCGGCTACCAGCAGACGCTCGCCCAGCTCGACACCGAGGCCGAGGAGGTCGTGGGCGCGGTCACGTACCACAACTTCCGGCTCGTCCAGCGTCGCTTCTACGACCTGGTCCTGCGCGCGGACGTCGGACGCATCGACGTGTCGTGGGCTGTGCGTGAAGAGCACCGGATGCGTGTCGAGATGCTCACGCGAGAGCGTCAGCGGGAGCTCCAGGCGCTCGACGACGACTTCCGCGAGATCATGGACGAGAACAACCCGGCGGGCGCCTCCGATGAAGAGGCGGAAGAGGGGGCGCAGTGACCGACGTTCGCACGCAGCGTTGCGCCAAGCTCGCCACGCAGCTCGTGGCGAGCCTCTTCTGCGTCGTCGCTCTCGCGACGATCACCTCGCCCACGCGTTCGGCGCGCGCCCAGGCCACGGATGGGACCACCACGGATGGCACCGTCACGACCGACGGCACCGTCGCGACCGACGGCAGCACGACCACGGACGGGACGGTCACCGACGGCGCGACGACCACGGACGGCACGACGACGTCGCCCACCGACGGCACCGCCACGGACGGCACCGCCACGGACGGCACCGCCACGGACGGCACGGTGAGCGGAACGGGGACGGCCACCGACCCGTGGGCCGGCACGGTCGACGTGCGCCCGCCCGCCTTCCTCGACACGACCGATCGCCGAATCCGCGATGACCGACCGCCGCCGACCGCCGAGCAGGTCGCGGCCCTCCGAGAGATGGAGGCGGAGGTCGATCGCTTCAGCCAGGCGGGTCACTCGTACCGAAGCGCGATCGTCTCGATCCTGCGCCGCGAGTACGGCCAGCGTCGACGGGATCGTGAACAGGGCTACTCGCGCCAGATCCGCGAGGAAGAGCGCCTGCAGAACGACGCGCGGGAAGCGGCCATCCGCGCCTTCGAGCGCTTCATCCGACGCTACCCGAGCGACCCCACTTACACGCCGGACGCGATGTTCCGTCTCGGCGAGCTCTACTACGAGCGCTCCGCGATCGCGTTCGCCGAAGCCACGGAAGCGGACCCTGCGGCGACCGAGGGGCACCCCGACTTCAACCCGACGATCAACCTCTACCGAGACCTCGTCGCACGCTTCCCGAACTACCGCCGCATCGACGGTGTCTATTACCTGATCGGGTACTGCCTGAACGAGATGGGCAACATGGAGGAGGCCCGCCTCGCGTGGCTCAACCTCGTGTGCGCCAATCACTTCACGTACACGGGCGCGCCGCCCGCACCGCCGGCGGAAGAGCCCGCGCCGGCGCCCGTCGACCCGATGGCCGCGCACCCCGCCGCGGCGATCCTCGCGCCAGCGGCGCCGCCCGCCGAGCAGGCGTTCGTCGATCCCTATGCGGACTGTCGCCCGATCACGGCCGAGGCCGAGTTCGTGAGCGAGACGTGGCTCCGCATCGGCGAGTACCACTTCGACTTCGACTTCGAGCCGCACTTCCTCGAGCGCGCGGTCAGCGCCTACTCGCACGTGCTCGCGAACCCCGAGGACCGCAACTACAACCTCGCGCTCTACAAGGTGGCCTGGGCCTACTACCGTGCGAGCCGCTACCCCGAGGCGATCGCGCACTTCGCGCAGCTCGTCGACTGGTCTGACCGCGAGCAGGAGCGAACCGGCCGCGCGGGCTCCGAGCTCCGCGCCGAGGCCATTCAGTACATGGGCATCACGTTCGCGTACGACGACTGGAACGAGAACCAGATCCCGGACGCGCAAGAGGGCCTGCCCACGGCGATCCAGCGCCTGCAGGACTCGAGCCTGCTCCCGCAGGATCGGCCGTGGACCGCGGAGGTCTATTTCCACACTGGTCAAGTGTTCTTCGATCAGGCGCAGTACGAGCTCGCCATCGAGGTCTGGGAGCTCGCGCTCCAGCGCTTCCCGCTGCACCACCGCAACCCCGAGATCGCGATGCAGATCGCGCGCGCCTACCGCCGCCTCCAGCGCCGTGAGGACGAGCTGCGCATCAGCGAGCTCTACACGCAGTTCCTACCCGGGAGCGAGTGGTACGACGCGAACCCCGATCACCCGCGAGAGCAGCGGCAAGCGGAGGAGATGGCCGAGCAGATCCTCATCCAGCAGGCCATCTACCACCACCAGCAGGCCACCGTCCTCCGCCGTCGCGCCGTCCAGAACCAGGACGAGGCGATGCTCCAGCAGGCCATCGCCGAATACAACACGGCCGCGGGCATGTACCGCCGCTACATCGAGCTCTACCCGAACCGCCCGGATGCGTACGAGCTCCAGTACAACCTCGCGGAGTGTCTCTTCTGGTCCGAGCAGTACGAGGACGCCGCACAGGCCTACGCCTCGGTGCGTGACTCGAACCTCGACGATCAGTTCCTGAGCATCTCGGCGCGTCGCGTCGTGGAATCGCTCAAGCGCCTCCTCGACGCGGCCGTCGCGCGTGGGGAGATCACGGTGCAGACCGAGCCGCCGCCGCCGAGCGGAACGCCGCCACTTGTGAGCCCCGTGCAGATGCCCGACATCGTCCAGCGCGTGGCGCAGGCGCGCGAGATCTACCTGGCACGTGTCGACGAGCGCGCCGACTCCGAGCACGTACGTGCCTCCTACGACTTCAACAACGCGCTGCTCCTCTACGCGTATGGCTACTGGCCTCAGGCACGCGACCGCTTCCAGCGCATCTTCGAAGAGCGCTGCAGCGGCCCCAACGCCTCCGAGGAGGGTCAGGTCGCCTGGCAGAACCTCTACAACATGGCGCTCGCGCTCGACGACACCGCCACCGTCGAGGCCCTCTCCCGCGCCGTCATCGAGCGGCAGTGCACGTTCACCCCGAGCGAGGGCGGTGAGCCTCCTCCGTCGACTGCGGAGTGCAACTGCCAGGCGGTGCAGACGGAGCCGCGCTGCATCGCGCAGTGCAGCCTCACGAACATCGAGTTCCGCCGAGCCGTCGAGCTGTTCAACGAGGCTCACGAGGGAACTCCCGCAGACCGCCTCTGCCAGGAGACGATCACCGAGCGCCAGCGGCAGCTGTACGAGCAGTCTGCCACTGCGATGGTGAACGCGGTCAACGCGCGTCCGGATCACGAGCAAGCGCCGCAGGCGCTCATCCAGGCTGCGATCGCGCTCGAGTGCACGAGCCGCAACGACTCCGCCATGCGCCTCTACACGCGCGTCATCGACGAAGTCGGTCCTCGTCAGGGACGGACGCCCGAAGAGACCGAGGCGCTCACCGCCATCCTCGCGCAGGCGTACTTCCGGCTCGCGTTCAGCGCGAATCGCAACTTCGACTACGACAGCGCCATCCAGAATTATCGGATCCTCGCGGATGATCGTCGTTTCGCTGGCGCAGCGCAGCGCGACGTGCGCACCGACGCGCTCATCAACGCGGCACGCATCTTCGAGTACCAGCAGAACTACACCCAGGCCGCGGACTACTACCGGCGCGCCGCCGAGGCGGTTCAGGATCTGGAGACGCGTCGTGTCGCGCACTACCGCGTGGCGGAGATGTCGTACCGCCGCCGCGACTGGGCGGGCACCGTCCGCGAGATGCAGGGCTTTCTCGATCGCTATCGAAACGATGGCGGTGCTGGCGAGCTCCTCGTCACCGCGGCGTGGCGCATCGCCGAGGCGCGTCAGCAGCTGCGCCAGGAGCGTGACTACCGCACCGCGTTGCAGAACGTCGTGTCCACGTACGAGCGCTCGGGTCAGCAGCCTGGCTCCACCGCTGCCGAGTTCGCTGCGCAGGCGCGCTTCACGATCGCGAACGAAGGCCTTGCGCCGCTTCGCGAGACTGTTCGCGTCGCCCCCGGTCGCCAGCCGACGGTCCAGTCGTTCGTCCAGGCGATCCGCACGCAGATCGACAACGACGCACGTCAGGTGCGCACGGTGGTCGACGGGTACGCGCCGGTGCTCGGTTACCGCCGCCCCACGTGGACCATCGCGTCCTTCGTCCAGCAGGGGCAGGCGTACGAGATCCTCGCGAGCGCGATCATCAACGCGACGCTCACGCCGCTGCCCGACGATCTCCAGCGCCGCATGCGCGGTGCCTCGGCCGACGTCCGGTCCGAGGTCGAGCTCCAGTTCCAGGACCAGGTTCGCCAGGTCCTCGAGGAGCAGATCCGACCGGTCGAGTGCTTCGCGGTCGCGCGCTACGCGCTCGCGGCTCGCGCGGCCCGCGCTGGTGCGATCGACAACGAGTACACCCGCACCGCGGTGGCACGCCTCCAGAGCTACGGCGACGAGCGCATCGCAGAGTGCATCGCGCAGGCGCAGACCCAGGATGCGACCTTCGGCGCATACACCCCCGGTGAGTTCCAGCGTGCGCGGCCCGGTCAGACCCTCCCGATGGATTCGGGGCTGGCGGCTCCGGCCCTCGCAGGAGCAGACGAGTGATCGCACGCGCCCGTCGCACGTCGGAGTCGTCATGATGAGTACACGCCTCCTCGTCCTCAGCATCGCGCTCGCGCTCGCCGCGTGCGGTCCGTCGAACGGTTCTTCGTCGGGCTCGTCCGGCACGGTCCGACGCTCCGGTTCGGGTGGCTCGTCGTCGGGCGGCTCGTCCGGCGATCGGTCCGGCTCCGGCGATCTCGTGAGCCCACCTGGCTCGGTGGAGCCGGAGGAGGACGACCGGGCCTCCTCTGGCGGCAGCGGCGGATCGAGCGCGAGCGGCGGATCGAGCGCGAGCGGTGGTGGATCGAGCGCGAGCGGTGGTGGATCGAGCGCCGGCGGCGGTTCGAGCACGGGCGGTTCGACCGGCGCGAGCACGGGAGCGGGAAGCGGAACCGGCGCCGCCTCGTCGAGCGGTTCGGGCTCGGGCTCTGCCGCTGCGCAGGTGCCGCAGGAGAGCCCGTGGGGGCGCCCCGAGGCCGACACGGGCGAGGCGCTTCCGCAGCGCCGCCCGATGACCGGCAGCGCTCGAGAGGCCTACGATCGCGCCATCGCCGCAGCCGGTCGCGGTGATCTCGACACCGCCCGGCGTGAGTTCCAGTCCGCGTTGAGCGCGGACTCGAATGCGTTTCGCGCGGCCTACAACCTCGGCGTCCTGGCTGATCGATCTGGCCAGACCGACGAGGCGCTGAGCTTCTACCGGCAGGCGCTCCGCATCCAGCCCGACTACGAGCGAGCCCTCGAGGGCGTCGTTCGTATCTACATCCGTCAGGGGCGTGCTGGCGACGCGGTCTCCTTCGCGCAGCCGGTCGCGCAGCGCTGGGTCCGCAACCTCGCGGTGCAGGCGGTGTATGCCGACTCGCTGGTGGCTGCGAATCGCCCCGCGGAAGCGGTGACCGCGGCGCGCGGTGCGCTGCGTCGCGACGAGCGCTTCGTGCCCGCCATGATCGTCCTGGCGAAGGCCAACCTTCGCATGGGCCGGACCGAGCTCGCGCAGTCGATCCTCGAACAGGCGATGGGCATCGACGGCAACAACGCCGAGGCGCACTACCTGCGCGGTCAGATGTACGAGGCGGAGCACCGCCTCGCGAACGCGATCACCGAGTACCGCCGCGCCATCGAGCTCGATGGCGACTACGCGGACGCGCGCATGCGCCTCGGCATCCTCATGCTCGGCGGCGCGAACTACGAAGAGGCCGTCCAGCAGTTCGAGGCAGTCTCCCGGCTCGTGCCCGATCTGGTCGCAGTTCACCTGAACCTCGGCGACGCTTACCGCTCCACCAAGCAGTGGACGAAGGCGAAGGCCGAGTTCGATCGCGTCATCTCGCGGAGCCCGAGCACCGTCGAGGTCCACTACAACATCGGGTTGATGTACTGGCAGCAGGCCAATGACCTGACGGGGCAGGAGCAGCTCGACATGCTCCAGCGCGCCCAGCAGGAGCTGACCCAGTATCGAAGCGGGATGGGCGCGCGGCTTCCGCGCGACGATCAGTCGAGCACGTTCATCGACGATCTGAACCGACAGATCGATCGCGTGCGCCGGGCCATCGAGCGCGACCGTGCGCGTGCGGAGCGCGACGCCGCGCGTGCGGCTCGACAGGCCGCCGAGTCCGGCGGAGACTCCGGGAGCAGCGGAGGTGGCGAATGAGGACGCTCTGGGTGGTGCTCGCGGTGCTCTCTCTGCCGGCGCTGGCCCTCGCGCAGGAGCCTGCCGACGCGGCGGGCGAGCACGTCCTTCCTCCGATCCACGTGCACGCGCGGGCTCCGGTACACGTCTTCGTCGCTCGCAGCCGGACCGAGCGGTCGCCCGACGAGCTGCGCGCAACCTTCACCGACGAGATCGTCGCGACCGCGTCCCGCCCTCCGTTCTGAGGACATCATGACCCAGACGCTGAAGACCCTCGCTCTGGTCGCCGTGGTCGGTGGCCTCTACCTCGTCGCTCCCGCGACCGTGGAGGCCCAGGGCCGACCGCGCGGCGCGCCCCGCGTCATCCAGCTCGACGAGATCCGGATCGAGGGGCGCGTGCAGAAGCCCAACGCGTTCTACATCCTCAACCGGTCGAGCATCGGCTACGAGGTGCTCGATCTCCGCACGAGCTTCACGCGCGAGATCCTCCGCAGCGTGCAGGACGAGCCGTTCTGAGCGGAGCACGCCGCGCGTGATCTTCGAAGCACTGCGCGCCGCGCAGGTCGGGCTCTGGGCCAGCATCGTCGTCCTCGCCATCGCTCTCTGCCGGCGGATGCGATTCGGTGTGGATGGCGCGCTGCTCGCACGTCGACTTCGGGGAGCGCCCCGCGCGCGCATCAAGGATGCGCTCGAACGGGCGGGGGGCCCGGTGTCCTTGCTGGCGCCGGCGGCCGCCGTCACGGACCCCGACGACGGCATGGTGCTGTTGAGCGAGCGGTCGTTGCTGGCCGAGCGAGGCGCGACGGCGGGCCTCGCGTGGCTCAGGATTCTCGGCATGGTCGCGTCCGCTTTCGGGTTTCTCGCGGTGGCCCACCAGATCTCCTGGCTCCAGGCCGACCACGGCCTCCTCGATCTGGATCCCGCACGCGTTGGACGCATCGCGAGTGAGCGCGCGGCGGTCGCCCTCGCGCTCGCTGTGGCGGCGTCGGGGAGCTCGGTCGCGCTCGGCGGCGTGGTGCGTGCGTACGCCCGCTCGACCCTCCACGGCATCGGCGCGGTTCGCGACCTGCTGGAGCGCACGCTCGAGCGTGACAGAGACTGACGGCCGACGCTGGACCAGCGCACACCGACGATGTTAGCTTTCGCGGGAACTTTCTCCGGACGCCAAGGTCTACGTGTGCGCGAGGCTCCGTCTCGCCACACGCGATCAGGAAGCACATGAGCACACCGACAGAGCAGGGACCGCAAGGACCCCAGGGGCAGCAGCGTGCAGGAGGCGGTCGGCCCGGCGCGATGACGATGGCGATGCAGGCCGTGTCGGCCCGCCCGTCTGGGCCGAAGGTCCTGCGGATCGGTGTGATCCAGGGCGACAAGATGGTCGAGGAGCGGATCATCCGCCGCCGCGAGACCGTCACCGTCGGCGCCTCGGAGAAGAACCACTTCATCGTCGCCGGCGTGCCAGGGACGTTCGAGATCTTCCAGCTCGTCGGTGCCGACTACATCCTCAACTTCACCGACTCGATGCGAGGCCGCGTCGGGCTCGCGGGTGGAGTCGAGAAGCTGGAGAACCTCCGCGCCAGCGGCGCCGCACGCAACGCGGGCCAGTACTGGCAGGTCAAGCTCTCCGACACCTCGCGCGGACGCGTGACCATCGGGGACACGACGCTCCTCTTCCAGTTCATCGATGCGCCGCCCGTCCAGCCCCGTCCGCAGCTGCCGGCGGCCGTGGTCGGCGGATTCGCGGCAGGCATCGACTGGCTGTTCACCGCGTTCGTGATGTTCTCCTTCATGACCCACTTCGGGTTCGTGATCTTCCTCGAGAACGCCGACTGGCCGATGCAGCCGACGATCGCCACCATCCCGGACCAGGTCGCGGACCTCATCTTCCAGGAGCCGCCCGCACCGGAGCCCGAGCCCGAGCCCACCGACACGACGGAGGAGCCGACGGAAGAGGCGACCGAGGAGACGGCCGAGGCCGAGCCGCAACCGCGTCAGCAGGAGACGAGCTCCGACACCAACGCCACGCCGAGCGAGCGTCAGGCGGCCGCGGACTCCGACGCGCGCATGGCAGCGAGCGACGCGGCTCAGCAGGTCGAGACGCTTCTCCTCGGTGCCCTGGGCAGCGGCGAGGGTGCTTTCGCGGACGTGCTACAGGGCGGTGCCGTCACTGGCAGCGCCGAGGACATCATGGCGCAGGCGGAGGGTGTCGGCGTTGCGTCCGGGAGCACGGGTGGCGTGCTGCGTGAGCGCGGCGGCGGAAACCAAGTCGGTGGCGGTCAGGAGCTCGGCGGTCTTCGGCGCGCGGGCGATGGCACGGCCACCCAGGCCCGCCAAGAGGGTGAAGCGCTGCAGGAGCGCGCGCCGCGGGCACGCATGCGCTTCAGCGGCGGCGACGTCGAGGACGAGGGCGGTGCGGGTGACTTCGACCAGTCGGTGGTCGTTCGCATGATCACGACCCGCCGCTCGGCCATCCAGGCCTGCTACGAGCGCGAGCTCCGCCAGAACCCGACCCTCCAAGGTCGCGTGGCGATCGCGATGACGATCCAGGAGTCTGGGTCGGTGTCCGGTGTGCGTGCCGCCGAGAACACGACGGGTAGCGACGCCGTCGCGTCCTGTGTGGTGCGCGTCGTCCAGGGCTTCCGTTTCAACCCCGGTCCGGAAGGCGGGAGCGTCAGCTACACGTTCCCGTTCGTCTTCGAGCCGCAGAACTGATCGGACCTACATGCCCACGACGACGACCCGCTTCGGCGGGTCGTCGCTTTTCGAGGTGTCGTGAACGTGGGGCAGGGGGTGGGATACGAACGAGCGACGTAGGACCCCGACGTGCGAGTGCTCTGCGTTGACACCCCCGACCCCCTCGATATACTCCGCCACGCGACTGGGCCTCGTGTCCTGAGTGACTTTGCGGGCGTGGCCTCTCGACACTGAACCCATCGATTTTCTTTCGAGGACGTCAGCGCACCGATGCGCGGCGCTCCCAGGCGCCCTGCGCCACCGAGGACAAGCTTGGTCATGCGAAGACTGCTCGGTCTCCTGATCGCGACCGCCGTGCTCGTCCCCGCAGCCTCTGGCGCGGCGCAGAACGCGTGGCTTGCGGATCGTGCGCGGACCGAAGGGCCGGGCTTCCGTGTCGGCGACTTCGAGCTCCACCCGGGCATCGGCGCCGAGGTCGGCTGGGACTCGAACCTCTACTTCACCGAGGACAACGTCGATCGCGGCATGCGCACGGATCGCGGGCGCGTCGACACCGGCCTTCTGCGCATCACGCCGCACTTCCTCTTCTCGACGATCGGCGCGCGGCGCCGCAGCGAAGGTGAAGGACGCGACGACACGGGCGGCTCCCCCCCGACGGTGGCGTTCCGCGGCGGAATCTCGGCGGCCTACTACGAGTTCTTCTCCGACCCCGACCGCCGAAACCTGGACATCAACGGCTCGCTCCGCCTCCAGGTGCTTCCCGAGCGACCGTTCTCGTTCACGCTCTGGGACACCTTCACCCGCGGCATCCGTCCGTTCACCGAGAACTTCAACGCAGTCTCGCAGGCTCGGATCAGCAACCAGGCCGGGCTCGATCTCGCCTTCCAGACCGACGGCGGGATGGTCCAGATCCGCGCTGGCTACTCCTTCGGCCTCGAGTTCTTCGAGGGTGCGCAGTTCCAGTACGGCAACTCGTTCAACCACACGATCGTGCTGCAGGAGACCTTCCGGTTCCTGCCGCAGACCGCGCTGATCCACGACACGAACCTGTACATCCAGGACTATTTCTCCCCCTCGCTCACCGCGCCGGCGCTGGTGAACGACAACGTCCGCATCCGGACGCGGCTCGGCCTGAACGGCGCCATCACGGAGAGCATCACTGCCACGGCGATGGTCGGCTACGCAGCGGGCTTCTATCCGCAGTTCGTGATCGGCGGCGCGCCGATCGACCAGGACTACGACTCGATCGTCGCGCAGGTGGAGCTCGGCTGGACGATCATCGAAGGGATGCGGATCGCGATCGGCTACGACCGCGACTTCTTCCCGTCGGTCCTCGGCAACTACTACTCGCGCGACCGCGGCTATCTCAATTTCCAGATGCTCCTCGGCGGAGCATTCCTCCTCGCGCTCGACTTCGATGCCGGCTACGTCGACTTCGGTCTGATCCGCGGTGGCGATCCCTCGATGCCGATCATCGACACGACGGCCGGTCGCCGTGAGGACGTCCGCGTCGGCGGTGGTCTGTTCGCCGAGTACCGCTTCACCGAGTGGCTCGGCGTCAACGCCACCTTCCGCTACACCGGACAGTTCACGCCGTACCGCTACTCGAACGTCGGCTTCGTCGACCCCGCCTCGTACAACAAGTTCGAGGTCTTCGGCGGCGTCCGCGTGTTCTACTGACGGCTCGCACGGGCCAACGACGCGAGCCCGCGCGAAGACGCACGAGCTCACGGCACGGTGGGTGAGCTCACGGAGCCCATCGCACTGTGGCTGTGGGCTCGAGACGCGGGCTTCCCGTAGCGTCAGCGTAGGCGGATCGACTGTTCCCGCCCGGGACCGACGCTGAGCCACGTCACGCCGACACCCGTCTGAGCCTCTGCGAGATCGACGATGCGACGAACGGTGCCTGGCAGGTCCTCGGCCCGACGACAGTTCCCGAGGCTCTCCTGGAACCCGGGGAGCTCTTCATACACGGGGATGGCTTCACCCAGCCGGCGGGGGTCGGCCCTCAGCGTTCGCACGCCGTCGACCTCGTACGCCACGCAGACGCGCACCACATCGAGGCCCTGGAGGACGTCGGCCTTCGTCATGATCATCTCCGTCATGCCGTTGAGGCGCGCGGCGTGCCGGAGCGCGACGAGATCGAGCCAGCCGCACCGACGCGGACGGCCGGTGACGGATCCGAACTCGCCGCCGGCCTCGCGGATGCGGCGGCCGATGTCGTCGTGGAGCTCGGTGGGGAAAGGACCGGAGCCGACGCGCGTGGCGTAGGCCTTCGTGATCCCCACGACGGACGTGATGGCCGTGGGCCCGATGCCGAGGCCCGTGGCGGCACCGCTCGCGAGCACCGTGGAGCTCGTGACGTAGGGGTAGGTGCCGTGGTCGACATCGAGGAGCGAGCCTTGTGCGCCCTCGGCGATCACGGTCTCCGCACGCTCGATGGCGTCTTGCAGGCGTCCTGTGGCGTCACCGATCAGCGGCGCGAGTGCTCGGCCGTGTTCAGCGTACGTCTCGACGATCGGGTCGAGCGCGGGGACCTCGCCGCCCAGACGCACGATCGTCGGCGCCCAGGCCTCGAGCGCGCTCTGCACGCGCTGTCGAAGCGCGGTCGCGTCGAGGAGATCGCACATACGAACGCCACGTCGGCCGACCTTGTCTTCGTATGCGGGGCCGATGCCTCGCTTGGTCGTTCCGATCGCTCCGTGGCCCGCTTCGCGGAGCTGATCGAGGAGCACGTGGTAGGGCAGGACGACGTGAGCGTTCTCGGAGACGAGGACGCGGCGCGCGCTGGTGTCCACGCCGTGCGCAGCGAGCGCGCCGAGCTCCTCACGGAGCACGGCCGGATCGATGACCATCCCCGAACCGAGCACGCACAACGGCTTGGCCTGCAGGATTCCCGAGGGCACGAGACGGATGACGGTCTTGCGGCCGCCGACGACGAGCGTGTGACCGGCGTTCGCGCCACCGCCGTAACGGGCGACGACGTCCGCCTGCTCCGTGAGCATGTCGACGACCTTGCCCTTGCCCTCGTCGCCCCACTGCGCTCCGACGACCACTCTGACGCTCATGTCCCGTCCTCCGCGCTCGCGCGCCGATGTCCATCGAGGAGGTGCGCACCCAGCTCGGTCGACGCGCACCGTCCGCGGCGTCCGTCGACCCAGTGGATCGCCGCGCCGTGCTCGGAGAGCGAGATCGCCGCACCGAGCTGCCAGCTCTCCGCGTACGCGGTGGCGGTCTCGACGTTCGCGTCGTCCAGCACCGCGGCTCGTACGCCCTGCGTGCGCAGCGCATCGGCCGCGGCCTCTGCGCCCGTGCCCACGAGCACGACGCGCAGCGCGTCCTCGAAGCTCGAGCGACCCTGCACGGCGATCGCGCGGGCGAGATGATCGAGATCGATCGCGAAGCCGCTTGCGGGCAGAGGCCGGCCGAAGCGGCCGAGGAGGTCGTCGTAGCGACCACCCGCGCCGAGCGGCTCACCGGGACCATCTGCGAGGAGAGCGAAGCTCGGGCCCGTGTAGTAGTCGAGACCGCGGACCTCACCGAGGTCGAGGCGAAGCCGTGAAGAGAGCCCTCGTCGCGCGAGCGCCTCGCAGAGCGATTCGATCGCGCTGACGTGCTCGGGCACGAAGGGCTCGAGCAGTGTCCGCACACGCGCGAGGATCTCCACGCCACCCATGAGCGACTCCAGCTCGACGAGGGTGCGGACGAGCGCCGGCTCGACGTCGCTGCCCGCGAGCGCGCGCTCGACGCTTCGCGCGTCCTTGCGCGAGAGTGCTTCGGTCACGCGCACCGCACGCTCGGCAGGCAGACGCTCCGCGAGTGCACGGACCATCGGCACTGCGGCGATCTCCACACGATGGGAGAGACCGACGCGCTCGAGGCTGCGAGAGGCGAGCTCGATGATCTCGGCGTCGCCTGGTGCTCCTGCGATGCCGATGCACTCGGCGCCAATCTGGGCGACCTGGCGCTGACGTCGAGCGCGTCCGCGGCGCGCGCGGAGCACGTGCCCTTCGTAGTAGAGGCGGAGCGGGGCAGGGCGCTCGCGAAGGCCCGACGCGACGAGCCGCGCGACCTGAACGGTGAGATCGGGACGGAACACGGAGACCTCCCCGGTCTCCGGATCGACGAAGCGAAGGGTCTCGCGCGGATCGGCGCCGAGGCCGCGCTCGATGGTCTCGGCGAGCTCGAACGGCGGGGTGGTGACGAGCGCGTAACCGTGGAGCTCGAACCCCTCGGCGACACGACGCACGAGCCCGCGCCGCGCCGAGGCCTCTGGGGGCAGCAGATCACGCGTGCCCACGGGAGGCGGCAGCGCGCGCGCGCTCGTGGACGTCCACGCGACTGCGGAGCCGGGCGTGGGAGACGTTCGCACGGAGCGCCTGCCTACCAGCGCACATCGAGGGGGTCAAGACATGCCAAGACATGCGAACGCGGCCGCCCGCGTCAGCGCAGGCGCGACGACGGCGTCGTCGGTGTGCCGAGCGCACCCAGTGCCACGAGCAGGGCGATCTCGCGCTGCGCACGCCGTGGGTCCCGCTTGCCCGAGTCCGGGGCGAGCGCAGCGAGCTCGGCGTAGGGGGCGAGCCTCGTCGCACGATCCAGCACCTTGCGTGCGAACGTGCTCAGCGGCGCCGAGACGAGGCCGCGCGGCGCAGGCCGACGCGTCTGGAAGTGCAGTCCTTCCACGTCGGGGTCGAGCCCGCCCGCGATGCGGCGATCGAGGCCTTCCTCCAGCACGCGCCACGGGTCGAGGCCGAGCGGGAACCCGCTCGGTGGACGCGCGACGCCACGGAAGAACGAGCCGCGGCCATACGGCCACGTGAAGAGCTCCAGCAACTTCTCCTGCACCTGACTCGCGATCTGCCGGAAGAGGTGCACGGGCTCGACGAGACCGAGCGCGGTCAGTGTGTCGCCGAGCCTCCCTTCGAAGCGAGGCATCACGGCGAGCGCCATGTCGAGCTCGCCGCGCGAGATCACGCCACGGGCGACGAGGAACTCTCCGAGCAGCTCGCTCGCGAGGTTCGACGAGACGAACTCGGGGGTCCCGTCGACCACGTAGACTTCCTTGCGAACCGAGCCTTGCTCGAAGAGCAAGAGCCCCGTGTCCTTCTCGAGGAGAACGTGCGCGAGCGCGCGGCCCACACCGCCCGTCGCCACGTCGTAGGAGTGATCGGGCTCTGCAGGCGTCGCGTAACGCTGCGTGCGCTCGTCCAGGCTCGACGCGGGCACGTGTCGAAACACGTCGGGCATGTCGCGCAGCGGGCGGAAGGGCTCACTCCCCAGCGAGACCTCGTCCGCCGAGCCGACCTCGATCGTCGTCACGGCCTCGACGAGCTTCGCGTAGGTCCACGGACCGAGCGTGCGACCGTCGGTCGTGCGCACGCGATAGACGAGCTCCGGATGCTCGGTGGTGCGAGTCTCTTCGTCGCGGATCGCAGGCTGTGCGGCGATCACGCCCGAGGGCCCTCGCGAGCGCATGGCCTCCGACACGATGCCGGCGAGCGCGGCGCGACGCGCAGGCTCTTCACCGCGGGACTCTCCTGCGCGGTCCGCGCGCTCCAGGAGCTCTGAGAGGGCAGCCGCCGTCGAGGCGCGGTGCTCGGGGTCTCGCGCGAGGCCGTGACGAACCGCCGCCGCGATGTCCGACGGCAGCGTGGGCGCGGCCTGATCGAACAAGTGAACGTCGCCATCGCGGATGGCGAGGAGCACCGCGAGCTCGGAGCTCCCCGCGAAGAGTGGCCGACCCATGAGGAGCTCGGCGGAGATGACGGCGGCGGCGAACACGTCGGCGCGTCGATCCGTGGCCTGTCCTGCGACCTGTTCGGGGCTCAAGTAGCCGAGCTTGCCTTTGCCGCGCGCGCCGGCGGCGGCCTGCGGATACGACTCGCTCAGCAGCGCGCGAGCGATGCCGAAGTCTCCGAGCTTCACCTGGCCGTGCATCGAGACGAGCACGTTGCTCGGGCTCACGTCGCGATGGACGAGCCCCAGCGCTCGCCCCGCCTCGTCGACAGCGGAGTGCACCGCGTGCAACGCAGCGAGCAGCTCTCGCGTCACGTGCACCGCGAGGTCGGTGCCGAGCACTCGTCGCTCACGCGTCAGCCAGCGCGTGAGTCGCCAGAGGTCGAGCCCGGGCACGTGCTCGAGGACCAGGTACGGCAGGCCGTCCTGCTCCCCGCTGCCGAGCACCTTCACGACGTTGGGGTGATCGACGAGGCTGCCGAGGCGGGCTTCCGCTTCGAACATCGCGCGCGCCGGCGCTTCGCTCGCGAGCGATGGCAGCATGCGCTTGATGACGACCGTCCGAGGCTCGCCGGCCGTTCGAGGCTCGGCGGCGCGGAAGACCTCCGCCATGCCGCCGACCGCGATGCGCTCGACGATCACGTAGGAGCCGAAGCGAGCGTTGGGCCCCGGCGGGGGCGGCGGTGAAGGAGGGCTCGTGACCCGCACGTCGGCGAGGGTACCGCCTTCCTCGGACGCTCGCTTGGCCTATTCTCGGCCAATGGCCGACTCGTCATCCCGCACGGGACAGTCTTACGCGACCCCCGCGATCCTCGAGCACCTCGCTCGCTTGCATGCACCGCACGATCACGCGCTCGACCGCGCGTTCCACGCAGGCGAGACGCACGGCATCCCGTCGATCCAGGTCGGTCCACACGAGGGCTCGTTGCTCGGCTGGCTGGCGCGCGGGATCGGTGCGCGTCGCATCGTCGAGGTCGGGACCCTCGCGGGCTACTCCGCGATCCATCTCGCGCGGGCCGTGGGCCCGGAGGGCAAGCTCTACAGCCTCGAGATCGACCCTCGTCACGCGGAGATCGCCCGGGAGAACCTTCGCAGTGCGGGGCTCGATGGGCGGGCCGAGGTCCTCGTGGGCGATGCGGTGACGACGCTCGAGGCGCTCACCCCGCGCGGGCCGTTCGACGTGGTGTTCGTCGATGCCGACAAGGGCCGCTACGATCGCTACGCGGCGTGGGCCATCGAGCACTTGCGCCCCGGCGGGCTCCTCATCGGCGACAACGTGTTCTTCTTCGGTCGTCTGCTCGACGATCACCCCGATGCGGCTGCGATGCGGCGCTTCCACGAGGTGGCGGCGCGGAGCCTCGACGTCTCCATCCTGCCCACGCCGGACGGACTCCTCTTGGGGCGAAAGCGCGGATGACGACGGAGCTGGTGCCTCGGACGCCGCCGAGAGTCTGGGTCGTGCGCACGGCGATCCTCGCGTCGATCGCCCTGAGTGGAGCGGCCGTGGTGGGTGTCGTTCTCGATCGGCTCGAGGCGATGAGCGCTCCCGTGCCGTCCGTCCACGGACTGCGTCTCGGGGCGACGCCCGACGAAGTGCGCGCTGCGCGGGAGGGCGAGTGGACTTCGCGCGTGGATCAGAGCGGCGACCTCGTGTTGTCGAGGGACTCGGAGACGTATGCGTTCCACGAGGGGGGCCTCGTGGCGATCGACGTCGTGCTCGGCTCCACGGCCGCCGACGCGCAGGGTCCCGAACTGGTGGTGACGAGCGGGAGCGTCATGGCGCGCGACCGGACCGCGCAGGGAGTTCGGGTTCGACTCGTGTCCCGCACCTGCCCGACCCACGCGGAGAGCGCGCAGGCGCTCGTCGCCCGCGCGGAGGACTGACGAAGATCGCGTCGCTCGCCGCCCAACATCACGAAACGCCCGGAGAACGCGGCGAAAACCCTCGGGCGCCCCGAGTTCGGGGTTGATCATCCCCCACGAGCCGCGTATACAGCGCCCGCTTCGTAACAGCGCGTTACGAACGAGCGCGACATGCAGATATTCCCCAGGACCCTGAATTTGCTGCCGCTCGTCGCGGCACTGGCGTTGGCGGTGGGGGGTGGCGTCGTGACCTTCGTGGTCGCCTACTACTTCTCGCCCTGGAACACGCAGGTCGGTTACGCGCCCACCCAGCCCGTCCCGTTCAGCCATCGGCTGCACGCAGGACAGCTCGGGATGGACTGCCGTTACTGCCATGCGAACGTCGAGCGGTCGTACGAGGCCATGGTGCCTCCGACGCAGACCTGCATGGGCTGCCACTCGGCCCTGCACGGTGACGCGACGGATCCGGCGCGCGCGACCCGCGCGTCGGTCCAGCCGCTCTTCGACTCGTGGGCGAACGACGAGCCGATGGAGTGGGTGCGCGTCCACAACCTGCCCGACCACGCATTCTTCGATCACTCGGTGCATCTCAGCGCCGGTGTCGGCTGCGTGTCGTGCCACGGGCGCATCGATCAGATGGAAGTCGTGCGACAGGACCAGCCGCTGAGCATGGCCTGGTGCCTCGACTGCCACCGCAACCCCGAGCCCAATCTCCGTCCGGTCTCGGAGATCACGAACATGGGCTGGGAGCGCCCCGAGGATACGGATCCCGCGGAGTACGCTGCGACGCTGGTGGAGAACGGCCAGCGTTACGTGATTCCGCCCGAGAACTGTGGTGGGTGTCACCGATGACGAAGCGACAGCCTCTGGCGTACCGCGCGAGCGGCGCCATGTCTGCGAAGGTCCAGCCGCCCCGTGTGTGGCGTAGCCTCGACGAGAAGGCCGACCCGGCGCGCTACCGCGAGCTGGCGACCGTCGAGTCCGGCGTCCAGGTCGACCTCGTGTCGCCCGCGTCGCTCCTCAAGTCGCGTGCGGCCGACACGAGCAAGAACGACGCAACGTCCTTGGGTCGTCGCGGCTTCATGCTGGCGGCGTCCGCTGCCGCAGCCGTGGGCGCATCGGGATGCATCCGCCGTCCGGCTGAGCAGATCCTCCCGCACACGCGCGCACCGGAGTACGCGCTGCCCGGCATCGCGCTCCACTTCGCGTCGGTGCTCGCGCACAACGGCGAAGCGCTGGGCGTTCTCGTCGAGCAGCACGAGGGTCGACCGACGAAGATCGAGGGCAACGCGGAGCACTCGGCGAGCAACCCGGCGGGGCTCGGCGCAGAGGGCGGAAGCGACATCGCCGCGCAGGCCGCGATCCTCGACCTCTACGACCAGGATCGCTCTGCGCAGGTGATGCGCCGCGAGGGCGACGAGCGGGTCGAGTCGAGCTGGGCCGAGTTCGACGAAGCGATCGCCGCGCACTTCGCGACGCTCGATGCGGACGGTGGGGCAGGCATCGCGGTCCTCCACGAGCCGATCACGTCGCCCACGCTGCTGCGGGTGAAGCAGGCCTTCGCGCGCCGCTACCCGCGTGCGACGTTCTACAGCTTCGCCTCGGTCAGCGATGCCAACGTCCGTGCAGGCGTTCGCGCTGCGACGGGCAGGCGGGCACGCCCGCTCGTGGACTACTCCGCGGCACGCGTGATCCTCTCGCTCGACTGCGATTTCCTGCAGACGGAGCCGGGCGCCGTGCGGAACGCTCGCCTCTTCGCAGCGGGTCGCCGACTCGAGAGCGCTGCGTCCGCGATGAACCGCCTCTACGTCGCGGAGTCCACGCTCTCGACGACGGGCGCGAGCGCAGACCATCGCCTCCGCATCGCGTCGAGCGACGTGATCGAGTACGCGAAGTCCCTCGCGCACGAGCTCGTGAGCAAGGGGCTCAGCGAGCTCGGGAACGTCGCGTCGGCCGCCGGCAGCGTCGAGGTCCCTTCGGCGTGGCTCGAGAAGGTCGCCGAGGACCTGGTCAACCACCGCGGTCAGGCGGTCGTCGTCGCCGGCTCGCGTCAGCCCGCCGCCGTGCATGCGCTGGCTGCTGCGATCAACGCGGCGCTCGGGGCGAACGGCAGCATCGTCCAGTACGTCGACGTCGTCGACACGGAGGAGGGCGAGCCGCTCGCCAGCCTCGCGGCCTTCGTCGAGCGCGCGGACGGCGCGACGGTCCTCGTGCTCGGCGGCAACCCGGTGCACGGTGCCCCGGCCGACGTCGACGTGGCTGGCGCCCTCGATCGCGCCGCCGTGAGCGTTCATCTGGCGTCGCACGACGACGAGACGAGCGAGCACTGCACGTGGCACTTGCCGATGTCGCATGCCCTCGAGAGCTGGGGCGACCAGCGCTCGATCGACGGCACCCTCGCGGTGCAACAGCCCCTCATCGCCCCGCTCCGCAACGGGCGGAATGCGATCGAGATCCTCGGCATGCTGTCGGGACAGTCCTCGTGGCGCGGGTACTTCGCGGTCCGCCAGACCGTCTCCGACCTCGTCGGTGACCTCGCGTCGTTCGAGCGTGCCTGGCGCGAAGCGCTTCACCGCGGCGTCATCGGACGCACGACCGTCACGCCGTTCGCAGGTGCAATCGACGGTGCGGCGGTCGCACGTCTCCTCGGCGAGACGGCTGCGGCCGGTGGCGAAGGCTGGGAGGTCGTGTTCGCACCCTGCCCGAAGGTGTTCGACGGGCGGCTGCTGAACAGCCCCTGGTTGCTCGAGCTGCCCGACCCGATCACCAAGGTCACCTGGGACAACGCCGCGATGCTCTCGCCCGCCTCGGCGGACGAGCTCCGTGTCAGCACGGGTCAGAAGATCCGCATCTCGTCGGGCGAACGCTCGATCGAGATCCCCGCAGTCGTGGTGCCAGGGCACGCGGACCGCTCCATCACGGTCACTCTCGGCTGGGGCCGCACGCGCGCCGGGCACTTCGCAGAGGGCTGCGGCGTCGATGTCGCGCCGATCCGCACGTCAGCGGCGTTCGGGTTCGGTCGTGGCTTCGAGGTCTCCGCGGGCGGCGCGTTCGAGCTCGTCGTCACGCAGCAGCACCACTCGATGGACACCGACCCGGTGGTGCCGGGCTACGGCACGGTCGACATGCCCGAGCGCCCGCTCGCCATCGTCGGCACGATGGAGCAGTACCGCGAGCAGCCGGACTTCGCGCAGTGGCGCGAGCCCACGCCGCACGTCGGTCCGCTGTGGGCCGAGGTGGACTACCAGACGCCGCAGGCGCCTGCACAGGGCGGCACGAGCTGGTCGCTCGTTCCGGACCCGCGACCCGCTGCCGAAGACGCGCCGCTTCGCCACGCGTGGGGCATGGTCATCGACCTGACCACGTGCACTGGCTGCTCGGCGTGCATCGTGGCGTGTACCGCCGAGAACAACGTTCCGACGGTCGGCAAGCAGCAGGTCGCGCGCGGCCGAGAGATGCACTGGCTCCGCCTCGATCGCTACTTCGTCGGTGACGACACCGAGAACCCGATCGTCGCGTTCCAGCCCGTCGCCTGCCAGCACTGCGAAGAGGCGCCCTGCGAGAACGTGTGCCCCGTGAACGCGACGGAGCACAGCCCCGAGGGCATCAACGAAATGGCCTACAACCGCTGCATCGGCACGCGGTACTGCATGAACAACTGCCCCTACAAGGTGCGGCGGTTCAACTACCTCGCGTACCAGGGCCACCCGAGCGAGCTCCAGCGGATGCAGTTCAATCCGAACGTCAGCGTGCGCATGCGCGGCGTGATGGAGAAGTGCACGTACTGCATCCAGCGCATCCAGGCGGCGAAGATCGCGGCCCGCAACGACGGCAACCGTCGCCCGGTCGATGGTCAGATCGTTCCTGCCTGCGCGCAGGCCTGCCCGTCGCAGGCGCTGACCTTCGGTGATCTCAACGACGAGCAGTCGCGCGTTGCGCGCCTCGCGCGCACCGACCGCCACTACAAGCTGCTCGCGCAGATCGGTACGCAGCCGCGCACGACGTACCTCGCTCGCGTGCGGAATCCGAACCCTGAGATGGCTTCGAACACGGAGACGACCTGATGGCCAACAAGCCCATCACCGAGCTCGGCGAAACCTACCTCGCCAAGCCCGGCACCACGTTCCGCGACGTCACCGAGATAGTCAGCCGCGTCACGGAGAACCCCGCGCCGCGCGGCTGGTGGATCCTGTTCCTCGCGTCGGCGAGCATCACCGGTGTCCTCGGTCTCACGCTGGCCTACCTCCTCTGGATGGGCATCGGCACGTGGGGCAACAACAGCCCCGTCGGCTGGGCCTGGGACATCACCAACTTCGTCTGGTGGATCGGCATCGGCCACGCCGGAACGCTGATCTCCGCCGTCCTCCATCTCTTCCGGCAGTACTGGCGCACCGCGATCAACCGCTTCGCGGAAGCCATGACGATCTTCGCCGTCATCTGCGCCCTGATGTTCCCGACGATCCACACGGGTCGTCCCTGGCACATCTACTATCCGCTCCCGATCCCGAACGCGATGAACCTCTGGCCGAACTTCAAGTCCCCGCTCCTGTGGGACGTGTTCGCGGTCAGCACCTACTTCACCGTCTCGCTCCTCTTCTGGTACGTCGGCCTCATCCCCGACCTCGCGACTCTCCGTGATCGCACCACGAAGCGGCTTCGCGAGATGGGCGTGCTCTCGATGGAGGGCGGCCCGCCGTCGACGCTCCTGCAGCTCCGCGCCGCGATCTACGGTGGCCTCGCGCTCGGCTGGCGCAGCTCGCACCGACACTGGCAGAACTACGAGCGCGCCTACCTCATCCTCGCGGCGCTCTCGACGCCCCTCGTCCTGTCCGTGCACTCGGTCGTTTCGTTCGACTTCGCCACGTCGGTCGAGCCCGGCTGGCACACGACGATCTTCCCGCCGTACTTCGTCGCTGGCGCCGTGTTCTCCGGCTTCGCGATGGTCATGACGCTGCTGCTCATCGCGCGCACGGTGTTCGGCCTCCACGACCTCGTGCAGATGCGTCACCTCGATCTGATGAACCAGATCATGCTCACGACGGGGTCCATCGTCGGCTACGCGTACGCGATGGAGTTCTTCATCGCGTGGTACTCCGGCAACCCCTACGAGCGCTTCTGCTTCATCAACCGCGCCTTCGGCGATTACTGGTGGGCCTATTGGTCGATGATCACGTGCAACGTGCTCGTCCCGCAGACGTTCTGGTTCAAGAGCATGCGCACGAGCATCCCGTGGATGTTCATCGCGTCCATCCTCATCAACATCGGCATGTGGTTCGAGCGCTTCGTCATCATCGTGACGACGCTGCACCGGGACTACATGGTCTCGGCCTGGGGCAACTTCAGCCCGACCATCGTCGACATCCTCATCTACGTGGGCTCGATCGGCCTCTTCATGACGCTGTTCCTGCTCTTCATCCGATGGGTCCCGATGATTGCGGTCGCCGAAGTGAAGATGGTCCTGCCCGAGGCGGATCCCCACTTCGGTCACGACGACCACGCACACGACGAGCACCACGACGAGCACGGGCACGCGGAGCCCGCTGTCGCGAAGGAGGCTTGAGATGTCCGACGAAGAGCACGTCAAGCCCAAGCGTCCCAAGCAGAAGCGTCCGGTCCTCTACCTCGCGGAGTTCGAGACGCCGGGCCAGGTCTTCCACGCGGCGGAGAAGGTCCGCGACGCGGGCTACCGCCGCTGGGACGTCCACACGCCGTTCCCCGTGCACGGGATGGACCGCGCGATGGGATTGTCGGACAGCAAGCTCGGCTGGATTGTCCTCGCGTGTGGCCTCACGGGTTGCTCGCTGGCGCTCGGTCTCATCTGGTACACGAACGGCATCGACTACCCGCTCGTGATCGGTGGCAAGCCGCCGTTCTCGTTCCCGTCGTCGGTTCCGGTGATGTTCGAGCTCACCATCCTCCTCAGCGCGTTCGGCGCCGTGCTCGGCATGTTCGGCCTGAACCAGCTGCCGCGTCACCATCACCCGGTCTTCTACTCGGCTCGCTTCGAGCGCGGCACGGACGACCGTTTCTTCATCTCGGTCGAGGCGTCGGACGACAAGTTCGATCTCGAGGACACGCGCGCCCTGCTCGAGTCCCTCTCGCCGTCGCACCTCGAGCTCATCCAGGAGGAGTCGTGAGGCTCTCGAGCACCGTCATCCTGATGGCCCTCGCCGTCGCGGGGGCCGGCTGCCGCGGTCAGACGTCGCGTGAGCCTCCGATCGTGCCGTTCCGCGGCATGCACGAGATGCCGCGCTACGACGCGCAGGAGCGCTCGCGCTACTTCGAGGACGGGCGCACGATGCGTCCCGAGATCGAGGGTACCGTCGCGCGCGAGATGGAGGTCGATTCCCAGATCGACACCGGTCTCGATGCGGACGACAGCTACGTCATGAGCGTGCCCACCGCCGTCGTCGAGCGCGCCGGCGGTCTCGAGTCTCTGCTGCGCAGGGGTCACCAGCGCTACGACATCTACTGCGCGCCGTGTCACAGCGAGCTCGGTGATGGCAACGGCATGGTCACTCAGCGCGCCGCGGCGCTCGGCGTGACGTTCCAGGCGGCGAACCTGCTCGATCCCGCCTTCCAGCACATGCCCGATGGTCGACTCTTCCTGACCATTGCGAACGGCGTTCGCACGATGCCTGCGTATCGCGCGCAGATCCCGGTCCAGGATCGCTGGGCGATCGTGGCCTACGTCCGTGCCCTCCAGATCTCGCAGGGCGACGCCGCTGCGGCGATGGCCGACGCGGACCGCGATCAGCTGCCGGCTGGCGCCGACGCCTGCCCCGAGCAGGCAGAGGACCGTGACGGCTTCCAGGACCTCGACGGTTGTCCCGACGCGGACAACGACGAGGACGGCATCGCGGACGGTGCGGATGCATGTCCGCTGTCTGCCGGCACGGCAGCCCTCAGCGGCTGTGCGGGCACGGTGCAGCTCGATGCCGCCGACCCGACGAGCATCCGACTCGGCGCGACCATCAAGTTCGAGAACGGGCGCGACCTCCTCAAGGAGGAGTCGCTCGCCATCCTCGACGAGACGCGAGCGTTCCTCGTGGCGCACCCGGAGATCGCGCGCGTGACCATTCAGGGTCACACCGACGACCGCGGTGACGCCGGCGTGAATCAGTCCCTCAGCGAGCGACGTGCACGCGTGGTGCTCCAGTGGCTCGTCGAGCACGGCATCGACGGCGGCCGCCTGGAGAGCGCGGGCTTCGGCTCGAGCCGTCCGCGCGCCGACAACTCGACGGCGGAGGGCCGCCAGGCCAATCGCCGTGTCGAGCTCCATGTGGTGCCGACGACCGTCGAGGTTCCCGCGGCTGGTGCCGTTCCGGGAGGAGTTTGACGATGGCTTCCGAGACCAAGAGCGAGAAGAAGGCACCGCCGGAGCGCTACCGCATTCCGCGTGATGCGAGCTGGGCGAACGCCTGGAAGCTCGCGGGTGGCGTCGGCGTGCTCGGTCTGGCGATGTCGGGCGCTGCGTGGTCGAGCGATCCGCACCGCTTCGCCTTCTCGTGGCTGTTCGCGTTCATGGCGGTCCTCGCCATCGCGCTCGGCTGCCTCTTCTTCGTCATCGTTCAGCACATGTCCGGCGCGAGCTGGAGCGTGAGCTGGCGACGCATCCCCGAGATCTTCGCCTCGGCGCTCCCCGTGTTCGCGCTCCTCTTCGTGCCTGTCGCGGCCTCGATGAACGAGCTGTATCCGTGGATGCACCACCAGGGCGGCCACGAGAGCGGCGGACACGAGGCCGCTCCGGAGGAGGAGGGCGAGGAGCACTCGCAGGCCGAGTCGGTCCTCGAGGCGTCGGTCGCGCATGCCCAGGAGCACGGCGAGGCGCACGGGGGCGGCGAGCACTCCGAGCACACGCCCCAGCACGCGCTGCACAGTGCGACGGTCGAGGCGAAGATCGCGTTCCTCAACCAGGCGTTCTTCTTCGGTCGCGCCGTCGTGTACTTCGCTGTCTGGGCGCTGCTCTCGTGGTTCTTCGTGAGCCGCTCGACGGGCCAGGACACCAAGCGCGATCTCGACAGCACCAAGGCGATGCAGAGCTGGTCGCCGCTCGCCACGTTCGCGTTCGCGCTCTCGCTCACGTTCGCGGCGTTCGACTGGATGATGTCGCTCGAGCCCGCTTGGTACTCGACGATCTTCGGCGTCCAGTACTTCGCCGTGACCGCTGTCTCGAGCCTCGCGACGATCATCACGGTCACGTACGCGCTCAAGAACGCTGGCATCCTCGGCGAGGCCGTCCAGGTCGAGCACTATCACGACCTCGGCAAGTTGATGTTCGGCTTCCTGGTCTTCTGGGCCTACATCACGTTCTCCCAGTTCATGCTGATCTGGTACGCGTCGATCCCGGAGGAGACGACGTACTACCACCTGCGCTGGAGCGAGGGCTGGCAGTCGTTCACGCTCGCGCTGGCGGTCGGCCACTTCATCTTCCCGTTCTTCTTCCTCATCTCGCGCAACATCAAGCGTCGCGTGTCGCTGCTCGCGTTCGGCGCTGGGTGGTTGCTCGTGATGCACGTGCTCGAGTGCTTCTGGCTCGTCATGCCTTACGCGAGCGAGACGGGCGCGTTCGAGCCGCACTGGATGGACATCGCGAGCCTGCTGGCCGTCGGCGGCTGCTACCTCGCGGTGGTCTTCTTGCGCATGACCCAGCTCCCGCTGGTTCCGGTGGGTGATCCGCGCTTGTCGCGCGCGCTCCACCACGAGGTGGTCTGATGTCGGACGAGCACGAGCACAACGAGGGCGAGCACGCCGAGGGCCACGACAAGCCCCGGCCGGACGACTCGCCTCCGCAGAACGCGCTGATCTTCTTCTACACGGTCCTCGTCGTGATCTCGCTGGTCGGGCTGAAGTTCGTCTTCGACAGCTTCCTCGACTCTTCGCGGCGAAGCGTTCGTGCAGAGATGATCGACGAGAGCATCGCTTCCGAGCGGCTGCAGGCACACCGCGACGAGGTGCGAGAGCGCCTCTCCGGCGAGCAGTCGATCGACGAGACGATCGCCAACCTGGCCGAGCGTGGCCGTGGCGCCTTCCCGCAGATCCGTCCGTTCCCGTCCGAGGATCACGGTGCGCGCGACGGCTGGACGCGTCGCGCTCCGAATGCGGCGCCCGTCACTCCGGAGCCCAGCGCGGCGACGGGTCGCTGAACGCTCCATGCGCACGTCCCTCCTCACGCGCCTGCTGCTCGTCACTGCGCTGACCTTCTCGGTCGGCACGGGTTCGGCGCGCGCGCAGGCGGGCATCCGCCCCGTGATCGCCCCTGGAACGGGCGGCGCGGAGATGGTTCTGCGTGAGGTGGGGGTCGACGAGACCTACGAGACTCCCATCCCCCTCGATGCGACCTTCCGCGATCACGAAGGGCGCACCGTGACGATCGGCGAGCTCTGGCACGCGGACCGTCCCGCGCTCCTCCAGTTCGTGTACTACCAGTGCGCGACCACTTGCGACGTGGCCCTCACCGGCACCACCTCCGTGCTCATCCAGCAGCCGCGCAGTGTGGGCATGGACCTAGACGTCTACACGATCAGCATGGACCCGCGCGACACCCCGGAGGTCGCCGCCGAGGCGCGTGGTCGCGCTCTCGGCCGGTATGGCCGGGCAGAGGCGGGTGAGGGTTGGCACTTCCTCGTCGGCGATGAAGCGCAGATTCGTCGTGTTGCGAGCGCCGTGGGGTACCGCTACCGCTGGGACGAGCCGTCGCAGCAGTTTGCGCATCCTGCGGTGATGATGATCCTCCGGGCGGGCCCTGAGCCCCGCGTCGGACGGTACCTGTACGGGATCGAGCACTCTCCGAACGACGTGAGGATCGGAATCGCCGAAGCGGCCGATGGCCGCACGGTGGACGCTGCCGAAGCGGCGCTCCTCTACTGCTTCCAGTACGACGCCCAGCAGGGGCGGTACGTGGTGATGGCGTGGCGCATCATGCGGATCGGCGGCGGCATCACCGCCCTGCTCCTCGTGGGCGTCCTCTTGTACTTCTGGCGCAACGAGCTCCGCGGTCGCCGCGGAAGCACGGTCGCGGGCGCTGCTGGCGCCTCCGAGACGACCTGATCGAGAACGAGTGAACCGCGCCAATCGGCGCGGATGGATTGTCTGCTCAGGCCCTGCGGCGTGAGGAAGAGTCGAGTCCCCCGGCAGTCACGTGGGGGCTCGCAAGTCGAGGACACATGGAGAACCAGACCGAGCCCAGCCTTCAGCTCCCGGCGCAGCTTTCGACGTTCGCCCCGGACATCGACTGGCTCTTCAACTTCATCTTCTGGGTGAGCGTCGTCTTCTTCGTCGGCATCGTCGGCTCGACGCTGTACTTCATGGTGAAGTACCGCCGTCGGCCGGGGGTGAAGTCGGAGCCGACGGGCCATCACAACGCGCTCGAGCTCTTCTGGACGTTCTCGCCCCTCGTGATCCTCTTCCTCATGTTCCATTGGGGCTGGGGCACGTTCATGCAGATGGCCGAAGCGCCGGACGATGCGACGATCATCCGGGTCCGCGGTCGCCAGTGGGCCTGGACCTTCGAGCACGCGAACGGGATGACGGAAGACAACGAGGTGCACGTCCCTGTCGGCGTGCCGGTTCGCCTCGTCATGTCATCCAGCGACGTCCTTCACTCGTTCTACGTGCCGGACTTCCGTGTCAAGCGAGACCTCGTGCCGGGCATGTTCACGAGTCTCTGGTTCGAGGCCGTGGAGCGGGACCCGGGTTCCGTGCCAGAGGGCGCCGAGACCGACCCGAATCGCATCCTCTACACATCGCAGGTCTATTGCGCGGAGTACTGCGGTGCGGGCGGCGCGTGGGGCCCGAACATGGGTCACGCGACGATGTACTCGCTCATCCACGTGCAGCGGGAAGAGGACTACCGGGCATTCCTCCGCGCTCCCCGTCCGCTGCCGTGTCCCGGGGGCCAGACCACAGAGTGCACCGATGAGGAGCACGGACTGGCGCTGTTCGGCATGAAGGGCTGCTCGGCCTGCCATCAGAACCAGCCGGGCGGCCCGCAGCTGGCGGGCCCGTCGTTCCCCGGCCTCTACGGCACCCAGCAGGCGCTGACGGACGGCTCGTCGGTCGAAGTGAACGACGACTTCCTCCGCCAGTCGATCCTCGAGCCCCGGGCCCAGGTCGCCCAGGGCTTCTCCCCCGTCATGCCCCAGATCCAGCTCACGGAGCCCGAGCTCAATGCCCTCATCGCGTACATCCGCTCGCTGGGCAACGAGTGAGTGATCTCCGGGCGCGAACAACCACTCTTCCGCTGACTCGCTGAGGTTTCGAGATGGCCACCGCAACGGCAACACACGCGCACGAGCCCGACTACCTGAACGCGAAGCAGGGCATCGGATCCTGGCTCTACACGGTCGACCACAAGCGCCTCGGCATCATGTACCTGGCGTCGATCCTGTTGTTCTTCGCGATCGGCGGCTTCTTCGCCCTCCTCGTGCGCATCGAGCTGATGACGCCGGGCGAGACGATCATGTCGCCGACCATGTACAACAAGGCGTTCACGCTGCATGGCGCGATCATGGTGTTCCTCTTCATCATCCCGTCGATCCCGGGAGCGCTGGGGAACTTCTTCCTGCCGCTGATGCTGGGCGCGAAGGACGTCGCGTTCCCCCGGCTGAACCTGCTGAGCTATTACATCTACGTCCTCGGTGCGACGATCGCAGTGATCTCGATCGCCGTGAACGCGGTCGACACGGGCTGGACCTTCTACACGCCCTACAGCACGCGGACCGACACGGCGGTCGTGTGGGTGACCTTCGCGGCGTTCGTGCTGGGCTTCTCGTCGATCCTCACGGGCGTGAACTTCATCGCGACGGTCCACAAGCTCCGCGCGCCGGGCCTTCACTGGAAGCGCATGCCGCTCTTCGTGTGGGGCATGTACGCGACCAGCGTCATCCAGGTCCTCGCGACGCCGGTGCTCGCGATCACGCTGTTCCTCCTGATCATGGAGAACGTGCTCACGCTGGGCATCTTCAACCCGCAGCTCGGCGGCGACCCGGTGCTCTTCCAGCACTTCTTCTGGTTCTACTCGCACCCCGCCGTCTACATCATGATCCTGCCGGGCATGGCGATCGTGAACGAGGTCCTCGCGACGTTCAGCCGCCGCAAGATCTTCGGCTACATGTTCGTTGCGATGAGCTCGGTCGGTCTGGCCCTCGTCGGCTTCCTCGTGTGGGGCCACCACATGTTCGTGGCCGGCATGAGCGAGTACGCGACGCTGGTGTTCTCGGCGCTCACGTTCCTCGTCGCCATCCCGTCGGGCGTGAAGGTCTTCAACTGGATCGCGACCCTGTACAAGGGCTCGATCTCGTTCGAGTCGCCGATGCTCTACGCGCTCGCGTTCCTCGTGCTCTTCTCGATCGGCGGTCTCACGGGCCTGTTCCTCGGCACGCTCGCCGTCGACGTGCACCTGCACGACACCTACTTCGTCGTCGCGCACTTCCACTACGTGATGGTCGGAGGCACGGTCTTCGGCTTCCTCGCAGGTCTGCACTACTGGTGGCCGAAGATGTTCGGCCGGATGTACGACGAGACGCTCGCACGCGTCGCCTTCGCGCTCGTCTTCATCGGCTTCAACATGACCTTCTTCACCCAGTTCGTGCTGGGCTCGCAGGGCATGCCGCGCCGTTACTACGACTACCTCCCGCACTTCCAGCCGCTCCACGGCTTCTCGTCGGTGGGTTCGCTCGTGCTCGGCGTGGGCTTCCTCGTGATGGCGGTGATGTTCGTTCGCTCGCTCACGTCGGGGAAGAAGGCGCCGCCGAACCCGTGGGGCTCTGCCGGCTACGAGTGGGCGACCGCGTCGCCGCCGATCGAGCACAACTTCCACGAGCAGCCCGTGATGAAGCGCGGGCCGTACGACTACCATCTCGCGACCGACGAGGAGCTGTTCGACGGCTTCCCGGAGGACGGCTCCTCGGAGTCGGAGAGCAAGGGCTGAGTCGAGCGACGAACCGTAGGTCCAAAGGAATCGACACATGAGCGCAGACAACGCCCACGCGCACCACGGTCCGAAGTGGCTCCAGCATCACTTCGAGACGCCCATCCAGCAGTTCGAGTCGGCCAAGCTCGGGATGTGGGCCTTCCTCGCGCAGGAGATCCTGTTCTTCAGCGGTCTCTTCGTCGCGTACGGCATCTTCCGCATCGAGTACCCCGAGGCCTTCGCGGCAGGCTCGATGCAGCTCAACAAGATCATGGGCGGCGCGAACACGATCGTGCTGCTGTTCTCGTCGCTGACCGCCGCCCTCGCGGTGCGCAGCGCGCAGCTCGGCAAGCGTGAAGAGGTCTCGCGCTACCTCATCATCACGATCGTCTGCGCCTTCGCCTTCATGGTGATCAAGTACTTCGAGTACACGGCGAAGTTCGAGCACGGCCTGCTGCCCGGCATTCACTGGAACCCGTCGCACCTCGTCGGCATCGACGCGCCGCTCGACCACATGCACGTGTTCTTCGGCGTGTACTTCATGCTGACCGGCCTGCACGGCGTCCACGTGCTCGTGGGCATCGGCATCCTCACGTGGATCCTGATCCGCAACAACCGAGGCGAATTCTCCAAGGAGTGGTGGACGCCTGTCGACCTGGCGGCGCTCTACTGGCACCTCGTCGACCTCGTGTGGATCTACCTCTTCCCGTTGCTCTACCTCATCTGACCGTCGGGCCCATCGACTTCGACTCGGAGAACCACATGTCCGGCGATTCCCACGATCACGACCACGGCCACGCAGACGACGGAGCGGTCCACGTCCACGTCCACGACGTGTCCCTGTACCTCAAGGTCTTCGGCGCCCTGATCTTCTTCACCGTCGTCACCGTCGCGACGTCGTACATCGACATCGACGGGTTCGTGCGACCCGGCACGCCTCACGGCGCCGGCGGCATGAACTTCCTGCTCGCGATGGTGATCGCGACGTGCAAGGCCAGCGCAGTCTGCGTGTGGTTCATGCACCTCAAGGACGACGCGCGCTTCAACTCGATCGTCTTCGTGGGCGGAGTGCTGTTCGCGGGCGTCTTCCTCGCATACACGCTGAACGACACCTACTACCGACAGCACGAGGATCCGTACCAGGGCGTCCTCGTGCACCCGTCGACGGGTGAGCGTGCGCCGGGCGGTCTGGCCGATCTCGGCGGCTCCTGTGAGGTTCCCGCGAACTGTCTCTCGCACGCGTGCGAGGGCGGACGCTGCGTGGCCTTTGCGGTTCACCACGAGGGCGGCGAGCACGGTGAGGCTGCGGCGCACGAGGGTGGCGAAGGCGCGGCGGCCGAGCACGGCGAGGCCGAGGCGGCCGGCGAGGGTGAGGCCCCGGCGGAGCACTGATGCTCGTCTCGCTCGACACGAGCGACCAACGAGGCGCGGGCCCCAGGGCTCGCGCCTCGTGGCGTTTGGGCGCCCTGGTGGCGGTCGTCGGGCTCGTCATGGCGTGCGTCGCGCCCCCTCGCGAGCAGGTCACGGAGCTGCCTGACGCGCCATACCCGAGCTGCCCGCAAGGCGAATCGGAGCCGAGGACGCTGTTCGAGCGCGAGCTGCGCGCGGGACCGATCATGCGCGAGTCGAGCGCGCTCGAGACGTTCGCCATCGTCGAGCGTGGCTGCCACGTGGTCTTCAGCGGCTCGCTCGACTGGAACCTGGGCGCGACGGATCTGGAGGTCGTGTACGACCGCGAGCTGCGCCCGTTGCGGGCGTGGAAGCGAGGCACGAGCCCAGGGCCGCTCGAGGCGCGACGACGCACCGACATCCGATCCTACGACTTCTCGGGGGATCGCCTGGCCATGCGCCGACGCGGGCCGACCGATGCGGTGGAGCTCTGGCGCTTCCGACTCCCACCGCCGGCGGTCGTGATCGGGCCCGGGCGCGGGCTGCTCTCGCTCTGGCTGAGACGCGCGCACCTCGACGTGGGTGGGCGTGTGCGTGAGCCGGCCGTCGACATCCGCGAGCCCATCGAGATCATCCGCGACGTCACCCTGACCCGGCACGAGGACCGCGAGGATCCCGAGATGGGGCGCGTGCGCGTCTACACCATCTATGGTCGCGAGCCGATCTTCGCCGACGAGAACGACGTCGTGATCGGCGACATGGCCGGGATGCGGCCGTCTTCGCTGGTGCACACGCCGCTCTCATCCCCGGTGCCGCGAGAGGGCCCGGCCGATCCGCGAGGGACGCCGTGAAGCAGCACGTGGTCGCAGTGCTCGGCCTGATCGCCGTCGGGTGCAACGGTCCGAGCATGGAGGACGCGGGCTCCGACGCGTCGTCCCTGCTCGATGCGCCAATCGATGGCGCGGATGCGGTGAGCGCCGAGGGTGCGGACGCGGGGCTCGATGCCGCGAGCGCAGTGATGGCCGACGCGGGCGTGGACGCTTCGGCTCGAACGTTCGAAGCGATCCTCACCGAGATCCAGAGCTGCGACCCAGCTCGCTTCGACGCCGCGATGCACGACGTGGCGTGGAGTGAAGGGTGGCCCCTCGAGGGCAGCGGACGGTGGCTCTTCGCGACGCGCCTCGACGATGCGCCTCCGACGGCGAGCCTCGTCGGCGATCTCGGCGGCTGGGACACCGCCCGATGGCCGGCCACGCGGTGTGGGGACGGAACGCGTTTCTTCGTCGTCGTCGCCGAAGGCGAGCTGAGCGCGCCGGCGATCGGCTCGAAGTACAAGTGGTACGTGGCGCGGGACGACTCGTATCGAGCTCCGGACGAGGCGACCCAGTACGGCTACGACGGGTTCGGCCGCTTCGGCTGGGTGCGCGCCTCGCGCGACGTCGCACACCTCGAGCAGTTCCCCGCGTTCCGGTCGAGGCACCTCGAGCCGCCGCGCACGTTCCGCGCATACCTCCCGGCGGGCTTCGAGCCGCAGAGCAGCGCGGCGCGCACGATGCGCACGTTGCTCCTCCACGATGGCCAGAACGTGTTCCACCCCGATGCCTTCTTCGGAGGCTGGCGCGTCGACGCGGCCCTCGCCGCGCGCGGGAGCGACGTCGTGGCCGTGGCCATCGACAACGCCAGCGATCGGATGGACGCGTACACGCAGGTACCAGACGACATCGGCGGCGGTGCGCTCGGCGGGCGAGCGGACGACTACCTCGCGCTCCTCGAGGAGGAAGCGCTGCCGTTCTTCCGAGCGCGCTACGGGATCGTCGCCGAAGGCCGTTCGCTGATGGTCGCGGGCAGCTCGCTCGGTGGTCTCGTGACGCTCGTCGCGGTCGAGCGCGAGCTCGCTTCGATGGGCTGCGGCGCGGCGCTGTCGTCCACCGTCGGCTGGGGCTCGATCGATGGCGCGGCGCCTCGCGGACGCGCGCTCGTCCAGACCTGGGCGGGGCACCACGGTCCGCTCTATCTCGACAGCGGCGGCGAGGTCTCCGGCTCCTGCGTCGATGCCGACGGCGACGGCGTCGAGGACGATGCCGACGACTCCGACAACTACTGCGTCAACGTGCAGATGGTCCGTGCGCTCTCCGCCGGCGGGTACGTCCGCGACGTCGATCTCGTCTACGCGTGGGAGCCCGGGGCGCCCCACAACGAGGCCGCGTGGGCCGCGCGGATCGGTGCAGCGCTCGACGCGTGCGAAGCGATGGGCTGGCGCGCACCCTAGAAACTCGGACGAAGCGCGAGCGCAGCCACCAACGTCGCATGCCGAACTCGACGGCTCGACGGTGCGCGATCTACGCTGGCCCTCATGTCCAGTCGCGGGAGCGCGGTGGAGGAGCCGCTGCCGTACGACGAGGAGTTCCTCTACCACCTGTCGCGTGGGAGCGAGTTCCTCATCGCGAACCGCGTCGGCGAGGCGAAGGAGGAGCTCGAGCGGGCACTCGTGTTCCAGCCGCGCGATGCGAAGGGCCAGGACCTGCTCGCGGGCGTGTACTTCCGGCTCGGCGTATACCCACGCGCGATCGAGCTCTGGAGCGCCCTGGTCGATCAGCACCCCGACGACGTCCCGCTGCGCGTCAACCTCGGCCTCGCGCTCCTCAAGACCGCACAGCTCGAGGACGCGGTCCTGCACCTGACGCGTGCGACGTCGCTCGACGAAGGCCACGCGCGCGCGTGGGGCTACCTCGGTCTCGCGCTGTGGCGTGAAGGGCGGCTCGACCGCGCGCGGGAGGCGTTCCTCCGCGGTGGGCAGGCCTCGATGGCGCGGCGGATGGAGGAGATGCTCGGCATCTCGGCGGCGGGGCATCTCGCGCCGTCTCTCTCCGTCGCGCCACCTCCGCCGACCGAGGTCGATACGGGAGTCAGTGCGGAGGTGCGTCGTCCGTCGTTCGTGCCGCCGGACTGGACCCGCCCGGAGAGCTCACGCGGCAGCCTCGAGCTCGGCGTGGTCGAGCGGGCCGAGCGCCTCTCGCATCCACCCACGCTGCAGAGCGCGCTCGATCGCTGGGCGCCCCGCCCGAACGACGGCACGAGTCTCGGTGTCAGCGAGAGCGGCCTGCTCGTCGTCGCGCCGAAGCAAGGCGAGGTGATGGTCGTTCGCGAGCGTGTGCTCGCGCTGCGAGGCGCGTCGGCGTCGTCGCGTGCGTCTCACGTCGCCGTCTCGCTGGGCCAGCAGGCGTTGCTCGCACCGGCCGAAGGAGACTCCATCCACACGGTCTCGCTGGGCGAGGGCGAGATCCTCTACGTCGTCGAGCGCTTCCTTCTCGCGTACGACGCGGTGGGTGGCGGCGATGCACGCACGATCGAAGCAGGCTCCACGCCGCTGCGCGTGGTCGCGGTGCGCGGTCGCGCGAGCCTCGCGCTCGCCTGCGCACGTCGTCCGCTCGCCATCGCCACCGAGGGGGAGGCCGTGGGCGTCTCGGCGGGGCGGCTCGTCGGTTGGTCGGGCCACCTCTTCCCGGGCGGCACCGGCGACGCGCTGGTGCTCCGTGGGGAGGGGACCGTGCTGGTGGCGTGAGGCCACGAGGGGCGCCACCGATCAGTCGAGCGGGCTGCCGTCGGACTCCGAGAGGCGCCTCTCCTTGTTCTCCACCGCGTCGGCGAAGAGCTTCACGTACTCGCCCGCGCTCGTGATCGCGAAGAAGACGCTGAGGTAGAGCAGCGCGAGACCGATCGCGTTGAAATCGGCCTGCTCGATACGGAAGAGGCCGAAGTCCACGTCGAAGCGGTGGTGGATCATCAGCATGAAGACCGCGACCATCTGGAGCGCGGCCTTCTCCTTGCCACCTTGACCGGCCGCGATCGTCACGCCCTCGGACATCGCGATGACACGCAGGCTCGTGATGGAGAGCTCACGCGCGATGATGATGATGACGGCCCACGCGGGCACGCGGTGCATCGCGACCATGGCGATGAGCGACGAGGCGACGAGCAGCTTGTCCGCGAGCGGGTCGAGGAACTTGCCGAGCACGCTCACGAGGCCCTGACGCCGCGCGATCCAGCCGTCGAGGAAGTCGGTGATCGCCGAGATCGCGTACACCATCGCGGCGTAGAAGCTCGCGCGCGGCGTGCCCTCGATGATCAGGTAGAGCGCGACCGGGATGAGCACGATGCGCAGCATCGTCAGGAGGTTCGGCAGGTTCACTGCGTCCTCCCGGAGGCTTCGTCGTCGCTCGGCCCGGTTCACTGTCGCCTCGTTCTCGTTGCCCCGCGGCTCGCGTCGAGCGTCGCGCCACGGCGGGCAGCGCTCAAGGATGCAAGCGGTTCAGCATGCGCGGGAAGGGGATGGTCTCGCGCACGTGAGGCAGGCCGCAGAGCCACGCCACCGTGCGCTCGATGCCGAGGCCGCAGCCCGCGTGCGGGAAGGAGCCGTAGCGGCGCAGATCGAGGTACCAGCCGAAGGCTTCCATCGGCAGCTTGTGGTGCGTGATCGCTGCCTCGAGGGTGGCGAGGTCGTCCTCGCGCTGGCCACCACCGATGATCTCGCCGTAGCCCTCCGGCGCGAGCACGTCCATGTTGAGCGCGAGGCGCGTGTCCGTCGGGTCCTTCTTGAAGTAGAAGGCCTTCAGCTCCATGGGGTAACGGTGCACGATCACGGGTCGATCGAAGCCCTGCGAGATCACGGTCTCCTCGTCGCCGCCGAAATCGTCGCCGTGCTTGGCCGGGTGCCCCGCCTTCTGCAGCGTCTCGATCGCCTGGGTGTACGTGATGCGCGGGAAGGGCTTCTTGATCGTCTCGAGCTTGCTCGTGTCGCGCTCGATCGACTCGAGCTCCTTGCGGCGCTTGTCGAGCACGCGCGAGACGACCGAGACGAGGAAGTCCTCCGCGAGCTCCATGTCGCCCTCGAGGTCCATGAACGCGACCTCGGGCTCGACCATCCAGAACTCGGCGAGGTGGCGACGCGTCTTGGACTTCTCGGCGCGGAACGTCGGACCGAAGCAGTACGCCTTGCCGACGGCCGCCGCGGCCGCCTCCATGTAGAGCTGACCGCTCTGCGTGAGGTAGGCGGGCTCGCCGTGGTACTCGGTCTCGAAGAGCGTCGAGGTGCCCTCGCACGCGTTCGGCGTGAAGATCGGGGCGTCCACGAGCGTGAAGCCGTTGCTGTCGAAGTAGTCACGGACCGCCGCGATGATCTCCGCGCGAACACGCAAGATCGCGTGCTGGCGCTTGCTGCGGAGCCAGAGGTGGCGGTGGTCCATCAGGAAGTCGGTCCCGTGCTCCTTGGGGCTGATCGGGAACTCCTGGCGCGGCGTGGCGAGCACCTCGAGCTCGGTCACGCCGACCTCGAACGTGCCCTTCAGCTTCGCGTGCTCGCGCACGACGCCACTGACGCGGAGGCTCGTCTCCTGGGCCAGGTGATCGGCTGCCGCGAAGAGCTCCGCGCTCACGTCGCCCTTGAACACGACGCACTGGCAGATGCCCGAGCCGTCGCGGATCTCGAGGAAGTGGAGCTTGCCGCTCGACCGCTTGTTGTAGAGCCAGCCCTCGAGCGTCACGCGCTCGCCGACGCACCCTCCGAGCTGATCGATCTTCACACGCTTCGTCATGACGGCGCCTCGATACCACGAGGATCCGCGCCGCGGTATCCGCTCGTGTGTCGAGGTCGCGCGGGTGGTCGCCGAGCGACGCAGAGCTCGAGCGACGGAAGCGAAGAGACCGACCTCGCATCGCGAGATCGGTCTCGAGGAGGAACGACGCGCGCGCTGCTCAGCGCTTGCCGCCGTTGCGCTTGATGGCGCCGCGCACCGTGACGACCGCGTTGCGGTGACCCGGAACCGAGCCCTCGATGAGGAGCATGAACTTGTCGTCGAGGACCTTCGCGACGCGGAGGTTCTGGATGGTGACCTTCTCGTCGCCGTACTGGCCGGGCATCTTGAGGTTCGGCAGCGTGCGGCCGGGGGTCATGTTCGTGCCGATGGCGCCGCCGTGGCGCTGGTACTCGTGGGTACCGTGGCTGGCCGTCGCGGAGCCCTTGAAGTTCCAGCGCGTCATGACGCCCGTGAAACCGCGGCCCTTGGTCTGACCGGACACGTCGACGAGCTGACCCGCCGAGAAGAGGTCGGACGGCTTGAGGACCGCGCCCACCTCGTACTTCGCGACCTCTTCGGCCGCGAGGCGGAGCTCACGCACCACGCGCGAGGGCTTCTGGCCGGCCTTCTTGAAGAAGCCTGCTTCGGCCTTGTTCACCAGCTTCTCGCGCTTCTCGCCGAGACCGACGATGAGCGCCGTGTAGCCGTCCTTCTCCGCCGTGCGCTTGCCGAGCACGGTGCAGGGGCCGACCTCGACCACGGTGACGCGGCGGACATTGCCGTCGTCCTCGAAGATCTGCGTGTTTCCGAGCTTCTTGCCGATGAGGCCGGGGTGCGTGTTCATGATGCTCTCTGCGGGAACGGCCGCGCCGTCGCTGGCGCGGGGAGTCTGGACGCACGAAAGGCACGCCCGGACGAAAGGGAGCGGGAGTGTATTGAGGGACCTCCCCGCGTCAAGCGGGTTCGGTGCTCGTTCGTCCCAGACGGACCTCGACGAGGGTCAGCCCCTCGGGGGGGGCGGTGGGGCCAGCCTGCTCCCGCCGCCCTGCAGGGCCCAGCAGCGAGGCCACGTGATCCGGGGAGAAGCGGCCCCGACCCACCTCGACGAGCGTGCCGGTGAGGATCCGGACCATGTTCTTCATGAACGCCGAGCCGCGGACGGTGATGGCGATCTGACGGGGGTCGTCGGACCAGCGTGGGGCGATCTCCAGAGCGTGCAGCGTGCGCGTCGTCTGCTCGCGCTCATCATCCGCTGCGCGGAACGCACGGAAGTCGTGAGTGCCCAGGAGACGGGACGCGGCGCTCCGCATGGCCGCGAGGTCGAGGGGGGCTCCCGAGCTCGCGTGGTCCGGATGCCGCAGCCTCGGCGGCAGGCGCCAGGCGCGGTGGCGCAGGAGCGGGTCACGCTCGTCGTCGACGAGGAGGACATAGCGATAGGTCTTGTCGAGCGCGTCGAAGCGCGGCTCGTAGCCCACCGGCGCCTGCTCCGCCGACCTGACCGAGACATCGTCCGGCAGCGCCTGATTCAGGCCTCGCAGCCACCCATGCGGCGGGATGTCGCGGCGCGCCTCGAACGCCGCGACCTGCCCGAGGGCGTGCACGCCGCGGTCGGTGCGACCGGCCCCGCGACAGACGACCTCGTGGCCCGCCATCGAGGCCACCGCCTCCTCGAGCACTCCCTGCACCGTGCGCGTCGCGGGCTGCCGAGCCCAGCCATGGAAGGCAGTGCCGTCGTACGCGACGACGAGCCGGATGCCGAAGAGGCGCGGGTCACTGAGCTCCATGGCGCCCCGCGCAGGTCCGAGGATCAGAAGGTGAACCCGAGACCGGCCGTCCACGCGAGCGACGTGCCGAGCGGGAGCTGACGATCCGAGAACCCACCCATCGTCGAGCCGAACAGCTCGAAGAAGATCTCCGAGTGGTTGAGGCCCCACTCTTCGTCGAGGCGGCGCGCCGAGCGGCGATCGAGGAAGTCCAGCTCGAGCGCGACCTGCGCGCCCCAGTCGATGCCGACGCTCCAGCCCTCGGCCTGCGTGAACCCGCTCGTGCCGGTCTGGTAGTAGCCGAAGTCGAGGCCGAGCTTCGGGGTCAGGATGAGCGGCAGCTCGAGGTGCCGTGCGAGGCCATCGATCCGCACCGAAGCGAGCACGGTGAGCGGGATGAGGCTCATCCCGGTCCCGCCCACGTTGGCCGCGCCGGACGTGGACGTCGCGGCGCCGTTCCACTCGACCCACCCGACACGCGCGCCGATCTGGAGCGGCCCGACGTAGGGGATGCGGAAGAGGTGGTAGTCGAGCTCGATCGCGATCAGCGGACCGAGGTCACCGCCGAACGTCGCGTCGAACGCGGCGCCGAGATCGGGGCGATACGCCCCCACGCGGAGCTCGACCGTGAAGTGTTCGGGCGACGGAACGAAGATCGGCTCGTCGGACCACTCGCCGATCGGCCGCGCACCCTGGCGGCGAGGCGCGCTGGCATCCTGTGCCGAAGCGCTCGAGGTCATCAGGCCGAGGGTGGCCACGGCGGCGAGCGTCGCCGCGCGCAAGGGGAGGGAGCTCATCGCGGCCCTCCCTTGCGGCGCAGGCGCACCGAGGCGAGACCGAGCGCGACGAGCACCAGCCACGCGGCGCCGTGCCGCCGTTCGCCCGGCAGGGCGCTGCACCCCGAGTAGCGCTCGTTGCACTGCTCCGTGGTGAGCATCTGCTCGCGGCAGTAGGCGTCCCAGAAGCCCTCGACCGGCACGCGCTCGATGCACCCGACGTTCGAGAGCACCGACTCGTTGCGCGCGGTGTCGAGCACCGTCACGGCCATCGGTGCGGACTCGCCGACCATGAGGCCGAGGCCCGAGCCGTCGACGGTCGCACTGGTGGGCGCGCTGCCGCTGACCAGCGCCACGGGCGTGAGCGTCGCGGGTGCGGCCGCGCCTGCGACGAGCAGCGTGCTCGCGCCACACGACGCGGAGGTGTCCACGTACACGCGCGCGCCCGACAGGGTCTCGCTCGTGTCGTTCGTCCACTCGACGACGATCTGCCGATCACCCGCGGCATCCTCGAGCATCGGTGCCGTCGGCGGCTCGAAGTCGAGCGCGACGTTGAACGCGTAGAAGTTGGTCGTGGCGACGTCGCTCGTCGTGTCGCCCGGGGCGCTCACCGCCATCACGTAGAACACGTACGTTCCCGACGCCGTGTCCGCGCAGCCGTCCGGGAACAGCTCCTGTGGGCGGAAGGTCAGCGTCGGCATCGTCGTGGTGACCTGTCCACCCCCCGACCAAGCGGAGCGGTGGGTGCAGAGCGCGGCGGAGCCCCCCGTCGCGCGACGGTTGGTCGCCGTCTGGCAGTTCGCGCCGGCCGTCCCGGTTCCGCCTTGCCAGAGATCCCACTCGAGCCGCGTCATGCCGGTGCCGTCGAACGGCGCGCCGGTGACGACCATCGAGATGGGCTCGTCGGCCTCGCACTCGGCGAGCGAGAGAGGCCAGCTCACGAGGTAGTTCGCAGCACCCGACGTCGGCGTCCCGCGATCGCCGTACGTCTGGAACGTGTACGTGATCTGCGCGTGCGCGGCGGTGGGCCAGGCGGCCGCGAGCAGCGCGGCGAGGATCCAGAGGTGAGGTCGTCGATGCATCGGGGCTCGATTCGCCAGGTTTCGTGAAGCCGCTCAGCAATGCGTGTGCCGCGAGGTCGACACGCCAGAACGCGCGATCAGCAAGGGGCAGTGGTGCCGCGAGGTCGACAGTTTGTCACGCGCCGTGAGCCGGGCCCGTGTTCTCGCGACAGCTTGGCCGGCGAGGTAGCAGCGTGTCAGCCGAGGAGGAGCCCTTCCGCGATCTGGATGGCGTTGGTCGCAGCGCCCTTGCGGAGGTTGTCTCCGACGACCCAGAGCATGAGCCCACCGGGGTTGCCGAGGTCCTCGCGGATCCGACCGACGAGGACCTCGTCGCGATCGTCGCAGTCGAGCGGCGTCGGATACACGCCGGCCGCGAAGTCGTCGACCACGCGCAGGCCGGGCGCCTTCTCGAGGATGGCGCGCGCCTCGGCGGCGCTCATCGGCCTCTCGAGCTCGATCGCGATCGACTCGGAGTGGCCGTTCACGACGGGCACGCGCACCGTGGTCGGAGAGATGCGGATCTCCGGATCTCCCAGGATCTTCCGCGTCTCGTGGATCATCTTCAGCTCTTCCTCCTGGTAGCCGACCGCGGGGTCGCGCTTCCACTCCATGAGGAGGCTTCCGGCGAGCTGCTTGGAGATCGGGCCCTTCGGCATCGGCTGGCCGGCGGCGAAGGCCTGGGTCTGTGCGCGGAAGTGGTCGACGGCCTGCGCACCTGCACCGCTGATCGCCTGGTAGGTCGAGACCACGATGCGGCGGATGCGCGCCACGCGATGGATGGGCGCGAGCGCGACGAGCATCTGGATCGTCGAGCAGTTGGGGTTGGCGACGATTCCGCGGCGTCGCACGCGGGCCGCGTCGAGGTTCACCTCGGGCACGCAGAGCGGGACGTCCGCGTCCATGCGCCACGCCGACGAGTTGTCGATGACGATCGCGCCCTTGTCGGCTGCGATCGGGCCCCACTCCTTGCTCGGTCCGGAGCCGGCGGAGAAGAGCGCGACGTCGATGCCATCGAACGCCGAGGCGGTCACCGGCGTCACGGTCAGCGTCCGGTCGCCGAACGGAATGCTCGCGCCCGCGCTGCGCGGCGATGCCAGCGCGCGCACCTCGCCGACCGGGAAGCGACGCTCGGCGAGCACGTCGAGCATCTTGCGCCCGACCGCGCCGGTCGCGCCGAGCACGGCGACATGAAACTTACGATCTGCGCGACTGCTCTCGATGGCCATACGAAGCGCGGCCATATCACGCGACGCCGCGCGAGGCGACGTTCTGCGTTGTTGCGTGCGAGCGCAACCGAGCCCACATAGCGGCCCCGGAGGTGTGCATGGGTCGGTCGCGCGGAGGGGTGATTCACGAGACGCTCGGCGGTTGCGGGCTCCTCGGTGTGGTGCTCCTCGCGTCGGTTCCCGGCGCCGTCCGAGCGCAGGGCCGCGAGGTCGCGCCGTCGGTCGACGTGGCGCCGACGACTGCTGTCAGCGTCACCCCGCGCGCCGCGACGACGGCCTCGACGAGCCCGCTCGGCGAGCCGCTCGATCTCGAGCGCGTGCTGCGTGGCGAGGGACACGGGCTCACCGCCGACGAAGTGGCGCGTCGTTCCGTCGCCAGCGCTCCCGGGCTCGCGCAGGGCAGGGCGCAGCTCGAGCAGGCGCGCGCCGGCGCCGCACAGGCCTACCTGGCGTTCTTTCCGCGTCTCGATCTCACCGCGCGCTACACGCGGCTGAGCCCGATCACACAGGGCACGCTGGGCGGCGGCGGCATCACGCCCGATCAGGAGGCCGCGCTGCGTGCCCTCATCGCCGGTGTGGGCGATCCGTCCTCTCGCGCGCTCTTCGAGGTGAACCTCCAGTCGCAGCTCGCGCTCGCGAACTTCTCGTTCCCCGTGCTTCTCGACTCGGTGTCGTTCGGGGGAGAGCTCCAGTATCCGGTGAGCGACGTGTTCTTCCAGGTGCTGCCGAGCTACGAGGGCGCCGAGCGTGCGGTGGATGCACAGGAGGCGCAGCTGCAGGCGACGGCCTCGGGCGTGTCGCAGCAGGCGCGCGAGGCCTTCTACAACTACGCGCGGGCTCGCGCGGCCACGGCGGTCGCGGAGTCGACGGTGCAGACCATCGAGGCGCAGGAGCGAGTCGTGCAGGCCGCGGTCGACGCAGGCGTCACGCCGCGCATCGATCTCATGCGCCTTCGTGCGCAGCTCGCGGCCGGACGGGTCGCGGTGGAGCGGGCGCGCGGCGGCATGGCGACGGCGGCCGAAGCGCTCCGCGCCCTCATGCACGAGGATGGATCGAGCGAGATCCTCGTCGCGGAAGATCTGCTCGCGGCGATGCCGGAGGTGGAGGGCTCGCGCGAAGATCTCATCCAGCGGGCGTACTCCGAGCGCCCCGAGTCGCGCGCCGTCGCGCACCTCCTCCGTGCGCGCGACCGCCAGATCGAGGCGGCGGAGGGCAGCCGATATCCCCACCTCGTGCTCGACGCGCAGCTCTCCTTCGACAACCCGAACCAGCGCCTCTTCCCGGCGCAGCAGCGCTTCGTCGAGAACTACACACTGAGCGTGATCCTCACGTGGTCGCCCAACGATCTCTTCGCGGGTGAAGAGCGCGCGCGGCAGGCGCGCGCCGCTCGCGCCGAGAGCGAGGCGACGCTCGATCAGCTCCACGACGGCATCCGCATCCAGGTCACGCAGGCGTACGAGTCGTACCGGGCCTCGAGGCTCGCGCTCGACGCCGCCCACTCGGGCATCGAGGCCGCGGAAGAAGGTGTGCGCGTCCGCACCGAGCAGTACCGCGCCGGCGCAGTGCTCATCACGGAGCTCATGGCGGCGAACGCCGACCTCGCCCGCGCGCAGCTCGACCTCGTCAGCGCGGCGATCGACGCTCGGATCGCGCACTCGCAGCTCGTGCGTGCGATCGGTGCGGACGGCCCTTACGACGTGGCGCGCTGAGCCCGCGAACGACGAGCGCGCTCCACGTGCGCTCCGGCTACCATGCGCGGCGATGTCCACGATCGTCGTCGCCGCCGCCGTCGTCCGAGACGGGGACCGCTTCCTCCTGACCAAGCGCCCCGACAAGGGCCACCTCGCGGGCTTCTGGGAATTCCCCGGCGGCAAGGTCGAGGCGGGCGAGAGCCCCGAGCAGGCGCTCGTGCGCGAGTGCGTCGAGGAGTGCGGGCTCGACGTGGTGCCGATCGACATCCTCGACGTGACCTTCCACCGCTATCCCAAGAAGGACGTGCTCCTGCTCTTCTATGCGTGCGCGCTCGGCGCGCGGCGGGAGGTGCAGCACCTCGAGGTCGCAGACCACGCGTGGGTCGCCGCGAACGAGCTGCGTCGCTACGAGCTGCCTCCGCCGGACGCGAAGCTGCTCGCGAAGCTCGAGCGCGGCGCCTGGACCGGCTGAGCCCATCGACGTGCGGCGCGCGAGGCCCTAAGTCGCCTTGGTCGGTCGAACCGGAGGTCCGCATGTGGATCGAGCTGCTGCTCATCGTTGCGCTCGTCGCCCTGAACGGGTTCTTGGCGGGCGCCGAGATCGCGGTGGTCGCCGTGGGCGCGGCTCGCGTCGCCGAGCTCGCGAAGGAACACGCACGCGGACGCAGCCTCGCTGCGCTCCGCCGCGACCCGGAGCGCTTCCTCGCGACGGTCCAGATCGGAATCACCACGGTGTCGGCGGCCGCCGCGGCCTTCGGCGGTGCCACGATCGCGGCACGCCTCGCGGGCGTGCTGGAGTCCTTCGGGCTCTCGCACGAGCTGGCCACCGACGGTGCGCTCGTGGCCGTGGTCGCGGCGATCTCGTACCTGTCGCTCGTCGCAGGCGAGCTGGTCCCGAAGTCGATCGCGCTCAAGTGGGCCGAGCGCTACGCGATGCTCGCAGCGCCGGTGCTCGACGCGCTCGGCCGCGTCGCCGGTCCGCTGGTTCGCGTCCTCACGGCGAGCTCGAACCTGGTCCTTCGGTGGATCGGGGACTCCACGAGCTTCGTCGAGTCACAGATCTCGCGCGACGAACTGCTCTCGGTGATCGAGCGCGCTGCGGGCTCGGGCGAGGTGTCGACGCACGCCACCGAGATCGCGACGCGTGCCATCGAGCTCGACGATCTCCACGCAGCCGCAGTGATGACGCCACGCGTGGCGGTCGCTGGCATCGATCGCGCCGCCACTCGGGCGCAGATCGTCGCGCTGCTCGAGCGGACCGACGAGGAGCGCTTCCCGGTGCTGCGCGAGCAGGAGGACGTCGTCGGCTACGTCACCACGCGTGACCTCGGGCGTCTGCTCGCCACGTTGGAGCCGTTCGACCTCGCGACGATCGTGCGTCCGGTCCACGTGGTCCCTGGCACGGCGAGCGCGCTCGATCTCCTGGCCACGCTCCAGCGGCGCCGCATGCCCATCGCCGTGGTGGTCGACCAGGCGGGCGGCTTCGACGGCATCGTGGACGTCGACGACCTCGCGGAGGAGGTCGTGGGCGCCCTCGTCGATGGTGTCGAGGCCGGCGTGCCAGGGGGCAGCGTCGTGGTGCCCGCCTCGCAGCGCGTGCACGTCGTGAACCGTCGGTGCGGAACCGCGCTTCCGCAGAGCAGACGCTGGTCGACGCTGGGCGGGCTCGTGCTCACCAAGTTCGGCTCGATCCCGAGCGCGGGTGCGACGATCACGCTCGACGACGGGACGACGATCGAGGTGCTCGAGGCCACGGCGCGGCGCGTCACGCGCGTGCGCATCACGCCCGCTGCGCGCGCCGGAGCGGGCTGATCACGCCCGCGCGACGCGCTTCCAGAGCGGCAGCGGCTGATCGGTCGAGGCCTGGTACTGGACGCTCAGATCGTCGAACGAGGCGAGCGCGTCGTGCGCGGACCCGCGCGAGAGCTCGAACGCGTCGAAGCCGACACGTGCGAGGTATGCGAGCTGATCGCGGACCACCTTGCCGGTGGCGCGGATCTCCCCTCCGTATCCGAAGCGTTGCCGCAGGACGCGCGCGAGCGAGTACGCGCGCCCGTCGCGCTGCGTGGGGAACTCGAGCGCGACGAGCGCAGCGCCGGTGACGGCCTCGAGGAGCTCGGGGCGCGTGTCGTTGGGGACGCGCACGCCGACGCGACCAGGGCGTGCGAGGAGCGCGTCACGCTCGGCCTGGAACCGCGCGAAGGAGACGAGGACGTCGCCCTCCGGAAGGGGCTCGCCGTCGGCGGCGTTGCGCCAGCCGTCGAGCTCGACGACCTCGAAGTCCTCTCGACGTGGCTCACGCTGCGGTGCGCTGGCTCGACGACGGATGAGCGCCATAGACGGCCTCCTTGAAGGGGTTGGGGCCCACGCGACGGTACGTCGCGAGGAAGGTCTCGCGCGGGCTCGTGCGCTGCGCGAGGTATGTGCGCACGACCTTCTCGACGGCGTCGGCGATCTCGTTCGCGGCGAAGGCGCGACCGAGGATCTTACCGATGGCCGCGGTCTCGGTGTGATCGCCGCCGAGCGTGAGCTGGTAGAACTCCTCGCCGAGCTTGTCGATCCCGAGGATGCCGAGGTTGCCCACGTGGTGGTGGCCGCAGGCGTTGATGCAGCCCGAGATGTTGAGCGTGATCGGCCCGAGATCCTCCTCGGCCTCGAGCGAGCGAAGCCTCGCGGCGACGTCCTGCGCGATGGGGATCGAGCGGGCGTTCGCGAGGTCGCAGTAGTCGAGGCCGGGGCACGCGACGATGTCCGTGATCCGCCCGACGTTCGGCGTCGCCAGGCCCTGCTCGAGCAGCGCGGCGTGGAGCGCGGGCAGATCGGTGATCTTCACGTCCGTCAGCACGAGGTTCTGGCGATGCGTGACCACCACGCGGCCGAACGAGAAGCGGTCTGCGAGGTTCGCGACGGCATCGAGCTGGGCCTCGGTCGCGTCGCCCGGCGGCAGCAGCTCGCTCTTGAGCGAGATCTGCGCGATGGCGTAGCCGGGCACGCGGTGCGCGACGACGTTGGCGTCGAGCCACCGGGCGAGCGTGCGGTCCTTGCCGAGCGCGAGGCCCTGGAGCGTCGAGGACGACGCGCTCGGTTCGTAGGGCGCGGGCACGAAGTGCCGCGCGACGCGCTCGACCTCGTCCGGCGTGAGCACGAGGCCCGCGTCGTCACGGATCCGGGCCCACTCCTCTTCGACGAGGCGCGTGAACTCCTCGGCACCGATCTCGTTCACGAGGATCTTGATGCGCGCCTTGTAGATGTTGTCGCGTCTCCCGAGCTCGTTGTAGATGCGCAGGATCGCCTCGGTGTACGAGAGCAGATCACGCTCGGGCAGGAATGCGCGGATGCGCGTCGCGAGCACGGGGGTGCGGCCCTGGCCGCCGCCGACGAAGACCTCGAAGCCCACGGCGCCGGCCTCGTCGCGGAGCACGCGGAGGCCGATGTCGTGCACCGCGATCGCGGCGCGATCGTGCCGTGAGCCCGTGACGGCGATCTTGAACTTGCGCGGGAGGTACGCGAACTCTGGATGGAACGTGGAGTACTGGCGCAGGAGCTCGCAGTACGGGCGCGGGTCCACGTCCTCGTCGCGCGCGACGCCCGCGAACGGATCGCTCGTCACGTTGCGGACGCAGTTGCCGCTCGTCTGGATGGCGTGCATCTCCACGCTCGCGAGCTCGTCGAGGATCGACGGCACGTCCTCGAGGCGCACCCAGTTGAGCTGGAGGTTCTGGCGCGTCGTGAAGTGGCCGTAGCCCCGGTCGTACGTGCGTGTGATGTGCGCGAGCTTGCGGAGCTGGGTGGAGCTGAGGAGCCCGTACGGGATCGCGATGCGCAGCATGTACGCGTGCAGCTGGATGTAGAGGCCGTTCTGCAGGCGCAGCGGACGGAACTCCTCTTCGGTCAGCTCTCCGGAGAGGCGCCTCGCCACCTGCCCGCGGAACTGCCGCGCGCGCTCTTCGACCAGTCGGCGATCGTGCTCGTCGTATCGGTACATGCGCTCCTCAGCGATTGGGATTCGAATAGCCCAGGCGCTCTCGGACCCTCTCGGCGCCCTCGCGCCGCAGGCGCTCGCGCGTGGAGAGCACGAGCTGGCCGTCGACGCCCACGGCGATCTCGACGACGTGCGCGTTGCAGGCGTGGGCCTCGTCCTGCTTCGCGTAGGCGAGCTCGGCGTCGCGCGCGGTCGCGTCGCGATGACGCGCCGCCTCGTCGAAGCGCTCGACCCAGCGACGGTCGGCCGCGAGGTACACCACCGCGCCGTCGGACAGGCGGCTCGCGGACACGAGAAATTCCGGGGTCGTGGCGGCCATGATGATTGTTGAGTGACGTTATGGAGAATGAGTGGGCCGCGCAAGCCCTTTTGCCATTGGGCGAATGCGAAGGTTGCGAACATTCTACTGGCAAGGAGTGTAGAATGTGTGGGCGCGTCCGGAATCGGCGCTTCGTGCATCGTTCGACCTTGACGCTGTACTGCACCCAAGCTAGGAACCGGCCCCGCTCGGCCGACGACGCCAGCGGAGCTGCCAACCGAATCGCGCAACGCCAGCCCAGCTCTTTTGAGCTCAGCTCCGGGATCGTCTAATGGCAGGACAACGGATTCTGGCTCCGTTTATCTAGGTTCGACTCCTAGTCCCGGAACTCCTCTTCCTTCTTCTTGGTCTTCGTTTCGTTCGTTCCATGGCCCCATCGTCTAGCGGTTAGGACATCGGCCTCTCACGCCGGTAACCGGGGTTCGAGTCCCCGTGGGGTCGAGTGAGGCTCGCAAGTGAGAGCGAGCCATGACGAGGCCACCGACATCGGTCGGTGGCCTCGTTGCATTTGTGGCTGCGACGTTCGAGGGCTCGTCGTCTTCGAGGCTGCTCGCCGTCTTCGAGGCTGCTCGTTCCACCTCGGGCGGTCGCGCCGCTCGGTGACGGCCATGACCTCCGGTGTGCCGATGGCCTTCGGTGTCCTCCCAGAGCGCTTCTTCGCGCGTGACGCCCTGGTGGTCGCGAGAGATCTCCTCGGGCAGATCGTCGTGCGCGACGACGTCGCGCTGCGGATCACCGAGACGGAGGCCTACCGGCATCCCGGCGACAGCGCGAACCACTGCCGCGCGGGGCGCACGGCGAGGAACGAGGCCATGTGGGGCCCGCCCGGTCGGGCGTACGTCTACGTCTGCTACGGCCTCCACGCGATGCTGAACCTCGTGACGGATGGCGAGGGGGAGGGCGCTGCCGTGCTCGTCCGTGCGGCAGAGCCCGTCGCGGGGCTCGACACCATCCGCGCTCGGCGCAGGCGCGACGACGACGAATCGCTGCTCGCCGGGCCGGGCAAGGTGGGGCAGGCGCTCGCGCTCGATCCCTCGTTCAGCGGGCACGTGCTCTTCGAGCGCGGTGGCCTCGCGGTGCATGCGGGGCCAGCCGTGCGCGAGGTGCTCGTCGGACCGCGCGTCGGCGTGGACTACGCCGATCCGGCCGATCGCGACGCCCCGTACCGCTTCGCGGACGCACGCTCGCGCGTGGTCACGCATCGACGTACGCTGCGCCCGCTCCTTCGATTCCCGCGGTGAGGTGAGGACGATGCTGCGACCGACCACGACCTCGAGCTCGATCACGGATGGCATCCGCGTCTCGGTCACGAGCCGCTACATCCCCGAGCAGTCCGTCCCTCGGCTCAAGCGGTTCGTGTGGGCCTACACGATCCGCATCGTCAACGAGTCCACGACGGCGGCCAAGCTCGTGAGCCGACACTGGGTGATCGTGGACGCGAACCAGAAGGTCGAGGAGGTTCGTGGGCCGGGTGTCGTGGGAGAGCAGCCGCGGCTCGAGCCAGGGCAGTCGTTCCAGTACACGAGCGGCTGCGTCCTTCAGACGTCGCGCGGAACGATGCGTGGCGAGTACCAGATGACGCGGGACGACGGCTCGACGTTCGACGCGGAGATCGCGCCCTTCGCGCTCGAGCTGCCGACCACGCTCAACTGAGAGATGGAGAAAGAACCTCCGTCTTCGAATCGGGCCGCGGGGGAGGGGGGGCCGATGCTCAGACATCCTCGGCCTTCGGCCTGCGGAACTCGCCCTGGACCCCCCACCCCCACGTCCCTTCACGTCTCGAATCGATTCTTTCTCGGTCCCTGAGTCTGCGGTCCTCGGAGGTCGTGGGCGCGCCCGTTTTTCGCGGGCGCGTCCGCCAGCATGCGACCCTTCCGATGTGAGCGGAGCGGACGACAAGCGCTTCATGGTCCAGAAGGACGGGCAGGACCACGGTCCGTTCGCGCGCAGCTCGCTCGTGGACCTCGCGAACGACGGCGAGATCGAGCTGGGCCACGTCGTCGTCGACCTCAAGACGAAGGAGGCCCGGCCCGCCGCGAAGTGGGCGATCCTCGAGCGGGCCCTCGCCGACCGCGCGAAGAAGGACGCCGACGCGCACGAGCAGGCCCTGCGCGAGGCCGGCGCGCGTCGGCGCAAGGGCATGCGCTGGGTGCTGCTCGCGCTGCTCGTGACCGTCGCGATCGCGGCGCTCGGCGCGCTCTTCGTGCTCGGCGCCGAGGCGGGCCCTCACCCCGATGCGCGCATCGCGGGGCTCGTGGCGCTCTACGTGCTCGCACTCGCGGGTCTGGTCGCGTACGTGGAGCGCGAAGGATCGCAGGCCTCGGAAAGCGCGTTCCACGTGGAGCGCGACGATCGCTGGGTGCTCGGCTTCGGCCTCGCCGCGCTCGCGTCCGCGGCCCCGGCGCTCGTGCTCGCGCCCTACGTGTCGATCGAGCCGACGAGCTTCGGCGAGGATCTCGGACACGCGCTCGTCGCCAACGAGATGGCGCGCTCGGGCGTCGGCCGCGGCTGGGTCGCGGGACCGCTCGCGGGCTTCCCGTTCGGTCTCCACGAAGCGGGCCTCGTGCCGCTCGTGCTCCGCGCGCTCGTGGCGATGGGCCTCTCTCCGCTCGGCGCCACGCACGTGCTCGGCACGCTCGGCACGGTGCTCACACCGATCGCCGCATACGTCGGCGGCGTGCGTGCACACCTCCGGCCCCTCTTCGCCCTCGCGGGCGCGCTCGTGTGCGCGTGGGTCTCCGCGAGCAGCCCGTACGCCGGAGGCCTGGGCGCGTTCTTCGGCTCGGGGCTCGTCGTGTCGGCCGTGGCCCTTCCACTCTGCGTGCTCACGGCCGGAGAGCTCGTGTCGGGCACCGCGCGCTGGGCCGCGCCCTTGCTCGCGATGCTCACGGTCCTCGTGGACCCCGCGCTCCTCTTCGCGACGCTGCTCGCGGTCGGCGTCGGCTCGCTCGTGGGCATGCGCGCCGAGAGCCCGCGCGCGCCCGCGCTGGTCGCGACGGTCCGGACCACGCTGGCCTCCGGCCTCATCGCCACCGCCGTGTACGGCCATGGTCTCTCGCGCCTCGACATCCCCTTCGGCCCACCTGCAGAGCTCGCGTGGCGGCACGAAGGCTTCCCGCTCGAGCGCCTCGCCACGTGGATCGCCGAAGGCACCCTCCTCGACGCGGATCGCGCGCCGGTGCTGGGCTACCTGGTCGGAGCGGCGCTGCTCGCGCTCGTCGTCCAGCCCATGCGTCCGGCCGCGCGCGGCGTGCTCGCGGCGACGCTCACGACGCTCGTCTGGCCGGTGCTCGCTGGTGCGCTCTTCGGCCGCAGCGAGAGCCCGCTCGCCACGAGCGCTGTCGCGCTGCTCCAGCCCGTGCACGCGCTCGCGCTCGTGCCCATCGCCGGAGGGGCCGCGCTCGCGACGGCGCTCGAAGAGAGCACGCCGCGCCTCGAGCAGCTCGTGGACACCTACGCGCGCGAGCTCGATCGCGTGCTCGGCGCGCTCGCGCTCCTCGCGCTCGCCGCAGCCCTCGGGATCGCGGTGCCGGAGCGGCTCGCGTTCGCAGCGCGCGTGCGCGACATCGCCCTCCAGCGCGCGGAGGCGCCGTGTGGGCCGCTCACGCCCGGGGGCTACGATCGCTCCGCGATCGCCATTCGCCTGCGCCTGCTCGAGCAAGGCCGCTCGTTCTGGTCGCCCGACTCGCTCGCAGCCGCGCAGTGCGCGGAGCTCGACGGGCTCGCGCTCGAGAGCGCCGTGCCGGTGGGCGCGACGAGCGGGCTCGGATCGCACGTGGGCACGATGTGGCTCGCGTTCTCTCGCCTCGAGCCGAGCCGCGAGGGCTCGAGCGCGCGCGCCGAGGCGCTCGGCGTGCGCCACGTGCTCGAGCTGCCGGACGTGCCGCTGCCCGAGCCGTGGCAGCGCAGCGAGACCCACGGGGGCTTCACGATCGCGACGCACGCGCCGCGCACGAACCTCGTCGGTGCCGGCTGCGCGGTCGCGAGCTGGTCGGGCTCCGAGGACGTGCTGCGCGCGCACGTGCACGAGGCGCTCGCCACGCCCGAGGGCGCCGATCGCCTCCTCTCACCGACCGAGCTCGTGGTGCTCGATGCGAGCGGCGGCGACTTCGCGGAGGTCGCGCTCGCGCACGAGGGCTGCGACCCGAGCCGCACGACGATCACCGAGATCGCGCGCGAGTCCGGCGCGCTCGAGGCCGACGTCGACGCGGGCACGCCCGTCGAGCTCGTCTTCCGCGTCGCCGCGTTCCCGAGCTGGAGCGTGCTCGTCGACGGCTCGACGGCGCGCGAGGTGCGCCGCGTCGCGCCGGGCTTCTACGCGGTCCACGTCGGACCGGGACGACATCGCGTGCTCGCGCGCGCCAACGGCGTGCCCTGGCTCTGGCCGGGCATCGCGCTCGCGCTGGTGCTCGCGCTGCTCGTCGCGTTCGCCTCGCGCGAGTGGCTCGAGCGCAAGGTCGTGATCACCGGCGAGCGCCCCGACCCGTGGGGACGTCGCCGTCGAAGCTGAGAGCACGTGGCACTCGGATTGATCGATGCGAGTGCCACGGGCTCGATTCGGCGGGAGGGAGGCTCTCGCCGATTCACTCGGCGAGAGGGAGGGGCTGCGGCCAGACCCTCCGGCAAGAAACGTCAGAGCGTGAGTCAATGCAAGTGACTCACGCTCTGAGAGATGGAGAATCGCCCGCGCCCGTGCCCGACACATCGCACCACGCAGTCTCCGCTCGAATCTGGCACGGGCTCGCCCGCCACGCGGGCTGGCACGGGAGCAGTCGATTCTTTCTCGCTCCCTGAGCGCGTGATCAGACCATGAGCGGCGTGAGCGGGCCGCGGTACTCGGCGCGGCCGCTCAGGTCGCGATCGCCGAAGTAGTCGAGGTCGGTGAAGCCCATCGCGTGCGCGATGCTCGTGAGGAGGCGGTTGTGCGGCACGCGCTCCTCGCTCGCGATGTTGCGCAGGCGCAGGTAGCGGCCGAGCTTGAGCACCTGTCCGCCGCCGCCCGCGATGATCGCCGGATGCCGCGTGTGCTGGTTGTCGTGGCCGTCGTGCCCGAACTCGTTGTGCCAGAACACCACCGTGTTCGCGAGGATCGAGCCGCCGCTCGGATCCTGCGGATCGGGGATGCGATCGAGCTCCTCGAGCACCGCCGCGAACATCGACGCGAAGAAGCGCAGGCCCGTCGTGTAGCCGCGCCGCACGGTCGGTCCCGCGTCGCCCCAGTAGTCGTGCACGAGGTTCTCGTGGAAGCGGTAGTCCGCCGCGTAGCCCGCCGCGCTCGCCGCCGCCGCGACCTCGGGCAGGAGCGTCGGCCAGTTCGGGTAGTCGTTGAGGAGCTGGAGCGTCGCGACGCGCGCGCGGTTGCACGCGAAAGCCTGCGCGATGACGCGCGTGTGGGCGCGCGTGACGGCCTCGACGTCCTCGAGCGAGCGGATGTTGCCGTCGTTCGAGGGCACGTCCGAGCCGCGCGTGGTGCAAACGCCGGTGCCGCCCACACCACCGGTCGGCAGGAGGCGCCGCATCGCCGCGAGGTGTGCCTCGACGCGCATGCGCTCCGCGCCGCCGAGTCGATCACGGAGGCGCTCGAGCTGCGCGATGTTGTGCTCGAGGATCAGCCGCTCGCCGACGCTCGTGTCGACCATCGGCGTGCCTGGGTCGTAGTCCGCGGGGAACGCCGCGCGGAACAGAGTCTGCGGATTGTGCGTGGGATCGCGCGGCAGGCCGTTGTCGTCGTAGCTCATCGCCTTCCAGCCACCGGTGCCCTCGACGCACGCGGTGAGCAGCGCAGGCGCGCCGATGCGACCGTGGAGGTAGAAGTCGAGCGACGGGTGGTGGTCGTAGTTCGCGCTCTCGCGATCGAGCGGGGGCTGCGCGCCCGTGAGCAGCGAGCCCTGCTCCTGGTGACCGTGGAACGTGCGTCGATCGGCGCGCGTGCCTTCCTTGCAGACCTGCGTGTCGAGGCCGTCGAGCACGGTGATCTGCGAGCGCCAGCCCATGAGCGGCGTGAGGATCGCGTTGTCGTAGTCGAAGGTGAGATCACCGAGCGCGACATCGGTGCCGCGCGGATCGACGAAGCCCGCCGTCTCCTTGGGCACCCAGTAGTCGCGGTCGACGCCGTGCGGCGAGCGCACCGCGAGGAAGCGGGGCGGCCCGCGCATGTCCTGCGCGGAGGCGACGCTCGCGAGGTCGCGCTCGAGCCAGCGGAAGAACGTGGGGCTGAGCGCTGCGGCCGCAGCGGTCCCACCGAAGAGCGCGCCGAACGCACGGCGGGAGATCACGGGTGGACGGTTCTTCGTCATCACGGGCTCTCCGTGGTGGCCCGCTCGACGAAAGCGGGGTGGCGAACGAGGGCGACGAGGAGCTCTTCGAGACGATCGTCGTTGTTCCGCATCGCGCGGTGCGCGTCGCGGGTCCAGGTGACCTGCGCCGCCGGTCCGAGGTCCCGGCCGAGCGCGAAGGTCGCGAAGCGCTGCACCATGCAGAAGCGCACCTGCGCATCCTCGGTGAGCGCGGCGCTGAAGTCGGGCGCGCGATCGAAGGCGCCCAGGCCGGCCAGATCGATCTGCGGCTCGACGGGACGCCCATCCGCGTAGGTGTCCTGCCAGCGCCCATCGCTCGTGTAGGACTCGAAGACCAGGCCCGCGGGATCCGCGAGGTGGTGACAGCCTGCGCAGGTGCCCGTGGTGCCTCGGATCTGCGCGATCTCGCGCACGCTCGCCCCCTCCGGCACGAGCGCCGCCAGCGCCGCGACGACGTCGATGCTCGGCGCCATGATGTCGTTGCACATCATCTCGCGGTACACGTTCATGCCGCGGCGCACGACGTTGTCGCGCCCGCGCTTGCCGTGCGCGACGAGCCACGCGCCCTGCGTGAGGAGGCCGCCGCGCTCCATCGGATCGAGCTCGATCCGCTGCAGGCCCGTGCCCGGGTGCGTCGCGCCGTAGTGCATCGCGAGCTCGGGCTGCGCGAACGTGTACGGAGCGGAGAAGAGCTCACCGAAGCTGCCGTGCCGCTCGACGATCACGTCGTCGACGAAGGCCGCGTACTCCTCTTCCATCTGGCCGCGCAGCGCATCGGAGAGGCCGACCTCCACCGCCTGCGAGCGGAGCGTGTCCATGTGGAGCCACTCCCAGAAGAAGCGCTGCCACACCCCACCCGACTCCGGCACGAGGCGGCGGAGCTGCGCCTCGCGCTCGTCGGGATCGCCGAGCGCGCCACGATCGGCCGCGTCGAGGAGCTCGTCGTCGGGCGCACGATCGGTCGCGGTGAACGCGAGCAGCGTCGCGATCTCGTGCTGCGTCAGGGTGGTGCGCGCGCCCGACGATCCCGCGGGACCGAGCTCGGTGCGGTAGAGGAAGTCGGGCGAGAGGAGCACCGCACGCACGAGGCCCGCGTACGCGAAGTCCGCATCGATCGCCGTGCGGAGCTCGTCGTGGAGCGTGCGCAGCTCGGTGCGCTCCTCCGCCGTGACCGGCCGGCGGTACGCCGCCGAGGGGAACCAGTCGAGGAACGAGTCGATGCACGCGTCGGTGCCGAACGTCGCGCCACAGCGCGAGGTGCTCGCGCCGTTGTCCGCGGCCCACACGCCCACGCCGCGGATGCCCTCGGCGAGCACCGAGGCGTTGCCGTCGTCGATCTGCGCGCCCGCCGCGATGTTGCTGATGCCGTGATCGGGCGCGCCCTCGGGGAGGATCACGTCCGGCGCGCCGGGCCCGAGCAGGCGCTCGATCTCGCGATCGAGCTGCGCGGGCGAGAGGCGCCACACGCGGGCCGGCAGCCGCTCGTCGCGCGCCTCGGCGCCCGAGCCGGAGATGGGCGGAGCGTCGAGCTCGCCGGTGCAGGCGCTCGTGAGCGCCCCGCTCAGCCCGAGCGCCAGGGCGATCGCGCCCCCGCCTCCGGCTCGTGCCCACGCAGGGCGGTGGATCGTGCGTCTCATGCGGTGCTCCACGTGATCGCGACCCTCGGCGCTCGACGGGCCGCGGCCCATCGAAGAGACACAGCGTAACGAATCTCGCGCCAGAGACGGAGCCCCTTCGTGGCGATACCACGTGCCCGCACTCTTCCGCGCGTGCGCGATCGTGATCGCGATCAGAGCGCGGCGAGCTCGCGCATCATCGCGGGGACATCCTGCGGTCGCTCGTGCGGCTGCTTGGCGAGGGCGCGGAGCACGAGCGCGTCGAGCGCCGGCGGGATGCCCTGCATGAGGTGGCTCGGCGGCACGGGCGCCTCGGTGAGCAGCGAGGTCAGCACGGCGAAGGGTGTCGCGCCGAGGAAGGGCGGGATGCCCGCGACCATCTCGTAGAGCAGCGCGCCGAGGCCGTACACGTCCGCGCGCTGATCGAGGCTCCGCTCACCGCGGGCCTGCTCGGGGCTCATGTAGTGCGCGGTGCCGACGATCGCGCCGGTGCGCGTGACCCACACGCTCGCGCCCTCGCGGATCGGCTTGGTGAGGCCGAAGTCGAGCAGCACCGCGCGCTCACCCAGGCCCTCCTTGCGCGCGAGGAAGACGTTCGAGGGCTTGAGGTCTCGGTGCAGGACGCCCGCGTGGTGTGCGGCCGCGAGCGCATCGGCGACCTCGAGCACGATGCGCCTCGCGTCCTGCCAGCCGAGGCGACCGACGCGCGCGAGGCGCTGCTCGAGCGTCTCGCCCTCGAGCAGATCCATCACGAGGAAGCGCGGGTCACCCTCGAGATCGAAGTCGTGCACCTGCACGATGCCCACGTGGCCGAGCGAGCTCGCGGTGCGCGCCTCGCGCTCGAAGCGGTGCAGCGACTCGATCGAGATGCGCTCGTCGGGAAGGAGCGTCTTGACCGCGTAGCGCTTGCCCGTGCGCACGTGACGCGCGGTGTACACGCAGCCCATGCCGCCCGCTGCGAGCAGGCCCTCGACGAACCAGGTCTGCTTGAGCGTGCGGCCCACCAGCTGCTCGGCGCTGTTGCGCTCCGGCGTGAGCCCACCCGCGATCGGGCTCGGCCGCGGCGCCGGCATGGCGTGAGCGCCGATCGCAGTGGGAGGAACGTGCGCCGGCGAAGGGCCCGTCGGTGGGGCCCACGCCGCGGGCAGTGGCGCAGGGAGCATGGGGCTCGGGGTCTGCGCCGCGGGCGGGCGTACGGAGGTCTGCGCCATCGTCGCCGCCAGCGCAGGCGTGTGCGCGGGCGTGTGCGCCAAAGGAGACGGCGTGGGCGGAGACGGCGTGGGCGGAGACGGCGTGGGCGGAGACGGCGCGGCGACGGCGGCCGCGGGCGCGGGCGGATCGGCGGTGAGCGCGCCGAGCGCCAGCGCGTCGATCACGGCGCGGTCTGCGCGCGCCTTGCCCACGAGCGACACGAGCCCCTCGCGATCGAGCATGCGGCCGTCGCGCATGCACGCGAGCAGCGCCTCGATCGCCTCGCCCCGCCGCATCTCGCGCAGCGCGGCGAGGAACGCTCCACCGGCTGCCACGAAGGGCATGACGAAGCCGAAGAAGCCGCAGCACGCGAGCAGCGCGTAGTCACCGGTGCGGTGCACCGAGTTGTGCGGATCGAAGAGCGTCACGAGCACGAAGGCGAGGCCGCCGATGCCGAGGACGAGCGGCAGGATCGCACCGCCGATCCACAGACCACCGCGGAAGCGGTGCTGCTGCACAGCGACGGCGGTCTTCGTCGGATCGACGTGCACGCGCGCACCGTAGCCCAAACGTCGCCGGCGCCGCGACCGGAACTCGGCCCTTCCCCCCGGAAGTCCAGCGGCTCAGCTCAGCCGCTCAGGCGTCGCAGCGCGTCGGCCATCTCCGCCGCGCTCTGGAACCGATCGGCCGCGCTCCGCGCGATGGACTTCGAGAGGAACGCCTCGAGCTCGGGTGACAGCTCGGGCCGCACGCTGCGCGCCGGCGGCGGCGTGTCTCGCAGGATGCGCAGCGGCAGCTCCGCCGCGTTGCCGAGGAAGGGCGCGCGACCGACGAGGGCCTCGTAGAGCGTCACGCCGACCGAGTAGAGGTCCGCGCGCTCGTCCACCGACGTGGTGCGCAGGAACTGCTCGGGCGCCATGTACGCAGGCGTGCCGAGCACCTGACCGAGCGCCGTGAGGCGGTTGGCGTCGTCGAGCGCACGGCCGAGGCCGAAGTCGATGATCTTGAGGAAGAGGCCGTCGCGCTTGTTCGCGAGGAAGAGGTTCGCGGGGCGCAGGTCGCGGTGGACGATGCGCTGCGCGTGCACGGTCGCGAGCCCCTCGAGCGCGTCCACCATCAGCGGCAGGAGCTCGTCGGGCGGCATCGCGCCGACGCGTCGCAGACGCTCGCGCAGGGTCTCGCCTTCGAGCAGCTCCATGACCACCGCACCGGTGCCGACCTCGAGCCAGCCGAGATCGAACACGCGCACGAGCGACTCGTCCGCGAGCTCCGCGAGCAGGCGCGCCTCACGCACCAGGCGCTGGTGCTGCTCGGAGCCCTTCTGCACCGACGCGAGCACCTTGATCGCGACCTGTCGCCCGATCGAGAGCTGCTCACCGTGATAGACGGTCGAGCCCGAGCCGCGGCCGATCACACGGCGCACGACGTACTTGCCCGCGATCACCGCACCATCGGGCAGCCGCTGACCACGCGCCGGATCGGCCGCCAGGGGCTCTCCGCTCGCACGCACCACGGCCCAATCGCTCCGTGCCGACTCTCCGCTCTCCACGTCGCGCATGAGACCACAACCGCGCCGAGATCGCGACGCGCGTCTTGCAGCGCCGGGCGCCCCTGCTATCGGGGGCCGCCATGATCCCCCGCTACACGCCCAAGGACCACGAAGCGCTGTGGTCGTCCGAGACGAAGTACCGCACCTGGCTCGAGGTCGAGCTCGCCGCGTGCGAGGCGATGGAGCGCGCCGGGATCGTGCCGGCCGGGACGGCCGAGACGGTGCGCCCCGTGATCGATCGGCTGAGCGCGGAGCGCATCGACGAGATCGAGCTCACCACCAAGCACGACGTGATCGCGTTCCTCACGCACGTCGAGGAGCTGGCGGGGCCGCCTGCGCGCTGGCTCCACCGCGGCATGACCTCGAGCGACGTGCTCGACACGAGCTTCGCGCTCCTGCTCGTGCGGGCGACCGACTCGCTCGTCGTGCGCACCGAGGCGCTCGTCGCGGCCTTCGCCAAGCGCGTCGAGGAGCACCGCAAGACGCCGATGATCGGCCGCTCGCACGGCATCCACGCCGAGCCCACGACCTTCGGCATCGCGCTCGCGGGTCACCTCGCGGAGCTGTCGCGCGGCCTCGAGCGCCTGCGCGCTGCGCGCGAGGAGATCGCGTGGGGCAAGATCGCGGGCGCCGTCGGCACCTACGCGCACCTCACGCCCGCCATCGAGGCCGACGCGCTCGGGCGTCTGGGCCTTCGCCCCGAGACGGTCGCGACGCAGATCGTCCCGCGCGATCGGCACGCGGCGCTGCACCTCGCGATGGCCCTCGTGGCTGCGGGCATCGAGCGCTTCGCGACGAACGTGCGCCACTGGCAGCGCACCGAGGTGCTCGAGGCCGAGGAGCCCTTCACCGCCGGGCAGAAGGGCAGCTCGGCGATGCCCCACAAGCGCAACCCGATCCTCAGCGAGAACCTCTGTGGCCTGGCGCGCATCGTTCGCGCCGCGGCGATCCCAGCGCTCGAGAACGTGGCGCTCTGGCACGAGCGCGACATCAGCCACAGCTCGGTCGAGCGCATGATGACCCCCGACGCGTGCGCGACGCTCGCCTTCATGCTCGATCGCACCAAGCGCCTCGTCGAAGGGCTCGTCGTCTATCCCGAGAACCTCGCGAAGAACCTCGAGAAGACCAGCGGCCTCTGGGCGAGCGAGGGCGTGCTCCTCGCGCTCGTGGGCAAGGGCCTGCCGCGCCAGGGCGCGTACGTGCTCGTGCAGCGCAACGCGATGCGCGCGTTCGCGGGCGAGGGCCGCTTCCGCGACTTCCTCGTCGCCGACGCCGACATCCGCGCGCACCTCTCGGAGGGCGACATCGACGCGCAGTTCGATCTCGGCCACGCGCTCGCGCACGCGGACGCCATCGTCGATCGCGCGCTCGGCAAGGCCTGAGAGACGGAGCTGAGAGACGCGCCCGCCGATGACCGACGAGCACGAACGCGACACGCCGCACAAGCCCGCGCCCACGCACGACGGGTCGGTGGAGAGCTTCGCGCGTCGACGCGCCGAGAAGCAGAAGGGGCGCGATCCAGAGCAGGAGCGCGCGAAGGTCGCGGCGAGCGCGCGCACGCTGCGCGTCGTGCAGTGGACCGTCGCGGGCGGGCTCCTGCTCGGCGTGGCCTACGTGTCCGTGGAGCTCTGGGAGCGCGGCCGCGTGATGCCCATCATCGGCCTGGTTGCGATGTCGGTCATCGCGATCGTGAGGATTCTCCGCGGCACGATGTGAATCCCGCCACCACGAACCGACGCCGATGGCGACGGTGGTAGAAGGACTCGTGCGCGTCTCGTCCCGCCGCTCTCGCCCCCTGGTCCTCACGGAACAGCGCACGGCCATGAGCGTCGCAGCGGCATGCGGCGCGCTGCGCGATCTGAGCACGAGCCGTGCGACGCGCGTGGGCATCAGCCAGATCGGAGCGCCGCACTCGGCACCTGCGCTCGACTGGTGTGCGCTGCCGGAGCCGAACACGCGCGGCTGGCGCCTGGAGCTGCCCAGCGCGCTCCACGCCCTGTTCGCGTCGATGGCCGCGCACGAGGCCGACCCCGAGGTCGCGCTCCCGACGCTGCCCATCGAGTGGCACCAGCTCGCGGGCTTCTTCCGCGAGTACCTCGAGGATCTCGATCCGAGCCTCGACGTGGACGTGATCGGCCGCGAGCAGCGCGGGCGCAAGACGGTGTTCCAGACCTTCGCCGGGCCGACGCAGATCGCCGACGAGGAGCGCGGCCGCGCGCGTTTCCACGTGCCGCTGCGGTGTCGCGACCGCGAGCGGCCGCGCGCGCGCCCGACCGACATCGTCGTCTCGGTGCGTCGCGACGTCTGGCAGAAGTACCCCGTCGCGCGAGGCCGGCCCGATCTCGCGGGCGTGTGTGCCTCGTTCGCGGAGGCCTACTTCCTCACGCTGCTCGCGCACCTCCTCGAGGCGCCGGACGCGCGTCACGCCTGGACGTACGACCGCGCTCGCTCGCGCGAGCTCCTGCGCCGCGCAGCACGGACGCTGGTCGATGCGCTCTTTGCGCCCATCGCGAAGCGACCGCACGAGTTCGACGCGTACGAGGCCCTCTGCATCCTCGCCGCGCTCCGCTACGAGCGGCGCGAAGGCGGCGGGCAGCTCTACGTGTGCGATCCCGAGGACCCTGCGACACCGCTCGACTGGATCGTGCGCCTGTCCGATCCGTTCCCGTTCCAGAACGCGCGACAGGTCCGCAAGCTCCTCGAGACGAGCGGCGCGGACGCGGCCGGCGTGGTGACCGACACGCACCTCGTCTTCGGTGTCGCGCGACCACCCGAGCACGATCACTACTGCGTCGCCTTCCGCGGGGAGAGCGAGTGGCAGCTCCTGCAGGCACGAGGCACCGAGGACGCGCTGCTCGTCGTCGAGCGCGAGGGGCCGAAGCTGCCGCGGCCCAAGCTGATCCGCGAGACCCTGACGAGCGCGCTGCGCGCGGTGTGGCCAGGCCTGCCGGCGTCCGTCGTCGAGTCGCTCTTCCTCGTCGCGCAGGGCGCGGCCGAGCAGCGACACGGGGCCTCCGTCGTGGTGACCGACGACGCGGCGGGCGAGGCGAGCCGCCTCCTCAGCTCGAGCACGCCGATCCGGCCGCAGCACCTGGGCCGCGACGAAGCGCGGCTGCTCGCCAGCATCGATGGTGCGCTTCTCCTCGATCCCGCCGCCGTCTGTCACGCGATCGGCGTCATCGTCGATGGCGTCGCCAACCACGACGGCGATCCGGCGCGCGGCGCGCGCTTCAACTCGCTCCAGCGCTACGTCGCGCTGCGCAACGGGCGCGGTCACCGCGCGCTCGCGATCGTCTTCTCCGAAGACGGCGGCATCAACTGGATCAGCAGCGGCCCCGTGCCCAGCAGCCCGTGAGCCGCGGCCACCGAGCCGTTCTTCACCCGTGTGAAGAACCCTGAAGTCCTCGGTCCGGGGGGCTTCCCGATCGATCCGTTCGGCGGCAGCATCGTAACGCTCGGTTGGAGGTCCCCATGCGCACGAGTTCGCTTCGAACGATCGCTCTTCTGGCCCTGTCTCTCGCGCTGCTCTCGCCACTGCTGCTCTCGCCACTGGGCGCGAGCGCTCAGGAGGCTGCGCCCGACGCCAGCGCGCCCGAGGCCAGCGCACCCGAGGCCAGCGCGACCGACGCCAGCAGCGCGACCGTGCGCCGTCCCGGCTTCATGGAGCGGCTGCGCGCGCAGGCCCAGCAGCCGGGCAACACGCAGCTCCTCACCAGCTTCATCTCGTCGGTGGGCTTCGGCCCCGAGCTGCTCTGGGGCGGAGGCCTCGAGCTGCGCCTCTCTCATCAGCCGACGGGCCTGCCGCTGCGCATGGGCGGCTTCCTCCAGAGCGAGGTCCTCACCGACGGCGCCGTGCGCGTCGCCGGAGGTCTCCAGGGCGGCGCGTGGTTCATGGGCTGCCAGCTGGGCCTCGCGTACCGCTTCGAGAGCGACCGCTACTGGAGCACGCTCGGCGTTCAGATCGGCAAGTCGATCGACTTCGGCATCTTCTCGATCGGCGGCCGCGTCGTGATCCCGGTGGCGGAGTTCTCCTTCCGCGAAGCCCAGTCCCCGAGCACGCTCACGAGCACGGGCGTCGAAGGCGCGATCTTCATGTCCGTGGGCCTGCCGACCCTGCTCGAAGGCGAGCGCAGCGGCTGCGGCTGCCCGCACGGCCGCGACGCGGACGACGACGCCGCAGAGTGAGCGAGCCGCGCGGCGTGACCCGCGGCCGCGCCGGACTCAACAGAAGCGCGTGTCGCGCAGCAGGAAGAAGAGATCCGCGAGCGCGAGGAGCGCGATGGGGATGTCGAGCAGGAAGCTGAAGACGACTCCACCGATCGCCACGGACGCGTCGCGCCCCAGCTTCCGGCGCGCCGGATCGTAGGCGATGACGAGCGTCGCCATCCACGCCACGAAGCGGAAGATGGCCTGCGCCCCGATGGCGAACGGCGCCGCGACCCACCACGCGTCGGGACCTCCGCCGCTCGCCGCGCCGATCAAGCCGACCGCGAAGGCGACGAGCGCGATGCCGCCCGTGCCGACGAGGCCCAGGCCCATGCGGAGCAACGCGGCGAACAGCACGCTCCTCGGAGGCTCGTCGTAGAGACGTCGAACGAGGGCGAGGAAGGCGGCGGATCCGCCGAGCTTGACGACGAGCATCGCGGCCGCCGCGGCGACGATGGAGAGGGCGTCCATGGTGGGGCTCCTTTCTCTGAGAGCGAGAAACAATCGTCTCGCGACGTGAAGGGACGCGGGGGTGGGGGGTCCAGGGCGAGTTCCGCAGGCCGAAGGCCGAGGATGTCTGAGCATCGGACCCCCCTCCCCCGCGGCCCGATCCGAAGACGGAGATTCCTTCTCCATCTCTCAGAGTCGCACGCGACCCGGCGTGGCGTCCCGAGAAGAAGACCCGCGACGCGGTGAGACGCGATCGGCACGCCAAGAGACGGAGCGAGCGTGTAGCCTGCGCGCATGAAGACACGCGCCGCCGTCGCCTACGAAGCTGGAAAGCCCCTCGTCGTCGAGACCGTCGATCTCGAGGGGCCCAAGCCCGGAGAGGTCCTCGTCGAGATCAAGGCCACGGGCCTCTGTCACACGGACGAGTTCACGCGCTCCGGCGCGGACCCCGAAGGCCTCTTCCCCGCCATCTTCGGCCACGAGGGCGCGGGCATCGTGCGCGAGGTCGGCGCGGGCGTGACGAGCGTCGTGCCCGGCGACCACGTGGTGCTCCTCTACACACCCGAGTGTCGGCAGTGCAAGAGCTGCCTCTCGCGCAAGACCAACCTCTGCACGGCCATCCGCGCCACGCAGGGCAAGGGCCTCATGCCCGATGGCACGAGCCGCTTCTCGATCGGGGGCAAGCCCATCCACCACTACATGGGCTGCTCGACGTTCTCGAACTTCACGGTGCTCCCCGAGATCGCGGTGGCGAAGGTCCGCAAGGACGCGCCCTTCGACAAGATCTGTTACGTCGGTTGCGGCGTGACGACGGGCATCGGCGCGGTGCTCTTCACCGCGAAGGTCGAGGCAGGCGCCAACTGCGTCGTCTTCGGCCTCGGCGGCATCGGCCTCAACGTCATCCAGGGCCTCAAGATGGTCGGCGCCAACCAGATCGTCGGCATCGACATCAACCCCGATCGCGAGGCGCTCGGACGCGCGCTCGGCATGACGCACTTCGTGAACCCGAACGACGTGAAGGGCGACCTCGTCGCGCACCTCGTCGAGCTCACGGGCGGCGGCGCCGACTACAGCTTCGAGTGCGTCGGGAGCACCAAGCTCATGCGGCAGGCCCTCGAGTGCTGCCACCGCGGCTGGGGCGTGAGCGTGATCATCGGCGTGGCGGGCGCGGGCCAGGAGATCAGCACGCGGCCCTTCCAGCTGGTCACGGGCCGCGTGTGGAAGGGCAGCGCCTTCGGCGGCGCGCGGGGCCGCACCGACGTCCCGAAGATCGTCGACTGGTACATGGACAAGCGCATCGAGATCGACTCCCTCATCACGCACAAGCTGCCGCTCGAGCGCATCAACGAGGGCTTCGATCTCATGCACGCGGGCACCTCGATCCGCACCGTCGTCGAGTACGCGTGAGCGCGCTCGTCACGCGATCCGAGCACGCCTCCTTCGGCGGCACGCAGGGCTTCTACGAGCGGGCGAGCGAGGCCTGCGCGGGGCCCATGCGCTTCTCGGTGTTCCTGCCGCCGCAGGCGAAGGGCGCGAAGGTGCCGGCGCTCTACTACCTCGCCGGCCTCACGTGCAGCGAGGAGCACCTCCCGACCAAGGGCGGCGCGGCGAAGCTCGCGGCGGAGCTCGGCCTCGCGCTCGTCGCGTGCGACACGAGCCCGCGATCGACGCGCTACGCGGGCGACGACGCGAGCTGGGACTTCGGCGTGGGCGCGGGCTTCTACCTCGATGCGACCGAGGCGCCGTGGTCGGCGAGCTATCGCATGGAGACGCACGTCAGCCGCGAGCTCGTCGCGTGGGTCGAGGAGGCGTTCCCGATCGCCCGCGATCGACGCGGCATCTTCGGTCACTCGATGGGCGGACACGGCGCGCTCACGCTCGCGCTGCGACACCCGGACCTCTACGCGAGCGTCAGCGCGTTCGCGCCGATCGTCGCACCGAGCGAGGTGCCGTGGGGCCAGAAGGCCTTCGCGGGCTACCTCGGCGAGGACCGCGCGCGCTGGGCCGAGCACGACACCTGCGCGCTCGTGCGCGCACGCCCGCGCGCCGATCTCGAGCTCTTCGTCGATCAGGGCACGGGCGACAAGTTCCTCGAGCGCGAGCTCCGCCCCGAGCTGCTCGAGGCCGCGTGCGCCGCGAGCGGTCAGCGCCTGCGCCTCGAGCGACACGAGGGCTACGACCACAGCTACTACTTCATCGCGACGCGCATGGAGGCGCACCTCCGCCACCACGCGAAGGCGCTCCGCGGCTGACGCCGCACGAACGCTCACTTCCTGCGCGGCGCTTTCGCGCCACGGTCGGGGGCTTCACCCCCGAACCCCGTACGATCATTCGATCCCGAGAAGAACGATGTTTCTCGGCCTCTCAGCGGCTGCGGGCGAGCTCGCGCTCCGCGATGGCGCGGAGCTGTTCGAGCGGATGGGGCAGCTCGATGCGGTGCGCCGCGAGCTTGCCTCCGACGAAGGCCCACGCCTCGTCGAGATCGCCCGTGACGTGCTGGGGGTTCGGAGGCGTCCAGATCCAGTACACGGCCTGGAGCGAGCCGCGGACGAGGGGATTGTCGACGACCGTGGCGTTGCCCACGCTCCAGCGCCGCTGGTGCTCGAGCTGCTCGGGGCGCACGAGCCAGTCGCCGAGCTTTCGGCGTTGCATCGCGCCCGGCACCGTCTTGAGCCGGCGACTGTCCGTGATCATCGCGAACCGCTGGCGCCGCGAGAAGAGCTCCCCGCTGACCTCGATGAGCTGCTCGGTCTGCGCGTCGTCGAACGCGCTCGGCAGCGTGACCACGACCACGGGCCACGAGGCCGTGACGATCGACAGTGATGGACCTCTGACCTGCACGGCCTCGTCAGCCTTCATCGGCGATCGATCTCCGGAGCTTGAGACACGCCCGCGTGAGTCGCACGGACGCCCGCGCGGGTGAAGCACGAAACGACGTCGCGGGCCGAGCCGACGAGGGGGCGCTGCCCGTCACGGCGCGACCTCGGGCTCGAGCGCCGCGAGCACGCGCTCGACGAGCGTCTCGGCGGTGAAGGGCTTCATCACGAAGCCGCGGATCCCGCCGCTGCCGAAGAGGCGCGTGGCGTCTTCCTCGGTGTAGCCGCTCGCGAGCACGACACGCACGTCCGGCTCGATCGCCCGGAGCTTCTCGAAGGTCTCGGCGCCCGACATGCCCGGCATCGTGTAGTCGAGGACCACCACCGCGATGTCTTGCCGATGCGCGCGAAAGGTCTCGATCGCCGACGCGCCGTCCGCGGCTTCGAGCACCTCGACGCCGCGGCGCGTGAGCACGCGCCGCATCACGCGGCGAACGACCTCCTCGTCGTCCACGACGAGGATCGTGCGCGCGGGCACTCGGTCCGGCGCGGCCTCGGCCGGCGGCGCGGTGCCCACCGCCGCGTCGCTCGGCGCGACCCGCGGCAGGAACACGCGAAACGTCGTGCCTTCTCCCTCGACGCTCTCGACGTCGATCGCCCCGCGGTGCGCGCGCAGGATGCCGAGCACGGCCGCGAGGCCGAGCCCGCGGCCCGTGAACTTCGTCGTGAAGAAGGGATCGAAGATGCGCGCGCGCGTCGCCTCGGACATCCCGCTGCCGGTGTCGATCACCTCGATCGCGAGGTAGGCGCCGGGGCTGAGCCCCTCCCCGAGCGTGAGCCGTGAGAGCGCTTCGGCCTCGAGGCTGCATCCGCGGGTGCGCAGCGTGACCAGCCCCGCGCGCGGCCCGATCGCATCGGCGGCGTTGGTGAGGAGGTTCATGATCACCTGCCGCAGCTGCGTCGCGTCACCCTCGATCGACAGCGCCTCGGACGCGAGCTCGTAGCGCATGGTGATCTGCTTCGAGATCGTCGCGGACACGAGCCGCGCGATCCCGTGGACGAGCTCGTTCACGCTGCTCCGGGCGAGCACGAAGCGGCCCTTGCCCGCGTACGCCAGGAGCTGCTGCGTGAGCTCGGCCGCGCGCACCGCGGCCGTCTCGATGTCGGCGAGACATCGCGCGAGGTCGGAGTTGGCCCCGGCGTCACCCCGCGCCAGCGTCGCGTTCCCGAGGATGCCGACGAGCAGGTTGTTGAAGTCGTGGGCGATGCCGCCCGCCAGCACGCCGAGGCTCTCGAGGCGCTGCGCCTGCCGCACGGCCGCGTCGATCTTCCGGCTCTCGGTCACGTCGGTCACGATCGTGAGCGCGCCTGCGCGGATCGAGGTGTCTCGGAATCGCACGGTCGCCTCGAGGCCCCACACCTCGCGCCCGTCGCGCGTCCGGCAGCGGAGCATCTCGCGCCGCGTGGGCGCGCCGATGACGAGGGATCGATGTCGCGCCTCGCGCGCGGGTCGGTCTTCGTCGAACCAGAGCCGATGCCCCGTGTCCCCGACGAGCTCGGTCGCGGTGTAGCCGAGGAAGCTCTCGACGGCCGGGTTCACGAACGTGATGCGACCGACGGAGTCGGTGAGCACGACGCACTCGCTCATCGTGTTGACGATCTGGCGGTAGCGCGCGGCGAGACGTCCGCTCACGAGCCCTGCGGCTGCCACGTCGGCCGCGGCCACGAAGAACTGCAGCTCCTCGGGGTCGAGCTGGCGCGGCTCCTTCCAGACGGCCATGAGCATGCCGGCCGTGCGCCCCTCGAGCACGAGGCGCGCATGCACGAGCGAAACGAAACCGTGCGCGCGCAGCGTCTCGACACCCGGCATGTCCGGGACGGCCTCGAGGTCCGGAAACTGCGCGACGTCGCCGTGCTGCGCGAGGAAGCGCTCGCGATGCGCGGGGTCGGCAGGCGCAGGCGCCCAACCCTCGGGGGCTCCGAAGTCGCGCGCGGTCGACGTGAGCCCCGTGGCTTGATCGACGACGCGCACGACGACCATCGAGGCCGAGAGCGCGACCGCCGTCTCCTCGCAGAGCACGTCGAGGCTCTCCTCGGGGCTCGAGGCCCGCGCGAGGCGGTGCACGAGGCGCGCGTTGCCCTCCTGACGACGCGCGCGCGCCTGTGCCTGGTCGCGGAGCACGCGCTCGGTCGTCACATCGACGAGGGTTCCCCGGAACATCTCGGGGCGCCCCTCGGTGTCGAACGAGCATCGGCCCCGCGCGGAGATCCAGCGAAGGCGCGGTGCGGCGAGGCGCAGCTCGAGATCGTACTCGCCACCACCACGGGGCTCGGTCGCGCGGATCACCGCCTCGCGCACGCGCTCGCGATCTGCCGGGTGAATGCCGGCGAGGAAGAGCGCAAACGACGGCGTCGCGTCGGCCCCGATGCCCCAGAGCTCGCGAGTCCGGGCGTCCCAGTACGTCTCACCGCTCGGTACGTTCCACTCCCACACGCCCACGCCTCTGGCGTCGAGCGCCGCTCGAAGTCGGGCCTCGGAGAGGCGGAGCCGAGTGAGCTCGTCGTCGGGGTCGTTCACTTCGGACCTCCTCGACGATGCCGGATCAGGCCATCCAGCGTCCACAATAGGCAGGCCCGAGGCGTGCGTTGTCGAGCACGTCACTTCCGACATGGTCTCCTTCTTCTTCTTCGGGACCGCGCGCTCGCGCTCGCACCGCGCGCTCCTGTGCCGGTGACCGCAGATCGGTCCAGATCGGCTATCCTCTGCGCTGCATGGCCACCCGCGCGGATCTCGGGCGTCTTCATCGATGATGACGTCCTCCGCGCGGAGCCCTTCGAGTCGCACCCGATCGAGCTGAAGGATCTCTGGATGCGCCCGTAGCTCGATCAGGGCGTCGGTGGCCGCGTCTCGTGGCACGAGCGTGCACTCTCATGGACCAACGGGCCGCGGCACCTCGATGGCGTCCTGTGCCATCCTCCGTGCTCATGCCGCGAGAGTTCGCTCGTGGAGTGGCGCGCCAGGCTCCGGCGGCGCAGAGATCTCGTGGATGCCCTCGAACGATCCCGAGCGACGCGACGCAGACGAACTGGAAGACGCGACCCCGCCGACGACCCCCGCGCCGTCGCCACGGCGGATGCTGCGCGCGGTTTCGATCGGCGTCGGCATCTTCACGACCCTGTGCCTCATCGCCGTCGTCGTCGTGGCCAACGACGAAAGGACGGTTTCCTACCCACACCCCACGCGGCCCGTGTTCGCGCCTGAGCCAGAGCTCGCCTGGGACTTCGAAGGCAGCGCCGCCGCCGAGGACGAAGCGGGCGTCGCTCGCTGCTACGACGTGCAGATCACGAGCGCGACGACCGACCGTACGCCAGAGGACGGTCGGGCCTACAGCAGGGAGCTCGGCCTCGAGATGGTCTCTTCGTTCGCAGGTGCGAGCCCGATCGATCAACCGTGTGAGCAGGCATACCCGAGCGCGCGCCCCTACGGCGTCTGCGTCACCGACGCGCTCCTCGACACGGTCGAGCTGCGCACGACGCTCCGCTACTATCGCCGAGACGAGGACGACTCCTTCGTCGACCCCCCCGAAGTCCGCTGCGAGAACCAAGGCGGCACGTGGACCGCGTCTCGCTGACCCTCGGCGGTGCTCGGAGCGCCGATCGCGGAAAGCCCCGCGCGGCGCGCTGACGATCGAGGGAATCGAGATCGAGGTGTGGGCGAGCAGGCGCGTGGACATGCCGCGAGCGTGCAAACGAACTGCTCGACCGCGAGTGCCACTTCCGCCGCCATTCTCGGTGCAGAACGGCGGCGAGTCTCCCCCATCGAAGCGAGCTCGACGCTGGAGTGCAGCTGCAGCCCTGATCACGCCTTCTTCGCGGCCTTCTTCTTCTTCGGGGCCTCGTCCGGCGCAGACGGTTCACTCGCCTTCTCGGGCGAGGGCTCGGTCTCGCCAGCAGGTGCGGCGGTGCTCTTCTTCGCGCTCTTCTTCGCGGGCTTCTCGGAGGCGTCCTCGACCTTGGCCGGCTCGGGCTTGGCGCCCTCGCCTTCACCACCCGAGACCGCAGGCCCCACGTGGCCGCTCTGGACCTCGCCCCAGCCCTTCTTGATGTTCTCGGCGAGCCAGCGCTCCACGTGCACGCGCGCCTCGTCCAGCGTCGCCGCCGTGCGCAGCGAGCTCTGGAGCGGCTCCTTGCGGCCCGCGGCGAAGTCGCTGAAGAAGACGGCGAAGGGCGGGTGCGTGCCCTCGCTCTCCTTGTTGGTCTTCACGACGAGGTACTTGCGGACTGCGACCTGCCCCTTCGTCTCTTTCGTGAACACGCCGCGCATCGCGACCTCGGCGGCCGCGCGCGCGCCGGCCCTGACCGGATCGACGCCGACCTCCTCGAGGTAGCTCGTGATCTGCGACATGCCCGCGTCGGTCGAGTTGGGCTTCTTGTCCGTGCGCTCGCGGAGGATGACGGGATGGAGCGGCACCGCGGTGCGCAGCTCGGAGACCGCCTCGTAGTGCGCCTCGCCCTCGCCGACGTAGCGCAGGGACATGCGGCGGATGGGCGCGTCCCACGCGTCGGTGACGAGCAGATCGCTCACGCGCATCTCGATCACGATCTCGGGGCGCACGAAGCGGCAGAGCGTGCCTTCGCGGTTCGCGAGCCGGAACGCGCTCTTGACCTCGATCGCCGAGAGGCGCTGGTGCCAGCGCGCACGATCGTCCTCGGAGAGGCCCGTGCCGATCGAGCCCACGAGCTGGATCGTTCCGTCGTCGCGGAAGAGACCGACCTGGAGCTCGCGCACCTGACGCACCTCACCCGTCACGCGCTCGCCGAACGCGACGATGACCACGTCCACCGTGGTGGTGGGCTTGATCTTGTAGGTGAGGCCGCGCTGGCTGCGCACGACGACGCCCTCGAACTTGTTGCCGAGGACCCACTCGCGATAGCGCGACGCGACGAGCTTCGGATCGCCGCGCTCCGTGAGCACGACGCGCACCTTGCCGTCCTTGGGCAGGCCGCCGAAGGTGGACTCGAGCCACGCGTGGCGCTGCTCGTAGGGCGTGCCGAGGCGGTCCTGTCCGCCCTCTTCCACGAGATCGAACGCGTGGAACGAGAGCGAGAGCTCGCCCTTCGGATCGGAGAGCGTCGCGCCCGTGTGGTAGCTGCGCGCGCGCTCGGCGGTGACGTTGGCGACGAGCTCACCGGCGACGATGAAGTCGGCCTGCTTGGCGACGTGCTCCTTCACACCGGCGAGCGGCGCGACACCGTGGAGCACGCGGCCGTTGTACGCGCAGAGCGCGACGTCGCCGTCCTTCTTCACGAGGAACCAGAGCTCGCCGTCGAGCTTGGGCGAGAGCAAGAGCTCCTCGCTCGGCAGGAGCTGCTCGATCACGTCGGGCTCGACGACGCGATAGCGCTTGGCGACCTGCCGCTTGTAGCGCGCGAGCTTCTCGAGGAGCACCTCGTCCGAGAGCGCACCGACCGCCGCCTTGAAGCCTCCGCCCCACGGCTCCGCGGAGCCGACCCACGCCTTGATGCCCGCGCTCACTGGCCACCTCCCGCCTCGCCCGCGGCCTTGGCCACCGCGACGCGCTTGAGCTCGAGGTTCGAGAGGTGGAGCACGAGCCGGTACGCCTCGCCCTCGACGCGCCCCTCGAGGAAGCCGCGGAACGGCGAGCCGTTGGTCTGGAAGATGAGCGGCGCTTGCCCCTTCGGCCCCGCGCCGACGAGCAGCATCTTCTTCTCGTCGTGGAGCGACTTGGCCATCTCGTAGAGGAAGTCGAAGGTGAGGCCGTTGACGTGCCGCAGCTGCACCTTGCGCACGAACACGAAGCGGCGGACCACGTCGGTCGCGGGCATGAGGCGGCCCGTCCAGAGGATCGGCGGGAGCTCCTCTCCCACGGTGGCCTCCACGTCGATGAAGTCACCGCGGCTCTTCTCGCTGCCGTCGGGCGCGGTGACGACCTGGAGCACGCGCGCGGCGTAGAGCACCTGACCGCCGGGCCCCACGTGCACGCGCGTCGCGTGACCGAGGCGCCTGCCGACCTGCTCGAGCTCCACCTCCGGATCGCCCTCGATCAGCGCCTTCGCGAGCGCCTCGGGGCTACCGTGCTTGGCCAGGAGCGCGTCGTACGAGCAGCGATCGGTCGTCTTGATGAGGCGCTCGAGGTGGATCGGCGCGCCGCTCGCCTTGCTCACCCAGCGCACCGGATCGGAGCGCTTGGGCGAGTCGAGCTGGATCTGCGCGTCGCGCTTCTTGGCATCGGCGATCGTGATCAAACGGGGCATGGAGTCACCTACGAGTGGCCAGAGGTTCGCTCACCGAGCGCCGCTACATCATCGAGAAGTCGAGATCCGCATCGAGCTCGTCCTCTTGCTCGACGGTCTCGGGCTCGGGCAGCGCCTCGCGGCGCACGAAGTCGAAGCCGGTCGCGCGACCGACGAGCGCGAAGACACCCTCGTCGTTCTTCACCAGGAACACCGAGTCCGCGCTGAGGCCGTCGCGGTAGAGGAACGGCGCCTCGAAGATCTTGCCCGCGGCGAGGGCCTTCTCGAGCGCGGCGCCGATCGTGTCCGCGTCGAGCTGGTACACGACGCTCGTCGTGCAATCGAGCAGGCGCTCGACCGACGCCTCGACGAGCTCCTGCGCGACACCGAGCGTCGAGGGCCGAGCCTCGAGCGGGTGGCCCTCGAGGTCGACCGCGTGTCGCTCCTCCTGCTCGTAGGCCGTCCACTTGTCGTCGACGTTGACGTGCGCGGTGCCGCCCGAGAGCACGAGCGCGGAGCCGTCGGCCGTGAGCCACGCGCTCGAGCACGCGCGCCCCTGCTCGTCGACCACGACCCGGTCCTTCTTGCCGTAGAGCTTCTCGCGCTCGACCTTGGTGAAGCCGAACGCAGTCTCCTCGCCGCCCCAGCGGACCACGATGTTCTTGGCCATGCGGCCGCGACTCTACCCGACTCGCGCCGGACCTCACCAACCGAACACGTCGCGCACGTTGATGCGGAGGAACAGGTCCGCGCCTCCCGAGGCCAACACGGACCACGCCGCCGCGGCGAAGAGGAGTGTCGCCGCGAGCGGCGTCGCCTCCGCGATCGTCGCGCGCGCGCTCGAGAGCGCGTGCTGCCCCACGGCGTGCGCGCGCAGAGCGCGACGTGCCAGAGCATCCCCGCGAGCGCGACGACACCCGCAGCGAGCAGGAGCTCGGGCACCCCCAGACCGGTGAGGCCTCGCGGCCCCGAGAGGAGCAGGAGCGTGCGGACGAACGAGCCCACGCTCCGCTCGCGCTTCCAGGGGAGTGCACACGCGTGCTCCGCTTCCTCTCCTGTTCGTCCGACATCACACCGCGTGACCGGAACTTCCGCGAAGCGCGCGCGCGTCAACCGGCAGTGCCCTGGTCGGGGCAAAAGGCCTCGGGCCTTGCAGGCGCGCGCCGCTCGGACGACGCTCGGCCGCGATGAATGCAGGCTCGTACTGCCTCGGCCCCTTGGTCGCGGTGCTGTGCACGACGCCGGGCTGTGGGGCGATGACGACGAGCGCCGACGCGGGCGCGGGAGGCTCGGACAGCGGAGGGACCGTGGACGCGCCCGCGCGTGACACGGGCCCGAGCGACGCGGCGACGGCTCTGATCCCGGCCGAGCGACTCACCGTGCGAGTCGTGCGGTCGGTGCCTCACGATCGGCGCGCCTTCACGCAGGGCCTCGAGCTCTTCGAGGGCTCGCTGCTCGAGGGCACGGGCCTCTACGGTCGCTCCGAGATGCGACGCGTCGATCTCGAGACTGGAGCGATCCTCGCGAGCGTGCCTCTGCCCGCCGACGTCTTCGGCGAAGGCATCACGCGCGTCGGCGATCGCCTCTACCAGCTCACCTGGCGCGAAGAGCGCGCGTTCCTCCGGAACGTGGCCGATCTCTCCGTGATCCGTGAGATCGCCTACGAAGGAGAGGGCTGGGGCCTCTGCTACGACGGAGCCCGGCTCGTGATGAGCGACGGCTCCGACACCCTCTTCTTCCGCGACCCCGAGACCTTCGCGCTCACGGGATCGATCGAGGTCCGTCTCGACGGCGAGCCTCTCGATCGGCTGAACGAGCTCGAGTGCGTGGGTGGGCTCGTCTACGCGAACGTCTGGCAGACCGATCACATCGCGCGCATCGACGCCGCCACCGGCCGCGTGTCCGGCTGGATCGACACCGCGATCCATCCGGCGTCTCCGGTAGGCGCGCGCCTCCTGCCCCCCGAGGAGGCCGTGGGGGCCGATGTGCTCAACGGCATCGCGCATCTGCCGGATTCCGGGCACCTCCTCGTGGGAGGCAAGCAGTGGCCCCTCTTCTTCGAAGTAGAGGTCGTTCCGGCGCGCTGAGCGTGACTCGAGCGCACGCGGTGGCGCGAGCCTCCACTCCGACTCGAACGCCGACGATTCCGACCGTCCCGTCGCGGAGCCCGGTATCATCGGCGTGGGCCGCCCCTCCGATGAAGATCTGTCCCCGCTGTCACCTCGAGTACCACGACGACGATCACGACGTCTGCGTCATGGACGGAACGAAGCTCGAGGCGGCGACCGATCCGCGCATCGGCAAGCTCGTGCTCGGTCGCTACGTCATCGACGGGCAGCTCGGCGCTGGCGGCATGGCGACCGTGTACCGCGCGCACGAGAGCACGACCGGACGCGCGGTCGCGGTGAAGGTGATGCACGCGAACCTCGCGCGCGACCGCGACCTCCGCGAGCGCTTCCGCCGCGAGGCGCGCATCGCCGCGGCGCTCGTGCACGAGAACATCGTCGAGATCTTCGACGCCGGTGAGACCGAAGATCACGAGCCCGTGATCGTGATGGCCCTGCTCGTGGGGCACACGCTGCGCGAGGTGATCGCGAAGGGCCCGATGCCGCTCGGCCTCGCGGTCGCGCTGGGCGTGCAGATCGCCCGCGCGCTCGCACGCGCTCACGACCTCGGCGTGGTGCACCGGGACCTCAAGCCCGAGAACGTCTTCGTCGTCGACGAGAGCGGGCGGCGCACGGCGAAGCTCGTCGACTTCGGCATCGCGCGCGCCCGTCACGAGTCGCGCCTCACGGCGGCCGGCATGATGGTCGGCACGCCCGCCTACCTCGCGCCCGAGCGCATCAAGGGTCGCGAGAACGACCCCGCCTCGGACCTCTACTCGTTCGGCGTCGTGCTCTACGAGATGATCACGGGGCAGCTGCCGTTCCAGTGCACCTCGCTGCCGGCGTACGTGATCGCCCACCTCGACACGCCACCGCCCTCGCCCGCCGCGGCGGTGCCGAGCTGCCCCAAGCCGCTCGAGTCACTCGTGCTGCGCCTGCTCGCGAAAGACCCCGCGGACCGCCCGGTCGATGCGCACTCGGTGGGCCGCGATCTCGAGACCATCCGCTTCCTCGTCGGGCCGGTGCCGGCCGCGCGCGACAGCGCCCCGCCCAGCCCGCCTCGCCCGGTGCGTGCCTCGCAGGCCGTGACGCTCGAGCGCTGGGAGCGGCGCGCGCTCCTGCTCGAGCAGATGTTGAGGCGCGCGTTCCGTCAGGACGACGCGCCGAGCGAGCTCGTGCGCACGCTCGACGATCTCCGCGACGCCGTGGTGGAGCTCGAGGTGCTCCGCAAGGCACGCCTGGCGCGGCAGCAGACGATCGACGACGTCGACGCGAGCGCGCGCGAGGCACGTGAGCGCCTCGGGCACGCAGTGCACGAGCTCGGCGTCGACCTCTCGAAGGCGCGTGAGGATCTCGCGCGCCTCAAGGCCGAGCTCGAAGCGCGCGACGCGCAGGTGAAGGATCTCGAGTTCCAGATCGACGTGCTGCGCAAGAAGCTCGACGAGAGCCAGGACGAGGCGCACGCGCAGCGTGCGAGCGCGCAGGACGAGCTCGCGTCGAGCGGCACGCGGATGGAAGCGCTCCGGCGCGCGATCGGGCAGCAGAGCCGCCTCCTGCTCGGCGCGCTGCGCGATCACCCCGACAACCGCGAGCTCGTCGAGGAGCTCGAGCGCGCATGATCGGAGCGGTCAGGGCTCCGCGCGCGTGAGGACGCGTGCGCCCGGCGAGAACGTGATCTGCGCGAAGGTGCGGTCGAGCGTGCGGCTGTGGAAGCCCGGCATCTCCGCGCCCGCGGCAGCCTCGACCTCGTCGCCGACGGCCACCGTCATGGCGGGCACGGCGATCCACACCGAGCCACCGCTCCCCTCGAGGCGAAGGTACGTGTAGCCGCCGGCGTTCATCGTCTCGCGCACGACGCCGCGCACACCACCGCCCGGCGCCGCTTCGTCGGCGTGCGCCGCCACCGTGTCGCCCGTGGGCGGGTGTCCAGGCGGGAGCACCGCTTCGGTGGGCGGCGGCGCGGCCTCGCCTTCACCCTCCACCCGCACGCTGCCTGCGAAGACGATGCGATCGAAGGTGCGATCGAGCGTGCGGCTGTGGAAGTCGCGCATCTCGTGGCCGCCCTCGACCACGACCTCGTCACCGACCTCGAGCGGCATCTCGATCGCGGCCACCCACACCGGCTCGCTGCCAGCCGCCTCGATGCGGAGGTAGGTGTACCCGCCGGCGTTCATGGTCTCGCGCACGACGCCGCGCGTCGGGGCCGAGGCAGCCTCCTCGCCGTGCGCGAGCGCGGACTCGTGCGCGGTGCTGGGCTGGCCTGCGGCGCTGGGCTGGCCTGCGGCGCTGGGCTGGCCTGCGGCGCTGGGCTGGCCTGCGGCGCTGGGCTCGTCGTGTGGAGGTCGCTCGGCCGAGGGAGCGTGCGCCGCGGGCGCTTCGTCACAGCCGGCGATCGTCGAGCCCCACGGCACGCACAACACACCCAGGAGGCACAGCATCGAGCTCGAGGAACGCGTCACTCAGATCCAGCCCTTCCGTCGGAAGTACACGAAGAACACGACCGCGGTGAGCAGCATCGTGCCGATCGCGCCGAAGTAGCCGTACTGCCAGTGCAGCTCGGGCATCACCTCGAAGTTCATGCCGTAGATGCCCGCGATGAACGTGAGGGGCAACATGATCGTCGAGATCAGGGTGAGCACCTTCATGATCTCGTTCATGCGGTGGCCCTGCATCGAGATGTACGCGTCGAGCGAGCCGCTCACGATCTCGCGGAACGAGTCGTTGAGGTCCACGACGCGCACGAAGTGATCGTAGGCGTCGCGGAAGAACGGGCGCTCGTCGACGGGCACGATGTCGAAGTCTCCACGTCCGATGCGGTGCAGCACCTCGCGCTGGTGCAGGCCGATGCGGCGCAAGCGCTGGAGCTTGTGCTTGATGGCCATGATCTTCTCGAGGATGTGCGGCCCCGTCGCCGTCATGATCTCGGACTCGATCGTGTCGATGTCGTGATCGAGGCGCTCCATGAGCGGGAGGTAGCGCTCGCTCACGTGCTCGATGACGAGATACGCGAGGTGCGCAGGCCCCCGACGCATGAGCGCGAGCTTCGTGCGCACCTCGTCGTAGACCAGCTTGGTGGCCTCGAGCTCGGAACCGTGGCTGGTGATGATCCAGTTCTTGCCGAGGAACATGTCGAGGTCGCACGTCGTCACCTCGCCCTTCTTCTCGGCGCCCTGCACGAGGCCGTGGAAGACGAGGTAGAGGTAGCCCTCGAAGCGCTCGACCTTGGGGGTCGGTGCGTCCGAGAGCATGTCGTCGACGACGAGCGTGTGGAGGCCGAAGACCTCCTCGAGGAGGCGTCGCTCGGACTCCTTGGGGTCGACGAAGTCCACCCACACGACGACGGACGGATCGGCGAGCAACGTCGGTAGCTCGTCGGGCTTGGCGGAGACGAGAGGCCCCTCCGCACGCAGGGCGAGGATCTGCGCGGTCACGGGGCAGCAGCATACGCGCCTTGGCGGCGAAGCGGATCGGGCGCGCGAGCGCTCCAGGGAGCCGTTGACGCAGCCGGTCGGCCGCCGCGACCATCGTCATCCGCATGCGCGATGTGCCGAGCCGAGCGCGGAGGACCACGACCACGATGCTGATGGTGCTCGGGCTCGCCGCGCTCGCCGCGCTCGCCGCGCGCGACGCGCGGGCCGACGCGCTCGAGGGCGACACGCCCCGTGCGAGCGAACGGGCGAGCGAACGGGCGAGCGAACGGGCCGACACGACAGCGGCGCTCGTCGCGTCGCCGCCCCCGGGCCCATCCGCCGACCCGCCGACCCCGGGCCCATCCGCCGACCCGAGCTCCGCGCCCCTCGACGAGGCGGCGCTCTTGTCGCGCGTGCCTGCGTTCGATCTCCACGCGCACGTGCCGCCGTTCTGGTCGAGCGAGGGCTTCTGGCATCGGCCGCTCGAGCCCGCGCGCCAGCGTCAGCGCATGCCCTCGCGCTGTCGCACGACGGGCGGCTACCGAGCCCACTGCTCGGGCCCTCGCCTGGTGCCCGCGCCGAGCGGTGCCGCCGCCGCGCTCGCGCAGCGGCTCGGCCTCGGATCGCACGAAGCCGCGATGCAGATCCTCGGCCCGAGCGGACCCTTCGACGCGTGGCGCGAGGCCGTCCGCGAGCTCGACGCCGATCCGCGCCTCACCTACCCCGTCCCCGAGGGCCACACCGGTCGCGGCTTCGGCTTCGTGCGCGGCGGCTCGCTCGCGCACGTGCGCCACGACGGCCTCGACATCCAGGCGCCGCGCAGCGCGCGGATCGTCGCGGCGCGCGGCGGTCTCGTGGCCTACGCGGACAACGGCCTCAGCGGCATGGGCAACCTGCTCGTGATCCTCCACGCCGGCGGGGACTCGACGACGTACGCCCACTGCGAGCGCATCCACGTGCAGGCCGGTCAGCTCGTCGCGCGCGGTGAGCACGTGGCCGACGTGGGCGACACCGGCTTCGCGCGCGCGCCGCACCTGCACTTCGAGTGGCGAGAGGCAGGCCGCAACCGCGACCCGCGCCGCGCGCTCCTGCCGCGCACCGAACGCTGACGCCTCGCGCGCACCGAGAACCACGCAGGCGGCGACGTTGACTCGCGTCGTGCGCAACGGAAACGATGCGTGCCTCGACCTCATGGACGCGCCGGCCCGAAGACCCTGGTACCGCTCGCTCGCGCGTGAGCCGCTCGTGCACTTCCTCGTTGCGGGGCTCGCCCTCGCGGGCCTCGAGGCGCTCGCGCGGCCGGAGGCGGAGCCCGCCGACACGCGGGTGCTCGAGATCGGCGCCTCGGTGCGGCGAGGGCTCGCGGAGGACTGGGCGCACGATCACGGCGCGCCACCGACCGAGGCCGAGCTCGACGCGCGCCTCGAGGCCTGGCTCGACGAGGAGCTGCTCTACCGAGAGGGTCTCTTGCGTGGCCTCGATCGCGACGATCCACGCGTGCGCGCACGCGTGGCGACGATCACCGCGTCGCTCCTCGAGGCCGAGCACCCGATCCCCGAGCCCGACGACGAGGCCCTGCGCGCCTTCTTCGAGGCGCACCTCGATCGCTACGCCGAGGAGGCTCGCTACGACTTCACGCAGGTCTTCGTCGCCGGCACCGACGAGGGCGCTCTGGCGCGCGCGGCGGCGCTCCTGGCCGAGCTCGAGGCGGGCGCTTCGCCGATCGCGATGGGCGACACGTACCCGGGCGGTCGCCACTACCGCGGGCGACGCCTCGCCGATCTCGCGCAGGCCTTCGGCCCCGCGTTCGTCGCGGGCTTCGCCGACGTGCCCGACGGACGCTGGAGCCTCCATCGCTCCGACGAGGGCCTGCACCTCGTGCGCATCGAGTCACGCACCGCCGCCTCGCCCGCAGACTTCGAGCGCGCGCGCGCCGACGTCGAGCACGATCTCCTCGAGGACGCCCGCGCCGAGCGCACACGCGCCGCGCTCCGCGCGCTGCGCGCGCGATGGCAGGTCCTCGAGCGATGAAGGCGAGCTCCGCCACGGCGCGCGCGATCGCGCTCGCCCTCTGGGCGTGCGTGTGGCTGCTCTCGGGATCTGCGCGTGCGCACGAGAGCGCGCCCGGCGTGCTCGGCATCGAGGAGCAAGACGACGGCACCTACCTCGTCGCGTGGACCGCGCCCGTCGACACGCGGCTTCCGAGCGCGAGCCGCGTGACGCCGCGCTTCCCCGCGCACTGCCGCTCGAGCCTCGAGGGCGACGGGATCGGCGCGCGGCTCGACTGCGGCGCTCGCGGTCTCGAGGGCGAGGTCGCGATCGACGGGCTCGAGGGCCGCATGCGTGTGGCCATCGTCGTGATCGCGCGAGAGGGCGCGCCCCACGAGGACGTGCTCGAGGCTGCGCGCCCCCGCACGACGATCGAGCGCACGGGCTCGGCCTTCGTGCGCTGGATCGCGCTGGGCGCCGAGCACGTGCTCCTCGGCCTCGATCACCTCGCGTTCCTCGCGGGCCTCCTCTTCGTCTCGCGCCTCGATCGCCGCCTCGTGCTCACGATCACGGCGTTCACGATCGCGCACTCGATCACGCTCGCGCTCGCGGTGCTCGACCTCGTGCATCCCGCGAGCGCGCTCGTGGAGGCGCTCATCGCGCTCTCGGTGCTGCTCGTGGCGCGCGAGGGCCTCGCCGATCGCGACGCCGAGACGAGCGCGTGGTCGGTGCGGCGCGCGCCCGCGGCGATCGCGGGCTTCTTCGGCCTCGTGCACGGCCTCGGTCTGGCCGGCGCGCTCCGCGAGACCGCGCTGCCCGAGCGCGCGCTCGCGTCGGCGCTCGTCGGCTTCAACGTGGGCGTCGAGCTCGGTCAGCTCGCGTTCGTGGGCGCGGCGATCGTGATCGCGACCGCGGTGCGCGGGCAGCCCTGGGCACCGCACGCGCGGACCGCGCTGGTCTACGTCGTCGGCTGCGCCGCGGCCTACTGGCTCGTCGTGCGGACCGTCGCGATCGTCGTGCGCGTCGTCTGAGTCTCTGCGCGCCATTCGGCGCGCGCTCGTTGGCTCAGGCGCCCCCGAACCCCGTCGCAAGGCGCCCCGATCGGTTCTTTTCTCGGTCCCTGATGGCCGGGGCTGGGCTCAGCGGCTGCCTTCCGGCGTCGGCGGCAGCGACTGGAGGTAGAGGAAGAGCGCGCCGATCTCGTCGTCGGTCATGCGCGCGAGCGCGGGCCACGGCATCTGCCGCGGATCGATCTCGTGGCCGCTCGGCGTGACGCCGGTGCGGAGCACGGTGCGGAACTGCTCCTCGGTCCAGCCCGCGAGGCCCGACTCGTGCGGCGTCAGGTTGAGCGGCGTGCCCATCTCGGGCGGTGCACCGGGGATGGGCCCACCGGAGAGGTGCTCGCCGTGGCAGCCCATGCAGAGGCGGCCGAGGTACGCGCCGTACTCGAGGGTGCGACCGGGCTCGGGGTCCGGCGCGCTCACGCTCGCGTGATCGATGATCGAGGCGGGGAAGAGCACGATGCCGCCGCTCAGATCGATGATGCGCGCGAGCAGACCGAGCTGGTGCGGCGGCAGCTCGCGATCGACGCGCGGCATCGTGCGCACGTACGCGGCGATCGTCGCGAGCTCGCGGTCGCTCATGCCGACGAAGTCCTGCGAGGGCATGAAGACGAGCGGGGTTCCGTCCTCTCGCACGCCGTGACGCACGGCGCGATCCCAGTCCGCCGCGTCCCATCCCTGTGTGCGCGTCGTGAGGTTCGTGCCGGTGATGGTGCCCAGTGGGCCCATCGAGAGCACGTGCCCACCACCATCGTCGGTGTGGCAGTCGGGGCTCGCGCAACCTCGCGCGGTGAAGAGACGCTGGCCTTCCGCGTGGAGCGCAGGATCGTCGGGGATCGTGAAGCTCGCGCCCGCGACGTCGTAGTGCGCGCCCTGCTTGGACGAGCTCGCCGCGTACGCGCCTCCGAGCGCCACGAGCAGCACGAGGAGCACCACGCCCACGCCGATTCCGAGGCGCTTGCCCCAGCTCGTCTTGCGCGGCGCGCTCGCCGCCGCCGTCACCGTCGTTCGCCATGCGACCTCCGCACATCTCGAGGTTTGCGCACGCGTGTCGGCCGACGGACCGTTCCGCCTGCCCACGCGCCGCCGCGAGCATGCCTGGAGCGCCGAGCGTTTGTCTCGCACGTCGCGCCGCGGGCGCGTCACATCGCCGCGGTGCGGAAGCGCGCGACGGGTGTCGTCACGGTGTGCGTGCAGTCCGTGACGGTCGCGTACCACTCGTAGACGCGGCCAAGCGCGAGGTCGGTCGCCATGGCGCGCGCGTCGTCGCCGCTGCGCACGGTCGCGACGTCGCGGAACGGACCACCAGCGCCGCGCAGATCCACGCGCAGCGTGAACTCGCTGTTCGCGTCGGTCTCCCAGCGATCGTGCGAGGGCGAGTACGAGCGCACGGTGAGCTCGTCGTTGGCGGGCGAGAACTCCCAGATCCGCAGGAAGCCACCGCCACCCTCCGCGCGGCCCTGGTAGTCCGCGAGCATCGAGTCGATGCGATGACCCATGTACGTGTCGCTGCGCCGCTCCTCGTCGGCGATGTGGCCGCACGTCATGAGCTGGAGGTTCTGCACGCTGCGGAGGGCGTCGTAGATCGCCTGTCCCTGCGGCCCGAACTCACCGGCCGAGTCGACGATGAAGTGCGAGTTCACGACGCCGAACGCGTCGGGGTGGGTCTCGAGCACGCGGCGGCCCCACGCGCTGATCGCGGCGTCCTGCGTCGTGTCGTAGCGGAAGTTCACGACGACGAAGTCGAGGCCGTTGGCCTGGAAGCGGATCCAGCTGTCGTTGTTCGTCTCGTCGTAGTGGCCGCCGTAGTACGCGCGGCCCTCGAAGCGATCGACGCCGAAGACGCGGTTGTAGCTCGCGAGGCTCGCCTCTCGCTGCTCGTGGTTCCCGACGGCGAGCGCGTACGGCATGCCATCGGGCAGGTCGGCCGACTCCGCCTCGAGCAGGGCCATCGCGCGATCGGCCACGTTCCACTGCGAGGCGACGTTGCCGTCGTCGACGATGTCGCCGTTGTGGATGACCGCGGCGATGCGGTAGCGCGTGCGGTTCTCCATGATCCAGCGCGTCTGGTCGGCGAAGAAGTGCGTCGCGCGATCGGGGTGCGCCGCCGTGGGACCGGTCGTGTAGTACTGGGTGTCGGGCAGCACCACGACGGCGAAGTCGTCCTCCTCGCTCAGCTCGCGCACGTGGAAGGTGACCTCGTAGTCCGTCGACTCGCCCACGAGCGCGAGGCGCAGCGGCGCGCTCGTGCCGGTGACGGTCTCGCCCGGCATCGGCGTCACGACGACGACCTCGGGCGGCTCGCCGCGATCGAGCACCGCGCCCGGCCGCACGAAGCTCGCGCCGCTGATGGTGCCATCGAGCGCGCTCGCGCTGTCGGGCGCGCCCATGTCCTCGGCGTCGAGCGCCCAGTGCGCGACGAGGCCGTCGGCCTCGGTGATCGTCGTGCGCATCCCGCCCGCGATCTCGGCCGCCGTGCGCGCGTGATCCCACACGCGCACCTCGTCGAGCGAGCCCTCGAGGCGGCCCGCCGCGACGCCCGTCGAGTTCATCGCGGTGCCGAGCGCGAAGTGCTGGATGCTGTCGGCGCGAGGCCGCGCGCCACCCGTGCCCGCGCGGCCGTCTTCGACGCCGTCGAGGAAGAGGCGCCACGTGGTCCCGTCGTAGCTCGCCGCGACGTGATGCCACTCGCCGCGCGGCACCGCGGTGCGCCCGAGCACGGGGTGGTTCGCGCCGCTCGCCATGTCCTCGAAGTCCGCGCCGAGCACGTCGCCCACGAACCCGAACGCATAGTTGCAATCGACGTTCGAGCCGTCGTTCTCCCCGCGCCCCTTGCCCGCGATCGGCACGAGCTGGAGGCCCCCGACGCCCGTGCCCATCGTTCGTCCATCGCCTTCACGGCGAACCCACGCCTCCACGGTGAACGTCGCGAGCCCGAGCGCAGGCGCGCGGCCCATGCTCACGTGATCCTCGACACCATCGAACGAGAGTGCGCTCGAGGTGTCCTCGCTGCGCTCGCACCCGGGCACCGCCGCGTCCACCGAGCCCGCGCCCCCATCCGTTCCAGCGCCCGCATCGCCCGACGGAACCACGACGCCCGCGTCCCCAACGCCGAGGCCCGCGTCGGTCCCGCGTCCCGCGTCGGTCCCGCTCGCGAGGTTGCCCTCACACGCCGCGAGGCCGAGGAGCACGAGCGAGGAGGCGACGGTGGCGGATCGAGTCAGCGAGCGCGGCTTGGACACGGTGATGCGCATGATGGCTCCCCGGCCACGACGCAACCCGCACGCCCAGACCGCTCCGCCCCACTGCCACCTCGAGGCCGCACCGCCCCCGCGGAAACCGCGGCCTCCGCGCGCTCGCCAGTACGAGCGCCCGATCCCTCCTGGCGCGCCCGCCCCGACGGTGTCCGCCGACTGGACGCCCCCCGCGCCGAGGCGCTCGCACAGCAGCGGCCTGCGAGAGCCGCACGCGCCGCGATGGATGCGTGCCACCACGCTGGTCCATGCTCGGCCGCATGGAACGAAGGGCGATCGGACCTCGGGCCTCGGATCTCGGAGCCGCACCTGCTGCGCTCGCGCTGCTGCTGTCCGCTTGCGGCGGCGCGGCGCCGCCGGTGACGGCGACGCCCGTGGAGCGACGAGAGGCCGAGGCCGTCGCGCCCGTGGTGGTGGTGGCCGAGGCAGCGGAAGCGCCCGTGCATCCGCTCGAGCTCGTGCGGCGCGAGCTGCTCCGGAGCTCTGCGGACACGCCGCACTACGGGGCGGTCGTGGACGAGGTTCGCGCGCGGTACGAAGCGGTCGATCTGAGCGACGCGGCGCCGACGACGAGCGCGATGACGTGCGCGCTCGTGCCCTCGGCCTCGCCCATCTTCGCGCTCCACGCGAGCGGGATCCTCAACTGGAACAGCTCGCGCTTCGACGACATGGAGATCACCGAGGAGATGGTCGCGGACTGGTGTGCAGAGCTCGTCGCGCTCGAGCAGACGGACTGCCGCACACTCTCGGAGAGCGGCAGCGAGTGGCGGGATCTCTGCGGTGAGTGTCGCGAGGCCGACGGCCCGAGCCTCGAGGAACGTCGGCGCGCGCGAGCGCACGGCGTCGCGGCCTGCGAGGCGTGGGCCAGCCTGCACGCGCACTGTGCCGAGGGCATGGTGATGAGCCGCGGCGACGCGCTCGCGTACGTCGAGGTCACCCGCTACGAGGTCGAGGCCGTGTTCGAGTCCGGCCTCTGCTGGCCCAACCCTCCCGACTCCGAGCCAGCCGACAACCTGCTCTACACCCTCGACCGCCTCGAGCGCCTCGCCCACGGCGAGCCCTCGCACAGCGAGTGACCCAGTCGGTCGTCGACGCGATTCGGGGAGAGCACCTTCGGTGCGGACACGGCCCCGACTCCAAGTCGGGGGCTCGCTCGCAGAAGCCCGCAGAGCGGCTCGGTCGCAGCGAGCACGACGACCACCGTGGCGTGCGCTCACGCGACACGGGCAGCGGGGTCCGCTCCGTCGCGCCGACGGCAGACGCGACACGCGCCTCATCGTCTGCTGCATCGCATGCGCGAACCACTGGCTACGCGCGTCGGGCGACTCCCCTCGATCCTGCCGGACGCTCCGCGTGATCCGCGCGCAGACTCACTGGCACACGACGCTCGACGCACTGCACACGACGCTCGATGCGACGCACGCAGCGGCGGGCGACGAGCACCTTGCCCTCGTGAGCCAAGCACACGACGCTCGATGCACTGCACGCAGTGGGCGACACGACGGTCGAGCACGGTCGCCGAGCATCGCGGCCTCGTGATTCGAGCTCACGTCCCCGCGAATGCCCCCGGCAGGATCGAGGGGAGACGCGAGCGCCGCGACCGCACAGTCGCGTGTGGCGAGGTGCCCCGTTGCCCGAAGCGTCCGTGGCACAGCGGGCACGATGACCACCGTGGCGCAGCGAGCACCACGACCACCGTGGCGTGCGCTCACGCGACACGGGCAGCGGGGTCCGCTCCGTCGCGCCGACGGCAGACGCGACACGCGCCTCATCGTCTGCTGCATCGCATGCGCGAACCACTGGCTACGCGCGTCGGGCGACTCCCCTCGATCCTGCCGGACGCTCCGCGTGATCCGCGCGCAGACTCACTGGCACACGACGCTCGACGCACTGCACACGACGCTCGATGCGACGCACGCAGCGGCGGGCGACGAGCACCTTGCCCTCGTGAGCAAAGCACACGACGCTCGATGCACTGCACGCAGTGGGCGACACGACGGTCGAGCACGGTCGCCGAGCATCGCGGCCTCGTGATTCGAGCTCACGTCCCCGCGAATGCCCCCGGCAGGATCGAGGGGAGACGCGAGCGCCGCGACCGCACAGTCGCGTGTGGCGAGGTGCCCCGTTGCCCGAAGCGCCGACCGTGTGGTGCGCGACGCGAGGCAGCAGACGCCGTGGCGGATGTCGCGTCTGCGCAGGACCCCGAGGAGTGGACGCCGTGGCGGAGGTCGCGTCTGTGCACGACCGCGAGGTCACCGTGTCCTCGCAGCCCGCATCGATGAACACTGCGAAGCGTCCGGCAGGTCCGAAGGGACAGCCCCGACGCGCCGACCGTGTGGTGCGCGACGCGAGGCAGCGGACGCCGTGGCGAATGTCGCGTCTGCGCAGGACCGCGAGCACCGTGTGCTCGCAGCCCTCACTCCACCGGCAGCCCAAGAGCATCCTCCAGCCTCTTGGCGACCCGGGAGGCCTCCTCAGACCTCGGAAACTGCCCGGATCAGACGCGCAGGACGTCGTTGTGGACCACACCGGCTTCCCTTCCGGAGATGGCAACGACGAGCGATGTCATCTGAGGATCAGACATGCGTGGATACAAGTACTCCAGTATCCCGCAGTAGGCCTCGTCGCTGAGCGGCATTTCCACGACCTCCGCAATCCGCTGCTGGAGACGCTCAGCGTCGAACACTTGCGGCGACATCACGACCCCCGCCGCGCCTGCGCGGCGTGAACTCCGGTTGCCGGCGGCTCGAGCGACTCCGTGATGTCGCGCCAGCGAAGCCAGGCGGGCTCGCCGCGGCCCTCGACGAGGCCCTGCCAGCACTGCACCACCTGGTCTCGCGTGAACCACTCGTCGCGCCGCAGGGGGATGCGACTCCCTGCGAAGCAGAGCTGCACGCCGTCTTCGAACGGAACCACAGGGACATCCTGGTAGCCGCGACAGTGCCGGCCATCGAGCCTTCGCTCGAGGAGCATGCCTCCGCCGCCGCCGGCCGTCTGGTAGTAGGTCTCCGTCCCGGACAACTCCAGCACGGCGAACGACGGACTCCACTCGGGCTGCAGCCGTTCGAGTAGCTCCGGAACGCTGCGTGAAGTGGCGGTCACGTGGCGCCGATCCTGAATCGTGATCGTCCACTCGGGCTTCATGGCTACGGCATCCTCCCACCTGCGGTCAGGATCTCGAGCCGCTCCGCGGAGCGCCTACCGTGCTCACTGCCGTGAACGGCCCGAGTAGATGACCGAGACGTGTACTGAGATAGCGTGGGCATGATCGACTCCTCACGAACTGAGTCGCGTGAAACGGCCGTCGGCTGCGTGTTCAGCCTGGCGTACATCACAGCAGGAGACTCAACTCGACCTCACCGTTGACGTCCACCGTCTCCACGAGACCAAAGTCGTCGGGTCGCCGCTCCGCTTCCGGTCGACGCAGGAAGGCTCTGAGAGACTCGGCGTCCTCGTGAGGCAGACATCGCGCGACGTCTTCGAGGACCGCAGAAGCGTCGAGCCCCGCCAGCTCGCAGGACCTGAAGGTGGCACTCAGCGCGATCAGGTGTTCCCGCGACCCGAACACCCCTTCGAGGTGGTCCAGGATCAGCGAGGCGATGACTCGATCTCTCGAGGAATAGGTCTCGCCCTTCTGGCAACCCAGGCGCGATGGATCGGGGTACGGCCAGTTCGCGTCGAACGGCCATCCGGCCGCCAAGAGCCGCCTCTCGGTGTCGGAGGCGGCGACGAAACGTCGGCTCAACTCCATGACGGCCGCGAGTCTGTCCGACCCGTCGCGTAGCGATCCGAGCCACACGGGAACCTCTGTCATGGGACGATCCTCCCAGGCCGTTCGGACGAACAGATGGTCCCCGTCGTCGCACGGATCAATCAACACATCCACACACTTGCCATCGCCCTCGCGGCGACGCCAACCCGTCGGACGCGAGCACGTCCTTCACTCCTCCACATCGTCATGCGTATCGATGCGGCGACGAGCGTCGAGATATCGCCAGAACTCGTTGAGCTGCTCGCGATCGCCGCGGTCCAAGAACGTGTTGTATGTCTCGACGCTCGCCGCCAGGAAGGGCGGTCCGAGCACGAACTGCACGACACCGTCGGATGGAGTGCAGACCCACCCCTGCGGAATCGACCCATCCACGACTCGAAACGCCGCGGCGAGACAGAACGCATCCGTATCGATGTCGTCCACCACCAGAACGAACACCATCTGGTCGAAGACCGAGACGCCGTGAACCTCGTAGCGGCGGCCGGGCGTCAGCCGCAGCTGGTTCATGAATCGACGGCGGTTCTCGGGCAGAGCGTCTGCCAGCTCGGCACGATATTCGACGATCACGTGTCTACCCTCCGTCCCGCGCGCAGCATGGCGCCCAGACGAATCTCGTTCGGGTCTTCGGGCCGAGCTCGTCCGTGTTCACGACGGTGAAGACTGTTCCCTTCTCACCCCTCATGCGTCGTCTTCCCCCATCGCGAGCCCCTCACCCTCGACGGATCTCGCGGCGTAGGCGTCGCCGTGGCCGTTCCAGTCGTCCTCCAGCCAGTACCAATGCTTCCCTCTCGCGGCGAGGAGGCGAGCGAGGAGCTCGGCGAGTGACAGCGCGATGATCGGGCAACTTCCCCGCACGCCGTGGGAATCCCAGAAGCTGTCGTGGCAGCGTCCGACCCGGGCGGGGTGGCAGTCGATCGTGAGCCGCTCCCCGACGCTGCGCGCGCGAGGACGTACCAGGAGTCCGTGAGATCGTCGGGCACCTCTCGGCCGACAATCTCGAGGTTTGCGCGCGAGAACGATTCCGGCCCGGCGATCTCGACGCCATAGTCGGACGCGGCGAAGAGACTGAGTCCGCCGCACGCGCGGTAGAACTCTTCCAGCTCCCTCCCGAGCGCCTCGCCCGGCCGAACGGAGGGCATGGCGCGCGGAGGCTGAACGACGCAGGCCTCGGCCCGGCGGATCTCGTCGACGAGCGCCTCGATCGTCCTCACGACGCCCGCCCGTGGCCGTGCTCGCTGGTGCCCAACCCGGTCCCCCTCGCGCCTCACTCGTCGAGATCGCCCTCGTCGTCTTGCGCGGTGATGCCGTACTTCTTCATCAGCTTGCGGAAGTACTTGCGGTCGATCTGCGCCTCGCGGGAGGCGTGGCTGATGTTGCCGTTGTTCCGCTTGAGCAGGCTCGCGATGTAGTCGCGCTCGAAGCTCGAGATCCAGCGCTCCTTGGCGTCCTTGAAGGTGCCGTCGATCTCGGCGCGGAGCTCGGGGATCGCGATGTTCACGTCCGTGCGGCCCTCGCCCTCCGAGTGGGGCGGAAGGACGCCGCGCGGCCAGGCGATGTGCTCGGGCAGATCGGCGAGCTCGATCGCCTCGCCCTCCGCGAAGCTCACGGCGCGCTCGATCACGTTGTGGAGCTCGCGCACGTTGCCAGGCCAGTCGTACTCGCCCATGCGGTCGAGCACGCCGGGCGCGAACTCCTGGATGCGGCGGTTGCCCTCGCGATCCTTGTTGAAGGAGCCGTTGTCGAGGAAGTGTCGCGCGAGCACGCGCACGTCCTCGCGCCGCTCGCGCAGCGCCGGAATGCGCACACGCACGACCGTGAGGCGGTAGAAGAGGTCCTCGCGGAAGCGGCCCGCCGCCACCTCCTCTTCGAGGTTGCGGTTCGTCGCGGCGAGGATGCGCACGTCGACCTTGATCGGCTTGGTGCCGCCGATGCGCTTGACCTCGCGCTGCTCGAGCACGCGCAGGAGCTTCGGCTGGAGATCGAGCTGCAGCTCGCCGAGCTCGTCGAGGAAGACGGTGCCGCCGTTGGCGAGCTCGAAGACGCCCTGCCGCGTGGAGTGCGCGCCGGTGAAGCTGCCCTTCTCGTGACCGAAGAGCTCGGACTCGATCAGGTTCTCGGGCACCGCGCCGCAGTCGAAGACCATGAACGGTCCGTCCTTGCGGCGCGACTGGCTGTGGATCGAGCGCGCGACGACGTCCTTGCCCGTGCCCGTCTCGCCCTCGACGACCACCGTCGCGTCCGTCGGCGCGATCTTCTCGAGGATCGCGTAGATCTCGCGCATCCGACGATCGCGGCCGATCACCTCGCCGAAGCGATCGCGCTCCGACGGCACGATGCGCACGCGCTCGTCGATCGGCGAGAAGCGGATCTCGGTCGAGCCGAGCGTGATCACCTGGTTGGGCGTGAGGTACGCCGAACGGATGCGCACGCGATTGATGTACGTGCCGTTCGTCGAGTCGTTGTCGTTGAGGATGTAGGTGTCGCCCTCGAGCGCGATCGTGCAGTGGTTGCGGCTCACCGTGTCGTCGTCGAGGACGACGTCGTTGTCGTCCATCGCGCCGATCGTGATCACGTCCTTCTCGAACGTGTGCTCGGTGAGGATGCCGCCGCGCGCGACGACGAGCTTGCACTTGCGCAGCGTGATCGTCGTCGGACGCCCGTCGACGTACGCGATCTTGGTCGCGTTCCCGCGCGAGTAGTCGAGCTCTTCGTCACTCATGGCAGGAGCAGCTCATGGGGCCTACGTCGTTTCCCATCGAAGCGCGGTTCGGTGGAGCGGTCGGTCGGAGCGAGCGAGCGGGGGTGGGGCCCCGCGCGCAGCATCCGCGCAGCGAAGCGGTGCGCGCGGATGGCCGGGTCACCGGCCCGAGCTCAATCAGGATGAGTCCTGGACCAGTACGAGACCACCGCGTTGTCGTCGACGATGCGCGAGTGGTAGTGGTCCCACACGTCGGTGAGCATCACGCACGCCGCGCTCTCGAGCTTCGGCGTGAGGTAGAGCGCGTAGTAGTCCGCGTTCGAGCCGTCATCGACGGGGCCGAGCTTGTCGAGCGGCTTCTTCGAGACCGGGCAGAAGAGCTGGAGCTTCGTGCCCTGCTTGATGTCGGTGAAGCCCGCCTTGCGGCGGTCGCCGTGGATCGGCGAGAGGTGCACGAGGCCCTCCTTGCCGTCCGGGCGCTTCACGAGCAGCGTGACCGCGGGGTAGCCGTCGAACTTCACGTCGCTCAGACCGACGAGGTTCGCCCCCGTCGGACCGAACGCCTGCGTGACGACGACGGTCACTCCACCGGCGACCGGCAGAAGGCTGTCGCGCTGCTGCGGCAGCTCGCTGACCCTCAGGTTCTCCTCGTCGACGTGCTTGCGAACCATGGCGTCTCCTCGGGCTGCGCGACCGAGCCTCGCAGCGAAGGCAACGCATAACACGACCGCCCGCGAAAACACCATGGCCGACGTGAGGTCGTCACGTCGGCCATGGAAGAAGTCGCGGAGAGGCCCGCACGAAGCACCGACGTGAAAAAGCCGAGAGCCCGCACGAAGCGCCGACGTGCGTCGTCGCGTCGACCATCGGAACGATTCGGCTGTGCGGCGGGGCGCCACGCGGCGGGGTCAGCGGAGCTGACCCCTGGAGCGGGAGCCGAGGAGGAGTCTTCGACGACGAGCCGGTGATCGGACACGCGCGCAGCGAACGGAGGTGAGCGAGCACGGGAGAACCCGGCGGGGTCCGGGGGCGCCCGAGCCCCCGAGCCACGCCGGAGGCGCGTGTGATCAGCAGCGATCGCCGAAGCAGGCGGCGATCTCGGAGCGGCACTCGTCCATGATGCAGGAGAGGTCGCGGCAGCCCGCGCCGATCGCCGCGTTGATCGCGCAGCTCGTCACCTGGTCGAGGAAGAAGCGCGAGTCGGGGCAGGTCGAGGCGATGCACGCGCTGAGGCACGTGAGGCTGAAGCGCGGGATGCCGCCGCCGCCACCGCCGCCGAAGTCGATGCAGCCGAAGGTGCAGGTCAGGCCTTCCGCGCAGGTGTTGAGATCGCACTCGCCGCAGTCGGTCGGGCACGAGATGCAGTCCTCGAAGCCGCCCGCGCTCTCGCAGCGCATGTTGCCGCAGAAGGAGCAGGTGCCGCAGTCGGTCGCGCAGCTCGAGCAGGTCTCGGTGCCGCGGCAGCGGCCGTCGCCGCAGCCGTCGCACGCGCCGCAGTCGGCCGCGCACGAGAAGCAGGTCTCGCCGATGGCGGCGTTGCAGCGGCCGTCACCGCAGGACTCGCAGACGCCGCAGTCCTCCGGGCAGCTGAAGCAGTCCTCGCCCGCCTCGGGCGAGCAGAAGCCGTTCTCGCAGCGCTCGCAGATGCCGCAGTCACCGGGGCAGCTCGCGCAGCTCTCGGTGGCGTCGCAGGTGCGGTCGCCGCAGCGGCGGCAGACGCCACAGTCCACCGGGCAGGTCGAGCAGTCCTCGCCACCGGCGCACATGCCATCGCCGCAGGTGCGGCAGATGCCGCAGTCCTCGGGGCAGCTCGAGCAGGACTCGCTCGCGTTGCACGTCGCGTCGCCGCAGCGCTCGCAGCGGCCGCAGTCCGCGGGGCAGCTCGCGCAGTCCTCCGAGGCGTCGCACGTGCCGTTGTTGCAGGTCACGCAGCGGCCGCAGTCCGCCGAGCAGGTGGTGCAGGTCTCGCCGAGGTCGGCGTCGCAGCTGCCATCGCCACAGCTGCGGCAGATGCCGCAGTCGCGCGAGCACGAGGCGCAGCTCTCGTCGGCGTTGCACGAGCCGTCGCCGCAGGTGGCGCAGCGGCCGCAGTCGTCGGGGCAGGTGCCGCAGGTCTCGCCGGCATCACACGCACCGTTCGGGCACGTCGGGCAGAGGCCGCAGTCCGCGGGGCACGTCGAGCACGACTCGCCTGCGCCACACGTTCCGTCGCCGCAGCCCGTGCAAGGGCCGCAGTCGGGGGTGCAGCTCGAGCAGCTCTCGGGTGGCAGGCACATGCCATCGCCGCAGCTGTCGCAGGAACCGCAGTCCCCTGGGCAGCTCGAGCAGGACTCGGTCATCTGGCACACGAGATCACCGCAGCGTCCGCCGCCTGGTGTGTCGGTGCGGAACGCGTCGGCGTTCGCGTCGAACATGCCGGCGTCCATGCCGGTCGACGTGGTTCCACTGCCCGACAGGCTCGAGCGCCCGCAGGCGGTGAAGGTGAGCGCGAGCGTGGCGAGCGCGAGCGCGGGGAGGAGACGGAAAGAAAGGTGCATGACGACCTCGACGGCTGGGAGGTTAGGGGACGGGCCGCCAATCCGCCAGAGACCGGACCCACGGAGGTGTACGTGGCCCTCGCGGCAGACCGGCCCCGCGCAGGCGCTCGCGCTACGTTGGGCGTCGTGCGGCGCGTGTGGATCGTCTCGGCGTTCGTCCTCGCGATGGTGCTCGCGGGGTGTGAGGGAGTGCTCGTGCTCCCGGATGGTGGAGGGGTCGACGCGAGGGCGTTCGATGGCGGCGCGCTCGACGCGAGCCCGATCGATGCGCGCGGAGTCGATGGGGGCGAGCGCGATGCGGGCGGGGTCGATGCGGCGAGCGTCGATCCGTGTGCGGTGCCGCTGCCCGAGACGCCCGCGCGCGTGCTCTTCGTGGGCAACAGCTTCACGTTCACCTCGAACATGCCCGGGACGTTCCGGAGGCTCGTCGAGGCCTCGGGGTTCGCGACGCCGGTCGTGGAGATGCGCGCGCTCGGTGGGCAGGCGCTCGCGTTCCACCGGGCCGACACGGCCAGCGACGGTGCGCCCGCGCGGGTGCGCGAGGGCTGGGACGTCGTCGTCTTGCAGGAGCTCTCGACGCGGCCGACCGATGCGCTCGGAGATCCGGAGCAGTTCAAGGACGACGCGACGTGGTTCCACGACCTCGCGATCGAGAGCGAGCCGCGCGCGCAGGTGGTGCTCTACGAGACCTTCGCGCGCGCCGCAGGGCATGCGTACTACCCGGGCACGTTCGACGATCCGGCGGACATGCAGGCGCAGCTGCGCTTCCACTCCCTCGACTGCGCGGAGCGCTACATCCCCGAGAACACGACCGTGGTGATGGAGCGGCCCGTCGTGGTCGCGCGCGTGGGCGATGCGTGGGAGCGCGTGCTCGAGGGGAGCGCGCCGCTGCGCCTGCACGGAGACGACGACTACCACCCCAACGATCAGGGCGCGTACCTCACGGCGCTCGTCTTCTTCGGCACGATCTACGGGCGGAGCACGATCGGCCTGCCGGCGCTCGGCCTCGATGCGAGCGTCGCCCTCGCGCTGCAGGAGGCGGCCGACGCGACCACGGGCGCGAGCGAGCCGGTGCCCGCGATCGCGTGCCCCCGCGCGCTGCCCGTGGGCGACGTCTTGCCGATCGACTTCGGCCCGAACGCGGTGGCGGGCTGGGCGACCGTGGACGAGATCCGCGAGACCGTCGGTCCGCTGACGAGCGCGGACGGGATGCTCACCGACGCGCGCGTCTCGGTGAGCGGCTTCGTCGGCACGCAGACGGGCGGCAGCGCGACGAACGATCTCGGCCTGCCCGCCGACGTGAGCGCGGACTCGCTCTGGGTCGGCAGCTTCGACGGACACGACGCGGCGCTCGCGCTCGGCGCGGAGATCACGATCGCGGGCCTCGTACCCGGGCGCTACCGCCTCGAGCTCTTCGCCTCGCGCGACGGAGACGACGCGGGCAATGGTCGCCTCACGCGCTACGCGATCGCCGAGCGCACGCTCGATCTCGAGGTGAGCGACAACCGCGCGCGCGCGGCGAGCTTCGACGACGTGAGCCCCGACGCGAGCGGCGCGATCACGGTCGACGTGACCGTGAGCCCCAGCGGCCGCGCCCGCTTCGCCTACGCCGGCAGCCTCCGCGTCACGCGCACGCGCTGAGGCCCACCGTCGTTTTCGACACGCGCCGAACGTACCGCGACGCGCGCTTCGTTCCCGGCGCCACCTGTGCCGCGCGGCCACGCTGCGGCGAGGGTCGGAGAGCCGAGGGTTCACACTCCGTGCAGTGCGCTGCACTCGTGACGACACGTGCCCGCGCCCTTCTCGCGATCCGCGGTCGGCACGGGGCCTGCTGAGGGCCCGGTCCATGACGAGCCAGGCCATGACGAGCCGAGCACACGCCGAGACCTGGAGCGACGGTGCGCCGCCGCGTGTGACGTCGCCGTCGAACGCGCGGGCGAGCGGCTCACGCCCACGGCGCGCGGAGGACGTTCGCTACGAAGAAGGCCCGCTCCTCGGCAGCGGCGGCATGGGAGACGTGCACGCGAGCACCGACACGCGCATCGGCCGCGTCGTGGCGTGCAAGACCCTGCGGCGCGGGCGCGGCGACGTGGAGGCCACCGCGCGCTTCGTCGACGAGGCGCGCCTCCAGGGCCGGCTCGAGCATCCCGCGATCGTGCCGGTCTACGATCTCGGCACGCTCGCCGACGGCACGCCGTTCTTCACGATGAAGCGCGTGCGAGGCACGACGCTCGCCGATGCCCTCGACGTGCGAGGCGAGCGCACGCCCACGCGGAGCTGGTCGCTTCGACAGCTCCTCGGTGCCGTCTCCAGCGTGGCGCTCGCGATCGAGTACGCGCACCAGGCAGGTGTCGTGCACGGCGATCTCAAGCCCGCGAACATCATGCTAGGGCGCTTCGGCGAGGTGCACGTGCTCGACTGGGGATGTGCCGCCGAGGCGAGGACGTCGACCGAAGCGTCTCGCGTGTCGACCGAAGCGTCTCGCGCCGACGGCGGTCACGACACCGCGACCGCGCTCGCGCTCGAGACACTCGGCTCGCTCCGCGCAGGCGACACGCATCGCATCGTGGGCACCCCGGGCTACATGGCACCCGAGCAGGCGCGCGGCGTGCGCGGCGATCCGCGCTCGGACGTGTACGCGCTCGGCGCGATCCTCTTCGAGGTGCTCGCGGGCGAGCCGCTGCACGTGGGCGCGACGCCGCTCGCGCTCGTCGTCTCGACGCTCGATCCCCTCGGCGCGAAGCGGCCGTCCGAGCGCGCACCGAGCCTCTCGATGCCCGAAGGTCTCGACGAGCTCGTCGCGCGAGCGATCGATCCCGATCCGGCGGCGCGACCGAGCGCGCGCACGTTCGCGACCGGCATCGAGAAGGCGCTCGACGCCGACGCCGTGCGCCTCGGCACGCGGCAGAGCGCACGCACGCACCTCGCGCAGGCCCTGGCGGCGGAAGAAGAGGCGCTGCTCGGGGACGAGCGCGCACGTCCGCGCGCCCTCGCCGAGGCCGGCCGGGCGCTCGCGCTCGACCCGGACGACGAGACGGCGCGTGCGCTGATGACCCGCCTCCTCGGTCAACGCCCCGCGACGCTGCCGCCCGAGGCCCACCGCGAGATCACGCGGAGCGAGCGCGACATCGAGGCCTGCGCCGTGCGAGCGACGGGCGATCGCACGCTCGTGTGGGCGCTGATGATCCCGCTCGCGCTCGCGCTCGGCGTGCACGACGGCGTCGGGGCCGCCCTCGTGGTGGGGCTGATCGTCGCGACCGCCCTCGCCTTCCTCGTCGCCCGCCGGCGTGTCCCGCTCACGCACGGCGCGAAGCTCGGCCTCGTCGTGCTCGCGATGGTGACGACGGGCGCGTTCTCGGCGCTCTTCGGGCCGTTCGTGCTCGCGCCCGTCTTCGCGACGACGACGGCCGTGGTGCTCTCGCTCGGCTTCGGCCGCGCGCTGCGCGCGCCGATCGCAGTGCTCGGCCTGGCCGCGATCCTCGTGCCCTTCGCGCTCGAGCTCGCGGGCATCGTGAGCCCCTCGATGTCGATCGCGGGCGACGCGATCGTGATCACGCCGCGCCTCGTGGGCTTTCCACCGCTCGGCACCGCGGCGTTCCTCGTGGCCGGGCACCTCCTCGCGGTGCCCGTGTCGGTGATCGTCGCAGCGCGCCTGCGGGACACCGTCGATGCGGCGCGCGAGCGCCTCACGCTCCGCGCGTGGCAGCTCGAGCAGGCGATCCCGCCGGCGCGGACGTGAAGTCCTATTCGCCTTGGGAAGGGCGCTGCGCCAAGAACAGGCGTGCGATCGAGAGCTCGACCGCGTCGAACGGCGCGATGCGCACCCGCGCGGTCTCGTCGAACACACCGAGCTCGACCCAGCGCCCCTCGCGGAGCTCGAGCGCTTCGAGCAGCCGCGTCTCGGGATCCACGATCCAGTAGAACCCGACGCGATGCTCGGCGTAGAGATGGCGCTTGAGCACGCGATCGTCCCGCGCGGTCGAGGGCGAGGCGATCTCGCACACCCAGTCCGGCACGACCGTGAACGGGCGCTCGTCAGGATCGGCGAGGCGCTCACGTCGCCAGCCGGAGAGGTCGGGCCGCACGACATCGTGCGCGGTCAGCTGGACATCGACCTCGGGAAAGATGTACCAGCCCCCCGGGCCGCCGAGACCATCGTCGTCGTCGAAGGGACCGCCGAGCACGCCGCCGAGCACGCGCTGCACCTTGGCATGGCGCGGCCTCGGCGCCGGCAGCGTCCGCAACACGCCCCGGATCACTTCGCCCTTCTCTCCGGGCGGTAGCGCGACGAGGTCGTCGTAGGTGGCCAGCTTCGTCGCTGTGCTCATCACACCGAGGATGACCCGTCCCGTCAGCCGCGTGAAGCCGCGTCAGTCGACGCCGGCCGGGTGGAACGCGCAGAGGTCGAGGTCGCCCACGCGCTGCGAGTCCTCGTAGCGGACCTCGAAGGGACGGGCCTGGAGGATCACGAGGTGGTGATCCTCGCCGGCGATGAGGTACTCGACGTCGAGCGCGTCGCTCGTGTCGACGTGCATGCCCCGCGCGCGCCAGCGATCGCGGAAGTGGCAGTGCAGCGTGCGGAGCGTGCTCGCGAGCTGGAGGATCGCGGCCTCGGGCAGGAGCAGCGCGTTCGGCGACCGCGAGCTCTGCGAGAGCAGCTCGGACTCGACGACCTCGCTGTAGACGTAGATGAGGTGCTGCTCGGGGACCTCGTTGCCGGCCGCGCCCGTGACCGAGCCACCGAGCGCCTGCGCGTTGACGAAGAAGCCCGGACGCCCCTCGAAATAAGGGTTCGCGGTGATCGCGACGCCGTTGGCGGAGGCGCCGTCGACGAAGGGCTGGACCAGGAGGGCCATCGCGACGCGGCGCTGATCGACGCGATACCAGTCGCGCTCCTCGACGGCACCGAGCAGCCACACGCTCGCCCACACCTCGCGCATCGCGTCGGCGACCTGCGCGTCCGTCGCGTCTGCGGGCACGACGATGGAGCGATAGAGACCGGCGCCCGTGAAGCCGGGGAGATCCTCGGCGTTGGTGGAGCTGCGGAAGATGAAGCGACGGCCGCGGCCCGTCTCGGTCATGCGCTGCCGGATGCGGCGCAGGAGCGCGGCGTCGACGGGCGCGGCCTGGATGTGATCGCGGATGGTGCGAAGGGCCGCGTCACGCGCGTGCGTGTCGCTCGCGAGCGAGGCGTCGTCGAGCATCGCGGTGAGCTCGCGGTCGATGCCCGCGCTCGCGAGGTGCTGGAGGTAGAAGTGGAACGGCACCGTGAAGCCGCCGGGGGTGCGCACGCGCGCGCCGAGGCCACACACCTCCCCGAGCTGCGCGGCCTTGGCGCCCACGCTCCGCACGTCGTCGAGCCGCACGTCGCACACCTGACGCAGGCGCTGCTCGGTCGTGTCGATCGGAGGCTGCAGGGGCTGCGCGGGGCGACGGCTCGCCCAGCTGCGCTCGGCCTCCTCGCGCGAGGCGGGCCGCACCGTCCACTCCTGCGGCGCGATCGAGAGGCGCACGAGCTGACCGTCGAGGCGCGCGAGGTCGGCGTTCGTCGTCGCGTCGCGCAGGCCCATGTTGGGCGTGCCGCGCGTGGAGCAGAGGATCGCGATGTGACCGAGCGGCGCCTGGAGCTCCTGGGAGACCACGCCGGACACGACGGGGATCTCGTCGGGCAGATCCTCGAGCACGAGGATCTGATCGGGCCGCACGCTGGCGAGATCGAGCGCGCCCCGCACGATGCGCAGGGTGCCGAAGGCCTCGCCGTTCGTGAGCGGCTGGTAGCGCACACCGCGGAAGACCTCGTCGGCGCCGACGACGGGCAGCCGTCCGGGGATCGTCGCGAGCGTCTGATCGTGCTGCGGCGAGAGCGGCCGGAAGCGGAGGCGATCGCCGAAGAAGACCTGGCGACGCACGTCCTCGAACATGCGGATGACGCGCTCGCCCGAGAGGTTGTCCCCCGCGACCATCTCGAGGGCCCAGATGTCGGCGTCGACGTAGTGCACGAGCGAGCCCATCTCGAAGCGGCGCTCGGGCCTGCGGTACTCGCGCGTGTTGAAGTCGCCGTGGGCCTGCCAGCCGCCGGGGATGCCGAGGTTCTCGACCGCGAAGTCGAAGTGGATGTCCCAGCGCTCGGTGTCGATGAACCAGATGAGCCGATCGTGCGAGGTGTCGAGGAGGAACTTCACGACCTCGGTGCGCGCGACGGTCGCCGTGGCGGGCCGCGCAGCGAGCTGACTCCACGTGG
>JBILLJ010000099.1:0-34638 GCA_044376125.1 Sandaracinaceae bacterium
ACCACCGCCACGTCGTCCCCTCGTCCGGCTCTCACCCGGCAAGAGCGTCGATGTGTGCGGAATGCACCAGCTCGATCACTCCATTTTCGTGCCGACCTCGACTCCCCACTTGACTACGACAGTCCGTGTGAGAGCACGCGGCACTCGGATTGATCGATGCGAGTGCCACGGGCTCGAATCGGCGGGAGGGAGGCTCTCGCCGATTCCGGTGATCGGACACCGCGCGCAGGCCCAAGGCCGAGCACGGGGAGAACCCGCGGCGAGAGGGAGGGGCTGCGGCCAGACCCTCCGGCAAGAAACTTCAGAGCATGAGTCAATGCAAGTGACTCATGCTCTGAGCTGGCCCCGTTCTTCGGGGCGAGGACGCGAGAGAGCCATCACAGAGGACCGTCCCGGCGTTCGCGGCGGCGGCGCGTGACGGCGAGGGCGAGGGCGAGCAGCGCGAGCGTGAAGGACCGATCGTGCATCGTGGGTGTGCTCGCGCGGCAGGCGCAGCCGCTCGTGCCCGGGGGTGTGCTCGCGCCCGCGTCGCGCGGGCTCGCGGGGCCCGCGTCGCTCGCGCCCGCGTCGGTGAGGCTCGCGCCTGCGTCGGGGGCGCTCGCATCGCAGAGGCCATCGCCCGCGGTGATCGGGGTGCGGAACGCGCGCCAGCCGCGCACCGCGCGGAGATCGCGCGCGATGTCGTTCGCGATCGTGACGGCGACGAGGACCTGCACGTCCTCGCCCACCGACTCGGGGTGCCCCTCGCCGAGGCAGTGCGTGAAGGTCCGCGCGTCCAGCGGCACGTCGAGCGCCTCGTGGTGGAGCACGCCGTCGACGTAGATCGCGACGCGTGAGACCGCGCGATCCGCCGGCGCCTCGATCGCCACCTCGAGCGGCGTGCCGAGCGAGATCGGGTCCGTCGTCGGCCCCGTCACGGCCGCGCCGTCGACGGCGAGCGCGACACCGGGCCGCTCGGCGTAGGGCGCGGCCATCGGATCACCGAGCACGAGGTTGTGCCAGTACACGTACGGTAGGCGCCCGATGTACGCCTCGGCCAGCGTCGCGCCCGACGCGTAGTCGGAGAACAGTTGCCTCGAAGGGAAACAATTGTTGAGGGGCTCGTCCGTCGTGCCGTGCGCGCCCGCGACGCCCATCGCGACCCAGCGCGCGATGGAGACCTGGCTCTGCCCGCTCTCGCGGAAGTTCTCCGGCACCGCGCCGAAGCTCGTGAGGTTGTCGACGATCGCGCCCGGCACGTACGTGTTGCCCTCGATCGTCTGCCCGAGCGAGGCCGTGCCCACGGCGAAGCCCGCGATCGTGAGGCCGCTCTGATCCGAGGCGAAGGGCACGCGCCGCGCGGTGACGCCGAGGCCCTCGAGCGCGGTGAGCACCGCGGGGTACTCCATGTCGAGCGCGCCGCGCGCGGGATCGGCGCCGTCCATGAGCACGATCTCGCCGGCGCCCATGCCCAGCCCCTCCGACGCGATCGCCGAGGCGACGAGGCGCATCGCGTCCGCGTCGCTGCGCCCGTGGAGCATCGTGACGAGCATCGGCCGGTGAACGACGCCCGCGGCCGTGCGCTCCCAGCCCGCCTCGAACGCGCCGCCGCGGTAGCCGCTGCGCCACGCGGCCGCGAGGCAGGGCGTGCCGCCGCAGTCGACGAGGCGGCCGGGATCCTGGCCGAGGAGCGGTGTGCCGTCTTCCAGCGTCGTTCGCCAGAGGCCGAGCGCGGCCGCCAGCGACACGCGTCGGCTCTGCCCCGCGACGTCCATCGACACGCGCAGCGGCACGCCGCGCGCGATCACGATCGACTCGATGCGATCGAGCACGCCTCGCTCGGCGAGGCAGGCCTCGAGCGGCTCGCGCACGTCCGCGAGGAAGTCGGCGAGCGCGAGGTCCTCGGTGCTCGGCATCGAGAGGGCACAGATCTGTCGTGCGGGGATGTCACGCGCGGACGCGTACGCCTCCGCGAGCGCGACCGAGCCGGGCACGTCGGCGTTGGCGAGCACCGCGACCGAGTCGGGCCCGGGCGTCGCGAGCGCGGTCGCGGCGGTCATGACGAGCCCCATCAGGAGTGAGGAGGCGAGCCCGACGAGCAAGCGCCGACCGTGCGTGTCGTCATTCATCGGAGGAGCGTATCGAAGGCGCCCGCGACGGGGAACGAGCGCGCGGGTACGATGGCGCGCGATGGACGACCTGCTCCTCCTCATCCTCTGCTCGCCCTCGGGCGCGGGGAAGTCGACGCTGACGCGCTTCCTCCTCGAGAACCTCCCGGAGCTCACGTTCTCCGTCTCGCACACGACGCGCAAGCCGCGCGCGAACGAGGTGGACGGAGTGCACTACCACTTCGTCGATCGCGACATCTTCACCCGCATGGTCGACGCGGGCGCGTTCGCCGAGTGGGCGCACGTGCACGGCAACCTCTACGGCACGAGCACGACCGAGCTCGAGCGCGCGCGGCGCGAGGGCAAGCGCGTGCTCGTGTTCGACATCGACTACCAGGGCGCGCGGCAGATCAAGGCGAAGCTGCCCGAGGCCGTCGGCGTGTTCATCCTGCCGCCCTCGATGCCCGAGCTGCGCCGCCGCCTCGAGTCGCGCGGGACCGACGCGCCCGAGGTGATCGAGCGCCGCTACGCCAAGGCGCTCGAGGAGATCGAGCACTACGGCTTCTTCGACTACCTCGTCGTCAACGACGACCTCCCGCGCGCGCAGCAGGCCCTGCTCGGCATCACGCTCGCGGAGCGTCATCGCCGCGCGCGCCTGGCGCCGGTGGCCGAGGTGCTGATCCGCCACGCGCGGCAGGAGCTCACCGGCGAAGGGACCTCGGCGGGAGAGTGAGCGCGTGAGCGGCGCAGACGACGCGGGGGACCGCAAGACCGCCGTGGCGGCCGCCGAGCTGGGGGCTGCCGCGGTGGCGGCGGAGCACCCGGACCTCGTCCAGCTGGGGCTGCGCCGGCCCACGCTCGGTGCGCGCGCGCGTGTGCGCGTCGCCGCGGATCCGAGCGCGCTCACGGAGCTCGCGGACCGCGTCGGTCGCAGCGCGCGGCAGGGCCGCGTGGCGTGCGAGTGCGAGGACGTGCTCGTGGCCGAGATCACGCGCGCGATCGACGATGGCGCGCGCTCGCTCGCGCAGATCACGCTCCGCACCGGGCTCGGGAGCGGCGTGTGTGGTGGCGCGCGCTGCCTCGATCAGGTCGCGCTCCACGTGGCCGCGCGCAGCGGTCGATCCGCGCACGAGCTCCGCGCCGAAGCGGCCGCGCTCGTTCGTGCGGGCGCGGGGGTCGATCCGGGTCCCGATCGCGGGCTCGCGCGTGTCTCGCTCGCCTACGCGAGGCTCGGGGACGACGTCGGGGTCGAGACGCAGGACGACGACGAGCCCGAGGTGGTGGTGCACACGCGTCGAGGCCGACGGTGAGCGCGCCGACCCGCGGCGTCGTGGCGATCGTCGGAGCCGGCGTCGCGGCGCTCGCGGCTGCGCTCGCGGTGAAGCAAGCGGGTGGCGTGCCTCGCCTGATCGGTGGCCCGCGAGGTCTGTCGCACCTCGCCAGTGGTGCGTGGGATCAGGGCAGCGACGAGACCGTGCCCGCCGCGCTCCGCGCGCGCTGGACCGAGGCGAAGCGTCTGGCGCAGCGAGCGGTGCTCGGTGCCCTCGGCGGCTACCGCGCCATCCCCTTCCGCGATGCCGATCGACCGCTGGTCGCCACGGCCGCGGGGACGCTTCGCCGCGTGCTCAGCGCGGAGCGCAACGTGCTCGATCTCGCACCGCTCCCGCACGCGCGCACGGCCGTCGTGGGCGTCTCGGCCCTGCCGCTCTTCGATGCCCGTGCGCTCGCGCGGGCGCTCGACGAGGACGCCGTGCGTCGCGGCGACACGCGCCGCTTCTTCGCGGTGGAGGCCGAGCACGCGCGTCGTGCCCACGACGTGCTCCTCGGCACGATCGAGCTCGCGCGCACCAACGAGCCCGCGGCCGCGCGTCAGCGGCTCGCGGTGGCGCTGCGCCGCGCGGTCGCGGAGCTGCCGTGCGATGCGCTGCTCCTGCCACCGATCCTCGGCGCCGGCGGAGAGGTCGTGACCATGCACCTCGAGCGAGCCCTCGGAAAACCCGTGGGCGAGGTGCTCGCGGCCCGCTCGGCGCAGAGCGAGCGGCTCACGACGAAGCTCGAGCAAGCCCTGGGCGTGCTCGATCCCCAGCGCCTGCACGGCGACGCGACGAGCCTCGATCGCGGCGAGCACCACGTCGTCGTGCACGCGGGCCGACACCACGTCGAGGCGCGCGCGGTGGTGCTCTGCACCGGCCGCGAGCTCGCAGGAGGCCTGCGGGGCGGGCACCTCTCGCTGCTCGCGGCCGAGGCGCCGCGCGGCGCCGTCGTCGATGGGCGTGCGCGCATCACGAGCCACGGCGCGGTGGTCAGCGAGCGTGTGCTCGGCGCCGGCTCGCTGCTCGAGGGCCTCGATCCCGCGGCCGGCGTCGGCCTCGGCGCGATCGCCGCGAGCGGCTGGATCGCAGGCACCGAGGCCGCGCAGCTCGCGCGCTGATCAGAGACGCTCGAGGGGGAGGCGGTAGAGCTCGGTGCCCGGCGACTGCGCGATGTAGAGCGCGCCGGCCTCGGCCACGCCGCAGTTCGTGGTGCCCGTCGCGAAGCCGGGGATCATCGGGAGGTTCTGCCAGCGGCCGCTTGCGGGTGAGTACTGCCAGAGCTGGCGCGGCTCGGCCTGCGAGCCCACGTAGATGTGGCCCGCACGGTCGCTGCAGAAGCCAGCGCCGATGTTGCCGGGCGCCATGCCCTCGAGGCGGAACGAGCGCGCGACCGGGTCGTAGGAGCGCATCTGCGCCGTGCCCTGGCTCGCGAAGTAGATGCGACCCGTGAGCTGATCGTAGGTGACGCGCGGCGCGACGAGCGTCGTGCCGACGGAGATCGTCTCGACCGTCGAGGTGGCCGGAGAGCCGCGCAGGAGGAACGCGCTGTTCGCGGTCCAGAGCGAGTCGTTGTCCGTGATGGACATGCCGACCGGTCCGAGGTCCATGCCGAGCGGGGCCGTGCGCCACTCGTCGCTCGGCGGCTGGTAGAACACGATGTCGGTCGGCGTGACCTGGAAGATGCCGCCGCCGTAGTAGGCCAGGGCGCAGTTCGGCGGGATCGTGTAGGGCGGCGCCGCCGCCATGCGATAGGTCAGATCGCCGATCTCCCAGGCACCGAAGTTCGGCCCGGCGCCGGCGTAGAGGTCCATCGAGGCGCGTGGGATGAACTCCTGGATGCAGTTCACCTCGCGGAACATCAGCGTCGTCCACGTCGTGCCGAAGCCGCCGGTGAAGCCGCCGCCGCTCAGCGGCGCGCAGGTGCCGCCGGTGCAGACCTCGCCCGGATCGCACGCGCGGTCGCACATGCCGCAGTTGGTGGGATCGAAGCGCGTGTCGACGCATCCGCCGCCGCAGTCGCGCTCGGGCGGCTGACAGCCACACACGCCGCCCGTGCAGGCCTCGCGTGCACCGCACGTCACCGCGCCCGTGCACGTGGGCGAGGCGCCGCAGTAGGCCTCGTCCGTCAACGGGTCCACACAGCGACCATCGCAGCCCACCTGACCCGAGGGGCAGTTCGCGACGCAGGTGCCCGTGCGGCAGATGAAGCCGGCGACGCAGACGTCACCGCCCGTGCAGTCTGCGTTCGCGCCGCAGTAGCCTTCGTCCGAGTCGGGATCGACGCATCGACCGCCGCACGCGATCTGAGGCGACGGACAAGACGCCGAGCACGTGCCGCCGACGCAGACCTCACCGCCGGTGCACGACGAGCCGCCCGAGCAGTCGGACCGCGCGCCGCAGTAGAGGCGATCGAGCATCGGGTCGATGCAGCGGCCGCCGCAGGCGTACTGACCGTCGGGGCACGTCGTGACGCAGTTGCCCGAGGAGCACGACTGACCCGCGAAGCAAGTGCCGGCGCCGCCGGTGCAGTCCGGTCCGACGCCGCAGTACTGGCGATCGCTCGTCGGGTCGATGCAGTTGCCGAAGCAGAGGTAGAGGCCGGGCGGGCACATCGAGGTGCAGCCGCCGAGCGCGCAGTACTCGCCGGCGGGGCACTCGGTGCCGCCGGAGCAGTCGGTGATCGAGGCGCCGCAGTGCGAGCGGTCCGTCTGCGGGTTCACGCAGAAGCCCCCGCAGTTCACGAAGCCGGCCTCGCAGTCGAGCGTGCACACGCCCGAGATGCAGGTCTCGTTGCCGACGCAGCGGTCGTACGTGAGGCACGCCGGATCCGCGCCGCAGTACATCGGGTTCTCGTCGCGGTTGATGCAGACGCCGCCGCAGTTCGAGAAGCCGGCGGGGCAGGGCGCGTCCTGGTTCGCGTCGACGCCGCCGTCGATGTTCGCGTCGAGGCCGGAGTCGGGCGGGGGGCCGGCGTCGCGCATCTCACCGACGCAGTTGCCGTTCTGGCAGTCGTTGCCCTCGGTGCACATCACGTTGCGGCACGAGGCCTGGAGCGGGACCTCGACGACCTCTTCGAATCCCGCGGTGAACGCGCGGTAGATCACGCGGCGCGTGACGAACTCGTCCGCGTGGAACGCCGTGACCGTGATGCGGACCATGTTCGACTCGACCATGCCCGGGCGGACCGCGAGCGAGTGCGGCCACGGCGCCGAGAGCGGGAACGAGCGGTCGATCGTCATCCCGGTCGTCTCGCCGCGCACCGAGATGTCGAGGCGGTCGATGTCGGCGGGGATCTCGTAGTCCTCGGAGCTCACGCTGACGAGCAAAGACGTACGGTCCGCGCAGCCGGCGGCTCCCAGAGCGAGGGCGAGCGCCACGCACGAGAGAACGCCGAGCGAGAGCCGAGAGGAGAGCCGATCACCGAAGCCAACGCGCATGGGCAAAAGGATCGGTGGTCGCGCTCCGGCGGTCAACATCGCTCGGCGTCCGGGATCAGTGCAGCGCGTGCAGCTCGGTGAGGCCCGAGACCTGCGCGACCCACGCCGCGTAGTCGCGGGGCGCGCGGCGCTTCTGCGGCCGCACGGGCAGGCGCTCGACGGACGCCGCGAGGATGGAGCGCTCGACGGGATCCATCTCCTCGATCGAGAGGCCCGCGACGCAGACGGGTCGATCGAGCAGCTGCGTGGCGCGCGTGACGCGCGCGACCATGCCCACCCACTGCGTGGTGCGCGGCGCCTGGAACGAGAGGTAGAGCTCCTCGCCCACGGCGAGCGAGACCTCGGCCTCGAGCTGCAGGCCCGTCTCGCTCACGTCGGTGAGCGTGCCTCCGACGGCGATGAAGCCCTCGGCAGAGACCGCCTCGCAACGGATGCGGGCCATGCGCCGCGGGGCGCTCCTACGCTTGACGTCCGGGATGTCGAACATGCCGCCGCTCCTTCCGAGGTCAGGAACGAACGGTACGGCGAGCCGCACGAACCCCGCCAGAAATCAGAACTCGGCGAGCGGGAGCGTGATGGTGCCGAGCGTGCCGTCTTGCGGGCCCTGCGTCGCGAACGCGATGCCGACACCCGCGCCGGCGCCACCGACGACGACGAGGCCGACGAGCACCCAGAACCACGGCTCGCTCGCGATGTCGGTCTGCGTCTCGACGACCTCGGTGCGCGTCTCGACGCGGACCTCGACCGTCTCGATCGGCACGTTCACCGCGATGGGCTGCGCCTCGGAGCCGCGCCGCGCGAGCACGTAGCCCGAGGGTGCGACCGCCTCGAGCCAGTACTCGGCGGTGTAGGCGTTCGTGTCGGCGGTGAGCGGGAGGCGGCCCTCGGCCGTCGCGAGCTGACCGATGCGCATCACGACCGTCTCGATGTTCGCCTGACCGCGCACGCGGTGGTGCATGCGGATCTCGGCGACCGCGTCGGCGCCCTCTTCGATGCGCACGCTGACGAGCGGCGCACGACGCCGCGTGAGGAGCGGCGGATCGTGCGCGAGCGTCACCGTCACGGGGCGCGCTTGGGCACGCGCACGCGCGACGGCCGAGAGCACGACCGGGCTCGCGTCCGGGTCGCTCAGGCGGAAGTCGGGGTCGCGCGCGAACAGCTGCGCGAGCGCCTGACGCGCGGAGACCTCGTCGCGGAGCGCGAGGTGGATGATCGCCACGAGCTCGAGGCCCGCGTTGCGCTGCGTCGCGGAGAGATCGCCTCGCTCGAGGTAGCGCTGCGTCGCCGTCAGCGCGGGACGATAGCTCGCGTGGAGCACGAGCTCGCGCGCCGCGGTGAGCTCGGCGTCGGGCCCGTCCTGCGCGAGCGCCCGCGGCGTGCTCACGCCGAGCGCGAGGCCGAGCGCGAGGACGAGCAGGGCGACGGCGCCGAACGCGCGCAGCGCTCCGATGGCTCGCATCGCGAGCGGAAGGCGACTGGACGTGGAGATTCCGGGGGCCCGCTGCATGGAGGAAGCATCTTACCCGAGAAGCGGTGTATGCTGACCACTTCCCATGACCTCCCGCCCGGGAAGCAGTGACCGAGCGATGCCGGACTCGGAAGGACCGACGCGCATCTCCGACGTCCGGCCGCCGCCGTCGCCTGGCCCCGACATGGTCACGGTGGCGCGACGCCCCACCGGTCAGACGGGCAAGAACGCCGCGCTCTCCGCGGCCGGCGCAGCGAGCGCGCTCCAGACGAACCGCGCCTTGCCGAAGCTCCCGCGCGCGCCCACGCCGCCGCCGTCGACCGACGACTCCGAGACCGGTGATCTCGACATCGCCATCGACGAGCTCGAGAAGGCGCTCGCGGAGCCGGAGATGGATCCGGCCGCGAACTCGGCGGTGAACACCGGCAAGACCGAGCCGACGCGCGTGCCGCCCAACCAGCTGCCCGCGATCTGCACCTTCGGGCGCTTCGAGATCCTCGGTCGCATCGCGTTCGGCGGCATGGCCGAGATCTTCCTCGGCCGCGAGTCCACGAACATCGGCGCGACGCGCATGCTCGCGATCAAGCGGATCCTCCCGCACGTCGCCGACGACCCCGCGTTCACCGAGATGTTCCTCGACGAGGCGCGTCTCGCCATCCAGCTCAACCACCCGCACATCTGCCACATCTACGAGTTCGGTGAGCTCGAGGGGTCCTACTTCATCGCGATGGAGTGGATCTACGGCGCGGCGTTCGGAAAGATCATCCGTCGCGCGCGCAAGGCCGGGGGGCTGCCGCCCGAGTTCGTCGCGAAGGTCGTCGCGCAGGTCGCCGAGGCGCTCCACTACGCGCACCGCGCCAAGGACTCGAACGGCCAGCCGCTCGGCATCGTCCACCGCGACGTGAGCCCGCAGAACATCATGATCTCGTACGAGGGGCAGGTGAAGCTCCTCGACTTCGGCATCGCCAAGGCCCAGTCACACACGACCAAGACGCAGGCGGGCGTCGTGAAGGGCAAGTTCTCGTACATGTCTCCCCAGCAGTGCATGGGGAAGTTCATCGACGCGCGCGCGGACGTGTTCGCGCTCGGCGTCGTGCTCTACGAGGCGCTCACGGGCGAGTCGCTCTATCACCGCCCGACCGAGTACGAGACGATGCGCGCGGTCATCGAGGATCCGGTCCCCTCGATCCGCGACAAGAAGCCGAAGCTCTCGATCGAGCTCGACGCGATCGTGCAGAAGGCGCTCCAGAAGTCGCCCGACGATCGCTTCCGCACGGCCGCCGACATGCAGAGCGCGCTCGAGGAGTGGCTCGCACGCACGGGCAAGGCGGTCACGACCTCGAAGATCGCGGACGTGATGGAGTCGCTCTTCGAGGAGCAGATCGCCGCCGGCCCGCTCGTCGACTCGACGCCGTTCGGCAGCTCGTTCCAGCGCCGCAAGGGCGTGGACGGCAGCCACCCGAGCGGCATCGGCCTGCTCGGCTCGAATCCGTCGGGCGTCTCGGCCACGGCCGCAGCGCCCGCCACGAACGGGGGCGAGCAGCCGCTCGATGCGAGCTCGCTCTTCGGCGCTGGGCCGCAAGCCGCACCGCTCCCGGTGCCCGCGCCCGCGCCTGTGCCTGTGGCGGCGCCGCTGCCCGTGCCCGCCGTGCCCGTCGCGCAGCCCGACGGAGGCAGCAGCCTCGCGCGCTGGCTGCCGACGGTGCTCGCGCTCGTGGCCGTGCTCATCGCCGGTGTGATCGCTGCCGTCGTGATCGGCACCCGCAACGAGCCGCCGCGCACGGTCACGATCACGCAGGTGGTCCCGCCTCCGACGACGACCGTCGCGCCGCCTCCGACGACGAGCGAAGCGCCGCCTCCCACCGCGCCCGTGGTGAGCGAGGGATCGATCCGCGTCGCCGTCGCCGAGGGCTCGAGCCTCGAGGGCGCCACGATCCGTCTGGGCGAGCGCACGCTCACCGCGGCCGAGGTGGCGACGCCCATCAACATCGCGCCGGGCACCTATCCGGTGCGCGTGGAGCGCGAGGGCTTCCGCGCGTGGGAGGGTGAGGTCGTCGTCACGGCGGGCCAGCAGGCGATGATCTCTCCCGAGCTCGTCGCCGCCGTGCAGCGGCCCAGCACGCCGGCCGCGCCCCCCGCGACGCTCTCGATCAACACGCGCCCTTGGTCTCGCGTGTGGATCGGCTCCCGCGAGCTCGGCACCACGCCGATCGGCGAAGCGACCGTGCCCTCGGGCACGGTGCGCCTGCGCATCGTCGACCGCGACGGTCGCACCTTCAACCGCAGCGTGCGCGTCGCCCCGGGCGCGACGGAGAACGTCTTCTTCGACCTGGACGCTGCCGAGTGAGCTGACATGCGACGTGCCTGCGAACGGCTCGTGATCTCGCTGTTCGTCACGATCGCCTCCACCTCCGCCGCGACGACCGGATGCCTCATCGATCGCGGCAATCTCCCCGTCGGCAGCCGCCGTGACGGTGGCCCGCTCGACGCGCCCGACGAGCTCGACGCCGGTGACGCCGGCGACGCCGGCTCGGAGTGTCGACCCGAAGAGACCCGCTGTGGCGATCGCTGCGTCGATCTCTCGCGCGATCCGGCGCACTGCGGGGACTGCACGATCGCGTGCAGCGAGGGGCAAGCGTGCGTCGACAGTCGCTGCGAGGGCTGCACCACGACGGTCTACGGCGTGTGCGCGCCGAGCCTGCGGGTGTGGCTCGATGCGCGCGATCCGAGCGGGGATGGCTCGATGCCCGCGGCGGGCAGCCCGCTCGCGCGTTGGGTGAACCGAGCGCGCGACGGAGCGGGGGACGCGCTGCCGGTGCTCGGTGCCGCCACGCTGGAGGACGGTGCCGGTGGCCGGCGCGTCGTGCGCCTGGCGGGCACGCGCTTCGAGACGGCCGAGGTGGTCAGCGCGGACGCGACCCACGCGGAGATCTTCCTCGTCGCGCGGACGCGCACGCTCGAGGCAGGCGTGTCGCTCTCGCTCGAAGGTCTCGCGCCGCTCGTCGTGCAGCTGCCCGGAGAGAAGCGGTTCGTCTTCGGGCTGCCGTCGGGCGAGCGAGAGATGAGCGGGCCGTTCGGCCGCGACGATCGCCAGACCACGCTCTGGCACGCGTTCGGCGGTCCGAGCGGCCGCGAGGTCCGCATCGACGGAACGGTCGTCCTGCGAGGCGAGACCGGCAACGCGGCGTCGCTCGCGGGCAGGCTCTCGATCGGCGGAGACGCCGCGGGCAACACGCAGGCGATCGACGTCTCGGAGATCCTCGTCTTCGATGCGCCGCTCTCGAACCCCGACCGCTCCGCGATCACCGCAGCGCTCCTCGAGCGCTGGGGCCTCGGCACGCCCGCGACGCCGAGCGCCGACGCGCTCTCGCTGTGGCTCGACGCGCGCGAGCCGCTGCGAGACTCCGATCCTGCCGATGGCGCCTCGCTCGTGCGGTGGGACGATCGCTCGCCGCGCGCCACGACGGCGACGACCTCCTCCGTCACGTGGCGTGCGAACGGCCTCGGCGCCGGTCTGCCGGCGGTGGAGCTCACGCGCGATGGCGCCGAGAGCAGCGTGACCTTCCCGCGCCCGGTCAGCGGAGACTTCACCGCGCTCGTCGTGCTCGCGACCGACGACGGCACCGGGGAAGGCGAGGGCTGGAACTCGCCGACGATCCTCGGCGCGGACGGCCGCTTCACGGTCGACGACGCGGCGCTCGCGCTCTCGTCGGGACGCGTGGGCCTCGGCCGCGAGGCCGCGCCGCTCGTCGCTTCGGGCGCTCGCGTCGACGACGGCGAGCCGCACCTCCTGATCGTGCGTCGAACGAGCGATGGCCACACGCAGGTCTGGGTGGATCACGAGCGCGCGACCGATCACACGACGCTGGCGGGAGGCGTGACGGGCCCCGCCACCTGGGCGCTCGGGCGAGGCGCCGATGCAGGCGAAGGCGCGCTCGCGGCGCGCTACGGCGAGGTGCTCGTCTACACGCGCGCGCTCGACGACGAGGAGCTCTCCACGGCCGAGCGCTACCTCGCACGTCGCTGGACGACGCCGCCCGCGGCGCGACAGGCGCCTCTGGGTCCGTGCCCGGGCGGGAGCCTCGCCGCGTGTCCGGTGCGCGCGATCTCGGAGCTGCGCTCCGCACCGACCGGGGTGTACTGGATGGATCTCGGTGGCGGTCCACATCGCGTCGCGGTCGACGCCGCCGAAGGAGGCGGCTGGCTCCTCGTGCTCCAGTACGTGCACCGCGGCGGGACCGATCCCGCGCTCGACATCCTGGGCGTCGGAGAGGACTGGCCCTTGCCGAGCCCGACCGCGCTCGGAGGCGAAGACAGCATCCGCTCCGCACGCTGGGGTCACGTGGGGCGCAACGCGGCCTCGCTCGTGAGCGCCGCGACGGAGATGCGCTTCGAGGGCCGCACCTCCGGCCACGCCCGCCTGCTCCACTTCGCGACCAACGTCGGCCTCGCTGGCTGGCGCAGCGGCACGAACGGATTCGCCGGGCTGCCGATGTCCTTCACGCCGCTCACGGGTCACACCGGCATCCTGCCCGCCGACGCCCGCGTCTTTCCTCCACCGATCGGTCCCGACCACGTGCTCACGTGGTTCTCGTTCTACGGACCGACGGCGGACTGGGCGATCGGCGCAGCTGGACGCTGGGAGGTCGACGATCTCCCGCTCAGCGCCGCCAACTCGACGATCCACCGGGTCTGGGTGCGCTGACGCGCGAGCGAGCGCGTCACTCGCTCGGCAACACGGGCAGATCCTCGGCGACCGTCAGGTGGAAGTGGAAGCGGTGCAGGTCGTTGTGCATTTGCATCGCCTGCGCCGAGACGTCCGAGCGCAGGCCTGCCTCGCCGAACCACGCGCGGAACGCGTCGACCACCTCGCGATCCGCGTAGTAGATGCGGATGCGTCCGTTCGCGCAGCGCGCGAGGATCTTCGCGAGGTCGAGCACGCGCGCGCGGTGCAGCCGCACCATGCGCCGCGAGAGGCCGTGGTAGTTGTCGATCTGCGGCCGGCCGGGCTCGTTGCGATCGGCCATCGCGTGCTCGAGGTAGAGGTCGACGTCGACGCCGTTCCGATGCGTCTGGTGGCGAGGACCGGCCGCGTCGAGATCGCCGACGGTCACGTGCTCACCGGGCCATCGCTCCGCGTACTCGCGCGTGGCCGCGAGCACGAGCGCCACGAGGCCGGGGCGTGCCCAGCGGTGCTCGGGCGTCGTGTTGCGCCAGATCGTGTAGAGCCCGTCGTTCGCGGTCTCGTCGGGCAGCTGCCAGCGACACGCGGGGTAGGGCTCTCCACGCTCGCACGCGGCCTCGCGCACGATGGACAGCCGAGGCACGAGGCACGCGTACTCGTCGCGGCTCGGCGGCGAGAGCACGGCGCCGTCGGGCCCGAAGCGATCGGGGTCTTCCGTCCAGAAGCCGCTCGCGTCGTGCTCGGGCCCCGCGTCGCGCTCGACCGCGACCTCGTGCCCGACCGGTCGCGAGCGCGAGAGGAGACTCAGCGCGTACGCGAGCCCGAAGACCAGGAGCGCCAGGAGCGCGAAGGCGGCGAGGGAGCGAGCCGACACGGCGCCCGAATACCACGCGAGGAATTGATTGTCCGTTCACGTCGGGAAGGCACGTGGCCGCGTGCTCGCGAGGCCCGCGTCGGCTCGACGTGCCCGGACGTCGGATCGCCGGTGGACGTGACCGGGCATCGAGGTAGCATCGCGCCCGCGCCCGCTCTTCGTCGCGGACGCGCGCGACACCGACGATGGCCTCCTCCACGAACCTGCTCGGACACCGCTTCCTCTTCGTCGTGGGCAAGGGCGGCGTCGGCAAGACCACCGTCGGGACCGCGATCGCCCTCGCGGCGGCCAAGCAGGGCAAGCGCGTCCTGCTCGCGATGTGCAACGCCAAGGAGCGCGTCAGCTCGCTGCTCGGCGTGCCACCGATCGGCTCGCAGAACGTCAACGTCCTCACGAACCTCGACGTCGTGAACATGGTGCCGCGCGACGCGCTCGAGGAGTACGGGCTCATGGTCCTGCGCTCTCGCACGCTCTTCAAGGCGGTGTTCGAGAGCAACGTGGTCTCCGCGCTCCTGCGCGGCACGCCGGGGATCGAAGCGTGGTCGATGCTCGGCAAGGCGTACTTCCACACGAAGGACGTGCGCGACGACGGTCGCCCTCGCTACGACCTCGTCATCGTCGATGCGCCCGCGACGGGGCACGGCCTCGAGATGCTCCGCGTGCCGCGCATCATCACGGAGGTCGCGCCACCGGGGCTCTTGCGTCGCGAGGCCGAGGACGCCGTCGCGCTCTTCCGCGATCCGGCGCGGGCGGGCGTGGTGATCGTGACGCTCGCCGAGGAGATGCCGGTGCAGGAGAGCATCGAGCTCCATGGCATCCTGCGCACCGAGCTCGTCCTGCCGGTGAAGCTCCTCGTCGTGAACCAGGTCCTGCCTCGGCTCTTCGCGCCCGCAGAGCGCGCGACGGTCGAGGCGCTCCCCGATGCGCTCGCGGAGGGTGCATCGCTGCAGCCGCTGGCGGTGGCGGCCCGAGCACGCTCGGCGCGCGAGGAGATCCAGGAGCAGAGCCTCGGCCGACTGACCGAGAAGCTTCCGGGCCTGCCTCGTGTCACCCTTCCTCTGCTCTTCACGCCCGAGCTCGGCCGGGCGCAGGTCGAGTCGTTGGCGGAAGCCTTCAAGCCGTGAGTGTCGGCGAGCCTCGAGCGGGCGAGCCCCCGAGTGTGTGGACGAGCCCCGCAGGGCGAGTCGTGATGGAACAGGCGTGACGCGAAAGGGCATTCATCACCCCATCCAGGCGGCCATCGAGGACGTCTACGTCGCAGGCCACACGCCGCGACTGCAGATCGACGCGCGCCGCAAGGACGTCGAGCTGCCCGACTCCGTGCGTCGCAGCTGGCAGGCGCGCCTCGTGATCGATCTCGATCCGAGCTACCCGCTCGAGCTCTCGTACGACGCCGACGGCCTCTCGGTGGACCTCGCGTTCCAGGGCACGGTGTCGCGCTGCCGCTTCGGCTGGCGCGCGATCTACGCCGTCATCGACCGCTCCACCGGCCGCGGCATCGTCGTGGAGGCGCACCTGCCACCGCCCGAGCTGGGCCCCGAGCTCGCCTGGATCGACAAGGCGAAGAAGCCGCGCCTGTCGGCGGTGCCTTCGGATCCGAGCGCGGCACCACCGAGCGCGCCGCGTGCGAGCGTGTCGCCGCTCCGCGGGTCCGCGACGCCCGGTCCCGTCTCGGGTCCCTCTGCGCGTCCGGGCGCGCGCGCGAGCGCGGACGGCTCGCGGTCGATCGTGCCGCTCGCCGAGCACCTCGCGTCGGTCGCGTCGAGCGAGGCCGACGTCTCGGAGTCGGGTGAGTCGTCCGCCGGCCTCGTGGGTGCGCCGCCGGGCAGCACGCCGAGCACGCCACCGATCGGGGCGCGCAGCGAGCCACAGCCCTCTCCCAGCGTCGCGCCCGGCAGTGCCTCCGACGAGGCCGCGAAGGAACGACGGGCCCGCTTCCGCGTCATCGACGGCGGCCGGTGATCCCGCGTCGAAGGGCGCTCGGACTCTGCATCGCGCTCCTCACGAGCGCCTGCGGATCGACGCCGAGCACGGGCTCGCTCGAGACGACGTCCACCGAGAGCGCGGGCTCACGCGAAGCGTCTCGCGTCGAGGAACCAGCACCGAGCGAGGCCGCGCCGCCTGCCGAGGTCGAGACCGCGCCGGTCGAAGGCGAGGCGCCTCGGGAAGCGACGCAGGCCGTCCAGCCCGCGCTCGACATGCAGGACGAGGACGCGCCCGCGACCCCCGCCGCCGACGCGGTGCTCATCGCGATCGACACGCACTCGGACACGACCCAGCGCCTGCTCGACGAGAACGCCGATCTCTCGACGCGCCTGCCCGACGGCCACGTCGATCTGCCCCGCATGCGCGAGGGCGGTCTGACGGCCGTGTTCATGAGCATCTGGGTCGATCCGCGTCGCTTCCGCGGCGAAGCGGCCTGGGATCGTGCACGCGCGCTCGTCGCCTCCGTGCGTGCGTTCGTCGCGGCTCACCCCGACGAGGTCGTGCTCGCGACGACGGCGGCGGAGGTCCGCGCGGCGGCGCGCGATCACCGCGTCGCGTTCCTCATGGGCCTCGAGGGCGCGCACGGCCTCGGCGAGAACGAGCCGAGCGTGCTGCTCGAGCGCCTCGCCGAGCTCGCGCAGCAGGGCGTTCGCTACGTCACGATCACGTGGACGAACGACAACGTGTTCGGGCACGCCTCCACCGGCGCGCATCCCGGCCGCGGCCTCACGGACGCGGGCCGATCGCTCGTCGCACGCATGAACGAGCTCGGCGTGATGGTCGACGTGAGCCACGTCTCCGACCGCACGGCGCTCGACGCGATCGAGGTCTCGCGCGCGCCCGTCCTGGCCTCGCACTCGGGCGCGCGCGCGGTGGGCGATCATCCGCGCAACCTCCCTGACACGATCCTCCGCCGCATCGGACAGACGCACGGCGCGGTCTGCATCAACTACTACGCGCAGTTCGTGGACCCCACGTACGGCGAGGCGCGGCGCGCCCTCGAGCGTGAGCACCGCGCCGAGTTCGACGCGCTGCCGCGCGGTCGCTCGTGGTCGACGAGCGCCGCCCGCAACGCGCTCGCGCGTCGCCTCGCGCCCCAGCTGCACCCGCCCACGCTCCGCACGCTCGGCGAGCACTTCGCGCACGTCGCGGAGGTCGCCGGTCCCGAGGTCCCGTGTCTCGGCTCTGACTTCGACGGCATCGGTGAGCTCCCGCGCGGGATGGACGACGTGAGCGATCTGCCCGCGCTCTTGCGCGAGCTCGAGCGCCGCCACCTCGACGTGCGCGCGATCGCCGGCGAGAACGTCCTCCGCGTGATGCAGAGCGCCGAGGCCACCGCCACCCACGAGTGAGAGAGCCCGAAGGCCGAAGGCCGAGGATGTCTGAGCATCGGACCGCCCGCGGCCCGATTCGAAGCTCAAGAGTGAAAGATTCCTTCAGGGCGCGCAGAGCGGGCCGCCCGCGGGCGGCGGGCCGAACGAGACGTCGTCGACCCACACCGCGTCCGAGCCGCTCGAGACCGACGCGTCCTTCACGTAGCGCCACTCGATCGTGTGCGAGCCCGCCGTGAGTGGGTAGCTCACGAGCGTCCACGCGGTGGTGCCGGACCACTGGTCGCGCATCGTGCCGTCGACGAAGGTGCGGAGGTAGTCGAAGCCACTCTCGGTCGAGGTGCGGATCCAGAAGGTCAGCGTCTGATCGGAGGCGAGCGTCACCGTGCGCGTCATCGACGAGGTCTCGCTGTCGCTGATGTTGCCGCTCTCGGCGCAGCGCGAGCCGCTCCGAGGCATCGTCGTCACGGTCGTCCAGAGCGCCGTGCCCGAGCTCGTGTAGCCGCCGGGCAGGCCCACGGTCTCGAAGCCCGTCGACGGATCCGAGGGCGGACCGAGCACGACGTCGTCGATCCACACGGCGTCCGAGCCCGACGCGATCGAGCCGTCCTTCGTGTAGCGGAATTCGATCGTGTGTGTGCCCGCCGTGAGGCTCGCATCGTACTGGGTCCACGCGGTCGTGCCGGACGCCTGCCGGATCATCACGCCGTCGACCCACAGCTGGCCGAAGTCGAAGCCGCTCTCGGTGCTCGTGCGCATCCAGAACGACAGCGTCGCCGCGCTGAGCAGGTTGATCGAGAAGCTGATGCGGCTGTCTGCCGAGTTGCCGATCACACCGCTGCGCAGCGCGCGCGCGCCGCCACGGGGCATCGTCGTGTCGACGGTCCAGCCCGCCGCGCCGCCGCCCGCCCAGCCGGTCGGGATGCCGGCCTCGAAGTCGTAGACGATCGTGGTGGGGTTCGACATCGCGCACGAACCACCCACGCAGTAGCCGCTCCCGCAGCGCACGCAGTCCGAGACGCCGACGCACGAGGGCGGGCTGTACGCGTCCGGCGCGACGAACGCATCGGGCACCACGTACGCATCGGGCACCACGTACGCGTCTGGCACCACGTGCGCGTCCGGCACCACGAACGCATCGGGCGGGCTGTACGCGTCGGGCGCGACGAACGCGTCCGGCGGTGCGAACGCGTCGCGCGCGCTGAACGCATCGGGCGAGAACGCATCGAGCGGTGCGAACGCGTCACGCGCGAACGCATCGAGCGGGCTGAACGCGTCGGCCGGTGCGAACGCGTCCATCGGCGAGAACGCGTCGACGGCCAAGAACGCGTCGTCCATCGGGCCTGCGTCGTCGCTCGGCCCCGCGTCGTCCATCGGCCCCGCGTCGTCCATCGGCCCCGCGTCGTCCATCGGGCCCGCGTCTTCTTCCGCGAACGCGTCCTCGAGGCCCGGCGGCGCATCGAGCGGCGCGTCGAGTGGCGCGCCGGCGTCGGTCGCGGCATCGGCGCCCGGCGCGTCCGTGCGTCCACCAGTCCCGGTGTCTCGTTCGCTGCCGCCGCCCGTGGCGCAGGCGACGAGGAGGCTCGAGAGGATCGATGCAAAGAGGAAGCGCCGCATGCATCCAGGATAGCCGGTCACGCACCCACACACGAGGAGGGTGAGGGAGCGCCCGCTCACCATGGCGGCCCGCGCGGGGCGGCTATACTGCGCCGCCCCGAACGCACCCCTCGCGAGGACGCATGCACAAGGAACCGCTCGCCTTTCTCGACCACGATCTCCCTGCGCAGTTCAAGAAGGGCCTGGCTGCCCTCGAGGGATCGAGCGCGCCGACCGCGAAGGACGAGCTCGCCGACGTGAAGGAGGCGGTGGGCGCGGTCCGTGTGATCGTCGAGGGCGAGGGCGGCGGCGAGCGCTGGGTCGCCGTGTCCGGCGGCGAGATGACGGTGAGCGAGGCCAAGCCCGAGCTGCCCGTGCGCGGCGTGTTCGCCTTCTCGAGCGAGGCCGCCAAGGGCGCGCTCGACCTCCTGGCCGAGAGTGGCCGACTCGACGATCCGAAGGCCGCGATGGGGCTCTCGCGCGTCGCGAGCAAGCGCGCCGAGAAGATCCTCACGAACCAGAAGATCGAGTTCCACGTGATCGTGATCGACCTGCCGGACGGCATGGACGACGTCACGGTGCGCTGCGGCATCGGCGTCGGCGAGCCGCCCGCCAAGCCGCAGTTCACGGCCACGATCAGCTACGACGACATCGAGGACATGCGCGAGGGCGACCTCACGCCGCAGCAGGTCATCGGTCGGCTCAAGCTCACCGGGGACGCCTCGCGCGCGATGGCGCTGGGCATGACGCTGTTCTCGCCGCCGAAGAAGAAGTGACTCGCGCCGCCCGAACCTCGCTCGCGTTGCTCGCGCTCGCCCTCGGGACGAGCACGGGCGCAGCGCGTGCGGAAGACGTGGCCCCCGCGCCCGTGGCTCCCGAGCCCGCGCCGACGAGCGAGCCTGCGCCGACGAGCGAGCCCGCGCCGACGAGCGAGCCCGCACCGACGAGCGAGCCCGCGCCGACGAGCGAGCCTGCGACGACGAGCGAGCCCGCACCGACGAGCGAGCTGGCGACGCCGAGCGAGTCGGACGTGAGCGAGACGAGCGCGCGCGCCGCCGAGCCGGTCACCTCCGACGAGGAGACCGCGCCCACGCGCCTGATCGACGACCTGCGCCTGGGCCTCGACGACTCGGGCCTGGGTGATGGCGTCTGGCTCACGGCGGGCCTCTTTGCGGGCACGGTGCACTCGGGCACGCCCGACGCGATCACGATGGGCACCTTCGATCTCGGTCTTCGCCTCGCGATCACCGAGGACGCGCGCGTGAGCTTCGACTGGGGCTTCGCGGTCGCGGACACGCGTGTGCGCGGTGCGTACGTCGGCCCGACGACGAACGAGCCCTACGACGCCCAGCACGGTCGCGTCGAGGGCCGCAACGCAGACCTGACCTTCGAGTGGCTGCCGAGCCTCGGCCGCGACGTGCGCTTCGGCTTCGGCGTGGGCGTGGCCATCCCGGTCGCTGCGACCACGCGGTTGCCCTCGAACGCCGCGACGCAGTCGGTGTTCGACGCGTCGGCGCTCGTGCACGACGCCTACCTCGCGCAGCACGGCGGCCAGCGCCCGTGGCGCTACCGCCCCGAGCGCGTGGGTGTGTACGTGCCGCTCACGCTCGCGATCGCCTTGTCCGATCAGACCGTGCTCGTCGCCGATCTCGCGGCCGCGCTCGGGGTGCGCGTGCTCGGCGGCATGGGCAACGAGATCCTCGGAGACGTGACCGGTGGCGTCGAGCTCGGCGTCGAGGTCGCGGACTTCCTGCGCCTCGGCGGTCGCGTGAACGTCACGGCGCTCGCGCTCGGCACCTCCACGGCGGCCGCCCAGCCGAGCGCCGAGCTCTGGAGCCGCCTCGAGCTCGACCCGATCAGCGTGCTCCTGCGCGGCACGCTGGGCCTCGGCGGACCGTTCGGTGTCGGCAGCGACTTCGCGGGCTGGGGCCTGCACCTCGGCGTCGCGGCGAGCTTCTGATCGCGCGCGAGAAGAGCGTATGACGATCCTCCAGAGCTACCGCTGCAGGGCCTGCCACTTCGGCTTCGGCCCGATCGCCGTGCAGCCCTTCGTCCCGAGCCGCCCGCAGGTCTTCCGCTACTGCACGGACTGCAAGACGGGCCAGAGCCTGATCGTCACCGACGCGAGCCAGCCTCTGTCGTGCGTGCACTGCCGCTCGACGAAGCTCCTCGACGTGCAGCGCCAGTGCCCCGTCTGCGCCTCGACGAACGTCGGCTGGGAGAGCCGCCTCTGAACCGAGCGAGGCGGTGATCGGGCTCAGCCGTTCTTGCTCGCGAAGTCGTTCATGAAGGACACGAGCGCCTCGACGGCAGGCTTGCGCACGGCCGTGTAGATCGACGCGCGCACGCCGCCGACCGAGCGGTGGCCCTTGAGGCCCACGAGTCCCGCCTTGGTCGCCTCCGAGAGGAACTTCTTCTCGAGCTCCTCGGTGGGCAGGCGGAAGACCACGTTCATGCGCGAGCGGCTCTCGCGCTCGACGGGCGCGCGGAAGAAGTCTGCCTTCGCGTCGACCGTCGCGTAGAGCATCGCAGCCTTGTCTTCGCACTCCTTCGCGATCACCGAGAGGCCACCCCAGTCGAGGAGCGCGCGCATCGTGTTGCGCAGCATGTAGATCGCGAACACCGGCGGCGTGTTGAGGAGCGACTCGCTCTCCGCGTAGGCCTTGTACCGGAAGATCTGCGGGATGTCGGTGCGGCCGCTGGCGACGAGATCCTTGCGCGCCACGACGATCGTCACGCCCGCGGGGCCCACGTTCTTCTGCGCGCCTGCGTAGGCGACCGCGACCTTGCTCCAGTCCACCGCGCGCGAGCCGAAGTCGCTCGTCATGTCGGTGACGAGCGGCACGCTGCCCGTGTCCGGGTAGCTCGCCCACTGCGAGCCGAAGAGCGTGTTGTTGCTCGTGAGGTGCACGTACGCGGCCTCGGGGTCGAGCGTGAATTCGCTCGGCGCAGGCACGCGCGTGAACTTCTTGTCGACCTCGGTGGAGATCACCTTGCGCGCCTTGGCGCCGTAGCTCGCCGCCACGAGCGTCGCCTCTTCGTGCGCCTGCTTGGCCCACGTGCCCGTCACGAGGTAGTCGGCGCTCTTGCCCGCGTGGAGGAGGTTCAGCGGCACGAACGCGAACTGCATGCGCGCGCCGCCCTGCATGAAGAGCACGTCGTGGCTGTCGGGGATCGAGAGGTACTCGCACAAGAGCGTGATCGCTTCGCGGTGCACCTTCTCGTAGGTCGGCTCGCGGTGGCTGTGCTCGAGGATCGACATGCCCGTGCCGTCGATCTCCACGAGCTCCTTCTGCGCTCGCTCGATCGCCTCGAGGGGAAGGGCCGCCGGACCTGCATTGAAGTTGTGCACGCGCGTCATGGCGCACGTTCTAAGTCGTCGCACCCGCCCGCCACAAGAGGCTCAGTTACCCGCGCCTCCGGCGCTCGAGCGGGGGCTCGACCCCCGCAACCCCCATCGCTCGTCGTCGCTTCGCTCCTCCAGCGCTCGCGCCTCAAGGGGGAGCTTCGCTCCCCCGCCGGCCGGCTCCCCAAGAAAGTGAGTGCTCCGGCCAGGATTCACAACCCGCTCTCAGCGGCGGAACGCGAAGCGGAGGGCCTTGGGGAGGCGGCGGCGCCAGTCGGGCTCGCGGTGCTTGCCGCGCTTGTCGGGGCGGAAGAGGAGCTGCGCACCGGGCGCGTGCAGGGTCTGCTCGAGGATGGTCGCGGCGCGATGCGCTTCGCGCACCATGCGGTCGCTCTCGCGCATCCCGACGTCCACGTAGAGGCGCGCGTCACGCTCGTAGCGCGCGCGCCCCAGCTCGTGGCCGAGCTCGCGCGGCACCGTCCAGGCCGAAGGCGACATCGCGATCGCCTTGCGGAACAGGCGCGGGTGACGCGCGGCGGCGGCCAGGCTCGCGAGCCCACCCATCGAGGCGCCGCCGATGCCGTGCGCGTCGGGATCGAAGCTGCGGCGGCACGCCTCTTCCGCGGCCGGCAGCACGTCGCGTACGACGAAGCCCAGGAACGCGTCGAGCTCGCTCCAGAGCTCGGCCATGCGTCCGGGGCCCGAGTCGATCGCGACGATGACGGGGCGCCGGATCGTGCGCGGAAGGGCCTCGATCGTCCGATCGGCGTGCCAGCCTCCTGCATAGCTTCCGCGGTCTCCGAGGGCGTTCTGACCGTCGAAGAGCACGAGCGCGGGCGGGCTCGGCTCGGCGTGCGTCGGGACGACGACGCGAACGCGGCGGGGGTGTCTGCGATAGCTCGGATGGATCGTGAAGAGGCGCATCGCGACGCCTGGGATGACACCGGCCCTCAGCCGCGCAAGACGTGTCCCAGCTCGATGGGTCGGGGCCGATCGAGCGCCCGCGTGAGGCCCGGCGGAAGGGCGAGGCCCTCGGCGCGGAGCGCCACGACACACGCGTCGAGGCCCTCGTCGAAGGTCGCGACCGCGAGCTGTCGGTTCGGGGGTCGAAAGATCCAGTTCATCGCCGTCATCGCGCCTCGCACGACGGTCGAGGACACCACGGTCGCGGTCACGACGTTGTAGCGAGCGATCTCGCGGCTCGTCTCGTTCTGCCAGTCCGCGAGGCGCTTGCGCGTGGCGGCGTCGGGCATCGTCTTCACCGCGGAGGTCTCGACGAGCGTCGCGAAGCGCTCCCTCTTTGCATAGAGCGCGTTCACGTCGCGCTCGAGCGCGTGCAAGCTCTCTCGCTCGAGCGCCCCCTCGGCGACGAGTATCAGGAGCGGCCAGTGCTCCGTACACACCCGGACGGTCACGCCCGTACTCTCTACACGTTCTGCGGCCGGGTTTCGTAGGCCCTGGGGTTCTCCGCTACGCTTGCCCCCGATGCGCTCGTCGTTCGTCTCTGCCGTCTCGCTCGCCGCGCCACTCGGTTTCGCGGCGGCGGCCGCGCTCTCCGGGTGCGAAGGCGTGATCGTCGCGCCGCTCGATGGAGGCGCGATCGATGCGCGCGCGCTCGACGGCGCGCCTCTCGGCGTGTTCGACGCGGTCTCGCTCGACACGTCCGAGCGGCTCGATGCGGCGCTCGCGCCCGACGCGTCGATGGCGCCCTCCGGTGTCGCGCCGCGGCCAGGTCTCGAGGGCGAGATCGACGCGAGCGAGGGCGACGTCTCGGTGCGCGTCACGCCGAGCGCGCCGGCGCTCGTGCGCATCGAGGCGATGCCCGACGAGCACGTCACGTTCTTCCTCACGTTCGAGGAGGGCCTGCGCACCATCGAGCTCGAGGTGCTGCGCTGGGACGGTCGCGAGGCGGTCTCGCTCGGCGTGACCGATGCGGGCCCGGGCCTGCGCACGCTCGCGGCCTTCGATGCGTCGGGGCCGCGCACCTTCTGGGCGCGCGTGACGACCGAGCTGCCTTCGCTCGACGCGACGCTGGCGATCACGCGCGTGCCCTTCGAGGACGCGCCCATGTGCCTCGAGGACTGCGCGCGCCTGCTCCAGCTGCCGCTGCCGAACGACCCGAGCGTGGATGGCTACACCACGCGATCGAGCACGGTGTTCCGCTACCAGTACGGTCGCCGCGATCTCGTGATGTACGTGCGTCACGCCGCGCAGCGCGTCGCGGCGCTCGGGATGGCGCCGCTCGTCCCCGAGGACTTCTCGCAGTGGAACGGCGAGACGCCCGGCAACGACGTCGGCGCGCCGCGGCACGCGAGCCACCAGCGCGGCAAGGACGTGGACATCTCGCTCCACGGCCTCGACGGCCTGAACGAGTGGCGCACGTACTGCGAGCCCGAGCGCACGGCCGACGGACGCGAGTGCGTGCCCGGCACGATCACGAACTACGACGGCACGGCGAACGCGACGTGGTTCGGCGACCTCTTCGCGAGCGGCCGCGTGACGATGTGCTTCCTCGACCGCGAGCTCATCCCCGCGACGGTCACGGGCGCCGAAGAGGCGAGCCTCGTCGGCGAGCTCGACGAGGCCCTCGTCCCGCTCTTCGACGACGGCGTGCACCTCCAGCACTGGCCCAACCACGACAACCACATCCACGTGCGCGTCTCGGAGAGCGAGTCCATCGGCGCCCTCTCGTGGACCGGCGAGCCGAGCGAAGAGCCCTTCGAAGCACCCTGAGCTCTGCTGTGAACACAACCTTGGACGTCGCGATGGCGGCGGCTGGCGAAAGCGGGTGGATGTGAGCTGAGCTCAGCGCAGAGGCTGGCGACAGCGAGGGATGTGAGCTGAGCTCAGGGCGGACGCTGGCGACAGCGGGTGGGTGTGAGCTGAGCTCAAGGCGGACGCTGGCGACAGCGGGTGGATGTGAGCTGAGCTCAGCGCAGAGGCTGGCGACAGCGGGGGATGTGAGCTGCGCTCAGGGTTCACGCGACAGGGCCTGACCCGACAGACGACGAAGGCCCGCTCCGCAGGGCGGAACGGGCCTCGGGCTCGCGAGCGAGCGTGGTGACTACTGCGCGGCGACGCGCATCGGGTACTGCACGCGGAACGTCGTCTGGCGGAACGGCGAGAAGTGCGCCTCGCGGAGCACGCCCTCCATGCAGGCGCCCTGCGGCGTGCCGCCGAACGGCGAGCCACCGACCGACGCGCTCGCGACGGTGCCGTCGTTGCGGAGCATCAGCGTGCCGAGGGCCATGCCGACCTGCTCGCCCGCACACGTGCGGATGCGCGGCATGAGGCGGCCGAGCACCTGGGCGATCTCCTGACGGCTCGGCGTGTCGGGCAGATCGGCCGTAGCGGGACGTGCAGCCTGCGCGGCGGGCGCGGTGCGCGCCGAGCCACCACCACCGAGCGCGCGGCCGACCGCGTCGTCGATCGAGGCGGTGCTCGTCGGGGGCGGCGTCGCGGGCGCGGCGGGCTCCTCGGTCTCGCCACCGCGGCGACGTCCGGGGCGCTCCTCGCTGCCACCGGCGGCGGCCTGCGTGGTCTCGCGCTCCGCACCCGCGCTCGGCGCGCTCGAGCCCTCCTGTGCGGCCGCGCCACCCGCGGCGCCACGGCTGCGCTCGGTGCCGCGCTCGCTCGGACCACGCTCGCGCTCGGCCGGCTGCACCGCTGCCACCGCCGCCGTCGTCGCAGGCTCGGCCGTGGTGGGCTCGGCGGTCGTGGGCTCGGCCGTGGCGGGCTCGGCGGTCGTGGGCTCGGCCGCTGCGGTCGTGGGCTCGGCCGTCGTCGGCTCTGCGGTGGTGGGCTCGGCGGTCGTCGGCTCTGCGGTCGCGGGCGCCTCGTCGGGCTCGCTGCCCGTCGTGCGCGTGCGTTCCGTGCGGGTCTCGCTCCCGTGCGAGCGCGGGCCCGAGTCCGTCGGCTCGGCGCTCGCGCCGCTGCCCTGGCCCTGCATGTAGATGAAGCCGCCGACGAGCGCGGCGACGGCGATGCCGAGGCCGATCCACATGCCGCCGTTGCTCTGCGGCGCAGGAGCGGAGGCGACCACCGGCACCACGGCCTTGGGCTCGCTCTTCTCCTTCTTCTCGGCCTTGGCCTCGGGCTTCTTCGCGTCGGCCTTCTTCTCGTCGCCCTTCTTCTCGGCCTTCTTGTCGTCCTTGGCCTTGGCTTCGTCCGCCGCCTTCTTCTCGGCCTTGGCCTGGACGCCGCTCTCCTCGCGCGTCGAGTCGAGGCTGTCATCGGCCGGCGCGGGTGGCGGGACCGACGCGACGAGCGCGCGGAGATCGATCTTCGCGTCGTCGTCCTTCTCGCCGCTGGGCGCGCTCGGCGCCATGGACGGTCGGACGAGCGCGGAGAGCGCTCCGAGATCGAGCTCATCGTCGTCGGACTTCTTCTTGGCTTCCTTGCTCACGGCGTACGACCTCGGCGAAAAGGGGAATCAGGCTAGCACGTCGAGCCCGCGATCGGATCGCGCGGCCGAGCCAGTCCTCAGACGGCCGACCTGTGTCCGAGCTTGGACGCGTCCGTCTCGGAGACGATCCAGATCGTCGTGGATCGCGCAGGGATGGCGAAAGAAAACGGCCCCGAGGAGAAACCCGGGGCCGTTCGTGTCAGGAGCCGCGAGCCGCTTGGCGGACAAGCCCCCAGCGCGCCGAAGGCGCAGAAACAGAGCTCATCCGTGCTTCTGGAAGTAGCTCTGCGAGCCCGTCGGGTCGGCCTTCATGCCGTCCTCGCCCGCGTGCCAGTTCGCCGGGCAGACCTCGCCGTGCTTCTCGTTGAAGTCGATGGCGTCGATGAGGCGGAGGTACTCGTCGATGTTGCGGCCGAGCGGGAGGTCGTTGAGCGTCGCGTGACGCACGTTGCCCTTCTTGTCGATCACGAAGGTGCCGCGGAGCGCGAGGCCCGCGTCGTCGCCGTCCTCGAACAGCACGCCGTAGTCGCGCGCGATCTTCTTGGTGATGTCGGCCACGAGCGGGTAGCGCACGCCACCGAGGCCGCCTTCCTTGCGCGGCTGCTTGTTCCACGCGAGGTGCGAGAACTTCGAGTCGACCGAGACGCCGATGACCTCGGCGCCGCGCTTCTTGAACTCCTCGAGCTTCTGGTCGAACGCGATGATCTCCGTCGGGCAGACGAAGGTGAAGTCGAGCGGGTAGAAGAAGAGCACGACGTACTTGCCCTTGAGCGCCGAGAGCTTGACGTTCGTGAACTCGAGCCCCTGGACTGCCTCGGCCTCGAAGTCGGGCGCGGGCTTCTGGATCGCGACGGCCATGGACACCACCTCCGGTCTCGCGCGCTGCGCGAGAAGCTGACTGTTCTCGCCGGTTCCCCGGCGGCGCCCCTTCTTGGTGCGCCCACCCTGCCTTGGCAAGCCTCCCCGGCACCGCCCGGACGGTGCGGCCGTGCCTTCCACGCGCGCGTCGGGTAGTGATCGCCCATGGCCGACGACAAGACCGCGGCGCCCACACGCGAGGCGCCTGCTCCGGAGGCGAGCAGCGAGCTCAAGGCGCGCATGACGACGGTCTTCGGCTGGGTCGCCGGCGGATCGCTCGGCCTGCTCGTCAACTACGGCCTCTTCCTCGCGTTCGGCGAGGGCTATCCGACCACACCGACGACCTTCGTCACCTTTCTCGCGGGCGCGTTCGCGGGCATGCACCTCGCCGACCGCCTCGGCCCGCGCGGCTTCCGCCCGCTCGGCATCGCGGCAGGTGTGCTCCTCGTGGCCTTCGCCTGGATCGTCGTCGCCGGCCTCCTGTCGAGCTGAGAGCGTGAGGGACGCTCGGCGCCACGTCTCGTGGGGCGCCCCGCGGCGGGGTTGCGCAGCAACCCCAGGAGCGCGCGAGAAAGCGAGGCTTGGGGAGCGTCGAGCAGGGGGGAGTGGGGGGGAGTTGCCGACTCCCCCCGGCGGCGCCGGAGCCGCGATGCATCAGAGCTTGCGCCGGTAGAGGACGCCGTCTTCGCCGTCGGCGTAGTAGCCCTTGCGCGTGCCCTGCGGCTCGAAGCCGAAGGCCTCGTAGAGCGCCCGCGCGGCCGCGTTGCCTGCGCGGACCTCGAGCACGATCTGCTCGACGTTCTCCTCGGTCATCGCCTCGACGAAGCGCGTGAGGAGCGCGCGGCCGATGCCGTGGCTGCGCTGCGCGGGGTCGACGGCGATCGACATCAGCTGCGCCTCGCCCGCCACCACCCAGCCGAGCGCGTAGCCCACGACGGTGCTCGCCTCGACGGCCACCCACGCACGCGAGATCGGGCGCACGAGCTCGTACGCGAACTCGGGGCGCTCGGTGCCGACGAAGCAGCGCTGCCCGAGCGCCGTCGCGCCCTCGACGTCGCGCTCCCCGAGCTCGCGGACGACGACTCCGCTCATCGGGCCGTGGCGCTCGAGTCGGCCTCGCGCTTCGAAGCCCTCCGGGAGGCTTCCTCGTCGTCGAGGGGGCGGTTCGGGTCGAGCTGCACGGCGTAGTCGCCGTCGGGCTCGACGAAGATGTAGCGCATCTGCGGGAGCTCTTCGCGGATGCGGTTCTCGAGCGCGTCGATGGTCTGCTCCACGCCTCGCACGTCGAGATCGCGCGCCATCTCCACCTTGAGCGCGAGGATCACGTTCTTGGGGCCGAGGTGCATCGAGAGCAGCTGCGTCACGCGCACGACGCCCGGCACCGTGGGCGCGATCGTCTCGACCTTCGTGCGGTCCTCCGGCGAGGCCGCCTCGCCGAGCAGGAGCGAGTGCGTGCGGCTCGCGAGGAACCACGCGACGAGGCCGAGCACCACGCCGATCAGCGTCGAGCCGATCGCGTCCCAGCCCGCCCAGCCCGTGAGGTCCGAGAGACCGACCGCGACGAGCGCGATGCCGAGACCGAAGAGCGCGGCCGTGTCCTCCGCGAGCACGACGGGGATCGTCGGGTCCTTGCTGCGCATGAGCGCCTCGCGGAACGAGAGCTCGCCCTTGGTCTTCTTGAACTCCGCGTACGCGACCGAGCACGAGTAGCTCTCGAAGACGAACGACAGACCCAAGACGCCGTAGCTCCAGAGGCGCGAGCCGTGCTGGGCCTCGTGCGCGCCGCCGAACAAGCTCACGAGATCGTGCACGCCCTCGTAGAGCGCGAAGGCGCCGCCGAGGAGGAAGATCAGGATGCTGACCATGAAGGGCCAGAAGTAGCTCTCGACGGCGTGGCCGAAGGGGTGGAGGTGCGTGGCGGGCTTCTCGGCGCGGCGCAGGCCCACCACGAGGAGCACCTGGTTCGCGGTGTCGGCGACGCTGTGCACCGCCTCGGCGAGCGTGGCGATCGAGCCCGAGAAGAACGCCGCCACGAACTTCGAGATCGCGATCAGCAGGTTGCCGATGAGCGCGGCGACGACGACGCGCAGGTTGTTTCCCTCACCGGGTGCCGACATCGCTCGCCTCGCTCCTCGTGCCCGGCGTCGCGCTCTGGGCGGCGACGAACGGACGCAACACGTTCACTTCCGTGCGGGCCCGCAGCGTCGAGAGCCACCGCGCCACGTACGCATCGACGAGGGTCACGTGCAGCCACGCACGCAGCGCCTCGCGGACCTCTTCGAGCGGCCGACCCGCGAACGGATGGCTCGCCTCCGCGTACGCCTCCTCGACGTCTGCCTCCGTCACGTCTGCCGCGCCCTCGAGGTTCGCGCTGAGGAAGCGCTCGATCACCGCGCGCCGCTCCGCGAGCACGTCGATCTCCGCGCGCTCGGCGTGGATGCGGCCCAGGAGCGCGTCGAGCACCGCGGGCCCACCGATCGAGCGCTCGATCGCGTCGCGCTGTCGGGCGATCTCGTCGGGCGTCGGGGCCACTGCTCCGAGCCGGCTCGCCTCGCGGCGGATGAGCACCTCGCCGATCACCTGATCGAGCGCCGCCTGGAGCAGGGGCTCGGTCGGTCGTGCCTCGCGATCGCCCCCGCGCGCCAGCGCGATGGCCGCGACCAGCTCCACGTCCGAGAGGAGCACCACGTCGGTGCCCGTGCCTGGGGTGCGGCCGCCCACCACGGCGACGAGCGCCTCCGCGGGCCTGCGCTGCGCCTCGGCTCGGCCGGGGGCGAGCAGGCTCGCGAGGAGCGCGCACGACAGCACGAGCCCGCTCAGGCCGCGCCGCACGCTCGTCTGGGCCGACATCGCGCCCCCGCTGCCTTCCGCGTCACTCCTGCGGCTCGGGCGCATCGCCCTCGTGCTCGCGCTCGCCATCCACCTTCATGCGCGTGCGCGGAAGGTGCTTTCGCTCGCGGAGGAACTCGAGGAACGCGACGGCCGCGTCGAGCTCGCGCGCGGGCAGGAGCTCGGCGAGCTCCTGGATGCGGCGACGCTGCTGCTCGGCCGCGAGCGCACGCACGCGGCGCGCGGGCTTCTCTTCTTCGGGCGGCTTCGTGATCTCGTCCGCGGTCGGCACGTGCCACTCGGTGCGGGCGACGGCCTCGATCGAGTGCGCGCCGAGCCACTGCTCCATGCACGCGCGCAGGCGCTCGGAGCGGAAGGTGAACCAGCGCTCGCGGTCCACCGGGAAGGTCATCAGCACGTCCTTGAAGCGGCGGAACGCGCCCTTTCCGTCGATCGCCTGCACGAGCTTGTCGCGCAGCTCGCCCTCTTCGACGGTCGCGATGAAGCGCTCCATCCAGCGGTACTGCTCGCGCGAGCTCACCGGATCGACGCGGAGGTAGGTCGGGTCGGTCGAGACGCGCTGGTGCATCGCGGGATCGGCGACGCCGTCCACGATGCGCACGACCTCGCCCGTATCGAGGTGCAGGTACGAGTGCACGGCCGGCGCGTTGTTCTCGAAGGCGTCCTCGAGCGCCTCCCAAGCGATCGGCACCTTGCGCACGGGCGTGGCGGGCGTGGTCTTCTGTTCGTCGGCCATGGGTCTCTGGAAAGGGTGCTCGAAAGCGGGGAGGCCGATGGTAGCAGCCTCGCGAACGATGTCGCGCCTGCGAATCCGCGCAGTGTGGGGTCGCGTCGCCTCGCGCGTGCTCAGGGCGAGCCGTCGTGCGCGACGCGGGCCGCGGACCGCTCGAGGCGCAGCTCGCGCGCTTGGAGGCATTGACCCCCGCTCTCCGAGCGGCTCCCGCTGCGACGGAGGTGCACCTGCCCAGTGGCGTCCAGCTGGCGTTCGAGTCGGGCGGCAACGCCATGTTTCTCGAGCTCGATCAGCTCGAGCACCTGCGCGAGGCCGATCGCCACTCGCAGCTCGAGCGCATGACGCCGCAGGTTCCGCGCGCCCTGCGCGTGCTCGAGTACGGCGTGGGCGCGCTCGAGAGCACGCCGGAGACGATCGAGGCGGCACGCAACGGTGTGGCACGCGTGATCGACGACGTGGTGGGCATCGACTACCTGCTCGTGATCCGCGTGTGGGAGCTCGAGGCGCCTGGTGTCACCGCGATCCACCTCGCGCGGCCGGGCGAGACGCTCGAGCCCGGGACGCCCGCGGCGGAGTTCACCGGCGGTCACCTCGTCGGCGATGCGCTCCTCGTCGGCGTCGAGCACGGCACGATCCTCGGCGGCATCCCTTTCGACGTGCGCAGCTCGGCCGAGGTCGCCCCGCAGGGACCTCATCCGCTGCTCGATGACCTCACCCGCAACATGGTCCGGGCGCTCGACGAAGCGCTCACGCCGATCCGCAACGGCACCGTCTACTGATCGATCTGGAGCGACGCTCACGGCGGGCCGACGCGGCTCGATCCCTGCGTCGTGCGCGGGTCACTCCTCGGCCCACGACGAGGACGCGGCGCGATCGTGGATCACGCGCACGAGCGCGCCCTCCTCGATGCTGCACGAGATCTCGAGGCCGTCGAGCGCCGTGCCGATCGCGCCGAGGGAGTGCGTGTCGCCCTCGCGCAGCGCGCTCGTCGAGAAGGTGCGCTCGACGCCGCGCTCGTCGGCGTCGGTGTACGCGACGGTCACCGCGCCGTGCTCGGGCACGGTGAAGCGCACGAAGCGGCCGTCCGGCGCGCTGCCCGTGCGCGCGCCGATCGCCGCCGCATCGCCTTCGAGCACCGCGCCCGAGCTCGCCTCGAAGACGACGCTCACGTGCTCGTTCGTCGGCTCGAGGCAGTGGTCCATGTAGCCCGAGGCGCTCGGTCCGACGTGCACCGCGAGCTGGTCCCCCGCGACGAAGTGATCGTCGTGCACGAGCACGATCACCTCGTGCTCGCGCGTCGCCACGACCTCGAGCCACGCGTCGTCGGCCTGCCCTCGCGTGCCCGAGAGCAGGAGCGAGCTCGCCTCCGTCGCATCCACACGCGTGCCGCACGACGTCACGCGTGTCGTGGCCGGATCGAACCGCGGGTCGAGCGCGACGCTCGGTACGATCACGTACGCGCGCAGCTGCCCTTCGGGCACGTCGCTCTCGATGTTCTCTTCCTGCTCCGAGCCGCACACCGGCGAGTACCAGCTCACGAGGCCGGTGAAGGCATCCACGTCGAAGCTCCGGTCTTCGGAGTTAGGGCCGAGGGTCCAGTGGCCGCTCGAGGTCGCGCGGAGGAGTCTCCGCGGCACGAGCTGCTCCTCGGTGTGCGTCGCCCACCGCCACGACGATCCATCGTACTGCTCGTGCACGAGGCGGTTGGTGTCGATCGTCACGGTGTCCTCGCCCACGCCTGCCGCGCCGTAGCCGTCGTTGCAGAGCGAGAGCACGCGCTCGAACCTGCCTGCGCGCTCGAGGTGATACTCGTGCAGCTCGCAGGTGGGCTCGCTCGCCACCTCGGCGTCGTCGCTCGCCACCTCGGCGTCGTCGCTCGGCTCCTCGATGGGCTCGCCGGTCACGACCGAGCGAGCGCCGCGGCTCGTCTCGATCACGAAGAGCGCCACGCCCGCCGCGTCGGTGCCTGCCGCCGTGCGCGCCAGGACCTGACAGCGCGGATCGCCCACGCACGGAGCCGTCGTCGTCGCGTCGCCCGGCTCGCTCGCGTCCGGCGTGCGCTCCGAGCCGGCGAGCTCCGAGCGCGGCGTGGCGCTTCCACAGCCGGCGAGCGTGAGCGCGAGGATCGAGAGCGGACGAGACGCGACCGAGCGAGGCATGCGCGCGCAGTTTTCACGTCTCGTGCCACACAGCGTGAGCCCGCGAACCAGGCGCTTTCGTGGATCACGACGTGGCGCCGCGGCCGTGCCCGGGCGGACACGGGCGCACGGACCCTCCGCCAACGTCAGGGGCAGAAGCGGAGCTCGAAGCGCGTCTGCGCCGGACACGTGTGGAGGCCGTCGGCGTCGTCGTAGGCGTACGAGTAGACGCTGGGGCACATCGTCTGGAGGCGCGTCACGTAGTCAGTGCGTGCGACGGGACCGGCCGTGCACGCCTCGGGCGTGATGGGCGGTGTGGGGCAGCAGAAGTCGACGGTGGGCGACGTCGTCTCGGGTGCGCCCAGGCCCCACGGCGCCGGGTAGTTGAGTCGCTTGCACGGCGCCATGCAGCCGATGACGCGGCTCGGATCGCGCGGATCGAAGACGCGCAGATCGACGTGCGCGAGCTCGGGGTAGGCGCCGCCCTCGCTCAGGTCCTCGTCGCTCGGACACTCTGCGAGATCGAGCGCGCCGCAGTCCGACACCACGCATCCGGGCTCGTCCGCGCCCGGGCCATTGGGCACGATGCGGAAGGGCAGTGTGTACCCATCCACCTGGCTCGCGTTGTACCAAGTGACGCAGTCGGCGGGCGCGCCGCTCGCGGGGCACGCGATCGGATCGGCCCATGTGACCTCGAGCTTCGACTCGATCGGTGGATGACAGCCGCCGGCCGGGCACGGCGCGACGCTCTGACCGATCGCGCAGTCGGTGCCGTCGGGCGCGCAGCCCGTCTTGGCCCAGAAGCGCGTCGAGGCCAGCGCCGCGTCGGGAATGGGCACGTCGTGACACTCGCCCGGCCCGAGGCGCACGTTCGGCGCGTCGGGCACGTTGTCCGAGCGCTCGATCCAGATCGGCTCGTCGCACGCGTTCACGATGCGCAGGCGCGTCGGCTGAGGGCTGCCCGCACACGCCGGCTCCGCCCGCGCCCCCGCGTCGCGATCCGCATCGATCTCACCCACCGACGCGGCATCGTCGGCCGCCACGACGCCCGCGTCCTCGACGACCGCATCGAGCCCCACCCGATGCGCGTCCAGCCCCGCGTCGTCACCACCCGCCTGCGTGCACGACGACACGAGCACACCCACGGCCCACCACGACCCGATCGACCACGCGAGACGAAGCATCGATCCATCATGCCAGAGGTCCATCGCGATTCCTCGCCAACGTCACACGGTGGGCCTTGACCGATGAGTCCCCCTCGACGCACATTCGGCGCTCGGTTCAGGGAGGTCGAGATGGGCGGCGGAGTTGGTTGGACGCGTGTACTGGCGGGGCTCTCCTCGCTCGCGTTGATTTCATGTCACGGGATCACCTTCGAAACGGGGGGGGGGGGCACGTCGCTTCGAGTGCTGAGTCTCTCATCACCTCCAGCAGTAGCGAGCTGACGTACATCAACGGGACGGCGGGCTCGCAGGAGACGAACTACGCGACCAGCGCGACCATCCAAGTGTCGGGCGTGACGGGAAGCCTCC